>NZ_JBIVLB010000005.1:119703-497848 GCF_044751045.1 Streptomyces sp. NPDC088745
AAGGACCCCCCCCACCCCCGGGGTGGGGCGCGGCGGCCCGAGCCCCCCCCCCCCCCCCGCACCATGTCTGCCGCCGTGCCGTCGGCGGACCGCCTCCCGTACGGGAGGCGGTCCGCCGCAGAGCTACGTATAAAGGGCAAAGGGGTCAGGGCGGAAGTCCTGGCGACGTGATCCCGGCACCCGGCGGAGGTTTCAGGCATGCAGCGGACGGCTCCGGAGGACCCCGCGCGCGCCGCGGAAGGGCGGGCCCAGGCCGCCGAGCGCGGGCGGGTCCGTCACGGGCCGCCCGCTCCCGACCCCGGGCTGCCCGTCCTGCCGGAGCTCGCCGACGTGCTGGCCGCCGCCGTGGGGCGCACCGGCTGCGAGCCGCCCGGCGGCGGCGCGGCCCTGCGCGCCGCCGCCGTCGGCCACTGGCGGCGACGCGGCATCGGCGTCGAGGCCGACGCGGTGCTCGCCGCCCCCGGCGGGCCGCCGCTGCTGTTCGCCCTGATGGCCGCCGCCGGGGGCGAGGTGCTGCTGCCCCGGCCCTGCCCCGCCTGGTGGGCCGCCCAGGTGCGGCTGCTGGCCGGGGTGCGCTCCTCGTTCCACGTGCCGACACCGGCCGAGTGCGGCGGCGTACCCGATCCGTACGCCCTGCTGGAGACCGTGTCGCGGATACGGGCCGAGGGCGGTCGGCCCCGGCTCCTGCTGCTGTCCGTGCCCGACGACCCGACGGCCACCCTGGCCCCGCCCGGGACGGTGCGCGCCGTCTGCGAGGTCGCGGTCGCCGAGGGGCTCACCGTGGTCAGCGACGAGACCTGGCGCGACACCGTGCACCGGCCCCGCGAGACGGTCTTCTTCAGCCCCGCCGAGATGTTCCCCGACCAGGTCGTCGTGCTCTCCGACCTCGCGGGCGCGTTCACCCCCGCCACCTGGCCCGTCGCCGTCGCCCGGGTGCCCGCCACCGCGGCGGGCGCGGCCCTGCGCGCCCGCGCCCTCGACGTGCTCGCCGCGCTCGGCGCGACCGTCCCCGCACCGGTCGCGGAGGCCGCCGCGTACGCCCTGGACGACCCCGGGCCGGTCGTCGAGCGGGCCGCCGTCGCCGCCGCGCTGCACGCCCGCGTCCAGGGCGCGCTGCACCGGGCGGTCCTCGACGCCGGGGCGCTCGCCCTGCCGCCGGTCGCCGGGCGGCACCTCTACGCGGACCTCGGGCCGCTGCGCGCGGGGCTCGCCGAGCGCGGCGTCACCGACTCCACGGAGCTGGAGGAGTACCTCACCGCCCGCCTGGGCACCCCCGTCCCCGGCGGCCACCGCTTCGGCGACTCGCCGGGGGCCCTGTGCGTACGGCTGTCCACCGCGCCGCTGCTGGGAGCAACCCCCGCGCAGCGCACCGAGTCCCTGAGGGCACGGGACCCGCTTGAACTGCCGCATCCCGAGCAAGCGTTGAACCACCTGGCGGCGGCCCTCGCCGAACTGGGCCGCGCCCGCCGCACATGACGCGCGGACCCCGGCCGCGGTACCGCTGCACGCCACCGAACGGAGCCTCTCGATGACGGAACAGACCGAACTCACCGACCCGCCGGAACGCTCCGCCGGCCGCACCCCCGGCGGCCTCGCGGAACACCCCCGGACGGCCGCGCCCGCCCCCGTCACCCGCCCCGTCGGCGAGATCCGCACCGCCCCCTGGCCCCGCACCTTCGCCGACCGCCTCACCGCCCCGCTCCCGGGCGTACGGGCACTGGCCCGGCTGGCCCGCGAGAAGGCCATCCGGCCGGGGCGCGACGGCCTGCGGGACGTCTCCCGGCTGCCGTACGAGCCCGGGCCGCTGCCGGCCGTGGACGCCCCCGCGGTGGCCGTCACCTGGGCGGGGCACGCCAGCTGGGTGGTGCGCGTCGGCGGGCTCACCGTGCTCACCGACCCGGTGTGGTCCCGGAAGATCCTCGGGACGCCGCCCAGGGTCACGCCGGTGGGCGTGCGCTGGGCGGACCTGCCGCCCGTGGACGCCGTCGTCATCAGTCACAACCACTACGACCACCTCGACGCGCCCACCCTGAAGCGGCTGCCGCGCGACACCCCGCTGTTCGTACCGGCCGGGCTGGCGCGCTGGTGTCGCCGGCGGGGGTTCACCCGGGTCACCGAGCTGGACTGGTGGGAGGGGGCGGAACTCGGCGGCGTACGGCTGGACTTCGTGCCCGCGCACCACTGGAGCAAGCGGTCGCTGACCGACACCTGCCGGACGCTGTGGGGCGGCTGGGTGCTGTCGGACGGCGCCGGGCAGCGGGTGTACTTCGCGGGGGACACCGGGTACGGGCACTGGTTCCGGGAGATCGGCGAGCGCCATCCGGGGATCGACCTGGCGCTGCTGCCCATCGGGGCGTACCACCCCAGGTGGTGGCTCCAGGACGTGCACATGGACCCGGAGGAGGCGGTGCGGGCGTGCGGCGACGTGGGGGCCCGCCGGATGGCCCCCATGCACTGGGGAACCTTCGTCCTGTCCGCCGAACCGGTGCTGGAACCCCTGACCCGGGTCCGCGCGGCCTGGGCGGCCTCGGGCCGGCCCCGCGAGGACCTCTGGGACCTGGGCGTGGGCGCCTCGCAGGTCCTGGACTGACCCCCGCCGGGCCCTGGAAGCGGTCCTCAGGCGGACCGGCGCACCCTGCGCCAGAGCGAGGGCACACCGCTGATCAGCAGCGTGACCGCGATCGCCGCCGCCACCCCCTGCCAGGGGCGGGCGAAGAGGCTGCCGCCCAGCACCCCGATCAACTGGTAGGCAGCCGCCCAGGCCAGGCAGGCCGGCACGTCCCCGCGGGCGAAGCGGCGCAGCGGCATCTTCGCCAGCAGACAGGCCAGCATCACCGGTATCCGGCCCGCCGGGACCAGCCGGGAGAGGGTGAGCACCTGGGAGCGGTGGTTCTCCAGTTTGTTCCGGGCCTGCTCCAGGCGGTGCTGCGGGGCCCGCTTGCGCAGCGCGTCCAGCCACTTCGAGCCGTGCTCGGAGCGGACGCCCCGCACCCCGAGCCAGTACAGGGACAGATCGCCGACGAAGGCGGCGGAGGCCGCGACCAGGAAGACGACCGCCAGCGAGAGCGCCGGGACGTTCTGGTGCAGGGCCACCACCGCCGCCGTGCTGACCAGCGCGCCGGTCGGGACCACCGGCACCAGGGCGCCCAGCACCACCAGCGCGAAGAGCATCGGGTAGCCGAGCGCCTGCTGGGTCGCCTCGGCGGGCACCTGCACGTCCACCGCCTGCGCCACGTCCAGCACCCACCGCGCCGGCACCCGTCCGCCCCCGCTCACCGGCCGTCCGCCGTCCGCACGCTCTCGCCGTGCTCCAGCCGGTGCACGGCCACCTCGGGCGCGAGCACCGCCGCCTTGCGGACGAACTCGGCTCCCGGCGCGTGGAATTCGTGCGGCCGCACCGCGTCGAGACCGATCGGCCAGTACGTCCCGTAGTGCACCGGCACGGCGTGCCGGGGGGCCAGCGCCGCCAGGGCCTGCGCCGCGCGGCCCGCGTCCAGGTGGCCGTGGCCCAGGTTCGGGCCCCAGCCGCCGACCGGGAGCAGCGCCGTGTCGACGGGGCCCACGGCCTCGGCCAGGGAGTCGTACAGGCCCGTGTCCCCCGCGAAGTAGGTCGAGGAGGCGCCCTCGACGACGTACCCGAGCGCCGGGCAGCGGTGCGGGCCGACCGGGAGGCGGCGGCCGTCGTGCTCGGCGTGCACCGCGCGGACGGTGAGCGCCCCGACGCGGACGCTGTCCCGCGCGGACACCTCCACCGTGCGCAGGCGGCGCAGCGCCGGGACCGCGCGCACCGCCCCGCGCGGCACCACCACGAGCGTGCCCGCGGGCAGCCGGGCCAGGGAGGGCAGATGCAGGTGGTCGGAGTGCAGATGGGAGATGAGGACCACGTCGGCGCGGGCGGCGTCGGCGGTCGGCAGCGCGCCCCTGCGCCGCCGCAGGTGCGCGAAGCGGCGTACGAACAGCGGGTCGGTGAGCACGCGCACCCCGGAGTCCTCGACCGTGCAGGTGGCATGGCCCCACCAGGTGATGACCGTTCCGGCGCTGCTCACAGTGATGCGCCCTCCCTCCGCGACGTGCGGACCACCCTACGGCGCTCCTTCGGACGCGCCGCGCCACCCGTGCGCTCCTCCTCGCCACCCGGGGGACCGGAGTAGGGTCGGCGGCGACAGCGGCGAAGGGGACGGGTCATGGACGAGTCGCGTACGCACTCCTCGGCGGCGGACACGGCCACGGCGGGCACGGCGGGCGCGGCCGGGTTAGGCACGGCCGCGAACCCGACGGGCACGACCACGGACTCGGCGGGCACGACCACGGACTCGGCGGCCCCGGCCCCGGCGGAAGCGGCCCCAGTCCCGGCGGAAGCGGCCCCGGCGGCGGGCGCCCCGCCCCGTGCGGACGTCCGGGTCGCCGTCATCGCCAGTCTCACCCCCCTCGAAGAGCTCGACCGCGACCCCTTCCTCGTCGACACCCGCAGCCAGCACGCCATGTGCGCCCGCTGGGCCGCTGACAAGGGGTACGTCCTCACCCGCCAACTCGTCGTGCACGCGCTGCCGCACGACCACCGGGCCCTGTGGGCCGACATCGACGCCGGGCACGCCGACTTCTTCGTCACCGCCAACGAACGCGTCCTGGACCGCGCCGTGCGCTCCGTCGCGGACTTCTTCGCCGAGTGCGAGCGGCGCGGCGTCCGGCTGGAGACCGCCGGGCTCGACGAACCCGTCTACAGCGCGGCCATGAAGGCCGGGGTGCACCGCAGGCTGTCCATGCCCACGGCCGGCTATGACGGCTGCTGACGCCCGCACGGGCGGTGCGTCCCGCCGTGACGGGGTCGTACCGGGCGCGGCCCGCCCGCTGTGACAGGCTGGCCGGACAGCAGGGGCCCGAGCAGCACCGGGGGGCCGAGGACGACCGACAGGGGTGGGCGCGGCGTGGTGGCCGAACGGCGTTGGCGAAGAATCGGCTGGCGTGCGGGCGGCACGCTGCTGCGCGTGACCACCGTCTGGGCGGTGTCCACGCTCACCCTGCTGGCGCTCGCCGGAATCCTCCCGGAGTTCCAGCTCCAGGGCGACGACTCGCAGTCCCTGACCGACGTCGCCCTCACGGCCGTGTGGGCGGCCGGTGCGTTCGGGCTGCTGTCCGCGCTGGTGTGGCCCCTCGTGGTGCGCGCGCTGCTCCTCGTGCCGGCGCTCGTGCTGGGGCTGCTCGCCTTCTTCATCAACGGCTCGCTGCTGCTGGCCGCGCTCAGCGTGCTGCCCGAGGGCAACGGGAAGGCCGACCCGGAGACCGCGGTGGTCGTCGCCGCCGTCATGTCCGCCGTCGCCTCGGCCACCTCCACCGCGCTCGCCGTCCGCGACGACGAGGCCTACCGGCGCAGGCTCTCCCGGCTGGCGCTGCGCCGCCGCGGCGGCGGGCGGGACGCCGGGCGGCACGGCATGCCCGGCACCGTCTTCCTCCAGCTCGACGGCCTCGGCCACGACACGCTCAAGCGGGCCCTCGACCGAGGGCTGATGCCGACCGTCGCCGCCCTGGTCGAGGGCGCCCTGCCCAGCCACCGGCTCACCGCCTGGCGCACCGACTGGTCCAGCCAGACCGGCGCCAGCCAGCTCGGCATCCTGCACGGCACCAACCACGACGTGCCCGCCTTCCGCTGGTACGAGAAGGAGACCGGGCGCACCATGGTGTGCTCCAGCCCGGCCAGCACCGCCGAGCTCCAGCACCGGGCGATCGAACGCACCGGTGACGGCGGCCTGCTCACCTACGACGGCGCCAGCCGCGGCAACCTCTTCTCCGGCGGCGCCGACCAGCTCGCCCTGGTCCTGTCCATCGCCGCCCGCCGCGGCCCCAGCAACCGTTCCCGCGCCGGGTACTTCGCGTACTTCTCCGACCCCGCCAACGCCGTCCGCACCGCCATGTCCTTCGTCACCGAGGTCTGCCGCGAGATCCACTCCTCCGTCCGCTCGCGGCTGCGCAAGGAGAGCCCGCGCGTCGGGCGCGGCGGCCTCTACCCCTTCATCCGGGCCTTCGCCACGGTCGTCCAGCGCGACGTCGTGGTCGCCGCCGTCATAGGGGACGTCCTCTCCGGCCGCACCGCCGTCTACGCCGACCTCGTCTCGTACGACGAGGTGGCCCACCACTCCGGGCCGCGCAGCCGGGACGCCGACGCGATCCTGCGCCGCCTCGACCGTTCGCTCGCACTGATCGCCGGGGTCGCCGAACACGCCCCGCGCGCCTACCGGATCGTGCTGCTCTCCGACCACGGCCAGAGCCCCGGCGAGACCTTCGAGGCCCGCTTCGGCCTGACCCTGCGCGACTACGTGCGCGCGAGCTGCGGGCTGCCCGTCCCGCGCCGCGCCCAGCGCACCAGGAGCGGCGCCGAGGCCCGCGACGCCGTCCGTACGGTGCTGCACCGGCCGGTCGACCTCAACGAGGCGGCGCTCTCCCGCCCCGCCGGGTCGGACGACTCCGACCCGGTCGTGCTCGCCTCCGGCAACCTCGGCCTGATCAGCTTCCCCGACATCGAGGGGCGTGCCTCCCGCGAGGAGATCGACCGCCGCCACCCCGCCCTGCTGCGCATGCTGGCCGGTCATCCGGGCGTCGGCTTCCTGCTCGTACGGAGCGAGGAGCACGGCGCGGTGGTGCTCGGCGGGCACGGCGCGGAGGTCCCGCTGGCCGAACTGCGCGACGGCGAGGGCCCGCTGACGCCCTTCGGCGAGGGCGCGGCCGACGCGATCCGGCGCACCGACGCCTTCCCGCACGCCGCCGACATCATGGTCAACTCCTCGTACGACCCGGAGACCGGCCGGGTGCACGCCTTCGAGGCGCAGATCGGCTCGCACGGCGGCCTCGGCGGCGAACAGTCGCGCCCCTTCCTGCTGTGGCCGCTCGCCCTGTCGCAGCCCGCCCCCGAAGGGGCCGAGCTCGTCGGCGCGGAAGCCCTCCACCAGGTCTTCCGCCGCTGGCTGCGCGAATGCCAGGGGCCCCAGGTGCCCGTCGGCACCGCGCAGGAATCCCGGCCCGAAGCGGAAGCGGAAGAAGTTTTTCCGGTGGCAAGCCGTGCCGTACAGGATGAAAAGGCGTGATTTTGCGCATGCTTCCCCGTACCCGACCATGGGCGTCGCCCGGCGACCCTGGGCACTTCGTACGGCGAGAGGCACCACCCCATGCACGACACCGGAACCGCTCCGCAGTCGGATCCGGCTGAGCACCCCGAAGGACACAGCAAGCACGCGCGGCGCTTCGGCCTGCCGGCCGCCACGACGCTGGTCATGGGCAACATCATCGGCGGCGGGATCTTCCTGCTGCCGGCGTCCGTGGCCCCCTTCGGCACCATCAGCCTCCTCGCGTTCGGCCTGCTGACCCTCGGGGCGATCTGCCTCGCGCTGGTCTTCGGCAAGCTCGCCCACCAGCACCCGCGGACGGGCGGTCCGTACGTCTACGCCCGCGAGGCCTTCGGCGACTTCGCCGGTTTCCTCTCCGCCTGGAGCTACTGGATCACCGCCTGGGTGTCGAACGCGGCGCTCGCCGTCGCGGCCGTCGGCTACCTCGACGTGCTCGTCCCGCTCGGCGACTCCAAGTTCGCCATGATGCTGGCCGCGCTGGTCGTCCAATGGCTGCCGGCGGCCGCCAACTTCGCCGGCACGCGGTACGTGGGCGCGGTGCAGGTCGTGGCGACGGTGCTCAAGTTCGCCCCGCTGCTGCTGGTCGCGGTGGGCGGCCTCTTCACCTTCTCCGCCGACAACCTCGGCCCGTTCCGGGCCGACGGTTCCGGCGCGGTCGGCGCGGTCTCCGCGTCCGCCGCGATCCTGCTCTTCTCCTACCTGGGCGTCGAGTCGGCCGCCGTCAGCGCCGGCGAGGTGCGCGACCCGCGGCGCAACGTCGGCCGCGCCACCGTCCTCGGCACCCTCGGCGCGGCCTTCGTCTACCTGCTCGGCACGCTGTCGGTCTTCGGCAACGTCCCGCACGACCGGCTCGTCGACTCCGGCGCGCCCTTCTCGGACGCCGTCAACCACATGTTCGGCGGCACCTGGGGCGGCACGGTCGTGGCCTGCGCCGCCGTGATCTCCATCCTCGGCGCGCTCAACGGATGGACGCTGCTCAGCGCGCAGACCCCGTACGCGGCCGCCAAGGACGGGCTCTTCCCGTCCGTCTTCGCCACGAAGAAGCGCGGGGTGCCGACCGTCGGCGTGCTCGTGACGGTGGTCCTGGCGTCGCTGCTGACCGTCTACAACTACACGGCGGGCTCGGACGGTGTCTTCGAGATCCTGGTGCTGGTCACCACGTTCACGGCGACGGTCCCGTACCTGCTCGCCACCGCCGCCCAGTTGTACTTCCTCATCTCCGGGCAGTCCGGGCGGGTCGACCGCGGGCGGCTGGTGCGGGACGGCGTACTCGCCGCGCTGGCCACGGGCTTCTCGATGTGGCTGGTCGCCGGATCCGGGTACGCGGCGGTCTACCAGGGAGTCCTCTTCCTGTTCGTGGGCGTGGTCGTGTACGCCGTCATGTCGGCGCGCAGGAAGCGGGCGGCTGCCGCCTGACGGGCGCTTAATTCGGATGCGGACCGATGTCCGGTACGCCCATGATGGCGCGTACCGGACATTCGTTCACCCCCGTATCCCCTTTGCTGTGAAGGACCCGTCGCGTGCAGGCTGCCGTCACCGTCACTCCCGCCCGGATGCCCGAGCTGCTGCTCGGCCTGGCGACCGTCCGGCCCGTCTTCCTGTGGGGCGCGCCCGGCATCGGCAAGTCCTCGCTGGTGCGGAAGTTCGCGGACTCGCTGGGCCTGGAGTGCGTGAGCCTGCTCGGTACGCAGCTGGCGCCCGAGGACCTCATCGGGGTGCCGCAGATCCGGGACGGGCGGTCCGTGTTCTGCCCGCCGGAGGCGATCGCGCGGGACGAGCCGTACTGCCTGTTCCTGGACGAGCTGAACGCGGCGACGCCCGACGTCCAGAAGGCCTTCTACTCGCTCATCCTCGACCGCCGGATCGGCTCCTACGAGCTGCCCGCCGGGTCGATCGTCATCGGGGCGGGCAACCGGTCCTCCGACAACGCGCTGGCCCGTCCGATCGCGTCCGCGCTGGTCAACCGGCTCACCCATGTGCACCTGCGGGCCTCGGCGACGGACTGGCTGGTGTGGGCGGGGGAGAACGGGATCCACCCGTGGGTGGTCGACTACCTGGGCGACCGCCCCGACCACCTGTGGTCGCCCGCGCCGAAGACCGAGGAACCCTTCTCCACGCCGCGCTCCTGGCACATGCTCTCCGACGCGCTGCACTCCTTCGGGCCGTCCCTGGACGAGGAGACGCTGAAGGTCGTCGCCCACGGGACGCTGACGCCGGCGCACGCGGTGTCCTTCTGCGGGTACGCGAAGATCGTCCGTCATGCGTACGGGCTCGACGCGATCCTCAAGGGGGACGCGTCGTGGCCGAACCGGCTGGAGGACCGCGACCTCCTGTACTACCTGGCGGAGGCCTTCCGGGGACGGCTGGCGAAGGAGCTGCCCGCGGAGCGGGCGCATGTGTCGCCGAGCATGCAGCAGACCGCCTACCGGGCGAAGTCGCTGCTGGTGCAGTTGGCGGAGATCTCGGTGGAGGTCGCGCAGACGGTCATCGCGGAGGACGACTCGGGCCAGCCGGTGCTTCCGCCGTGGTTCCTGGTCGAGGCGGCCCGCGACATGCCACGGCTGGTGGAGGCACGCAGGTGAGGGGCGGGGGCGGGGGCGTGCGCGGGGGGTGCGGTAGGGGCAACCCCCGCAGCCCCTTGGCCGTCGCCGGCGGGGGCCCGGCCCGCCCCCGGGCGGGCCGCGCCCGGGGGCGGCGCCGGCGGGGGGGGGGGGGGGGGGGGGGGGGGGGGGGGGGCGGGGGGGGGGGGGGGGGGTTTGGCCCACCCCCCGCCCCCCCTGGGCCGCCCCCCCCCCCCCCCCCCCCCGCCCCTGACCGCCCCGCGCCTCAGCCGCCCCCAAGGAGCCCCGTGCCGAACGGGAAGAAGCAGAAGAACGATCCCGCCGCCGAGGCCTTCGCCGCCGGCCTCGCCCTCGTCAAGCGCAACCCGGCCCTCGCCGCCGTCTCCGCCACCGTCTGCCGCGCCGAGAAGTGCACCCAGGTGTCGTACGACGGCCTCGTCTCCGTCGACTCCAACGGCACCCTGCACGCCCACCCCAAGCACCGCGCCGACCCCCGCGACTGGGCCTGGGCCCTCGCCCACGCCCTCCTCCACCTGGGCTTCGGCCACGTCCCCGCCCACAAGGGCGACCGGCCCCGGCCCACCCCCGCCCAGCTCGCCGCCCGCTGCACCGTCGTGAACCGGTTCCTGACCGGCTCGCCCGTGGGCCGCGCCCCGGACGGCCTGGCCGCCTCCTACCCCGGCAGCGACGAGGAGGAGCTCGCCGCCCGCTGGCACCGCGACGGCATCCCGGAGCGCTTCCGGTACGGCGGGACCAACGGCAGCGAGCCCGACCAGGTCCTCCTGCCGTGGAACTTCTGGGGGGAGCCCGTCCCCGACCACCAGCTCGCCTTCGCGCACGCCCTCACCCGCACCGTCTCCGCCGCCATGGACGTCGCGGGCGGCCGCCGCGACACCCTGACCGGGGCGCGGCGGAGCCAGCACCCCTGGGACCGCGCGCTCAACTGGTTCGTGTCCTCCTACCCGCTGCTCGGCGGCATCGCGGCGGGCCTGGAGGTCGTCGCCGACGCCGAGCTGGCCCGTACGCACGACATCTCCGTCGCCGCCGTCGACGCCACCGCCGGGGAGATCTACGTCAACCCGCTGCGGCGCTTCGAGGACGAGGAGTGGCGCTTCGTCCTCGCGCACGAGATGCTGCACGCCGCCCTGCGGCACGGCGAGCGCGCCGGAGGGCGGGACCCGTACCTCTTCAACGTCGCCGCGGACTACGTCGTCAACGGGTGGCTGGTCGAGATGCGGGTCGGCGAGATGCCCGAGGGGCTGTTGTACGACGCCGCGCTGAAGGGGCTGTCGACCGAGGAGGTGTACGACCGCATCGCCACCGACCTGCGGCGGCAGCGGAGGCTCGCCACCCTGCGCGGGAAGGGCCGCGGCGACATCCTGGACCGCCCCATCGGGCAGGTCCGCGACTACGTCGACCTCGACGAGTTCTACCGGCGCGGCCTGACCAGGGGCTTCGACCTGCACGCGTACGGAGAGCGGGGGCTGCTGCCCGCCGGGCTGGTGGAGGAGATCAAGGCGCTCAGCCACCCGCCCGTGCCGTGGGACGCCCGGCTGGCGCGCTGGTTCGACGAGTTCGTGCCCCGGCCGCAGGCCCTGCGGACGTACTCCCGGCCGTCGCGGCGGCAGGCCTCCACCCCCGGCATCCCGCGCGCCGGGCGGTACTTCCCGCCCGAGGAGACCGCCCGCTGCACCTTCGGCGTCGTCCTCGACACGTCCGGGTCGATGGACCGCACGCTGCTCGGCAAGGCCCTGGGCGCGATCGCCTCGTACGCCGAGGCCCGCGACGTACCGGCCGCGCGCGTCGTGTTCTGCGACGCCGCGCCGTACGACGCGGGCTATCTGCCGCCCACCGGGATCGCGGGCCGGGTGAAGGTGCGCGGGCGCGGCGGGACCGCGCTCCAGCCGGGCATCGACCTGCTGCTGCGGGCCGACGACTTCCCGGCGTCGGCGCCGCTGCTGGTCATCACGGACGGGTGGACCGACGTCCTGCGGATCAGGCGCGAGCACGCGTTCCTGATCCCGCAGGGCGCGTCGCTGCCGTTCACCGCGCGCGGCCCGGTCTTCCGGGTGAGGTAGCCGGCGCGCGTCCCCTTGCGAGGCCCCCGCCGCGGACGGCTCCGGCGGCCGACGCTACGGAGCGGCCCGCTCCCGCAGGTGGGCGACGGTGTCCGGGTCCGCCGGGAGCATCGTCTCGATGGCCAGCTCGGCGACCGTCACGTCCATGGGCGTGTTGAAGGTGGAGATCGACGACACGAAGGACAGCACCCGCCCCTCGTGCTCGATCCGCAGCGGCAGCGCGAAGTGCGCCTCGGGCGCCTGCGCCTCCCGGTCCGCCCCGTCGTGGGCCGGCGGCAGCGGATACCCCGCGACCTCGTCGTACAGCTCGCGCAGCGGGGCCGACCTGAGCAGGGCTATCTGCCGCTCCATCTGGTGCAGCAGGTGCCCGCGCCACTGGGGCAGGTTGCGGATGCGCGGGGCCAGGCCCTCCGGATGCAGGGCCAGGCGCATCGCGTTCGGGCTCGCGAGGAGGTGGGGGGCGACGCCCCTGAGGAGCGCCTGGATGCCGCTGTTGGCGGCGATGACGTTGTACGTCCCGTCCACGACCACCGCCGGGTACGGCTCGTACCCCCGCAGCAGTTGGTCGATCCCGGCGCGCAGCGCGCCCATCGAGGGGTCGTCGAGCGGGGTCTCCGTGAACTGCGGGGCGTAACCGGCCGCCAGCAGCAGGTCGTTGCGGTCGCGCACCGGCACGTTCAGGTGCTCGGCGAGCCGCAGCACCATCTCGGCGCTGGGCCGCGCGCGCCCCGTCTCGATGAAGCTGATGTGCCGGGCCGAGGAGTCGGCCCGCAGCGCCAGCTCCAGTTGGCTGAGCCGCCGCGTCTCGCGCCAGTGGCGCAGCAGGACGCCGACTCCGGTGTCGGTGCTGAGGGTTGTCATGCAGACGAAGGTAACCGAGGCCGGGCGCCTGCCTCCGGGGCCGGGACGGTGGGAAGCTGGTCCGTACCCCGTGAGCGGGGCAGCCGAGGAACGAAGGGAGACCGGCCATGGCCACGGAGCCGTTGTCGCAGAAGGAGATCGAGGACCGGTTGCGGGAGCTTCCCGGCTGGGCGCTGGAGGAGGACCGGATCGCCCGGACGTACCGGCTGGGCTCGCACCTCGCGGCGGCCGCGATGGTCGTCCATGTGGCGCAGATCCAGGACGAGCTGGACCACCACGCGGAGCTGGTGCTCGGCCACCGCACGCTGGCGCTGTCGGTGAACACCCACAGCGCGGGGGAGGCCGTGACCGAGAAGGACTTCCACCTGGCCCGGCGGGTGGAGGAGATCGCGGCGGGGCACGGGGCGGACTAGGTCCGCGGCGCGCCGAAGCCCGGTCTGCGCGAGGAGGCCAGCCAGCGCGTGTAGCTCGCGCTGCGGGATATCGCCTCCTGGTAGGCCACGCCCGTGTACCCGGACACCGCCTTCGCCGCCTCCGCGGCGGGGGCGCCCGGGTGCCAGCCCAGCAGGTGCCGCCAGGCCAGGGGCGCCCCGGCCAGCGGACGGGTGACGACGCCCGGCGTCGGCGGGAAGGTGGCCCGGCACAGCCCCACCGCCCGCCCCACCTGCACCAGGTGCACACAGGACGCCGTGTCGGTCTCGTACACCTGCGTCGGTGCGAATCCCGCTCCGGAGCACGCGGCCGTGAAACAGTCCGCGAAACAGCCCTCGCCGGGCACGTCCGTCCAGCACTCGCCGGAAAGCTGGGACAGTTCGAGCTCGGACTGTCCCACCAGCGGATGGCTCTCGGGCAGCATCACGAAGACCGGATCGACGCCCACGACCTCCCAGTGCAGCCGGTCCTGCGCGGGCGGACGGCTCTCGCCGCACGTGCCGATCAGCGCGAAGTCGAGCCGCCCCTCGATGAGCATGCCGCTGATCTCCGCCACCGACCAGGTGGTGTGCGTCGTCACGGGCACCCCGGGCCGCGCCGTGACCAGCCGGTCCACCAGCCCGCCCAGCAGGGGGCCGTGCGTGGCGCCGATCCGGAAACGGTCCAGGTTCGCCCAGGTATTGGCGAAGCGGACCGCGTCCTCCTGGAGTTCCCGCACGGCCGGGAGGAGCACGCGGGCCCGCTCCAGGACCAGTTCGCCGAGCGGGGTCGGCCGGGAACCCGTGTGGTCGCGGTCGAACAGCGGCCCGCCCAGGGCCCGTTCGATGCGCCGGAGCTGGGTGCTCAGCGCGGGCTGCGCGAGCCCGAGCGCGGCCGCGGCCTTCGTCAGGGACCCGGCGTCGGCAATGGCCCGTACGGTCCGCAGGTGACGCAACTCCAGCTCCATACCGGCAAGTTATGGGCCCGGGTTACCCCCGGCAAGAGACGTGCGGAACTTCTGTGGAACTCCGTTGCCGGCCGGGACGCGGACCGCCGCCGCCCCGGAGCCGTGCGAGGGCGGCGGGACCGCCCCCGCCGCCCCCGGGGCAGGGGCGGAAGGGGCGGCCGGTGGCGCGGTCGCGGTCAGGGGGCGGTCGGCCAGGTGGTGGCCGTGAAGGTGCGGAAGTCGCGCGGGGCCCGGCCCAGTACCCTCCGCACCCCCTCCGTCGTCGACGCGTTGTGCCCGTCCAGAAGCCCCCCGAACAGCCCCGCCAGCCACTGCGCCTCTCCGGCCGGAAGCCCGTGGCCCTGGAGGGCGGAGGCGTACTCCGGTACGGTGACCGGCACGTAGCGCACCTCCCGGCCCGTCGCCCGGGACAGCTCCGCCGCCACCTCCGCGAAGGTCAGCAGCCGCGGGCCGGTCAGCTCGTACACCTCGCCCCCGTGCCCCGGCGCGACCAGCGTCTCCACGACCGCGTCCGCCAGGTCCTCCGCGTCCACCCACGGCTCCGCCGTGTCCCCGGCGGGGAAGGCGATCTCGCCGGCCGCGACCCCTTCGGCCAGCGCCCCCTCGCTGAAGTTCTGCGCGAAGAAGGCGGCCCGGACCACCGTCAGGCCCGAGGGGTCGCCCCAGGCCTCCCGGAGCGCGTTCTCCGCCCGGACCGCCTCCGGCTCGCCCCGGCCCGAGAGGACGACCAGCCGCCGCACGCCCTGCTCCCCGGCCGCCAGGCCGAAGCCGTGCATCGCCGCCACCGCGCCCGGCGCCGCCAGGTCCGGGTAGTACGTCACGTACGCCGCGTCCGCGCCCGCCAGCGCCGGACCCCAGGTCTTCTCGTCCTCCCAGTCGAAGGGGACCGCGCCGGTGCGGGACCCGGCCCGCACGTCGAGGCCGCGCGCCGTCAGCCGCTCCGCGACCCGGCGCCCCGTCTTGCCGGAGGCCGCCGTCACCAACACCGTGTTCACGTTCTCGTTCGTCGTCATGGCCCAAGCCTCGCGCCGCCGAGCTGGACGGAACATGCTCGACAGGCTCATGCGCATACGCGTACGTCCAACCTCCGTCCCCATGGCTAGAGTTGCGGACATGGACGCTCTCGCCGGCCTGCTCGACGGGCCCCGGGCCCGCGGCGCCTTCCTCCTGCGGGCCGTGCTCGACCCGCCCTGGTCGATCCGCATCGAGGACCGGGCTCCGCTCACCCTGATGTGCATGACGCGCTCGGCCGCCTGGGTCATGCCGGACAGCGGTGACGCCGTGCTGCTGCGCCCCGGTGACCTGGCCATCGCGCGCGGCCCCGATCCGTACACCTGCGCGGACACTCCCGCGAGCCCGGTCCGGGCGCGGATCGGGCCCGGCGGGGTGTGCAGCACACGGTTCGGGGCGCCGCTCGCGGAGTCCATGCAACTGGGGGTGCGGACCTGGGGCGACCGGACCGACGGCGAGTCCGTGATGCTGATCGGGACGTACCAACTGGGCGGCGAGGTCGGGCAGCGGCTGCTGGACGCCCTGCCGCCGCTCGCGTACCTGCCCGCCGAGGTGTGGCGCTGCCCGCTGCTGCCGGTGCTGGAGGAGGAGATCAGCCGGGACGAGCCCGGGCAGAGCGTGTATCTGGACCGGCTGCTGGACCTGCTGCTGATCGCCTCGCTGCGGGCCTGGTTCTCCCGGCCGGAGGCCGAGGCGCCCGCGTGGTACCGGGCGATGGGGGACCCCGTCGTCGGGCAGGCGCTGCGGCTCATGCAGAACGAGCCCGCCCGGCCGTGGACCGTCGCCTCCCTCGCGGGCGAGGCCGGCGTCTCCCGGGCCGGACTGGCCCGCCGGTTCACCGGGTTGGTGGGGGAGCCCCCGATGGCGTACCTCACCGGATGGCGGCTCAGTCTCGCCGCCGACCTGCTGCGGACCACGGACGCGACGGTGGAGGCGGTGGCCAGGAAGGTCGGCTACAGCGGGTCGTTCGCGTTGAGCGCCGCCTTCAAGCGGGTGCGCGGCGTCAGCCCGCAACAGCACCGGAGATCCGCTGCGAGCTGACGTCACGTCATGAGCGCACCGGGGATTACGGCTTGGGGAGCCCGCAGCCCGGCCGGTTCAGGTCGATCTTGCTGCCCGCGGTGATGCACGGAACCATGTTGTACGTCTGCTGGCCGTAGTTGATGCCCCGGCGGACCGTCACCCGCCCGGCCTCGTCGACCTCGCACGGGTTGTTGTCCGTGCAGCGTCCGCCGTCCTCGTTGCCGGTGTTGTTCACCGCGACGACCTTGCCCGTGTTGGTGTCGAGCACCGGGGAGCCGGAGGTGCCGCCGATGGTCTGGCAGGCGGAGGTGTAACGCACCGAGTCCTTCCAGGTCCAGGACCCCTCCTTCAGCCGGTACGCGAAGCCGTCGATGTTGCAGCCGTACGTCTTCTTCCAGTACCCGGAGACCACCGTGATGGCGGTGCCCTGCGCCGGGCGGGCCGCGCTGAGCTCCAGCGCCTTGATCCCGTACTGGTTCTGTATCTGCGCGTACGTGCTGGTGAGCTGGTACAGCGAGACGTCCGTGTCGGTCATCGTGCCGTACGCGATCTTGCTGGCCCGCAGGGTGCCGACCTTCTGGGCCGCGCCGTTGAGCAGCGAGAAGGTGCGGGACGAGGCCCTGTTGACGACGACCTGGCCGGGAGCCGGGAAACCGGTCTCCAGGCAGTGGCCGTTGGACATCACCAGGGCCGGGTCGTTCGGCTGCGAGGCGGCTGTGCGCACGACCGAACCGGAACAGTTGCTCAGCGCGACCGTTCCGGCGAAGTCAACCGCCTTGACCTTGGCTCCTGTTGACGCCTCGGCCGTGGCCGGCGCCGCGTCCTGGCCGGTGGCCGCGAACGCGGGTGCCACGCCCGCCCCGACGAGCAGGGTGGCGAGAAAAGCGCCGACGAGAGGCTTCTTCATGTGGGGGTCCCCTCCGTGCCTGTATGACCGGACCGAGCGGCCCGGTTTGTCATGGGCATTGTTCGGGGATTCCGCAGGGCGGACAAGAGGGCCTCTGTGAGGCTGCTGTGCGTGTTGCGGCACGCGAGGTGAAGGTCTCGTCGTGCCGCAACGGAACCGCCCCGCCCCTACCGCGTACGCGCGGGCTCCGGCAGACGGCAGCCGCGCCGGTCCAGGTCCACCTGGCTGTCGCGCCCGACGCAGGCGGCGATGCCGTACGTCTGCTGGGCGTAGTTGATGCCCTGACGCACCGTCACCTTCCCTCGCCTGTCGACCTCGCACGGGTTGTTGACCGTGCAGCGCTCACCGTCCTCGTTGCCGGTGTTGTTCACCGCGACCACCTTGCCGGTGCGGTTGTCGATCACCGGGGAGCCGGAGGTGCCGCCGATGGTCCGGCAGCCGGAGGTGTAGCGGACGGAGTCCTTCCAGGTCCACTCGCCCTCCTTGAGCCGGTACGCGAAGCCGTCGACGTCGCAGCCGTACGTCTTCTTCCAGTACCCGGAGACCACCGTGATCGCGCGGCCCTCGCGCGGGTGCTGCGTGCTCAGCCGGAGCGGCTTGATCCCGTACTTCCGCTGGATCTGCCCGTAGCTCTCGGTGAGCCGGTAGAGCGCGATGTCCGTGTCGGTCATCGTCGCGTACGCCAGCTTGCTCGCGGTGAGCGTGGCGACCTTCTCCGCCTTGGCGTTCAGCAGCGCGAACGTCCGCTTCGACGGCAGGTCCAGGACGACCTCGCCCGCGCCGGGCATGTCCTGCTCGGTGATGCAGTGCCCGTTGGACAGGACCAGCGCCGGATCGTCCGGCCGGGACTGCGGCAGGCGGACCACGGAGCCCGAACAGTTGCTGAGCGCGACGGTCCCGGCGAAGTCGACCGGCGCGGGCCGGTGCCGGGCCGTCGGGCTGTTGGCGGCCCGGTCCGTGGCGGCGACCGCGGGCGCCGCACCGGCTCCCAGGAGAGCCAGGGCGAGCAGTGCACCGAGGCAAGGCTTTCTCATGCGCGTTCCCCTCCAGCGACGAATGTCAGGGGCATTCTTGGAGGGTCCGCCCGCGCCGGGCAAGGGCCCTGCCCGAAAGGAACCATCGCCTGGGCCGCCAACAGCCGTACTCCGCCCATCAGTTGGCCGGTACGGGCTCCACCTGCCACCACTGGAACGGCGAGTCGGTGTCCTCCCACTGCTGCACCCGCCCGCCGTCGGCCGTACTGCGCTCCGCGACCTCCAGCAGCAGTCCGCTGATCCAGCTCACCAGGCTCACCCGCCCCGGCGCGTCCGGGTGCCGCTCGACGATCCACTCCTGCGCGCCGAAGTTGTTCGCCGACCACTGCTGGATCCGCACGCCGTTCTCCAGCTTGGCGCCCGCGACGTCGAGCCGCTTGCCGCTGGCCGCGTTCACCACGTGGTGCAGCCCGCTGCCCTCGTGCACCGGGGTCAGCGTCCACCGCTGGGCGTCGGACCCGCTGTCCCTGCCCTGCTGAACGGGTGCGCCACTGCCCTTCGCGCCGCCGCGCACCTCCAGGAGCAGCCCGCTGCCGACGTTGCGCAGGAGGCAGTCGGCCGGCGAGGAGGCGCCCGACGAGGGGCTGAGCGCGGTCGGGGTGGGACGAACCATGCCTGGGAGTGTACGACGGCCCTCGTACGGTCGCCGTTCTCCCCCGGCGCGGTCGCCGTCCCCGCAGCGGCTCGGCACGGGTGCGGACGGCGCGGTCCGCATGCCCGGAGCGCAACTGAACCGCCCCCGGCCCGCATCAGCGGACCGGAGGCGGTGACCTGCGTTTACGGGCCCCGCGACGGGGCCCGGGGGGCGAGGGGCCGGGCGACGGCACTCGGGCGTCGACAGCCCCCCGGCGCGCTCAGGCGCCGAAGACCGCCGGGTCCGAGCCCAGGCGCTTGCCCTCGTCCAGGGCGGCGAGGGCCGCCATGTCGTCGGCGTCCAGCTCGAAGTCGAAGACGTCGATGTTCTCCGCGATCCGCGAGGGGGTCACGGACTTCGGGATCACCACGTTGCCCAGCTGGAGGTGCCAGCGCAGGACCGCCTGGGCCGGGGTCTTGCCGTGCTTGCGGGCGACCGCGACGACGGTCGGGACCTCCAGGAGGCCCTTGCCCTGGCCGAGCGGCGACCAGGCCTCGGTCGTGATGCCGTGCTCCTGGTGGAAGGCGCGCGACTCGCCCTGCTGGAGCTGGGGGTGCAGTTCGATCTGGTTGACCGCCGGGACGACCGAGGTCTCGGCGAGCAGCGTCTTCAGGTGCTCCGGCAGGAAGTTCGAGACGCCGATGGCCTTGGCGCGCCCGTCGGCGAGGATCTTCTCGAAGGCCTTGAAGGTGTCCACGAAGGCGCCCCGCTGGGCGACCGGCCAGTGGATCAGGTACAGGTCGACGTAGTCCAGGCCCAGCTTGCCGAGCGACTCGTCGAAGGCGCGCAGGGCGGAGTCGTACCCCTGCTTGTCGTTCCACAGCTTGGTCGTGACGAACAGCTCGTCACGGGCGATCCCGGAGGAGGCGAGCGCACGGCCCGTGCCCTCCTCGTTGCCGTAGATCGCGGCGGTGTCGATGCTCCGGTAACCGGCTTCCAGAGCCGTGCTCACCGCTGCCGTGGCCTCGTCGTCCGGCACCTGCCAGACGCCGAACCCGAGCTGCGGCATTTCGACGCCGTTGTTGAGGGTCAGGGAGGGGACCTTGCTCACGAGGAAACTTTTCCTTACGTCGTCGGGGGGCTTCTCCGTGGTCAACGATCATCGCCGGGCGGGCATTCCCGCTCTGGTCGTCCCGGTCCGGCCGATTGTCGCCACACGATGGCTTTTCTCCAGCAATATAGCGATCATCCACATATGAGCACTGAAAATCGTACGTTCGACGAGCTGGTTGCCGAGGCAGCCGCCGTGCCCGTCGACGGCTGGGACTTCTCCTGGCTGGAGGGCCGCGCCACCGAGCAGCGGCCCTCCTGGGGATACCAGAGGCAGATGAGTGCGCGCCTGGCCACCGCGTCCGCCGCCCTGGACATCCAGACCGGCGGCGGCGAGGTCCTCGCCGGGGCGCCGAAGCTGCCCCCGGTGATGGTCGCCACCGAGTCCTGGCCGCCGAACGTGGCCAAGGCCACCCGCCTCCTGCACCCCCTGGGCGCGGTCGTCGTCGCTGACCCGGACGAGCCCCCGCTGCCCTTCGCGGACGGCGCGTTCGACCTGGTCACCAGCCGCCACCCGGTGAAGGCGTGGTGGGAGGAGATCGCCCGGGTACTGGCCCCCGGGGGCACGTACCTCTCCCAGCACGTCGGCCCCGCCAGCGTCTTCGAGGTCGTCGAGTTCTTCCTGGGCCCGCAGCCCGAGGCACGCCTGGGGCGCCGACCGGAGACCGCGCGCGAGGAGGCGGAGGCAGCCGGCCTGGAGGTCGTCGACCTGCGGTCGGAGTCGCTCCGTACGGAGTTCTTCGACATCGGGGCGGTGGTCTACTTCCTGCGCAAGGTGATCTGGATGGTGCCCGGCTTCACGGTCGAGAAGTACCGGGACCGGCTGCGGGAGATGGACGCGCTGATCCGCCGCGACGGCTCCTTCGTGGCGCACACGGCACGCTTCCTGATCGAGGCCCGCAAGCCCGCGTGAGGAACGGCGGGTGAGGGGCGGCCCCCGGGAGGCCGCCCCTCACCCCCTCACCTCTGCCCGGACGGGGCACGCCCACGACAGGCGCACGCCCGGTGCGCCCGATGTCCAGGACACCTAGGGGATCTAGGACAGGGACACCAGGCCCAGGTGCTCCTGGCCCCACAGGTCCTCGGTCCCGTCCGGGAGCACCAGCACCCGGTCCGGCCGCAGCGCCTCGATCGCGCCCTCGTCGTGCGTGACCATCACGATCGCGCCGGGGTACGCGTCCACCGCCCCCAGCACCTCGCCGCGCGACGCCGGGTCGAGGTTGTTGGTCGGCTCGTCGAGCAGCAGCACATTGGCCCCCGAGTGCACCAGCCCCGCGAGCGCCAGACGCGTCTTCTCACCGCCCGACAGCACCCCGGCCGGCTTGTCGGCGTCGTCCCCGGTGAACAGGAACGCCCCGAGCACCCGCCGGGCCTCGCCGTCGTCCAGGTGCGGGGCCGCAGACGCGAGGTTCTCCCGTACGGTACGGGCCGCCGCCAGCGTGTCGTGCTCCTGCGCGAAGTACCCGAGCCGCAGGCCGTGCCCGTGCACGACGCGCCCCGAGTCCGGGCTCACCTGCCCGGCGAGCACCTTCAGCAGGGTGGTCTTGCCGGCCCCGTTGAGCCCGAGCACGACGAGCCGGCTGCCCCGGTCCACGGCGAGGTCGACCCCGCGCAGGACCTCCCGGCCGCCGTACGCCTTCGTCAGGCTGATCGCCCCCAGCGGCGTCCGCCCGCACGGCACGGGTTCGGGCAGCCGGATGCGGGCGACCTTCTCGGTGCGCCGCACGGGGGCCAGACCGGTGAGGAGCCTGTCGGCGCGCCGGGCCATGTTCTTGGCGGCGACGGCCGTGGAGACGCGGGCCCGCATCCGGTCGGCCTGGGTGTGCAGGGCGGCCGCCTTGCGCTCGGCGGCGGCCCGCTCGCGGGCCCGTCGGCGCTCCTCGGCGTCGCGGGCGGCGAGGTAGGTGTGCCAGGGGGTGTTGTGCACGTCGAGCGCACCGCGCGCGGGGTCGAGATGGAAGACCCGGTTGACGGTGTCGGCCAGCAGCCCGACGTCATGGCTGATGATGACGACGCCGCCCCGGTAGGAGTGCAGGAAGGCCCGTAGCCAGGCCACGGAGTCGGCGTCCAGGTGGTTCGTCGGCTCGTCGAGCAGCAGGGTGTCGTGGTCGGCGAACAGGATCCTGGCCAGTTCCACCCGCCGTTTCTGGCCGCCGGACAGCTCGCCGACGGGCCGGTCCAGGACGTCGCCGGGCAGCCCCACCCCGGCCGCGACCCGGGCGGCCTCGGCCTCGGCGGCGTATCCGCCGCGGGCCTGGAAGTCGGCCTCGGCGCGGGTGTAGGCGGCCATGGCCCGCCGCACCTGCGCGGGACCGCCGGCCTGGGCCATGGCGACTTCGGCGGCCCGCAGCTCCCGGGCCGCGCGGTCCAGCCCGCGCGCGGACAGGATGCGCTCGCCGACGGGCACGGCGGGGTCGGCGGCCCGCGAGTCCTGGGCCAGGTACCCGAGGGAGCCGGTGCGCTCGACGCTGCCGACGGCGGGCGGGGCCGGGGCGGCCAGGGTGTTGAGCAGGCTGGTCTTGCCGGCGCCGTTGCGGCCGACGAGGCCGACGCGGTCGCCGGGGGAGAGGTGGAAGGAGACGTCGGACAGGAGGAGTCGGGCGCCGACGCGGACGTCGACACCGCGGACGGTGATCATGGAATTACGCTCCGGAAAAGCGAGAGGACACACGGGTGGCGTGGGAGGGGGTCCTCAGCTAAGAAACACGGGGCGTAGACATGCTCCCGAGCCTAAACGCAACGCCCGCTCCCGGGCGACCGACTTTTCCGCGCGGCCGGCTGCGACGCGCCTGCACGTTCCCCACCCTTCAGGGGCGTGGGGAACTGCCGCGAGCAACCACGACGCGCCCGCACGTTTCCCACCGGGGGTGGTGCCCCTTCAGGGGCGCGGGGAACTGCGCGCCCAGCCACGACGCTCCTGCACGGAACCGTGCGCCTGGCCGCGCGGCGAGCGCTTTAGGGAGAGGGGCGGGTCCGGGGCCTCTCTGCCCGAGCCGGGCGGGGCTGAGGCGTCCGGTGCCGGGGCTGGGGTCGCGGCCCTTGCAGAGGAGCTTGCCCGGCACGGGCGCTTAACCAGGGGCGGCACCCGGGTGAGCCGGGAGCGGGAGGGGCCGCCCCCTTGCCCGCCCGTTCCGCCCCCTTGGGGCGGCCCCGTCGCCCAAGGGGGCTGGGGGGAGGGAATGGCGGCCCGTCGCCCAAGGCGGCGGGGGAAGCGGGAAGGGCGGCCCCGTCGCCCAAGGGGGCTGGGAGGAGGGAATGGCGGCCCGTCGTCCAAGGGGGCTCGGGGCGAAGCCCAAGGGAGCGGGGGGGGGAAGAGGAGCGTGGTCCGAAGGGGGCGGTCGAGTGGCCCCCTCATCGGTAGAGGGCGGCGACCTCCGCCCCGTACGCCTCCTCGATCGCCCTCCGCTTCAACTTCAACGACGGCGTCAGCAACCCCCGCTCCTCCGTGAACTGGTGCGCCAGTATCCGGAAGGTCCGGATCGACTCCGCCTGCGAGACCAGCGTGTTGGCCGCCACCACCGCTCTGCGCACCTCCGTCTCCAGCTCCGGGTCCCGCACCAGGTCCTTGGGCTCCATCGGCGGCCGCCCGTGCATCGCCAGCCAGTGCTCGACCGCCTCCAGGTCCAGCGTCACCAGCGCCGCGATGTACGGCCGGTCGTTGCCGACGACGATGCACTGCGCGACCAGCGGATGCGCCCGCACCCGCTCCTCAAGACCCGTCGGCGACACGCTCTTGCCGCCCGAGGTCACCAGGATCTCCTTCTTCCGCCCGGTGATCGTCAGGTAGCCGTCCGCGTCCAGCGAGCCGATGTCCCCGGTGGACAGCCACCCGTCGTGCAGGACGGCCCGGCTGGCGGCGGCGTCGTTCAGGTAGCCCGCGAAGACGTGGCCGCCGTGCAGCCACACCTCCCCGTCGTCCGCGATGTGCACGGTGGTACCGGGCAGCGGCAGCCCCACCGTTCCGAACCGCGTCCGCTCCGGCGGGTTCGCCGTCGCGGCCGCCGTGGACTCCGTCAGCCCGTACCCCTCGTAGATGGTGACGCCCGCCCCCGCGAAGAACAGGCCGAGCCGCCGTTCCATCGCCGATCCGCCCGACATCGCGTGCCGCACCCGCCCGCCCAGCGCCTCGCGCACCTTCCCGTACACGAGCTTGTCGTAGAGCTGGTGCTGCATCCGCAACGAGGCCGAAGGGCCGGGCCCGGTCCCGAACGCCCGCTGCTCCAGCGCCTCCGCGTACCGCACCGCCAGTTCGACCGCCCTGTCGAAGGCGGCGGCCTTGCCCGCGGCCTCCGCCCTGCGCCGGGCCGCATGGTGGACCTTCTCGAAGATGTAGGGGACCGCCAGGACGAACGTGGGCCGGAAGGCCGCCAGATCCGGCAGCAACTCGCCCGCCGCCATGACCGGCTGGTGCCCGATCTTCACCCTTCCCCGGATCGCCGCCACCTCCACCATCCGCCCGAAGACGTGCGCCAGCGGGAGGAACAGGAGCGTCGACGCCTCGTCGCCGGGCGCGGAGCGGAACACCGGCTCCCAGCGCGCGATCACGGTGTCCGCCTCGGTCATGAAGTTCGCGTGCGTCAGGACGCAGCCCTTGGGACGCCCGGTGGTGCCCGAGGTGTAGATGACCGTCGCCACCGACTCCGGGGTGACCGCCCGCCGGTGCCGGTGCACCACGTCGTCGTCCACCTGCGCCCCGGAGGCCACCACCTCCGCCACCCCGCCCGCGTCGAGCTGCCACAGCCGGGACAGCCGGGGCAGCCGGTCGATCACCGAGGCCACGGTCATCGCGTGGTCCTCGTGCTCCACCACGCACGCCACCACCTCGGAGTCGTGCAGCGTCCAGAAGACCTGCTCGGTGGAGGCCGTCGGATACACCGGCACCGGCTGCGCCCCGACCGCCCACAGGGCGAAGTCGAAGAGCGTCCACTCGTAGCGCGTACGGGAGACGATGGCGACCCGGTCGCCGAACCGCACGCCCTGGGCCAGCAGCCCCTTCGCCAGCGCCATCACCTCGTCGCGGAACTGCGCCGCGGTGACGTCCCGCCAGTGACCGTCCGCGTCCTTGCGGCCGAGCGCGACCCGGTGCGGGTCCTCGTCCGCGTTGCGGAACACCGCGTCCGCCAGTCCGCCGGCCCGAGGGGGCGCGGCCAGGGGTGGGACAGTGAACTCGCGCAATGTCCTGGCTCCTTGAGGCGCTCCGCACAGCGCCGGTGACGGTACCCCAATGCCGCCCCCCGCGGGAGGGGGCGAGAGCCGCTGCCGGAAACTGCGATCGGGACATCGGTACAGGTCACAGGCCCCCCGGGCGACCCCATCGGAGGGCTCGGACCGTGACCTTACTTCCGGGTAAGTCGGGCTCGGGAAATCTCCACGGAATCTGTACGCGGAGGCCACCGCGCGCCTACGGGCGTACGCCCGGGGCGCGCGCACCTGCACGGCCGCACGCCCCGGAGACCGCCCCGCAGGACTTCCGCCCCCGCAGGACTTCCGCCCCCGCAGGACTTCCGCCCCCGCAGGAGCTCCGGCCCACAGGACCTCTGGCCCACAGGGACTCCGCCCCCAGAGCCCCCCGAGACCCCCCACCCAGCAGCCCACCCCCGGAATCCCCGCCCTACCCCCCACCCCGGTGCAGCCGGTCCGCCCCCGCCAGCACCGCCTCGGCCAGCGCCTGCGCCGCCTCCTGCACCGCGGCGCCCCGCCGCCTCCCGCGCAGCAGCACGAACTCCACCCCGCCCAGCTCCGGCAGCCCGCTCCGCGACGCCACCGGCTCCAGTCCCGGCGGCACCAGCCCCCGCGTGTGCGCCATCACCCCCAGCCCCGCCCGCGCCGCCGCCACCAGCCCGCTCAGGCTTCCGCTCGTGCACGCGATCCGCCACGCCCGCCCCTGCGTCTCCAGCACCTCCAGGGCCCGCGCCCGCGTGATCGCCGGCGGCGGAAACAGAATCAGCGGAACAGGGCGGTCCGCCTCCACCCGCAGCCCCGGCGCCCCCACCCACGCCAGCGAGTCCCGCCACACCAGCTCGCCGTGCGTGTCGTCCGCCCGCCGCTTCGCCAGTACGAGGTCGTGCCGCCCGCTCTCCAGTTGCCGGTGCAGGATCCCCGACAGCTCCACCGTCAGCTCCAGATCCACCTCCGGGTGGTCCCGCCGGAAGGCCTCCAGGATCTCCGGCAGCCGCGTCAGCACGAAGTCCTCGGACGCCCCGAACCGCAGCCGTCCGCGCAGCCGCCTGCCCGTGAAGAACGCCGCCGCCCGCTCGTGCGCCGCCAGGATCGTCCGGGCGAACCCGAGCATCGCCTCGCCGTCCTCGGTGAGCGCCACCCGGTGCGTGTCCCGTACGAACAGCCGCCGCCCGGCCTGTTCCTCCAGCCGCTTCACATGCTGGCTGACCGTCGACTGCCGCAGCCCCAGGCGCCGCGCGGCCTGCGTGAACGACAGGGTCTGGGCCACGGCGAGGAAGGTGCGCAACTGCGTCGGCTCGTACACATGCCGAACGTACCGCCCCCGCCACCTCGCCGTCATCATGATCCGTGATGACAGTGAGCGTCGTATGCAGGTTTCCCGATCGGACGGCCGGGAGAGACGATGGCCCGCATGAGCCGCCTCAAGCTGCCGTCCTGGTTCCCGGTCGACGGATACGTCCTCGCGCTCCTCGGCGCGGTCTGCCTCGGCACCCTGCTGCCCGCCACCGGCCCGGCGTCCGAGGTGCTCGGACACGTCTCGACGGCGGCGATCGCGATCCTGTTCTTCCTGTACGGGGCGCGGCTGTCGACCGCCGAGATGCTCCAGGGCCTCGCGCACTGGCGGCTGCACGTCACCGTGCTCGCCGCCACCTTCGTCCTCTTCCCGCTCCTCGGCCTCGCGGGCCGGTTCCTGGTCCCGCACGTGCTCACACCCGAGCTCTACCAGGGCTTCCTCTTCCTGTGCCTGGTCCCCTCGACCATCCAGTCGTCGATCACCTTCACCTCGATCGCCCGCGGAAACGTCCCCGCGGCGATCTGCGCGGGCTCCTTCTCCAGCATCGTCGGCATCCTCGTCACGCCCCTGCTGGCGGCGCTCCTGCTGAGCGGCGGCGCGGCGGGCTTCTCCGCGGACTCGCTGCTGCGGATCGGGCTCCAACTGCTGGCCCCGTTCCTGGCCGGGCAGTTGCTGCGGCGCTGGGTGGGCGGTTTCGTCGTACGGCACAAGAAGGTGCTCGGCTACTTCGACCGCTCGTCCATCCTGCTCGTCGTGTACGCCGCCTTCAGCCTCGGCATGGCGCAGGGCATCTGGAACCGGATCTCGCCGCTGCGCCTGGCCGCGCTGCTCGGGGTCGAGGCCGTGCTGCTCGCGGTGATGCTGGCGCTCACCTGGTACGGGTCGAAGAAGCTGGGCTTCGGCCGGGCGGACCGGGTGGCGATCCAGTTCGCCGGGTCGAAGAAGAGCCTGGCGGCCGGGCTGCCGATGGCGAGCGTCCTGTTCGGGGCGCACGCGAGCCTGGCGGTGCTGCCGTTGATGCTGTTCCACCAGATGCAGTTGATGGTGTGCGCGGTGATCGCCCGGCGCAGGAGCGAGGACCCGGTGCCCGCGTCGACGCGGGTGCCCCCTGTCGCCGCACCGGCCCCGGCTGGCAAGATCGACAAGTGACCTCAGCGATACGCACCTTCGGCAACCGCCCCTGCGCCCTCACCGTGTGCCGGGGCTGCTGCTGCGGCGACGCCCGCAAGAACCCCGGCACCGACCACGCCGGCCAGCTCCGCAGGATGCGCGAGGCCGCGGCCGCCTCCGCCGGCCGCCTGGCCGTCCGTACGAGCGACTGCCTGGGCCCGTGCGGACAGGCCAACGTCGTGGTGGTCCAGCCGTCCACCGAGGGGCGGCGCAGGGGAGGCCGGGCGGCCTGGGTCGGCTGGGCGCTGGACGACGACAGCACGGACGAGATCCTGGCCTGGGTGGCGGCGGGCGGCCCCGGCATCGCCGAGCCCCCGGCGACGCTGGAGCTCCAGTTCATCCCGGCACCGGTGGAAACCCGTACCGCGAAGAGGCGCTGAACGCCTGCACGGACGCACGGCCGCGGACGTCACGACTGCCGACGTCACGACTGTCGACATCACGACTGCGGACGTCACGTCCGCGGAAGCACGACCCGCTCCTCGCCCGCGTACACGTTCATGTCCGACCCCCGCAGGAAGCCCACCAGCGTCAGCCCCGTCTCCGCCGCCAGGTCCACGGCCAGCGACGACGGCGCGGAGACGGCGGCCAGGAACGGTATCCCTGCCATCACCGCCTTCTGCGCCAGCTCGAACGACGCCCGCCCCGACACCAGCAGGATCGACCGCGACAACGGCAGCCGGCCCTCCGTCAGCGCGCGTCCCACCAGCTTGTCGACCGCGTTGTGCCGCCCCACGTCCTCGCGCACGTCGATCAGCTCCCCGGTGTCGGAGAACAGCGCGGCCGCGTGCAGCCCGCCCGTCTTGTCGAACACCTGCTGCGCCTCCCGCAGCCGCACCGGCAGCGAAGCCAGCAGCTCCGGCGTCACCCGTACCGGCGGCTCGTCCAGGACCGGGAAGCGCGCCTGCGTGCGCACCGCGTCCAGACTCGCCTTCCCGCACAGCCCGCAGGAGGAGGTCGTGTAGACGTTGCGCTCCAGCGTGATGTCCGGGACCGGCGTCCCGGGAACGAGCCGCACATCGACCACGTTGTACGTGTTGGACCCGTCCTCGCGGGCGCCCGCGCAGTAGACGATGTTCGCGACCTCCGCCCCGTCGCCGAGCACGCCCTCGCTGACCAGGAAGCCCGCGGCCAGCGCGAAGTCGTCGCCGGGGGTGCGCATGGTGATCGCCAGGGGCTTGCCGTCGAGCCGGATCTCCAGCGGCTCCTCCGCCACGAGCGTGTCCGGCCGCGCGGTGACGGCCCCGCCCCTGATGCGTACGACGCGACGGCGTGCGGTGACCCGGCCCATGGTGATCAGTCCTGCCCCGAGAGTGACGAGAAGCGGCCCACCGGACGCCGATGCGACCCGGTGTGCTGATGGCGTCGCCCATTGTCCGTGCGGTCGGCGGGAAGCTCCAAAGTCTGGGTGGCGAATGCTGTTGAATCACACGCCCTCGTACCGGTGGGTCACAAAGAAGACTGGGTCGCTCCGACTGTCCGCAATGAGGGGTGGAGGCGCACATGACCGGTTCACGGATCGTCGCGCTCGGGCATTACCAGCCGGCCAAAGTACTGACCAACGCCGACCTGGCCGAGCTGGTCGACACCAGCGACGAGTGGATCCGCAGCCGGGTCGGGATCAGGACCCGGCACGTCGCGGGCCCCGACGAACCGGTCGACGAGCTGGCCGCGCACGCCGCCGCCAAGGCGCTCGCCTCCGCGGGCCTGGACCCGGCGGACATCGACCTGGTCCTGGTGGCCACCTCCACCGCCATCGACCGCTCGCCCAACATGGCCGCCCGGGTCGCCGCACGCCTGGGCATGGGCTCGCCCGCCGTGATGGATCTCAACGTCGTCTGCTCGGGCTTCACGCACGCCCTGGCCACCGCCGACCACGCGGTACGGGCCGGGTCGGCGACCCGTGCTCTGGTCATCGGCGCCGACAAGATGACCGAGATCGCGGACTGGACCGACCGCTCGACCTGCGTCCTGGTCGGCGACGGCGCGGGCGCGGCGGTCGTCGAGGCGACACCGGAGGCCGACGACACCGCCTCGGGCGCGATCGGCCCGGTGCTGTGGGGGTCCGTGCCGGAAATGGGTCACGCGGTACGGATCGAGGGGACGCCCCCGCGCTTCGAACAGGTCGGCCAGTCCGTGTACCGGTGGGCCACCACCCAGCTCCCGCCGATCGCCCGCAAGGTCTGCGAGCGGTCCGGGATCGCCCCCGAGGAACTCGCCGGGGTCGTCCTCCACCAGGCCAACCTCCGCCTGATCGAGCCGCTCGCCCAGCGGATCGGCGCCGTCAACGCGGTCGTCGCCCGTGACGTCGTCGACTCGGGCAACACCTCGGCCGCGAGCATCCCGATGGCGTTCTCCAAGCTCGTCGAGCGTGGCGAGCTGCGCTCGGGCGACCCGGTGCTGCTGTTCGGCTTCGGCGGCAACCTGTCGTACGCGGGCCAGGTCGTGCGCTGCCCCTAGCGGTTCCGCCTTTGGTCCGGGACCTTCGCGGGCAGGTGGTCGTACGAGACCTGGTCGTACGGCTTCTCCCTGGTCGGCGCGTGCTTGACCGACCGGTCGTCGGCCGGGCGGGGGAGGGGCCGGCACAGCGGCAGGGCGAACAGCCAGGCGAGCACGACGAGCCCGCCGGTCACGAGGAGGAACTGCCCGTCGTCGTCCGGGTCGCTCCGGGTGGTCAGGGCGATACCGACGCCGATCTGTGCGAGGGCCCCCACCATCGAGAGCGCGGCGAGAATTCGACGGGTCCGCATCCGCCGCCCGACGGCCAGGCGATGTTTCTCGGCCGCGCCGCGGACACCGCGCTTGCGCTCCTGCCACCACCAGGTGACCCAGACGCCGACGCCGAGGAACCCGAGGTAGAGGGCCGCGTTCAGCAGGAAGTCCAGCCAGCCGACGTCGGTGAATCTCGTCAACTTGCTTGCCGCCAACGTGATGTGATGCCGCGTCATGTCCATGGTCGCCGGATGCCCGACGGCATGGGCGTCATTCGCGGACCGTCCGACGGCACTTTGTCCTGGCGGTGGGAAAAGTAGCGCGAAATCCTGCATGACTTCTTCCCAGCCCCTGCACCCGCTGCTACGTTCCCCTCCACAGCCCGCCCGGACGACTCCGCCCGGACGACCCGAGAGGGACCAGAACAGGCCGCCGCGTGCGGCCCGTGCGGCAGGAGGGGCACGTGAGGCGCATGACGGCTCGACCCGCGAACGCGCACCAGGCGCGCCTGCTCCGGCTGCTGCGCGACGGAGGCCCCGGCTCCCGGGCCCAGTTGGGCGATCAGGTCGAGCTCTCCCGCTCCAAGCTCGCGGTCGAGATCGACCGGCTCCTTGACACGGGCCTCGTGGTCGCCGACGGTCTCGCCGCCTCACGCGGGGGACGGCGCTCGCACAACGTCCGGCTCGCCCCGCAACTCCGCTTCCTCGGCGTCGACATCGGCGCGACCTCGATCGACGTGGCCGTCACCAACGCCGAGCTGGAGGTCCTCGGGCACCTCAACCAGCCGATGGACGTGCGGGAGGGGCCCGTCGCGGTCTTCGAGCAGGCCCTCGGCCTGGCCGCCAAGCTCCGGTCGTCGGGTCTCGCACCCGGGGGCTTCGACGGCGCGGGAGTCGGCGTCCCCGGGCCGGTGCGCTTCCCGGAGGGCGTCCCGGTGGCCCCGCCGATCATGCCCGGCTGGGACGGCTTCCCGGTGCGCGAGGCGCTCAGCCAGGACCTGGGCTGTCCGGTGCTGGTCGACAACGACGTGAACCTGATGGCGATGGGGGAGCGGCACGCGGGCGTCGCCCGGTCCGTGGACGACTTCCTCTGCGTCAAGATCGGCACCGGCATCGGCTGCGGCATCGTCGTCGGCGGCCAGGTCCACCGGGGGGCCACCGGCAGCGCGGGCGACATCGGCCACATCCAGGTCGAGCCCGACGGCCGTGCGTGCGCCTGCGGCAACAAGGGCTGCCTGGAGGCCCACTTCGGCGGCGCGGCCCTGGCCCGCGACGCCGAGGCGGCCGCCCGGTCGGGCCGCTCCCCCGAACTCGCCTCCCGTCTCGACACGCACGGCCGGCTGACCGCGGCCGACGTGGCCGCGGCGGCCGCCGCCGGCGACCCGGCCTCCCTGGCCCTCGTCCGCGAGGGCGGCAACCGGGTCGGCCAGGTCATCGCCGGTCTGGTCAGCTTCTTCAACCCGGGTCTCGTGGTGATCGGCGGCGGCGTCACGGGCCTGGGCCACCACCTCCTGGCCAGCATCCGCACCCAGGTCTACCGCCAGTCCCTGCCCCTGGCCACGGGCAACCTCCCCATCGTCCTCGGCGAACTGGGCCCCACGGCGGGCGTCACGGGCGCCACCCTCCTCATCACCGACCACCTCTTCTCCCCGGCCTTCTAGCTCCCAAGAGACCGCCCGCGCCCCCTTGACCCGCTCAGCCCCCTTGGCCGACGCGCCCTCCCAGCCGCCTTGGCCGACGCAACCTTCCAGCCCCCTTGGCCGACGCAGCTCCCGCTCCACCCCCGCTCCCTCGGGCGGCGGGGCTGCCTCCCGGGGAGGGCGGAACGGGCGGGCAAGGGGGCGGCCCCGCCCGCTCCCGGCCCACTCCGGAACGCCTTCGCCCAGCCCCTGCACCCCGTACGCCTCAGCAAGCCCCGCCCAGCCCCTGCACCCCGCGGGCCCCGGCACCCCCGCCCAGCCCCGTACCCCACCACCCCGAGGGGACCTCATGCCACCCGACCCCGCACCCCCGCCCACCCCCACCCCCGCCCCCCTCCTCACCATGTCCCACATCACCAAGACCTTCCCCGGCGTCCGCGCCCTCGACCGCGTCGACCTCGAAGTCCTCCCCGCCGAAGTCCACTGCCTCCTCGGCCAGAACGGCGCCGGAAAGTCCACCCTCATCAAGATCCTCGCCGGTGCCCACCGTCCCGACAGCGGCGCGATCACCTGGTCCGGCGCCCCCGTCGCCCTCACGTCCCCGGCCGCCGCCATGCGCCTGGGCATCGCCACGATCCACCAGGAGCTCGACCTCGTCGAAGGTCTCTCGGTCGCCGAGAACGTCCACCTCGGCCACGAGCCCACCACCGCGGGGTTCGTCGTGCGCCGCCGTGCCGCCCGGACGGCCGCCGCCGCCCTCCTCACCCGCCTCGGCCACCCCGAGATCGACCCGGACCGCCTGGTCGGCACCCTCTCCGCCGCCCAGCAGCAGATCGTCTCCATGGCCCGCGCCCTCTCCCACGAGGTGCGTCTCATCGTGATGGACGAGCCGTCCGCCGCCCTGGACCCCGACGAGGTGGACAACCTCTTCCGGATCGTCGCCTCGCTCACCGCAGACGGTGTCGCCGTCGTCTACATCTCGCACCGCCTGGAGGAGATCCGCCGCATCGGCGACCGCGTCACCGTGCTCAAGGACGGCCGCGCCGTCGCCGTCGGCCTGCCCGCACGCGACACTCCCACCCGTGACATCGTCACCCTGATGACGGGCCGCGACGTGGCCTACGCCTTCCCGGACCGTCCCGCACCCGGCGACCGCTCCACGCCCCCGGCCCTGCACGTCCAAGGGCTGTGCCGCACGGGCGAGTTCGAGCCCGTCGACCTCACCGTCCACCCCGGGGAGATCGTCGGCCTCGCGGGCCTCGTCGGCTCCGGCCGCTCCGAGATCCTGGAGACGATCTACGGCGCCCGCAAGCCGGCCGCCGGCCAAGTGGCGGTGCACGGGAAGCGGCTGCGTACCGGAAGCGTGCGAGCGGCGGTCCGTGCCGGGATCGGGCTCGCCCCCGAGGAGCGCAAGGCGCAGGCCCTCCTGATGCCGGAGTCCGTCACCCGCAACGTCTCCGTGGCGACCCTCTCCCGTTTCTCCCGCGCGGGCTGGCTCGACCGGAGCGCCGAACGGTCCGCCGCCCGACGGGCCACCCGCGAACTGTCGTTGAGCCCGGACGACCCGGACGCCCGCGTCCGCACCCTTTCCGGCGGCAACCAGCAGAAGGCCGTCCTCGCCCGCTGGCTGCTGCGCGGCTGCGAGGTCCTGCTCCTCGACGAACCCACCCGGGGCGTCGACGTCGGCGCCCGGGCCGAGCTGTACGCGGTGATCCGCCGCCTCGCCGACGAGGGCCTCGCCGTCCTCCTCGTCTCCAGCGAGATCCCGGAAGTCCTCGGCCTCGCCGACCGGGTGCTCGTCCTGCGCGAAGGCCGCCTCGTCCACACCGCACCCGCCCGGGAACTCGACGAACACCGGGTCCTCGACCTCGTGATGGAAGGGAGCCCCGCCCCATGACCCGGCCCGGCCCGACGACGTCCGACACGGCGACCGCCCCGCCGGCGCCCGCCAAACCCCTTGCATCCAGCGGGCGCTCACGGCTCGACGTCCGCAACCTCTCCCTCCTCGGCGTCCTCGCCGCCCTGATCGCCGTCGGCGGCATCACCAAGCCGGACCAGTTCCTCGACACCGGAAACCTCCAACTCGTCCTCACCCAGGCCTCGGTGATCGGCGTCGTCACCGTCGGCATGACCTTCGTCATCACCAGCGGCGGCATCGACCTCTCCGTCGGCGCGATCGTCGCCCTCGCGTCCGTCTGGGCCACCACCGTGGCCACCCAGGAGTACGGCTTCGCAGGCGTCCTCTTCACCGCCGTGCTCGTCGGCACCGCCTGCGGCCTCGTCAACGGGGTGCTCATCGCGTACGGCAGGCTGGTGCCGTTCATCGCCACCCTCGCCATGCTGGCCGCCGCCCGCGGCCTGGCCCTCCAGATCACCGAGGGCCGCACCCAACTGGTCACCGTGGACGCCGTGCTCGACCTCGGCCTGCCCGACGCGTACGTCCTCGGCATCCCGCCGCTGGTCCTCGTCTTCGTGGTCGTCACCGTCGTCGGGTGGCTGCTCCTCAACCGCACCACCTTCGGCCGCCGCACCGTCGCCGTCGGCGGCAACGCCGAGGCGGCCCGGCTCGCGGGCATCGACGTACGCCGCCAGCGCCTCCACCTCTATCTGCTCTCCGGTCTGTGCTGCGGCATCGCGGCCTTCCTGCTGATCGTCCTGTCCGGCTCCGGCCAGAACACCAACGGGAATCTGTACGAACTCGACGCCATCGCCGCCGCGATCATCGGCGGCACCCTGCTCACCGGAGGGCGCGGCACCGTCGTCGGCTCCGTGCTCGGCGTGCTCGTCTTCACCACGATCACCAACATCTTCGCCCTGAACAACCTCCAGAGCGACGTCCAGCAGATCGCCAAGGGGGCGATCATCGTCGTCGCCGTACTCGTCCAGCGCCGCACCGCACACGACGACTGACGACCGCCGCTCCCGCCGGCCCCGTTGACCACTCAGCCCGAAGGGTCGTCCCAGCCATGCCGAAGAACTCCGCCCCGGCCCACTCCGACTCCGCCCGCCCCGACCCCGCCGCCCGGCCGGGCAGCACCCGCCGCGGCCTCCTCTTCGGCGGCGCGGCCGTCTCCGCGACCGCCCTCCTCGCCGCCTGCACCAGCAACGAACCCACCACGAAGGACACCCCCGCCGCCGACAGCCGGCCCACCGCCGACACCCGGCCCGGCAAGAAGGTCACCATCGGCTTCGCCGGGCCCCAGGCCGACCACGGCTGGCTGAACGCCATCAACGAGAACGCCCGCAACCGCGCCGAGAAGTACACCGACGTCACCCTCGACATGACCGAAGGGTCCAACGACACCGCCGTCCAGATCGGCCAGATCCAGACCCTGATCAACAAGAAGGTCGACGTCCTGGTCATCCTCCCCGCCGACGGCAGGGCCCTCACCCAGACCGGCCTCGCCGCCATGAAGGCCGGCATCCCGGTCATCAACCTGGACCGCGCCTTCGCCTCCCCGCAGGCCTCCCGCTGCTACGTCGGGGGCGACAACTACGGCATGGGCCTCAGCGCGGGCCGCTACATCGGCGAGAAGCTCAAGAACAAGCCCGGCGCCAAGGTCGTCGAACTCGCCGGCGTCGACAGCCTGGAGCTCACCCGGCTCCGCACCCAGGGCTTCGACGACGCCCTCAGGAACTACCCCGGCATCACCAAGGTCGCCCGTCAGGCAGCCGAGTTCACGGTGGAGTCCGGACAGGCCAAGATGGCCCAACTCCTCCAGGCGCAGCCGCAGTTCGACGCGCTCTGGAACCACGACGACGACCAGGGCGTCGGCGCGCTCCGGGCCGTCGCCCAGGCCGGGCGCAAGGACTTCCTGATGGTCGGCGGCGCGGGAGCCAGGTCCGCCATGGACGCCATCAAGGCCGACGACTCGGTCCTGAAGGCCACCGTCCTCTACCCGCCGACCATGTCCGCCTCCGCCATCGACCTGGCCCGCGCACTCGGCCAGGGCAAGGGCATCGGCGGCATCGCCGAACTGGAGATCCCCGCCTCCCTCACCCTGTACTCCGCCGTCGTGACCCGTGACAACGTCGACGACTACCTCCCGACCGGCTTCAAGTAGGCCCCGCGCAGCCCAGGGCGACCCGCGCGCGGTGGGCCCGCGCGCGGGCGGTCCGCCCGCCACCCGTGACGGAACAGGAGAGACCGGATGGAACGATCCGCACCCACCCCCCTCCGCGCCCCGGCCCCCGGCATCGGCATGGTCGGCTACGCGTTCATGGGCACCGCCCACTCCCAGGGCTGGCGCACCGCGGGGCGCGTCTTCGACCTGCCCGCCCGTCCGGTCCTGGCCGCCGTGTGCGGCCGGGACCGCGATGCCGTACGCGCCATGGCCGACCGGCACGGCTGGGCGGCCACCGAGACCGACTGGCGGGACCTGATCGCCCGGGACGACGTGCAGGTCGTCGACATCTGCACCCCGGGCGACAGCCACGCCGAGATCGCGGTCGCCGCCCTGGCGGCGGGCAAGCACGTCCTGTGCGAGAAACCCCTCGCCAACACGGTCGAAGAGGCCCGCGCCATGGTCGAAGCCGCCCGACAGGCGGCAGGGCGCGGCCAGGTCGCCATGGTCGGCTTCAACTACCGCCGCGTCCCGGCCCTCACGTACGCCCGCACTCTCGTCGCGGAGGGCCGCCTCGGCGTACTGCGTCACATCCGGGCCGCCTACCGCCAGGACTGGCTCGTCGACCCCGCCGCCCCCATGACCTGGCGGCTGCGCCGCGACCGGGCGGGCTCCGGCGCCCTCGGCGACCTGGGCGCCCACCTCGTGGACCTCGCCCAGTATCTGGCGGGGGAGGAGCTGACCGGCGTCTCCGCCCTCACCGAGACGTTCGTACGCCGCCGCCCCGACCCGGACACCGGCGCGCGCAGCGCCGAGGTGACCGTCGACGACGCGGCCCTCTTCACCGGCCGGCTGGCCTCCGGGGCCCTCGCCTCCTTCGAGGCGACCCGCATGGCGGCCGGCCGGAAGAACTCCCTGCGCATCGAACTCAACGGCGAGAAGGGCTCGTTGGCCTTCGACCTGGAACGCCTCAACGAACTCGCCTTCCACGACCACACCGAACCGGCCCACACCGCGGGCTTCCGCCGCATCCTGGTCACCGAACCCGGCCACCCCTACCTCAAGGCATGGTGGCCCCCCGGCCATGCGCTCGGCTACGAGCACACCTTCGTCCACCAGGCCCGCGACCTGCTCGAAGCCATCGCCACCGGCGTCCCCGTCTCCCCGTCCTTCGCGGAGGGGCTCCAGGTCCAGCGGGTGCTCGCCGCGGTGGCGGAGAGCGCGGAGAAGAACGCCGCCTACACGCCGGTGTCGCCCTGAGGGCCGGCCGTCCCGCCCCGTGAGCCACCCGCCCCGCCTCGCCCCGAGGACCATCCGTACCGCCCGAGGAGGCAACCGCCGATGCCCCGCCCCTTCACCCTCTTCACCGGCCAGTGGGCCGACCTCCCCCTGGAACAGGTCTGCGCCCACGCCCGCGACTTCGGCTACGACGGCCTCGAACTCGCCTGCTGGGGCGACCACTTCGAGGTGGACAAGGCCCTCGCCGACCCCGGCTACCTCGACTCCCGCCGCACCCTCCTCGCCGAGTACGGCCTCCAGTGCTGGGCGATCTCCAACCACCTGGTCGGCCAGGCCGTCTGCGACGCCATCATCGACGAACGCCACCGGGCCATCCTGCCGCCCCGCGTCTGGGGCGACGGCGAACCCGAAGGCGTGCGCCGCAGGGCCGCCCGCGAGATGGCCGACACCGCACGCGCGGCCGCCGCCTTCGGAGTCCGTACGGTCGTCGGCTTCACCGGGTCCGCCATCTGGCATCTGGTCGCGATGTTCCCGCCCGTGCCGGAGGCGATGATCGAACGCGGCTACACGGACTTCGCCGACCGCTGGAACCCGGTCCTGGACGTCTTCGACGCGGAGGGCGTGCGCTTCGCCCACGAGGTCCACCCCGGCGAGATCGCCTACGACTACTGGTCCACCCACCGCACCCTGGACGCCATCGGCCACCGCCCTGCCTTCGGCCTGAACTTCGACCCCTCGCACTTCGTCTGGCAGGACCTCGACCCGGTCGGCTTCCTGCTCGACTTCCGCGACCGGATCTACCACGTCGACTGCAAGGAGGCCCGTACCCGCCTCGACGGCCGCAACGGCCGCCTCGGCTCCCACCTCCCGTGGGGCGACCCCCGCCGCGGCTGGGACTTCGTCTCCGCCGGCCACGGAAACGTCCCCTGGGAGGACGTCTTCCGCACCCTGCGCTCCCCCTCCTACGCGGGCCCGATCTCCGTGGAGTGGGAGGACGCGGGCATGGACCGCCTGGCCGGGGCCCCGGAAGCGCTCGCCCACCTCAAACGCTTCGACTTCCCCCCGCCGACCGCCTCCTTCGACGCGGCTTTCGGCGGCGGGAAGCCGTAACGGCCGCTGCCCCTCACCGCCCGCCGCCTCCCGACAGGCGCCGCCCCGCGACGGGCACTACCCGATCCCCTGCCGGTCCGCCGTCAGCGCGAACTCCCGGTCCGCCGCGTCCGGCACCGTACGCTCCACGACCTCCACCAGGAGCGCACGGTGCCGCTCCAGCACCTCGCGCCGCCCCGGGGGCGCCAGCGACAAGAGATCGTCGATCCCGGCCATCATCCGCCGGGACACCTGCGGATTGCCCGCCACGACCCCCCGGATCTCGGTCAGCCCCAGATCCACCAGGTCCGTCCACGACGGCACGTCCTGCACCAACCGCACCCGCCCCTGTCCGTCCCGGTGCCGCAGCGCCCCGAGCGGCAGGTTCACGGCCACCGCCAGGAACTGCACGATCCGGTCGAGCGCCTGCACGGCGGTCGTCGGGTCGTTCACCGCGGGCGACAGCGCCCGCAGCGCGATGTCCGCGAGCTGCCGCAGCCCGAACCCGAGGTCCTGGTGGAACGTCCGCTCCACCCCCACGGACACGGTCCGCCGCACCGCCTTCCGCGTCACCTCCGCCCCGCCGTGCACCGCGATCACGGGCGTCCCGGGCAGCACGAAGTCCCCGATCCGCGGAATCAGCCGCAGTACTGCCCCCCGCCGCCGCGCCACCCGCACCAGCCGGGCGATGTAGACGTCCCGCAGCGCCCCGGCCCGCCCCTCATAGGTGAGCCGCGCGGTCTCGGGCCCCAGCACGACCTCCTCCTCCCGGTCCCGCTCCTGCGCCTTGAGCAGCGCGAGCGACTCCCGGCTGATCCGGTCCATCACATGGCTGACCCGCATGAGCCGCAGGGTGGAGTTCACGTACGCGATGAACAGCACCAGGCTCAGCGCCACCATCGCCATCGTCAGCACGCTCTGCACCAGCGGCACGGCGGTGACCTTCCGCGGGTCCGACTCGCCGTCGTAGGCCGCCAGCACCAGCAGCGACAGCACGAACGTCGCCAGGAAGACCGCGAGGGTCAGCTTCGTGATCCGGCTCCGCACGAAGATCCGCACCACCCGCGGACTCAACTGCCCGCTGGCCATCTGCACGGCCACCAGCGAGATGCTGAAGACCACACCGATGAAGGTCATCATCGCCGAGCTGACGGTCGTGATGATCGTCTTGGCGTCGTCGGCCAACCCGATGAGCTCGCCGAGGGCCTCGTACTCCCGGTGCTCCTGGAACGCCGCCACGATCGCCGCGTCCAGCTCGGCGGCCGCCCACCACAGGAGCAGCACCCCCACGAGCCCGGCGGCCGGGGCGAACCAGAAGGTGTCCCGCAGGTGCTCCCGCAACGGCGACAGCGCCGGCGGCCTGCGGCGACGGGGTGGGCGCCGGACGCCCGGCTCCTGAGTGCTCACCCGGCGAGGCTAGGGCCGCACCCCGCCCCCTAGGTGCTGACCTCTCCGTATGCGTCCGCGGTCGTACGCACAACGGTCCTGAGGTCTGACCCGGTCGGCCGAACCCGCCGGGAGGATGGAATCACCACAGACCACCGCACACCCCTCCTCTCCCTGGAGCCGTCTTGAAGACCGCCGCCGTCGTCACCACCGCCGCCACCGTCGCGGGAGCCGCCTTCCTCGGCCTCGTCGTGGCCCCCGCCGCCGTCGACTGGTACGACGGCCGCCACGAGGAGTCCGCCTCCTACGCCACGGGCGCCGCCGCCAAGGAGGCCCGCCCCTCGGTCCCGCGCTGGCTGCCCGACACGGCCACGGACATCTCGTACGCGATGAGGACCACCGGCGGCGAGCGCCTCCTCAGGGCCACCCTCCCCACCCCGCCCCTCCCGCCCTCCTGCAAGCCGCTCCCGGCCGACGGGAAGCCGAAGAGTCCTGAGCTCGGCGCCTCGTGGTTCCCGGAGGACACCACCGCCCGGCAGGCCACTCACCGCTGTGACCTGTACTACGCGTACACGGACGGCGACACCCTGTACGCCTGGCAGCACAACGACGACTGGATCGCCGCCAACAAGTCCGCCGCAGGTCACTGACCACGCCAAACGCAGGTGAAACCCACCCCGAACCCCTGGTATTGTTTTCCACGTCGGAACGGGCCGGCTCAAAACGGCCCCGCTCGACAGATACCTTGTCCGGGTGGCGGAATGGCAGACGCGCTAGCTTGAGGTGCTAGTGCCCTTTATCGGGCGTGGGGGTTCAAGTCCCCCCTCGGACACCAACCGGCGGACCCTGGGGTCTGCCGCACCGTGCGGGTCGAGATTCTTCTCGGCCCGCACTTCTCGTTGTCCCGGACCGGGAAACGATGCGAACGGGGCTCGCGCGACGGCTCCACGTAAGGTGAGCCTTACTTGATGAAGCCGTTGGTCGTCGTTGAAGTGCCCGTTGGAGGACCCCATGCCGCTGACCGCCCCGCCGTCCGTCGGGACCGCGCGCAGGCCGCCCCGGATCGCCCGGCCGGAGCCCGTGGAGCGGGCGGAGAGCGCATGGGTGGCGCAGGCCGTCGGGGGCGGCGATTTCTGGGGGGCCGTGCGGGCGGCGGGGGGCGCCCCCGTGGTCGAGGCCGATCCGGCCGGGGACCCCGCGTACCGGGTCGTCACCTTCGTGTGGCGGGGGACGGAGGAGACCCGGGCTGTCCTGTGCATGCCGAACAAGATCGTCGATCCGCGGGACATGGGGCGCAACCTCATGGAGCACGTGCCCGGGACCGACGTCTGGCACTGGTCGGTGCGGATGCGGGACGACTGGCGGGCCACGTACGGGTTCTGCGTGGACGAGGGGGGCGGGCCGGAGGGGGCGGCGTACTGGGCGTGGCTGCGGGGCCGGCCGCAGCGGGGGGACGCCTTCAACGCGCGCACACTCCCACGGCGTTGGGGCGGCGAGCCCGTCGCGTACGTGGAGCTGCCACGGGCCCCGCGGGGCGGCGACTGGGAGCGGCGGGAGGGGGTCGCGCGCGGTGTCGTCCGTGAGCACCTCGTGCGCAGTGGGATCCTCGGGAACGAGCGGCGGGTGCACGTGTACGAGCCGCCGGGCGGCGGGACCGATCTGCCGGTGCTGGTGCTCATGGACGGCGAGATGTGGCAGCCGGGACTCGATGTCGCGGCGCTGCTCGACAACCTGATCGCGGACGGACGGATTCCGCCGCTGCTCGCCCTGCTGCCGGAGTCGATCGACTCCGACGCGCGGTGGGAGGAGCTCGCGTGCAACGAGGGGTTCGTGGGGTTCCTGGAGCGGGAGCTGATGGTCTGGGCGGGGGAGCGGTGGCCGGTGACCCGTGATCCCGCGCGGACGGTCGTCGCCGGGCAGAGCCTCGGGGGGCTCACCGCCGCCTATGCCGCCGTATGCGCGCCCGGGCGGTTCGGGCTGGTGCTGGCGCAGTCGGGGTCGTTCTGGTGGCCGGACGGGCCCGATGCGGAGAGCTCGGAGTGGCTGACCGGGCGGATCGAGGCGGCCGAGCGGCTGCCCGTGCGGTTCTGGCTGTCCGTGGGCGAGCAGGAGTGGGTGGCGCTGCCCGCCGCGCGCAGGCTCCGGGACGTGCTGGTGAAGAAGGGGTACGAGGACGCCTCGTACCGGGAGTACAACGGCGGGCACGACTACCTGTGCTGGCGCACCGAACTCGCCGACGGGCTGGTGGAGTTGCTGAAGTAGCGCGAGCGTGCGGGGCCGTCACCGGGGGTGGCGGCCCCGCACGCGTTCGTGCAGGTCAGGCGGGTGGTTCCTGGAGGTGCGCCGTGCACTGGCCGTACGGGGCGGGGCCGAACACCGGCGTCCAGCCGTCCGGCGCCGCCCGGAACACCGGCCACAGGCAGTGGTCGCCGTCCGCGTTGCGCAGCACCAGGTGGGTCGGCGCGTCGGCCGCGTCCTGCTCGGGTGCGTCGAAGGGGGAGTGCGTCATGCGTGGTCCAGCTCCTTCAGGCGGGCGGCGAGCACCGCGCAGACCTCGTCCAGCGGGCCCGGCTGCGTCAGCTCCGGGTGCAGACAGTCGATGTCGTCGTTGCGGAGCCGACCGGTGAGGTACGGGGCCCACGCGTCCGGCGTCAGCCAGGTCTCCTCGCGCGGCGCGGCGGCCGTGAAGAAGAGCGCGTCGCCCGCGAAGGGGCGGTGCCGGTGGGCCCGCATAAGGCGTGCGTTGTTGACCACGATGTCGACCACGGCGGACAGGGTGGCGTCCGGCAGCCCGGCCAGCGCGCTGCCCTCCCGGTGCAGGGTCGCCAGGACGTCCTCGCGGGTCAGCTCGTCCGTGCGGTCGTAACCGGCCATGCGCAGCAGCGCGGTCAGCGCGTCCGCCTCCGCCGGGATCGCCGCGTCCTGCCACTGGTCGGACGGATAGGCGTCCAGCAGGGCGAGCAGCTCCACGCTCTCGCCCGCCTCCTGGAGGCGTACCGCGACGGTGTGCGCCAGCACACCGCCCACCGACCAGCCGATCAGCCGGTACGGGCCGTGCGGGCGCACCGTGCGGATCTGCTCGATGTAGTCGGCGGCCATCTCCTCCATGGTGGCCGGGAGCTGCTCGCCGTCGCCGTGCAGGCCGCGCGCCTGGAGCCCGTACACCGGCTGCTGGGCGTCGAGCCGCGACAGCAGGCCCGAGTAGCACCAGCTGATGCCGCCCGCCGGGTGGAAGGCGAAGAGAGGGGGGCGGTCGCCGGAGGCGCGCAGCGGGAGCAGCGTGTCCAGGGCGTGGTCCGACTCGGTGCTGCCCGCGTCCAGTTGGGCGGCGAGCGAGGCGGGGGTCCGGGCCTGGAAGAGGGTGCCGATGGTGAGTTCCGCACCCAGGGCGTCCCGGACGCGGGCGACCAGGCGGGCGGCGAGCAGCGAGGTGCCGCCGAGGTCGAAGAACGCGTCGTCCACGCCGACCCGGGGCATGCCCAGCACCTCCGCGAAGAGGCGCGTCAGGGTCTCCTCGCGGTGGTTGGCGGGAACGCGGCCGCCGTCGGCCGTGCCGCTGAACTCCGGTGCGGGCAGCGCCTTGCGGTCCAGCTTGCCGTTGGGGCTGAGCGGGAAGTCGTCCAGGACGAGGATCGCGCCCGGCACCATGTGCTCCGGGAGGCCGCGGGCCAGGCGGGCGCGCAGGGCCTCGGGGTCGGGGCGTGCGGCTCCGGCGGCCGGGGTGACGTAACCGACCAGGCGCTGGTCGCCGGGGCGGTCCTCGCGGACCAGGACGCCGGACGCGCCGACCGTCTCGTCCTTGGCCAGCTCGGCCTCGATCTCCCCCAGTTCGATGCGCTGGCCGCGCAGCTTCACCTGGTGGTCGGTGCGGCCCAGGTACTCGATCTCGCCGGAGGCCGTCCAGCGGGCGAGGTCGCCCGTGCGGTACATCCGGGCGCCCGGCGCGCCGTACGGGTCGGCGACGAAGCGGGACGCGGTGAGGGCGGGCCGGCCCAGGTAGCCGTCCGCCAACTGGACGCCCGCGAGGAAGAGTTCGCCGCTGACGCCGGGCGGGCACGGCTGAAGGGCCGCGTCCAGGACGTACAGGCGGGTGTTCCAGACCGGGCGGCCGATCGGGACCGTACCGGTTCCCCGGGTGTCACAGGGGTGGTAGGTGACGTCGACCGCGGCCTCGGTCGGGCCGTAGAGGTTGTGCAGCGGCACACCGTCGCCGAGGACGCGCCCGAACTCGCGGACCGTCTCGCGGGGCAGCGCCTCGCCGCTGCAGAACACGTGACGCAGGCCGGTGCAGGCCGCGGCGGCGGGCTCCGTCAGGAAGACCTGGAGCATCGAGGGCACGAAGTGGCAGACGGTGACCGCCTGTTCGCGGATCGTCCGGGCCAGGTAGGCCGGGTCCTTGTGGCCGCCCGGCTCGGCGACGACCAGCGTCGCGCCGACCCGCAGCGCCCAGAAGAACTCCCACACGGACACGTCGAAACCGGACGGCGTCTTCTGCAGCACCCGGTCGCCGGGGCCGATTCCGTACGCGTGCTGCATCCACCGCAGCCGGTTGTCGATCGCCGCGTGGCTGACGACGACACCCTTGGGGCGGCCCGTCGAGCCCGAGGTGTAGATCACGTACGCGGGGTCCCGCGGGGTGAGGCCGGGGGCGGGGTCGTCCGTGCCGTACGAGGCGGTGTCGAGGCCGTCGAGCACGACGACCGGGGTGCCGGAGGAGGCCGGGACGCGGTCCGCGCGGTCGGCGATCACACAGGCGGGCTCCGCATCCGCCAGCATGTACGCCAGCCGGTCCGCCGGATAGTCCGGGTCGAGCGGCAGGTAGGCCCCGCCCGCCTTCAGCACGGCCAGGAGCGAGACCACCAGGTCCAGGGAGCGGGGCACGGCGACCGCGGCCAGCGCCCCGGGGCGTACCCCCGTCTCCGTCAGATGGGCGGCGAGTCGGTTCGCCCGGGTGTTCAACTGGGCGTACGTCAGCAGCTCGTCGCCGAAGACGAGGGCGGGCGCGTCCGGAGTCCGGGCGGCCTGCTCCTCGATCGGGCCGATCAGGGTGGAGGCGGGCACCGGGTGCTCGGTGGCGTTGAACTCGTCCAGCACCAGGGCCAGTTCGCCCTCCCGGGCGATGGTGTGCGCGGCGAGCGGGGTGTGCGGTCCGGTCGCGGCGACGCGCTCCAGCAGCTCCAGGAAGCGGGACTGGTGCAGGGCCAGCTCGTCGGGGGCGTACAGGGCCGGGTTGCCGTCGTAGTCGATGCGCAGCCCGGAGCCGTCGGTGCGGTCGTAGACGTTGACCGTGAGGTCCTCGACCGGGCCGGCGGAGAGGTTGTGCGCCTCGGTGCGGGCGCCCGCGAAGGTCAGCCCGTAGTCGAAGGGCATGACGTTGACCAGTGGGCCGACCAGGGCGCGGCCCTCGCCGAGCAGGCCCAGGTCGCGGCGGATGTCCTCGTACCGGTAGCGCTGGTGCCTGCGGGCGGCGCGGATGCCGAGGACGACCTGCCGGGTCAGCTCCGCGAAGGTCGCGGACGGGGTGACGGCGAGGCGCAGCGGCAGCACGTTCATCACCATGCCGGGCACCCGCAGCGCGACCGAGCCCATGCGGCCCATCATCGGCAGGCCGAGCACGACCTCCTCGGTGTGGGTGGCCCGCGAGACGTACAACGCCTGTGCGGCGATGAGGACTTCGGGCCAGGTCGCCTTGATGGAGGAGGCCAGCTCGCGCAGTTGGTCGGTGGCGAGCGGCGAGAGGTGCGCGGTACGGCGGTGGAAGGTGCGCGAGGGCAGCGCCGTGCGCCCGGCGAGGGTGGGGGCCTCCGGGCGGTCCGCGAAGGCGCCGTCCCAGTGGCGGCGGTCCTTGTCGTACGTCTCGGAGGCGCGGTAGCCCGCGTCCTCGTCCACCAGGTCCGCGAGCCGGCCGAACGGGCTGTCGGGCGGGGTCCGGCCGGACGCGAGGGCGGTGTAGACCTCGGCGGTGCGGCGGGCGAGGAGGGAGTAGCCGAAGCCGTCCATCACGATGTGGTGGACCCGCTGGTACCAGAGCCACCGGTCGTCGCCGACGCGGAAGAGGGCGTGCGCGAAGAGCGGGCCCGCCGCCAGGTCGAAGGGCTCGCCGAGATCGGCGTGCATCCAGGCGTACGCGGCGGAGTCGGGGTTCGCGCAGGCGCGCAGGTCGGCCACGTGCAGCGGGAGTCCGAGGTCCGGGATCTCCGACTGGCGCGGCCCGTCGGCGCCTTCCACGATCCGCACCCGCAAGGAGTCGGCCTCGGAAGCCACCTGACGCAGCGTCCGGGCGAAGACGTCCGGGTCGACGGGACCGTGGATCTCCAGGCACTCGGCGGTGTTCTGCGCCGGGCTCCCGGGGTCCAGGGCCTGGGCGAACCACATGCCGGACTGGGCGGCGGTCAGCTCCAGGCCGGTCGTCGCGGGGGCCGGGGCGGCGGGCGCCCTCGTCATGAGACCGCCCCCAGGAGCGGGGCCCAGGCCTCGATCGCCGGCTGCTCCGCCAGGTCCACGAAGGACGCGGTGACGCCGTGCTCGCGCCGCCAGCGCTCGACCAGCGTCATGATCCGCATCGAGTCCAGGCCGTAGTCGACCAGGTTCTCGTCGACGGGTATGTCCTCGGGGTCCTCGCCCAGGACGTCGGCCACGTCGGCGCGTATCAGGTCGACGGTCAGGGGGGTGGGTGCGGTGTCCGGCATCGGCTCAGTATCCCTTCAGTTCGGTCAGTACGGCGTCGGTGGAGGTGACCACGGCGCACCGGCCGGCCGCGTAGCGCAACGCCATGTCGTGGTCCTCGCGGGAGAAGTCCGCGACCGCGTCCGCGACCACGAACGCCTGGACGTCGCGCATCCACGCGTCGGCCGCCGTCATCAGGACGCCGATGTGCGCGTACACGCCGACGACCACGAGCTGGTCGCGGCCCGCGACGCGCATGCGCTCCGCCAGGTCGGTGCGGACGTACGCGCTGTACTTCCACTTGGTGATGACCGTGTCGCGGGGCTCGGGGGCGACCTCGGCCGCGACGGCCTTCGCGTGCGCGTCGTCCGGCAGGCCCGGACCCCAGAAGTCCTGCTGGAGGCCCCGCTCGGCGGGGGACTGGCCGCCGGGCTGCGCGGAGTACATGACCGGGATGCCCGCGGCACGCGCCGCCTTCGTCAGCCCGGCCACGTTGGCCAGGAGTTCGTTGACCGGCGAGGTGTCGGGGGTGTACGCGGTCAGGAAGTGGTTCTGGAGGTCGTGGACGAGCAGCACGGCCCGCTGCGGGTCGACGCTCCACGCGACGCGGTTGTCGGGCAGTTCGTCGGCGGTGGGCATCGCGTAGGGGGCGACGGCGGGCAGAGCCATGGGGGGCCTTTCGGTAGTGCGGGTGCTCGGGACCCGGAGCGGTGGTGCGCGGTGTGCGCGTGGTCCCGAGCCGTACGGCGGAGGGTCAGTTCTGCGGCGTGGTGGCGATCGAGCGCTGGTCCTTCTTGCTGATCTTGCCGATGCCGGTCTGCGGGAACGCGGTGACGAACTCGACGAGGTCGGGGACCTTGTACGCGGCCAGGCCCTTCTCCCGTACGAACTTCTTGATCGCCATCGACTTCAGCGGCTCGGCGCCGGCGCGCAGGATCACGTACGCGAGCGTGCGCTCGCCCAGGTACTCGTCGGGGACGGCGACCAGTGACACGTCGTGCACGGCGGGGTGGCCGAGGATGATGTTCTCGATCTCCTCGGGGGCGATCTTCTCGCCGCCCCGGTTGATCTGGTCCTTCGCCCGGCCCTCGACGACGAGGTGGCCGGTCGGGGTGCGGCGGACGATGTCACCCGTGCGGTAGAAGCCGTCGGCGGTGAAGGAGCGGGCGTTGTGCTCCGGGGCCCGCCAGTAGCCGCGGATGGTGTACGGGCCGCGGGTGAGCAGGTGGCCGTTCTCGCCCTCGGGGACGTCCTCGTCGTTGTCGTCGACGATGCGGATCTCGTCGTCGGCGGAGATCGGGCGGCCCTGGGTGGTGACGATCGTCTCCGGATCGTCGTCCAGGCGCGTGTAGTTGACGAGTCCCTCGGCCATGCCGAAGACCTGCTGGAGCGTGCAGCCGAGCGCGGGCGTCACGCGGCGGGCGGCCGACTCGCTGAACTTCGCGCCGCCGACCAGGAGGACGTCCAGGCTGGAGAGGTCGTGGGGGGTGGTGGGGCCCGCCTCGGTCCAGACGAGGGCGAGCGGCGGGACGATGCCGGTGATCGTCACCTTCTCGCGCTCGATGATCGGGAACGCGGTCTCCGGGTCGGGCTGCGGGCACAGCACGACGCGGCCGCCCGCGTACAGGACGCCCAGCGAACCGGGGGAGGAGAGCGGGAAGTTGTGGGCCGCGGGGAGGACGACGAGGTAGACGGAGTCCGCCGTCACGCCGCAGAGCTCGTTGGAGCCCCGCAGCGAGTAGATGTAGTCGTCGTGGGTGCGGGGGATCAGCTTGGGGACGCCGGTGCTGCCGCCGGAGAGCTGGAGGAAGGCCAGGTCGGAGGGGGCGGGCTCGGGGGCCGTCAACTCCGCTGCCGGGAGGGGCACTTCGGTGAGCGCGGTGTGCTCGCCCGGGTCGCCGACGACGAAGACCTCGCGGAGGGTGGGGAGCGCGTCCCGGACCTTGGTGGCGAGGGCGCGGTGGTCGTAGCCGGCGTGGCGGTCGGGGATGACGTACGCGACGGCTTCCGTGAACTCGCAGAAGTAGTGGATCTCCGTCTCGCGGTGGGCCGGGAGGGCGAAGACGGGGAGCGCGCCGAGCCGGAAGAGGGCGAAGACGACCTCGAAGAACTCGGCTACGTTGGGGAGTTGGACCACGACGCGGTCACCCCGGGTGATGCCGCGGGCGGCGAGGCCGGCGGCGAGTTCCGTGGCGCGGGTGTGCAGCTCGGCGTAGGTCCAGTGGCGGTCGCCGTCGGTGACGGCGGTGCGGGCGGGGTGGGCCCCGGCGCGCTCGGCGAGCCAGCCGGCGAAGGTCTCGCCCCGCCAGTGGCCGGCGGCGCGGTAGCGGGCGGCGGTCTCTTCGGGCCAGGTGGGGGCGTCGCGCTCGGGCCGTGCGGGGGTGAGGGCGTCGGGTGCGGTGTCGGGCACGAGGGGTCCTTGGCAGATGGGGACGTCGGGGGTACGGGGCTCGGGGCCCCGGCCCCGCCGAGGTGGGGCGGTGCCGGGGCGGGCCGGGGGTGGGACGCCTGCCCGGCGCAGGGGGTTCCGCTGTGCCCACCCGTTCCGCCCCGCGGAACGCCCGCCCGCAACGGCGAGCGGGGCGCCTGCCCGCGGAGGGTGGGCGGGGCGCCGGCCCGCCGCCGGGAGCGGAGTGCGTTCTCGGCGGCGGCGAGCGGGGTCGGCGGAGGGAGTGGGGGCGGAGGCGGTTACTTGGCGGCCATGGCCGTCTTGATGTCGTCGAGGACGGACATCGCGGCCTGCGCGCCGCCGAGGCTGGTCCACTTGGAGCCGTCGATCTCGGTGACGTGCTTGTCCTTGACCGCGCCCAGCTCCTTGTACGCGGGCTTCTCCTTCAGCTCGCCGAAGAGCTTCGCGTCCGGGCCCTTCTGCATCAGCGTGCCGATGAACAGCCAGTCGGCGTCGATCTGCTTCAGGTCCTCGTCGCTGAGCGGCGTCGAGTGGCCCTGGCCCTTCTCGTTCTGGATGCCCGGGCGCTTGAAGCCCAGGTCCTTCAGGATGTCGGAGATGAACACGCCCTGCTGCATGACCGCGGTGCCCTTGGCCGAGTAACGGGCCACCGACACGCTCTTGCCCGCGTTCGCGCCCAGCGCCGTCTTCACCTCGCCGATCTTGGCCTCGTACCCCTTGACGAAGGCGGCGGCCTCGTTGGACTTGCCGAGGACCTTGCCGGTCAGTTCGAGGGACTTCCGCCAGTCCTTCTTCTTGTCGATGGTGATGACGGTCGGGGCGATCGCCTGGAGCTGCTTGAGCACCTGCTTGTCGGCGAGCTGCCCGGCCAGGATGACGTCGGGCTTCGCGGCGAGGACCTTCTCGATGTCCGGGCCGGTGACCGCGCCGACGACCGGGATGCCCTGCGCCTGGTCGGCCAGGTAGCCGGGCGCGCCCTTCTGGCCGCGGCCCGCGGTCAGGCCGACCGGCTTCACACCGAGCGCCAGCGCGGAGTCCAGGTCCATCTCGCTGAGCGCGACGACCTTCTTGGGGGCCTCGGGCACCTTCACCTCGGCGCCCGCGGCGTCCGTGACGGCAACGGTCTTCGCGGCGTTCTTGGCCTGGCCGGAACCCTTGTCGCCGGAGCCGGAGTCGTCCGAACCGCAGGCGGAGAGGGTGAGAGCGGAGGCCAGGGTGAGGGCCGCCACCGCGGTCAGCCGGGCGCGCGGGGTGAGGGTCGAGGACATGTCCGTGATCTCCATGCTGGTGAGGCGAAGTGTTGCCCGGATCGGAAACCGGACATACGGGGTGACTCGGCATGTGTCGGGGCATGGTGAACTGTCCCTGCCGCAACAGGGAGTTCATCAGGCACCCGACCAGGGGTTCCGTGTCGTGGTTAGGTTAGGCTAACTTCATGTTGGTTGCGCAAGAGGGGCGGGTCCGGGAGTCCGGAACCGAACCCCCGACACCGGGTTCGGCGAGACTCCATCGGCCCACGCTCCTGGCGGCCGTCGCCCTCCTGCTGCTCCTGGCGGGACTGTGCGTGCTGTCCCTCCTGATCGGCTCGGGCTCCAACCCGGTCGCCAAGGCCTGGGGGTTCCTCACCGGCGACCCCGCCGCCCGCGCGGACGCGCAGATCAGGCTGGCCGTCATGGACGTACGCCTGCCCCGCACGCTCGCCGGACTGCTCGTCGGCGTCTCGCTCGGCGCGGCGGGATGCCTCCTGCAGTCCGTCACCCGCAACCCCCTCGCCGAGACCGGCCTGCTCGGCGTCAACTCCGGTGCGGCGCTCGGCGTTGTGATCGGACTCACGTACTTCCACATCACCTCGGCGTACGCGGTCCTGCTGTGGGCCCTCGTCGGCGGCATGGCGGCGAGCGCCGTCGTCCTGCTCCTCGCCGCCTCCGGCCGGGCCGCCGGCTCACCGCTGCGGCTCGTGCTCGCCGGGTCCGCGCTCGGGGCGACCTTCCACGGAGCCACCTCGTACGTCCTGCTCGGCACCCAGTCGACGTTCGACACGTACCGCTACTGGACCATCGGCTCCCTCGCGGGCATCGAGACCAAGGACACGGTGCCGCTGCTGCCGCTCGTCGCGGTCGGGCTCGCCGTGGCGTTCCTGTGCGTACGGCCGCTGTCCGCGCTCGCGCTGGGCGACGACAGCGCGCGCTCGCTCGGGCACCACCCGGGGCGGATCCGGCTGACGGTCGCCGTCGCGGTGACGCTGCTCGCCGGGTCGGCGGTGGCGCTGGCCGGCCCGATCGCGTTCCTCGGGCTGCTCGCGCCGTACGCGGCACGGCTGGTCACCGGGCCCCGGATGGGCGGGCAGTTGCTGCTGTCGGGTCTGGTCGGGGCGTGCGTGATGATCGTCGCCGACCTGCTGGCCCGGGTCGTGATCCGGCCCTGGGAGACCCCGGTGAGCGTCCTGCTGGCGTTCATCGGCGGGCCGTTGCTGATCTGGATCGCGCGGTCGCGCCACATGTCGACGGCGGGGGCGAGCGCATGAGCGCCTTCACGGAGAAGCCGAACGGGGGCGAGCGCGCGGGTGCCTCCACGGAGAAGCCGAACAGGGGCGAGCGCCCGGGTGCCTCCACGGACCGGCCGAACGGGGGCGTGCGCGCGGTGTCGTACGACACCAGCCTCACCCCGCCCGACTCCACCCCGCTGCGGTACGGCGCGTTCTCCTGGCTCTTCCCCCACCGCAGCGCCCTCGCGGCCGTCGGACTCGCGGTGCTCATCGGGGGCATCGTCACCCTCGCCGCGTTCGCCAGCTCCACCGGCATGAGCCTGGGCGACAGCCTCTCCGGGCTCCTGGGCACCGGCGACAGCGCCACCGTCATGCTCGTACGGGACTTCCGGCTGCCCCGCATCGCGGTCGGCCTGATGGTCGGCGCGGCCCTCGGCATCGCGGGCTGCCTCACCCAGACCCTGGCCGGAAACCGCCTGGCCACCCCCGATGTCATCGGCGTCAACGACGGTGCCACGGCGGCCGTCGTCGCCACCGTCGTCGGCTCCTCCACCGGCATGATCGGCGACTGGTGGCTGGGACCGCTCGGCGCGGCCGCCGCCGCGATGGTCGTCGTCGCCTGCGCGGGCGGGGCCGGGCACGCCGGGTACCGCGTCCTCGTGGTCGGCATCGGCGTCTCGACGGTGATCGGCGCGGTGACCGACCTCGTCATGTCGCGGGAGAACGACAACACCGCCGGCGGCGTCTTCCTGTGGACGGTCGGCTCGTTGAACGGCCGGGACTGGGGGGTCGGCACGTCCCTGGTCTACCTGCTGCTGCTTCTCGTCCCGCTGGCGCTGGTCGCGGGCAGCAGGCTGCAACTGCTGCGGTTCGACGACGACATGGCGGCCACGCTCGGCGTGAACGTCTCACGGGTACGGGCCGTCACCCTGGCCCTGGCCGTGGTGCTCTCCGGCATCGCCGTCGGCATCGGCGGCCCCATCGCCTTCGTGGCCCTCGCCGCCCCCGTGCTCGCCGCGCGCCTCAGCGGCCCCACCCGGGTGCCGGTCCTGGGCTCCGCACTCGTCGGCGCGGCACTCGTCGCGGGCGCGGACGCGCTCGGGCGGGTCGTCGCGCCGGTGGAGATTCCGGTCGGAGTCGTCACCAGCGTCCTCGGCGGGCCCTTCCTGCTGTGGGTCCTGTTCGGCAAGAAGTCAGACCGTCCTTCGCAGACCGGAAAGGCCTGAACCCCGTGGAACTGACCGTAGAGGCGCTCACCGCCGGATACCCGGGCCACCCCGTCGTCGACGGCGTCGACCTCACCGTCCCCAGCGGCCGGGTCGTCGCGATCGTGGGACCCAACGGATGCGGCAAGTCGACACTGCTGCGCACCGTCGCCCGGCTGCACAAACCCGAGTCCGGGACGGTACGGGCCGGCGGGGAGGACGTCTGGGCACTCACCCAGCGCAAGGCGGCCCACCGGATCGCGCTGCTCGCACAGTCGCCGCAGGCGCCGGAGGCGGTCACGGTGGCAGGGCTCGTACGGTACGGGCGCCACCCGCACCAGGGCCTCTTCCGGCAGTGGTCCCGCGAGGACGAGGCGGCCGTGCGGGCGGCCCTGGAGGCGACGGGCACCCTGTCGCTGGCCGAGCGGCGGCTCGACCAGCTCTCCGGCGGGCAGCGGCAGCGGTGCTGGCTGGCGATGGTGCTGGCGCAGGAGACCCCGATCGTGCTGCTCGACGAGCCGACCAGCGCGCTGGACCTCGGGCACGCGGTGGAAGTGCTGTCGCTGGTGCGGGAGGTCGCGGCGGCGGGGCGGACCGTGGTGATGGTGCTGCACGACCTGGCGAGTGCGGCGCGGTACGCGGACGTGGTGGTGGCCATGAACGGGGGCCGGGTGGTCGCGCACGGGCCCGCCCGGGAGGTGGTCACCGCGGAGCTGGTGAAGGAGCTGTACGGGGTGGAGGCGGACGTGCTGGAGGCGCCGGGGGACGGGGCGCCGGTGGTGGTGCCGAGGGCGGGGGCGCTGAGCGCGGTCGGCTGAGCCGGCGCGCGGCGACACACCGCCCACGGGCCCGCCCCTCGCCCTGGTCCCCTTGGGCCGCACCTCCCCTTCCCTCCCCAGGCGGCGCCCATCCTTCTCCCCGGGGTCTCAAGCTCCGCAGCCGCAGCCCCCTTCCGCCCCCATCCCCTTGTGCTTTCGCAGCCGCCCTCCCCCCCTCGGGCTCCGCAGCCGCCCTGCCACCCCCGTCCCCTCGGGCGTCGCAGCCGCCCTGCCTCCCTCGCCGCCTTGGGCGACGGGGCCGCCCCAAGGGGGCGGAACGGGCGGGCAAGGGGGCGGCCCCTCCCGCTCCCGGCCCACCCGGGTGCCGCCCCTGTCCGAGCGCCTGTGCCGGACGCGCGACCCCGCCAAGGCCGAGAGCTCAGCCCCGGCACCGGATGCCTCAGCCCCGTTCTGCTCACGCAGGAGAGGCCCCGGACCCGCCCCTTTCCCTAAAGCGCTCGCCGCGCGGCCACCACCGGTTCCCGTGCGGATGCGTCGTGGCTGGGCGCGCAGTTCCCCGCGCCCCTGCAGGGGCGCTGCCCCCGGTGGGAGCCGTGCGGGAGCGTTGAGGGGCGCGCAGTTCCTCGTGGCCCTAGCGGGGTGGCGCAGGGCGCCTGCGGATGGACAGGTCCGTGGCGGTCCAGGCGAGGGAGAGGGCGCCCTCCAGCATGGTGCGTTCGGCGGCCGCGGTCGCCGCGGCCGCGGTGAATTCCGGTTGGTGGGGGCCGCAGGACGAGGCGCCGATGTCCAGGACGGGGTGGATCGAGGGCACCGCGTGGGAGACGTTGCCCATGTCGGTGGAGGCGAAGGGCCCGCGGACCTCCGGTTCCGGGCGGCCCAGGGCACGGGCGTTCGCCGTCCAGAGGGCGACCAGTTCCGGGTCGGAGCGGAAGTCGAGGTAGTCGGGGGAGGGCTGGGCGAGGGTCAGCTCGCAGCCCGCCGCCAGGGCCCCCGCACGGAAGCAGTCCTCGACCCGGGCGCGGAGCGCGCGCAGCTCGGGAGCCGAGGGGGTGCGGAGCGCGTACGCGGCGTGCGCGTGGTCCGGAATTGCGTTGAGGGCCGAGCCCGCCGACGTCGTGATGCCGTGGACCTTCCAGTCCGCCGGAAGGTGCTGGCGGAGCAGGCCGAGGGCGACCTGGGCGACGGTGAGGGCGTCCGCCGCGTTGCGGCCGTCCTGGGGGTTCATCGCGGCGTGCGCCGACTTGCCCGCGTACGTCACCTCCAGCGAGCCCATGGCGTACGAGTGGAAGTCCGCCACGTCGAACGGACACGGGTGGATCATCATCGCCGCGTCGACCCCGTCGAACGCCCCCGCGTCCAGCAGGAGCACCTTGCCGCCGCCGCTCTCCTCGGCGGGCGTGCCCAGGACGCGTACGGTCAGCCCGAGTTCGTCCACGAACGGGGCGAGGGCCAGCGCGGCCCCCACCCCGGCCGCCGCGATCAGGTTGTGGCCACAGGCGTGACCCATGCCCGGCAGCGCGTCGTACTCGCAGGCCAGCGCCACCGTCACCGGGCCCGAACCGACCGTCGCGGCGAAGGCGGTCGGCAGACCGTAGGCGGGGGCTGTCACCGTGAGGCCGTGGGCGCGGAGGAGTTCCGTGCACCACTCGGCCGCCCGGTGCTCCTCGAAGGCGGTCTCCGGGTGGGCGTGGATGCGGCGGCTCAGTGCAGTACGAACTGGGCAAGGTCATCGCCCTCAGCTCACCCCGCGACGCCGCCGAGCACCTGAAGGCGGCCCTCGGCCAGCCGGGGCTGACCGACGAGCAGCAGGCCGACGCGGTGTTCCTGCTGTCCCAGGCGCTCACGCACAACGACCAGATCGCCGAGGCGGGCCAGATGGTGGCCGAGGCGGCGGCCGCCGCACCGCCGGGACCGCTGCGGATGCGCCTGCAGACCGTGCAGTTCCTCTGGGAGGGCGTGTACGCCACCGAGCGCGACGGCCCCGCCAGATCCCTCCGGCTCAAGGAGGCGGCCGCCCGGGTCACGGGCAGGGACACCACCGAGCAGGCCCTGCTGATGCTGCGCGCGTTCGACGCGACCGCCATCGGCGAGGACTGGCAGACCGTCGTGGAGATCGGCGACCGCGCCCTGGTCAACGGCAGCCTCCCCGACGGCCTGAGCTGGACGGACCTCACCTGGGGCTTCGAGGCGCCCGCACTGCTGGGCCTCAGTTACGCCTTCGCCGACCAGCTCGACCGCGCCGAGGCCCTGTTCGGAGAGGCCCGCCGGGCGTTCACCGAGGCGGGCTGGAGCGGCGGCCACCTCGCCTTCGCGTACGTCCTGACCGGTTACCTCCAGCGCAGGCGCGGCAACCTGGTGCGCGCCGAGAAGGACCTGAGGGAGGGCGTGCGGCTCGCTGAGCGCATCGGGCACGGCCTGCCCATGCACTGGGACGCGGTCTGCATGCTCATCGACACGCTGCTGGCCCGCGGCCTGTGCGGAGAGGCCCAGAAGGTCGCCGAGGCGTCCAAGTTCGAGGCTCCGTACCCCACGACCATTCTGATCCCCGACGCCGCGTCCGTGCGCGGCAGGCTGCTGCTGACCCAGGGCCGCACCAAGGAGGCCATCGCCGAACTGGAGGCGGCCGGCGCGGCGTTGCAGGCCCGCGGCAGGCACAACACGGTGTTCGCCCCGTGGGCCCTGGACCTGGCCCGTGCCGTCGCGCCCACCGACCCGGACCGGGCGGCCGAGCTGGCGGCGTACGCGCGGGAGAAGGCCGAGCGGTTCGGCACGAACACCGCGATCGGCGAAGCCATGCGCTGCCAGGCGGAGCTGGCCCGGGGGCACCGGAAGGCGGAACTGCTGCGGCGTGCGGTGGACCTGCTCAGCTCCTCGCCGTGCAAGTACGAGCACGCGGCGGCCCGCGTCGAGTGGGGCATCGCCACCCGCTCCCGCGCCGAACTGGAGAAGGGCCGCGCGCACGCGGTCAACTGCGGGGCCGCCGCCCTGGTCAAGGCTGCCGACCAGGCCCTGCGCGAGCTGGGCTTCCTGCGCGGCGACGAGTAACGCCTCGCGTCCGCCCGGCGCGGCTGGTGCGCCGGGCGCGTCTCCCGCGCCGTCGTGCCATCGCCGTGCCGCCGTCTCGCCGTCACCGTGCCGCCGTCGCGCCGGGAAGCCCCGGGCGGCCTACTTCTGCAGGTCCTTGTGCGCGTTCTCCGGCAGCCGGAAGAACACCACCGACGAGACCAGGCACAGCGCGGCGACGTACCACGGGAACAGCCCCGGCCTGCCGATGTCCTTGAACATGGTCCCCATGTACGGCGCGGTCCCGCCGAACAGCGCCACCGTCAGCGAGTACGGGAACCCGATGCCCGAGGCGCGCACCTTCGCCGGGAAGATCTCCGCGTTGACCGCCGCCGAGATCGAGGTGAACCCCGTCAGCAGCACCATCCCGGCGCAGCTCACCAGCACCAGCGTGCCGAACGACACGCCCCCGTCGACGACCCGCAGCAGCGGCACGATCAGCAGCGCGAACCCAAGACCCGAGAACACCAGCAGCGGACGCCGCCCGATCCGGTCCGAGAGCAGCCCGCCCAACGGCTGGAGGACGGCGAAGAACGCCAGCGAGATCGTCCCCGCGAGCAGCGCGTCCGACTTGTCGAAACCTCCGTTGAGCTCCGCGTACGTCGGCAGGTAGGACGTCCACGTGTAGTACGAGATGGTGCCGCCCGCGGTGATGCCGCAGATCAGCAGCGACTGACGCGGGTACTTGCGCAGCGCGTCGAACAGGCCCGGCCGCTCGGTGCGCTCCACCGGTGCGTGCGTCTCGTGCGCCCCGCGACGAATCCAGAACCCCACCAGGCTCAGCACCGCGCCGAGCAGGAACGGCACCCGCCAGCCCCACCCGTTCATCTGCCCGTCGCTCAGGTTCGACACCAGCAGCGCGGCGATCCCGGACGCGGCGAGCTGCCCCGCGGTCGTGGACACATACTGGAAACTGGAGAACAGCCCGCGCCTGCCGGGCCCCGCCGACTCCACCAGGAACGTCGTCGAAGCGGCGAACTCCCCGCCCACGGACAGGCCCTGGAGCAGCCGCGCCACCACCAGGACCACCGGCGCGAGCACCCCCACCGACGCGTACGTCGGCGTCAGCCCGACCAGCAGACTGCTGCCGCCCATCAGCAGGATCGTCACCGTCAGCGCGGTCCGCCGCCCGTGCCGGTCGGCGACCGCCCCGAGCAGCAGCCCGCCGACCGGCCGCATGAAGAACCCGACCGCGAACACGGCGAAGGTCGACAGCAGCGGCACGAGCGGACTGCCCGCGCTCCTGGGGAAGATCTGCGCGGCGATGAAGGTGGAGAGGAAGGTGTACGCGTACCAGTCGTACCACTCCACGGCGTTGCCCACGGAGGCCGCGAGCAGTTGCCTGAGGGGTTTGCGGACGGGGTTCGGCGGCGCGGCCGGCCTGGTCGTCTCAGTCATGATCAGGACCCTCGCGGAATCGGGGGAGCCGCACAAGGGTCTTTCGTGAAGGCGGCGTTAAGGACTGTCGCTATGACCGGGGAGACATCCGGCGCCGATCGGCCGTCCGCGCTGACTGGCGCATCAGTCGGTGCCGCAATCCGCTGGCAGCGCACGATGCGCGTTGAGATTTGCTCAATACCTGCGTACGGTGGCCGACCATGCAGCAGCCCGAGGCCCCGCCCCCGGTGCGGGAACCCCCGCCCGACTCCGCCGCCGCGGTCGCCGCCCGCGTCCGGGAGGTCGTCGCCGCCGCGGGGGTCAGCCAGCGCGAGTTCGCCCGGCGGGTGGTGATGGACCCTTCGAAGCTCTCCCGCTCGCTCGGCGGCACCCGTCGCTTCACCGCCGCCGAACTGGCCCGGATCGCCGACACCGCCGGGGCGGACGTGGGGTGGCTGCTGGGGGCGCGTGCCCCGCAGACCGCACCGGTACGGCGTGGCGGCCGGGCGGCGACCGCGCCCGAGGGCGGCCGGCCCCGCCAGATCGTGCGGGAGACCGTCCGGCTGATCGCCGAGCGCGGCTTCCACGCCGTGCGGGTCGCCGACATCGCCGAGGCCTGCGCCACCAGCACCGCGGCCGTCCACTACCACTTCCCCGGCCGGGACGACCTGCTCGAAGCCGCCGTCCGCTGGTGCATGGACGAGGACACCGCCCGCCGGGCCGCCCGCGCCGACGACCCGGACCCCGCCGCCGAACTGCACCGGCTCATCGAACTCCAGGTCCCCTACACCGAGCAGCAGCGCCGCCAGTGGCTGGTCTGGGTCGACCTGTGGGCCGAGGCGGCCCGCTCGACCGCCGTGGGGCGGCTGCACGTCGACTACTACCGGCAGTGGCGGGACACCGTCGCCGACGTCCTGCGGCGCGGAGTCGACCAGGGCGTCTTCCGCCCCGGCACCGACCCGCAGACCGCGGCGCTGAGCCTCACCGCCCTCATCGATGGGCTCGCCGGCCAGGTGCTCGCGGCCGCCCCGGACGGGGGCGGCACCAGCGCACGCGCCATGCACGACGCGCTCCTGGCCCATGTCGCCGCCACGCTCACCCCCTGACGCAGCGTCAACATCCGTCGTACACAAGGAGATTCACATGGCCGAAACCGCCGTCAACCAGAACGTCGTCATCACCTGCGCCCTCACCGGGGCGGGCGACACCGTCCGCAAGAGCCCGCACGTCCCCGTCACCCCGGAGCAGATAGCCGCCTCCGCCGTCGAGGCGGCCGAGGCCGGGGCCGCCGTCGTGCACATCCACGTCCGCGACCCCGAGACCGGCGACCCCTCCCGCGACCCGCGCCTCTACCGTGAAGTCGTCGAGCGGATCAAGGAGACCGGCACCGATGTCGTCATCAACCTCACCGCCGGCATGGGCGGCGACCTGGTGGTCGACCCGGACCAGCCGCTCAAGGGCTTCCCGCTGCCCGGCACCGACCTGGTCGGCGGGCTCGACCGGCTCCCGCACGTCGAGGACCTGCTCCCCGACATCTGCACGCTCGACTGCGGCTCGCTGAACTTCGGCGACAACCTCTACGTCTCCACCCCCGACATGCTCCGCGCCGGGGCCCGGCGCATCCAGGAGCTGGGCGTACGGCCCGAGTTGGAGATCTTCGACACCGGCCAGCTGTGGTTCGCCAAGCAGCTCAGGGCCGAGGGGCTGCTGGACGACCCCACCGTCTTCCAGCTCTGCATGGGCATCCCCTGGGGCGCGCCCGCCGACCCCGGCGTCCTCCAGTCCATGGTCAACCTGCTGCCCGACGGCGCCCAGTTCGCCAGCTTCGCCCTCGGCCGGATGCAGATGCCGTGGGTGGCCCAGTCCATCCTGCTCGGCGGGCACGTCCGGGTCGGCCTGGAGGACAACCTCTACCTCGGCAAGGGCGACAAGGCCACCAACGCCCGACTCGTCGAGCGTGCCGTCACCATCACCGAGTCGCTGGGCTCCCGGGTCGCCACCGCGGACGAGGCCCGCACCGTGCTGGGCCTCAAGCCGCGCGCCTGAAGTCCGGCTGGCCTAAGCCCGACTGCCGGAAAGCTCCCTTGCCCGAAAGCTCCATTGCCTGAAAGACCCATTGCCTGAAAGTCCGTCACATCTGTTCCGCAGCACGAGGAGTTTCCCCCCACCATGACCTCCCCCACACCCCCCTGCGCCCCCGAGGACGTGCGCCGCGTCGCCTGTGTCGGCGCCGGTGTCATCGGCGGCGGCTGGGTCGCCCACTTCCTGGCCCGCGGCTACGACGTCACCGCCTGGGACCCCGCCCCCGACGCCGAGCCGAAGCTGCGCCGCCTCGTGGACGCCGCCTGGCCCGCACTCACCCGGCTCGGCCTCGCCGAGGGCGCCTGCGCGGACCGGTTGACCGTCACCGCGACCCTCCAGGAGGCCGTCGCCGACGCCCAGTTCGTCCAGGAGAGCGCCCCCGAGAAGCTGGAGCTGAAACGCGACCTGCTCCGCCGGCTCGACGCCGCCGCCCCCGCCGGAGTCGTCATCGCGTCCTCCACCTCCGGCTACCCGATGACCGACATGCAGACCGAGGCCGCCGACCCCGGCCGCCTCGTCGTCGGCCACCCCTTCAACCCGCCCTACCTCATCCCCCTGGTCGAGGTCGTCGGCGGCGAGCGCACCAGCGCCGGGACCGTCGCCTGGGCGTCCCGCTTCTACGAGGTCGCGGGCAAGTCCGTCATCACCATGGACCGCGAGGTCCCCGGCTTCATCGCCAACCGCCTCCAGGAAGCCCTGTGGCGCGAGGCCCTGCACATGATCGCCAACGGTGAGGCCACCGTCCGCGAGATCGACGCCTCCATCACCGAAGGGCCCGGCCTGCGCTGGGCCTTCATGGGACCGATGCTCACCTTCGCCCTCGCCGGCGGCGAGGGCGGCATGGCCCACATGCTCGACCACTTCGGCCCGTCCCTGAAGTCCCCGTGGACCCGCCTGGAAGCACCCGAACTCGACCGGAAGCTGTACGACGCGGTGGTCGCCGGATGCGACGAAGCCGCCGACGGGCGCACCATCGCCGACCTCGTCGCCGAACGCGACCGGGGCGTCATCGACGTCCTGCGCGCCACCGGCCGCCTGCCGCGGCAGCGCACCGCGGGGGAGGCGGCCGAGTGAGCGGCGAAGCACGCGTCGGGGACCGCCAGGACGTCACCGACACCACCGAACTGGACTGCGTCGTCGACTGCCTGCCGCTCGTCCACCACACGGTGCGTCCCGAGTGGATCGACTACAACGGCCACATGAGCGAGGCCTTCTACGTCCTCGTCTTCGGGTACGCCACCGACGCCATGATGATCGAGACCGGCCTGCACGCGGGCTACCGCGAGACCACCGGCTGCTCCCTCTACACGGTCGAGGCACACCTCCGCTACCTCGACGACGTACCGGAGGGCGCCCGCCTGGCCGTGCGCACCCGGGTGCTGGGCGTCGCCGCGAAGAAGGTGCGCTTCGCCCACGAACTGTTCGTCGTGGACACCGCGGTCTCGGGGGAGGCGCCCATGACCCTGCCGACCGAGGCCGAGCCCGTGGCCACCACCGAACTCCTCGCCCTGCACGTCGACCAGGCGGCGGGCCGCGCCACCGGCTTCCCGGAGATCATCCGCGAACGCCTGGCGAGCCTGACCGAGGACGCCCCGTCCTGGGCGGGCCGCTCCATCGCGGAGGTCCCGGCGGCCGCACCGGCCGCTGCCGACGCCCGGTAGCGGTCAACCGGCCCGGGCATCGCGCTCCCGGAGTGCCCGGGCGGGCCGGGGCCGCGCGTGCTCAACCGGCTCGGACGTCGCGCTCCCGGTGCAGTTCGGCGGTCACCAGCAGCCGTATCTGCGCCTCCACCCAGGCGTCACGGACCGCCGTGACGCCCCGGGGGAGCGCGGCGGGAACCGCCCGCACCAGACCGGCGGCCCGGTCCAGCCCGCACCGGGCCAGCCGGTCCCCGGCGTCGTCCAGCGCGGACAGCACGGACGGCGGCGAACTCCGCAGCCCGTGGTGCGCGGCCTCGGCGAGCGCCGTCAGCGCCCGGCCGACCGCCGTGGCCACGTCGTCGTCCGCCCGGTGCGTGGCGGGCCCGCCCACCGGCGGCGGCACCCGGTCCGCCGACGCGGGCACGGAGCCGGACGCGGCCGGTGCGAGGTCCGGCACCGTCACCCCGGCCGGCGTCAGGACGGCGAGCGGGTCGATCCGGACGCGGCCACCGGCCCGGGACAGCACCCCGCTCACCCACCGCGTACCGGCGCCCTCCGCCAGCGCGTCGGCCAGGACGTCCAGCGCGTCCGGGCACCGCGGGTCGTACCCGGCGCTCAGCACGGCCCCGTTGCCCGCCGCGTCCCGCACCTCGGCCGACAGCCGCTGCCCGGCCGGGTCGTACGCCACCGGGCCCACCCACGAGAGCTCCACCACCCGTACGGTCTCCGCCGCCACCCGCGGGCGCAGCAGCCGGGGCGGCCGGCGGTCCCAGTCGGCGGTGTGCGCCACCAGGTCCCGGACCAGAAGGGGTTCCGGCAGCGAGGTCCAGGCCGAACCCACCGCGACGACCGTCGTCGTGGCGACCCGGCTGCGGCCCAGCACCAGCGCGCGGCCCGCCGTGCGCCGGGCGCTCTCGCTGATCAGACTGCCCGTGGCGAGCGCCCGCAGGGTGGTGCCCAGCACGCGCCGAGTCCCGACGTCGGGGCCGCTCGGCGGCGGGGTCCCGTCGCCCTCCCGTGCCGTCCACTCCTTGCGCAGCACCAGCACGACGCCCGCTTCGGGGTGTGCGAAGAACACCTCGGCGCACGTCGCCGGGCCCGCGCCGCGCACCCGGCAGCCCAGGGCGACCAGCCGGACCCGGCGCAGCGCGGTCTCCCCGGCCTCCCGCACGCCCAGCACGTCGGCGTACGCACCGGGACCGGCGGCGGCGACCCGGTGCCGGGCGTACAACTCACCGGCCAGCGCGGCCAGGTCCTCGGCCCGGTGGGCGGCGCTGCGGTCCCCGTATGCCTCGACCTGTGCGGCGAGGTCGGCGACGACCCCTGCGGGCCAGTGCAGTCCGGCCGAGGCCAGGGCCGTGCCGCTCGACCGGAGGGAGCCGCCGACGAGCGGGCCCGCGTGGGCGACGCCGTCGGCGAGGAGGTCGTCCACGGCGGTGACCGCACGGTCCAGGGCGGTGCGGGCCGCGCGGGACGGGTGGTGGCCGCCGCCCACCTCCAGCCGGACGGGAGCGGCCGCCCCCGGCTCGGCGGGCCGCGCCCCGGCCGCCCGGAAGGCCCAGACGGCGAGCGCCAGCATCTCGCCGCGCAGCGCGGGGGAGGCGTCCGTGAGCGCGTGGCCGATCTCGCCGGGCACGGGGAACCGCACGGTGCAGGTGGGCAGTTCGACCCACGGTTCGGGTGCGGCGGGCGTGGCCGGATGCACCTCGGCGGTGTACCCGCCTTCGAAGACCCGCCGGGCCCGCGCCAGCGCCCGCGCGCCGACGGCGGCAGCGAGCGCCTCGTCGCCGAACGCGCCGGGGGACCAGGGAGCGGGCGGCTCCCCGTCGGCGGCTGCGACCGTCCCCGGCCCCGCGCCCGCCGTCCGCTGGTGCGCCAGGACCAGGCCGACGAGGTGCCGGCAGGTGCCGGGCGCGGCGCACGAGCAGCGGCCGCGGTCCAGGCCCGCGCCGGGCGGCAGCTCCGTCTGCGTGCCGTCCTCGTGCACGGCCCGTACGAGACCGTCGTCGGCGACCGAGACGTCCGGCCCCGCCCCCGCGTCCAGGTCCTTCGTCGCGCGCTTGACCAGACCCCGGTTGGCCAGCGAGGCGAGCGTGTCGGCGGAGAGGGCCAGCAGGTCCGCCCGGACGGCCGCTCGTACCGTCATCGCCCCGCCAGCCGCTCGGCGACGAACACGGCGAGCTGCCCCGGTGTCATCGCCCCCATGTGGGCCCCCGCGTCCGCGAGCCGTTGGCCCAGCTCCCTGTCGTACGCCGGGTTCGCGTCCTCGTCGAGGGCGGCCAGCCCGAGCACGGTCGTGCCCTGCTCGACCAGCCCGCGCACGGTCCGCACCAGGCGGTACGGGTCGCCGCCCTCGTGGAAGTCGCTCACCACGGCGAACACGCACCGCCGCGGGTTCTCGACCAGGCCCGCCCCGTAGTCCACGGCCCGCGCGATGTCGGTGCCGCCGCCGAGCTGCACCCGCATCAGGAGCTCCACCGGGTCCGTGACGTCGCCGGTCAGGTCGACGACGGAGGTGTCGAAGGCGACCAGACGGGTCTTCAGCCCCGGCAGCCCCCACAGGCAGGCGGCGGTCACCGCCGAGTGGATCACGGAGCCCGCCATCGAGCCGGACTGGTCGACGAGCAGCACCAACTGCCACTGGTCGAGGTGGCGTGCGGTACGCGAGTGGAAGTGCGGTTTCTCGATCAGCAGCCGCTTCTCCCGCGGGCGGTAGTGCGCCAGGTTGGCCCGGACGGTGGCGCGGAAGTCGAAGTTCCGGGCCACCTGGCGGTTGCCGGGGCGGCGCGAGCGGGTGCCGTGGAAAGCCTGCCGGATCTCGGGGCGCAGCCGCTCCGTCAGGTGCCGCACCACCTCCGCCACGATGCGCCGGGCGAGCCGCAGCACCTCCGGGTTCATCAGGTGCTTCGTGCGCAGGACCGCCTTGAGCAGGGTGGCGCTGGGCTCGACCCGTTCCAGGACCGCCGGGTCGGTGACGATCTCCTCGATGCCGTAGCGCTCCACGGCATCCCGCTCCAGCCGCTCCACGGTCTCCTTCGGGAAGAGCCGGTGCACCTCGTCGAGCCAGTCGACGGCCGTCACCGCCGACGGTCCGTGCCCCGCGCCACGACCGCGCTCCGCACCGCCACCGGCGCCCCGGGCGCGCCGCACACCGCGCCGGGCGAGGTCCGGGTCCCGCCCGTACAGCCACTCCAGGGCCGCGTCCCGCGCCGCCGCCCGCCCGGCGAGCCCGCCCGCGGGGCGCTCGGCGGGCTCGCCCAGGATCAACCGCCACCGCTCCAGCCCGGCGTCCCCGCCCCGGTCGTCGCCACGTCCGCCCGCGCCACTGCCGTCGCCGGCCGTGCCGGTACCGGCGTGCGGGGCCGGGGCCGCCGCGGTGCCGTGCTCCTCGGCGGCCGGTTCGTCGTCGCTCATCGCGGTGCTCCTTCCTGCGGCCGTCGGTCGTCGTTCATCGGGGCGTTCCGCCCTTGCCGCTGTCGGTCGTCGCTCATCGCCGCACCTCGTCCTGCGGCCGTTGCGTGTGCTCCGCCCCGGGCGAAGCGGTGTCCAGCCCGTACCGGGCGAGCAGGTTGTCCACGGACTTCTCCAGGGCCCGGCCCTCGGCCACCACCAGCGGGTCCGTACCCGTGCGCAGCAGGGAGCGTGCCGAGCCCCGCAGCCGGCGACGCTCCAGCAACTGCCGCGCGATGTGCTCGCGTTCCCTGGGCGGGAAGAACGCGAAGGCCTGCCGCAGCGAGGGCAGGGCCACCAGGAACTCCTCGTCGGACATGGCCCCGACGAGCGAGTCCAGCACGCCGACGAGCGCGTCGCCCGCCGGGCCCCGCGCCCGGGAGACCTGGTCGCGGGCCACCGCGAAGAGGCCGGCCAGCCAGTCCCCGAGCTGCTCGCCGCTCCCGGCGAGCGCGAGCACCTCGTCTGCGGCCGCGCGCGGCAGGGACCTGCCGTCCCGGGCAGACCCCGGTCCGGTACGGGAGGACGCCGACCGGGTGCTGTCCCCGGCCTCCTTCTCACCTTCCTGCCGTTCCTGCCGTTCCTGCCGTTCCTCCCGTGCCCCTCGTTCCTCCCGCACCAGCGTCCGGCACAGCGCGAAGGCCGCGCCCCGCAGATCGGCAGGGGCTTCCGCGTCCCGGGAGACACGGCGGGCCGCGTCCGCCACCGCCTCCCGCGGCACCGGTACCGCTTCCGGCGCGTGCACGCACGCGTCACGCAGGGCCACCACCGCGCGCAGCCGCCCGAAGTCCATGCCCGGCCCTCCGCGCAGCCCCTCCAGCAGCCACAGACCCCGCAGGACCGCCTCGCCCACCAGTGCGCCCAGCAGGGGTCCGCGCGCCACCCCGAACACCCGGTCGTGCCGCCACAGCCCGAGTGCCGTCGCCAGCACCTCACCCAGCGCCCCGGGCTCCTTCACCTCCCCGACACCCGTGGCGAGTTCGGCCAGCAGCCGGTCCGACACCGAGGCCGCCCCGCACAGCACCGCGTCGAACAGGGCGGCCGCGAGCCCTTCCCGGCCCGCGCCCCCGGCCCGCTCCGCGAGCACGGCGGCGGCCGCCTCGTCGAGCCGAGCCCCGTACGATCCGGCCTCGACCAGCGCCGCGTCCCGGCCGGCGCGCTCCCCGGGCTCCCAGCGCTCGGTGAACACCGGATCCGCACCGTGTGCCGGGCCCGCGGTCCGCTCGTGCCCCGGCACGCCGAGCACGCGCAGCCGGTGCAGGAGACGGCTGCGCTCCAGGTCCCGGCCGTCGCCGAGATCCAGCGTCAGTGGCCGGCCGGTGCGGATTCCCGCGTCGGCCAGCAGCGCCGCGACCTCGTGCACCAGGGGCGGTGCGGGGGTGTCCGGATGCAGCCGGCCCACCCGGTCACCGCTGCACGCGGCCACCATCTCGACCACCACTGGATGCGTCCCTGCGGCGAGCCCGCCCCGGCCGGTCCACGGCAGCGGACCGGCCAGGTCGTCCGTGATCAGCGCACCGGCCAGTCCGTCCAGCACGTCCGTCCTGGCCGGGCGGGAGTGCCCGCGCAGCAGGGACAGCCCCCGGGTGAGGGCACGGGCGGCCACGAGATCGGCCGTGGACACCGGGTGCCTGCGGGCGCGCAACCGCCCGGCGACGGCCCGCACCAGCGTGTCGGCCGCCTCCCGCGGCCCGCGCTCCCACACCTGCTCGTAGTAGCCCGGCGACGGCATCCCCGACTGGTACCCGGCGAAGGCGTCCAACTGCCGGTAGGAGTACGGCACCAGATAGCTGCCGGCCACCGCGTCCGGTTCCGGCAGCGGAACCTCCGGCCACTCCTGCCCCGCGCCGGCCTCCGCGTCCGACCCGGTCAGCCCCCGCAGCGCGGGAGTGTGGAAGCCGCCCGTGACGACCAGCACCGGACGGTCGCCCGCCGCCCGGGCAGCCGCCCGCACCCAGGACGCCATGTACGCCTCGCGCGCCGTGTCGCCCGGTTCCGCCTGGGCATCGCCGCGCACCAGGTCGAAGTAGGCGTCCAGCCGCTCCCACAGCCCGTCCGCGGGCTCCACCTCGAACAACCGGTCCCAGAGCGCGTCCACGGAGTCCACCGCGAACCGCTCGCACAGGCGCTCCGTCGCCCGCGCGTACCGCAGCTCCGCGTCCGCGTACCGGTTGGCGCGCTCGGCGAACGCCGGATGCCAGGCCGGCAGGTCGATGAAGGCGACCTGCGCACCGGCCGCCCGGCCCGCCGTCAGCGCCACCCATTCCGGGGAGTACGCGCACAGCGGCGTCCACGAGGTCGCCGACCGGCCGGCGTGGCGGTAGTGGCTGAAGACCGCCACCGGCAGCTCGTGCCCCAGCAGCAGTTCGTCCAGCCGCCCGTTCATGTCCGCCGGGCCCTCCACCAGGACGTACGCGGGACGCAGCTCCTCGATCGCGGCGGCGACCAGCCGCGCGCAGGCGGGGGAGTGGTGCCGCACCCCCAACAGCCGCACCCGCCCGCCCATCGCCCTCACCCGTCCAGCAGGTGGCGTGCGTCGTACAGGGCCTTCCACTGCGGGCCGCGCCGCCGGGGCACCTGCTGCTCCAGATAGCGGCGCAGCCTGGCCAGGTCCTCCGGGCTGTCCTTCGCCGCGGTGCCCGCCAGACACGCCGCCACGTCGGCGGCGCTGCCCGCCTCGCCGCGCAGGAACCAGCCCCGTACGCCCACCGCGTGCGCCACCGACACCGCCTCGGCGGTGCTCATCACCGCCGAGAGCCGGTCCGGCGCCCTCCCCTCGCCGCCACCGCCCGCCCGCAGCTCCCGGAAGGTGCCGACCAGGACCTCCAGTACGTCCCGCTCCGGGGCGACGGTCACCCCGGAGCGGGCGAGCAGCGCGGTCGCCTCCGCCTCCACCAGGGCCAGTTCGGTGTCGAGGTCGGGAATCGGGAACACCGTCTCGAAGTTGAACCGGCGCTTGAGCGCCGCGCTCATCTCGTTGACGCCCCGGTCCCGGGTGTTCGCCGTCGCGACGACGTTGAACCCCTGCCGGGCGAAGACCATCCCCTCCGGCCCCGTCAGCTCCGGAACGGCCACCACCCGCTCCGACAGCAGCGACAGCAGCGAGTCCTGGACCTCCGGCGGGCACCGGGTGATCTCCTCGAACCGCACGACCTTGCCCTCGGCCATGCCGCGCAACATCGGCGCGGGCACCAGCGACCGCGCCGAGGGGCCCTCCGAGACCAGGAGCGCGTAGTTCCACCCGTACTTGATCTGGTCCTCGGTGGTGGCCGCGCCGCCCTGCACGGTCAGCGTCGACGTGCCGCTGACGGCCGCCGCGATCAGTTCCGACAGCAGCGACTTCGCGGTGCCCGGTTCGCCCACCAGCATCAGCCCGCGGTTCGTCGCCAGCGTCACCAGCGCCCGGTCCACCAGGGACGGACTGCCCACGAACTTGCGGCTGATCCCGCTCTGCTCGTCCCCGACGACGAAGCTGCGGGCCGCCCGCAGGCTCAGGGCCCAGCCCGGCGGCCGGGGTCCGGTGTCCCCGGCGCGCAGCGCGGCCAGCTCGTCCGCGTACCGGACCTCGGCGGGCGGCCGTTGCAGCGACTCCTGCTCCGCCGTCAGGTGGTCGACGCTCACCTGGCCGCCCCTTCCGTGAGGTACGTCAGATCGGCCAGCAGCTCGGAGGCGGTGATCCCGTCGAGGTCAGCGAACCGCAGCCCGGAGTCGTCGCCGTACCAGCGGTGCACCGGACGGGTGCTCAGCGCCACCGCGTCCAGCCGCTGTTCCGGGATCTGGTCGATCGCGCCGACGGCGATGCCGCCGTCGAGGCCGATCACCAGGTACAGGTCGTCGCCGAGCTTCTTGCTGATCTCGTTCTCGATCCCGTTGTCCTCGGGGCTGCCGCGCCGCCAGCCCCGCTTGGTCAGGCCGAGCACCGTCGTAGTCGGGACGGTGAGCCCCTCGAAACGGGCCAGCCGGACGGCTCCGGCCTCCTCGGCGGTCAGCCGGTGCACGGCCCGCCCCAACTGGGCGAAGGGCTGGAGGATCTCGTAGTCCGCGAACACCTCCGCCCAGGCCGCCACCCCGGCCTCGCCCAGCGCCAGCGGATGCGCGAGCCGCACCGACGCGTCGTCGGGCAGGGCGAAGGTCTCGTCCTCGGCGTCGGCGAACGTACGGTCCTCCGCCACCCGGAACGCCGTGTCCGGCGCGCCCGCCCCGGAGGGCGTGCTCACCCACACCAGCCGGCGCACCAGGTGCCACACCAGGGGGTGCGCCACCAGCAGCCCCCGGAACTCCTCCGCCGTCCACGACCGGCCCGCGACCATCGCGGCCTCCAGCCGCCGCACCTGGTCGGAGGCGAGGGTCCGCACGTCCTTCTTCAACGTCATGAACCGCTTGCGCTCCGCCGGCGCCAGCCCGGCGTCGTCCTTCGCACCCGGCTTCGGCAGGTCCTTGAGACGCTTGCCGTCCGCGTCCAGGACGCAGGGCCGCAACTGCTCGTCGAAGGTGACGGTGAACGTCCGCGTCCCGTAGTCGACGACCGTGGCACCGTCGGCGTCGAGCCCGAGGTCGGGCACCAGGCGGTCCGCGAGCTGCTCGGCGGTCAGGCCGAGGTTCTCCGCGATCTGCCCGATCTTCTCCTGCGCCTTCGCCTTCAGCGCCTTGAACTTCACCCGCTGCGCGATGCCGTGCAGATGCAGCAGGGCCACGTCCGTGCCGATCGCGGCCAGGACCTCCAGCCCTTCCACCGCCCGGTGGTGGGCTCCCGCGCCGGGCCAGATCCGCAGCAGCGGCGTGAGCCGCCGTACCGTCCCGTCGTCACCGAGCAGCCCCAGGGCGTGCAGCGCCCAGGACTCCTTCGACGGCAGGCCCGCGAGCCGCCACTGCTCGAACAACGCCCAGCCGAACTCCGCGAGCGACGCCCGGTCGCAGGTCTCCAGCACCGTCGCCACCCCCGGGTACGGCTCTCCGGGCTTCGACAGCGCCAGCATCGTCAGCACATGCCGTGCCGACTCCACCGGCAGCGCCGCCGCCCCGCCCCGCACGGTGACCGGCGGCAGCAGCCCCGGCTCCGCCCACACCGGGACGACCGGCATCTTCGACGGCAGCGCGGCCCGCAGCGGATCGGCGTACAGCAGCACGTCCACGGCGCCGGCGGCCTTCGGCCCGTACGCCTCGGCCGCCGTCATGACCACTTGGGGGCCCTGCTGCGAGGCGATCAGCCGCAGGGCGCCCTCGGCCGCCCGGCGCTTGCGTCCCGCCGTGCCCACGGCGTCCGGCACCAGCAGCCCGGCGGCCACCGCCCCGTGCCGCCGGAACCAGGACTCGGCGATCGAGGAGACGGACTTCGGCCGGGTCAGCCAGTCGGTCATCAGCCGCGCCAGCACGACGTCGACGAACGGCAGCAGCACCCGTCCCAGCATCGCCGGACGGCGCGGCACCACCCGCTTCAGCATGGGGAGCGCGTCCAGCCCGAACCTCGCCGCCACCGGTTCGAGAAGACCTTCCGCGCTCCAGATGTCCGAGGGCGACCAGCCGTCCAGCCACGGACGCACCTCCTCCTCGGGGCGGAGCACGAACAGGACGGCCGATGCCGTCGACGCCTCGGTCAGCGACGAGCGCACCTCCTCCGGCCGGAGCTTCGGGGCCTCCTTCCCGTAGTAGCCGTCGTGGTACCAGGACCTGGTGCGCGCCCACTCCTCCCGCTCACCCGGCAGCCACACCACCGCGGGGTCCGCCGTCGCCGCCGGCACCGCCACCGCCCGCGGTGCGGCGATGCGGCCGTCCGGCCGCGACCACGGCGGCGACACCAGCACCTCCGGCAGGTCGGCCGCCACCGCTTCCGGCAGTCGGCCCGACTCCGCCACCAGCGGCCGCACCACCGCCGCGACCTCTTCGGGCAGGGACGGCAGAACCGCCTCCACCAGCGCCCGCCGCCCGTGCACCAGCCCCCGCAGCAACTGGCCCGCGGCCGACCCGTCCCGCGCGGAGACGAGCACCAACTGCCGCAGCGCCCGCACCGGCCAGCGCGTGACCGCCTCCTGGAGCGCGGGGCCGACCCGCTTGTCGCCCACCCGGTGCAGCAGCGCCGCGAAGGCGTCCTCCGTGGGGAACTCGGCCAGCGCCCCGGCCATCGTCCGCAGACCGTCGGAGTCGACGTACGCCCCCCGTACCTGCTCGACCAGCGGCGTCGCCGCCGTCACCCCGATCCCCTCGGCCAGCGTCGCGATGGTCGCGACGGACCAGCCCCGCCCGTCGGGGTACGACGTCCCGCCGAGCCGCTCCCACTGCTCCGGTGCGCTCAGCGAGCACAGCAGCAGGGAGCGCACCTCGCCGCCCTCCTTGCCGGGGTCCGCACAGCACGCGTCGACCCACTCGGTCTCGGTCGGCAGCAGATACGCCGCCACGATCCGCCGCCGCCCCGCGCCCAGGTGGCGGCCCACCGCCTCCACGGTCCGTGCGTACGTGTCCTCGTCGCAGGCCGCGAGCAGGGCACGCGTCCGGTCCACCAGCGCACGGCGGCCGACCACCCGGTAGGACCCCTCGCCCTGCGGCAGCACCTTCAATGAGGTGTCCGCGCCATTCGGCCGGTAGAGGTCGGTCTCGACGTGGACGTCCAGGTACTCGACCACGGCGCGCGCCGTGAACGGCAGTCCGTACAGCGCGACGCAGGCGTCCACCCAGTGCTTGACGCCCCCGCTGTAGAAGTGGGAGCCGTCCTCGGCCATCGCCAGGACCGCGCCCGCCCCCACCGGGTCCGGGCTGCCGCCCAGATGAGCCCGCGCCGCTTCGACCAGGCCGGGCTCGCTCTCGGACGAGTTCAGGCACGCGTCGATCCTCGGCGCGGCCTCGGCGACGCACCGCTGGAAGTCCTCGACCGCCGTCCGCGGAGCCGGCGCGGGCCTGCGCGGGACGCCCCCGCGCCGGGGGTGCAGCAGACGCCGCCAGGAGTCCGGCAGTACGAAGGTCTCCTCGTCCGGAATCACCACGGCGGCGCCCTCGGCCTCCGTCGCACGCACCTCTTCCGCGGTCACCGGCACGGACCCGGAAACCGCGGCCACCGGAGCAGGACCGGAAGCCGCCACCCGCACGGACCCGGAAGCCGAAGGTCCGACCCTCGCGTACCCCTTCCGCTCCTTCTCCGCCACCGTCTTCGCCAGCGCCTCCCGCGTGGCCTCCGCCGACGCGTACTCCTTGACCTGCCCCCGGCCGTCCGACCCGATCCGTCCGTACCGCACCGTCAGCGTGGTGCCGGCCGCCTCGGCCTCCCAGAACTTGGCCGAACCGCCCTCGACGTACTCCCAGCGCCCCACTGTCCCCACCCCGTCGTGCCCGTGCCGGACGGTCCCCCGGACCGCCTTTCGATCAAGTGGGAACACAGTAGCGAGCGGCACTGACAACGCCCCCGACGGCAGTCGCCGAAGACCATGTCGGAGCGGTCTCCCAGCAGGTCAGGGGCACAACGCGGAAGCGGTCTCAGGGGCAGGCGGGCAGCCCGTCCACCCATACCGGCGTCGTCCCCGCGAGCCTGCACACCATCAGGTAGAGGGGGATCGGCGGAGTGTACGGAGCAGGGCCCTCGGGCCGGTGGACCAACCGGGTGCGCGGAGCGGCGACATAGGCCCCGGCCGCGTACCGCGCGGGTTCCGGCCACGGCACCCCGAGGTCGGAGCCGGAGGGCACGATCCACCACCAGAGTTCCTCGTCGCCCCTCCCGTCGGCGAACACGCATCCGGGGCGCGGCAACTGCCGCAGCAGCCGCTGCCCGTGCCGGGCCGGCAGCCCCACCGCGTCGCAGCCGAGCGGGGTGTGGTCCAGGGTGGGCGGCAGCGGCAGCCGGGCGGGGCCGCCCGCGCCGGCCCTGCGGACCCGGGTGAGCCGGGCGGCGAGGCGGTGGCTCATCGCAGCGGGCCGCCCTGCGCGGCAGCGGCGGGCGGGACCACGTCGTCGCAGGCGTGCGGGAGTTCCGCCCACACCGTGCGGCCCGAATCCAGGTCGTTCTCCTGCGTCCCCCACGCGTCGCACATCCCGTCGACCAGCACGAGACCGCGCCCGTGCTCGCCCGCGTCCTGCGCGGTGCGCCGCAGCCGGGGCCCCAGCGGGCCGACGCCCTCGTCGCACACCGCGATCCGCAGCCTGCCCCCGGCGTCGACCAGTTCGCAGCGCACCCGCTCGCTGCCCGTGTGGATCACCGCGTTGGTGACGAGTTCCGAGACGACCAACGAGGCGGCGAAGCCGACGTCCTCGCCCAGGCCCCAGTCGGTCAGCCGGTCGGTGGTCAGGTGCCGTGCGCGCGCGACCGACTCCGGACATGCGGGCAGGACGAAACCGTACCGACGGACGCGGGCCTCCTGAAGCGGGCCCGTGACCGGGGAGAAGAGCGTGGAGCCAGGTACCACGACCGCATCCTTAACCAAGGGGGGAGCGACCACCGTGCACCGCCTCCCCCGATGCGGTGCACGGTAGCCGCGTGAACCAGTTCACACCTCAACTCTCTCTCTGCCCCCGTCACTTGGCAAGGGGCACTCTGAAATTTCCAGAGTGTCGTTTCGTAGATCAAGACCGCATGGCACACTGCATCGCAACAGCACGTAGAGCACAATCGCCATTCAGTGACGGTGAGTTACGGGGAGGTTTCCCATGAGTGAACCGCGGTCCGCCCCGACCGTCGGGCAGGTGGTGCTCGGCAAGCGTCTGCAGGACCTGCGCGAACGCGCCGGGCTCACGCGCGACCACGCCGCCAAGGTGCTGCACGTCGCCGCGGCCACCGTGCGCCGGATGGAGACCGCCGAGGTCGCCCTCAAGATTCCGTACGTGCAGATCCTGCTGAAGGAGTACGGCTGCACGGAGGCCGACTCCGAGGACTTCGTCCGGCTCGCCCAGGAGGCCAACCAGCCCGGCTGGTGGCAGCGGTTCCACGCGATCCTGCCCGACTGGTTCAGCATGTACGTGAGCCTGGAGGGCGCCGCCTCCGTCATCCGCACCTACGACCCGCACTTCGTCCCCGGCCTCCTCCAGACCGAGGACTACGCCCGCGCCGTGATGCGCAGCGGAGTCGTCGGGCAGACCCGCCCCGAGGACATCGAACGGTACGTCGCCCTGCGCATGCAGCGGCAGGAACTGCTCACCGGACCGGACGCCCCCACCCTCTGGGCGATCATGGACGAAACGGTCCTGCGCCGCATGGCCGGCGGCCCGGACGTGATGCGCGCCCAGGCCGACCGGCTGCTGGAGGCCGCCGAGCTGCCCAACGTCACCCTGCAGCTCGCCGAGTTCAGCAGCGGCCCGCACCCGGGCACCTTCGGCCCCTTCATCCTCTTCCGCTTCGCCGTGCCGGAACTCCCCGACATGGCCTACAGCGAATACCTGACCGGCGCCGTCTACCTCGACGCGCGGCCCGAGGTGGCCACCCACCTCGAAGTCATGGACCGCATGGCGGCGCAGGCCGCCACCGCGGCCCGCACGAAGGAGATCCTCGCGGATTTCCGCAAGGAGCTCTGACCCGTCATGTCCCGCGTTCCCCGCACCCCCCGCCCGGACCGGCGCGCCGCCCGCCGCGCCGACCTGCGTCCGGGCCGCCGCATCTACAACGGCATGCCCGCCGCCGACCTGCCCGCCGACGGCTGGACCAAACCCTGGAGCGGCGGCAACGGCGGCGCCTGCGTCGAGACCATGAAGCTCGCCGACGGCCGCGTCGCCGTCCGCCAGTCCACCGATCCCGACGGGCCCGCGCTGATCTACACCCCCGGTGAGATCGCCGCCTTCATCCAGGGCGCGAAGGCGGGCAAGGCGGACTTCCTGCTCACCTGAGTCCGCTCCGCCCGCGCCGCCCCGCCGGAACACCCCGACGCGCGGGCGCCCACCCGAGCGTCCCTCAGTACCCTTCATCCCTTGGCCACTTGACCTCCCAGGAGACCTCCATGACCGGGCAGGACCGCACCACCGGCAGCTCCCCCTCCATCGAGATCGACACGAGCAAGCCGCACCCTGCCCGGATGTACGACTGGTTCCTGGGCGGCAAGGACAACTACCCCGTCGACGAGGAGATGGCCAAGCAGCTCCTCCAGCTCGACCCGCGCGGACGGGAGATGGCCCGCGTCAACCGCGCGGTCATGCACCGGGCCACCCGCTGGCTCGCCGAGCACGGCATCCGCCAGTTCCTCGACATCGGCACCGGCATACCCACCGAGCCCAACCTGCACCAGATCGCGCAGGCCGCGGCCCCCGAGTCGCGCATCGTCTACTGCGACTACGACCCCATCGTCCTCGCCCACGCCGAGGCCCTGCTGCGCAGCACCCCCGAAGGCGTCACCGAGTACATCCAGGCCGACGCCCGCGATCCCGAGTCCATCCTGGAGCGGGCGGGCGAGGTCCTCGACTTCGACCGGCCGATCGCCCTCTCGCTGGTCGCCCTGCTGCACTTCGTCGGCGACGAGGAAGGCGCGTACGAGATCGTCCGCAGCCTCATGGACCGCCTGGCCAGCGGCAGTTACCTCGTGCTGTCGCACGTGGCGCGCGACTTCGACCCCGAGGGCGCGGACAAGGCGGTCGCCATGTACAAGGCGCGCGGACTCACCCTCCAGCCGCGTTCGCGCGAGGAGGTCGTCCGCTTCTTCGAGGGCTACGAGCTGGTGGAGCCCGGGGTCTCCCTGGCCGCCGACTGGCGCCCGGAGCTGGGCGAGGTCGTCCCGGTCCAGGGCGACGAGCCGATCCCCGGCTGGGTGGGCGTGGCCCGCAAGTCCTGACGATCCGTGCGCCCGGTGGCCGCCCCGCCCCGCGACGCGGCCACCGTCGCGTTTCGGCGCGGCCGCGTCGGCACCGGCTCGAAGCGCACCCGGGTACGAATGAGGGGCCGGAAGCGTCAGATCCCGGCCCCTCGACGCGCGATGACGTTACGTCACCGCTCCTGCGGCACCCGCCCGGGACGCCCCGCACCCCGTGTCATCGCGTACCCCGCGATGCCCGCCAGCGCGGCCAGCACGGCTCCGCCGGCCGTCCACAGCCAGCGGCTCGACCAGTTCCCGGAAGCCCAGCCGCCCTCGGGGGAGGCCTGCACCGAGATCTGCCTCGACCCGCCCTTCGCGTCGTCCTGCCGCGTCGACGCCCCCGGCACCAGCGGTGCGGTCAGCGCCCCGTCGACCGCCTTCGCGCCGCCCGCGTCGGCCACCGAGGGCCGCACCTCGGCCTTCACCGGCAGCCCCAGGTCGTCGTCGGCGAGCGCGGTCACCGTCAACCGTACGAAATAGGAACCCGGCAGCGGGTCGTTCGACGACTGCTCGGCCCACGAGCGGACGGTCCGCAGACGGCAGGCCAGCGACACCGACGACGCCTCCTTCGGCGCGGTCGCCGTCGAGGAGCCGTAGACGCACGCCTGCTTCCTGCGCAGCCCGTCGTACACGTCGAGCTGCCAGGTCTGCGCCCCGTGCCGCTGCGCCGACTGCGGCAGGGCGACCTCGGCCCGTACGGTCGCGTCCTGACCGGCGTCGGCCGGGAACACCCAGTACAGGTAGTCGCCGGTCGACGCGCCCGCCGTGGCGACCTGCCCGGGCTTCACGGCCGTCGCGGTACGGAACGACGTCCCGGCCTCGGTCGGCGCGGCCGCGTCCGCGGAGGCGGACGGCGAGGGCGTCCGGTCGGCGTTCGCCGCGGGGGCCGCACCGAGAACAACGAGCGCGGCCAGCAGCGCCCCGCTCACCACACGTGTCGTACGCATCAGTTGGTCCTCCAGACCGCAACGCGCCAGCGCGAGAGCCAGCCGAACACCAGGCCCGCCAGCAGGCCGGCCACCGCCAGCACGCCCAGCAGCCACCAGCCGTGCCCGAGCCCGAAGGACGCCACGTCGGCGGCCCGCTCCGGCGCGTCCACCAGGTCCAGCGCCAGCTCCACCGGCATCCCCGGCTCCGTCTTCACCGAGGGCGGCGCGGAGAACGAACTGCTCACCCGCAGGCACACCGTCTCCACCGGCGGCTCCTGCCCCTTCCCGGCGGCCACCTCCGCCTTCGGGTAGCGCAGCCCGGACGAGATCACGTCCGTGCGCCCGTCCCCGGACTCCTGGCCGCGCACGATCTCCCGCCCGCTGAGCGTGGAGGCCCGCACGAGCAGCCCGTAGTCGTTGTTCACCGCACGGTCCGCGCCGATGCTCACCGCGGCCCGCAGCTCCTGGCCCGGCCGTACCGCGACCCGGTACCAGCGGTGCTCGCCGAACTTCGCGCGGTCGGTGTAGAGGCCGGCGGTCAGCTTCGGGGCGTCGGCGCAGGACGCGCCGCCCCGGGCGGCGACGGGGTTGACGACCGGGTCGGCCGCCCGCTCCACCAACTGCTTGACCCGCTTGGAGAGCTGCTCCTTGTGCTGCACGGCGGTGTAGGTGCCGCCGGTCGCCTCGGCGATGCAGGTGAGCTGCTGCCGGATCTTCGCGTTCGGCACCAGGCCGAGGGTGTCGATCACCAGGTGGGTGCCCTTGGCGGCGATCTCGCGCGCCACGACGCACGGGTCGAGGGGGCCGCAGGTGTCCTCGCCGTCCGTGATGAGCACGATCCGCCGGGTGGCGTTCCCGCCCTCCAGGTCCTTCGCCGCGCCGAGCAGGGCCGGCCCGACCGGGGTGAAGCCGGTGGGGGCGAGGGTGGCGACGGCCGCCTTGGCCTCCGTACGGTCGAGCCTGCCGACGGGGTAGAGCGAGCGGGTGTCCTCGCAGCCCTTCTTCCTGTCCTCGCCCGCGTAGTGCGCCCCCAGGGTGCGTATCCCGAGCCGCACCTCCTCGGGCGTGGCGTCCAGCACCTCGTTGAAGGCCTGTTTCGCGGCGGCCATCCGGGACTGCCCGTCGATGTCCCTGGCCCGCATCGACCCGCTGACGTCGAGGACCAGCTCGACCTTGGGGGATTCCTTCGGGGCGCCCTCGGCGCCGTCCCCGTCGTCGGCGAGCGCCGGCGACGGGGACAGCCCGGCGGCCAGGGCGGCGAGCAGTGCGCCGCACGCCGTGGCCGCCAGTCGTTTCCTTGTGATCATCGCCGGATCCTATGAAAGATCGTCAGCGCGGCACAAAACGAGCGCCGTACGGCTACGGCCGCGGCGGCTCCAGCGTGACCAGGAACTTCTTCGCGGGCCCGACGTTGCCGGCCGCGTCGATCGTCCGGTGCTCGACCGTGTGCGTCCTGTACTCGGGCGTCGCGTCGTCCCAGGGCACCACGCGCGGGGTGCCCAGCTTCCCGTACACGAGGTCGTCGACGTTGGTCCCCGAGGGCGTGAACCGCCACGGCGCGTCCGCGTCCGTCGGCCAGCCGTAGTAGGTGTACCAGCCGTCGCCGTTCACCCGGAACTGCGAGACGACCGTCCCCTTCTGGTCGTCCTTCGCGTCCAACTTCATCGTGAACGGCCCGTCGTAGACGTACTCCACGGGCTTCCCGGGCCGCCGCACGGTGCGCAGCGGCTCGGACAGCTCGTACGAGCCCGCCGCCGCGCTCGCGTCGACGGTCCAGGTCAAGGTCTGCGGGGTACCGGCGATCCGCGCCTTCAGGGTGTGCGTGCGGCCCGCCGGCAGGGGGAGCCTGCTCAGGTCGAGGTCCCGGTCGTTGCCGAGGCTCGTCGCGACGGGCCACCCGTTGAGCGTCCAGCGGACCTGAGGACTGCGGCCGGCCGCCGGGTGCGAGGTGTCGGCGTACACGACGGACTTCGCGCCGACCGGCTTGCCGGTGCCGGTGTGCCCGGTGAACCCGGCCTTCCCGCCGGGCCGGTGCGGTGTGCGCACGGAACGGTCGACCGTCCACGTCACGGTACGGGTCAGGGCCTGCGAACCGCGCACCTTCGGGTCCCGTACGAACTCGGTCGGATCGGTGACCGTCGCCGTCAGCGTGTGCGTGCCCGCGTCCACGCGCAGCCGCTCCAGGTCCAGGCTGCGCGCGCCGAAGGTGCCCGGCACGGTCCTCCCGTCCAGCTTCCACGTCACGTCGAGCGCGCCGCCCACCGGGTGCAGGGTGTCGACCCAGGCGGTGCGGTCGGCGCCGAGCGGGGCGGTGTTCGGGGTGTGGTCCTGCACCAGGTTCACCTTGCCGGCGATGGCCTGGGTCATCACCTCGCGCTCGACCTGGTCGAAGTCGTAGCCGAGGGTCTTCATCATGGAGTGCCTGCTGGGCCGCCAGACGCCCTTGGTGGAGTACAGCCCGCCCTCGTGCCGCCCGATCCGCCCGCCGGACAGGCTCTCCTCGCCCAGCCAGCGCCACCACTTCTGCTGCCGGGCGCGCATCTCCTCCTCGCTGAGGAGGGTGTGGTGCGCGGAGTTCGGCTCGCCGCCGGTGTACGTGCCGCCGGGGACGCCGCGTCCGTAGTAGTCGTACTCGTCGTCCAGCTTGCCGAGCGAGTGGCCGATCTCGTGCGGGGTGATCAGCGACGACAGCGCGTTGCCGCCGGACGCGGTGGCCCAGGCGCCGCCCGCGCCGCCGTAGGTCTCGCTGTTGGCGAGCGCGACGATCTGCCGGTTGGCGCTCTTGGTGCCCGCGACGAGGTCGGCGGCGGCGCTCGCCTTCCTGGTGTCGACGGTCAGCAGGCGCTGGACGCTGCTCGCGTTGCAGCCGCCCCAGAAGGCCATGTCGAGCGGGGTGTCGCGGCGGGCGTCGGTGAGGCCCGGATCGCAGTCGACGCCGGACTCGGGCGAGGGGAGTTCGACGGCCCAGACGTTGATGTACGAGCGGTAGGAGGCGAAGGGCTCGATGCTCCACAGCACGTTCATGTGCTTTTCCACGTCGGCGCGGAACTCGGGTATCTCGGCGGCCGTGTAACCGTCGCCGAGGACGACGAGGTTGAAGCGCTTGTCGACGGGGCCGGTGGTCTGCACGGGCACGACGGTGGCGTTCGCGGTGACCGGATCGCGGTCCTGCGCGGCGGCCTGCGGGGGAGCGGCCACGGAGGCCGCGAGCAGCGCGCCCGCGGCTGCGAGCAGCGCGGGTCTGGTGGTGCGTCGGATGAGTCGCATGGCGCGGAGCGTAGGGGTGCGCCGAATGCCGGGTAAAGGGGCGGGAGTTGGCCAGGTGACGCCGCGGTGCGCCGGGTGCGGGGCCGGCCGTTCGTGCGTGGTGGCGTCCCGTGCCCCGCCCGTCCGGGCCACGCGTGCCGCGCGCACCGGTGCGCGGTGGCGGCCGGACCGGTGACACCGTGAAGGCGACCCGTGACGTGTCGTCCGGGACGGGCGCGCGGCCGGTGCCGCCACCACTCGGCCGACGTTCTCCGCCCGCCGTCGCCCTCCTCCGTCCGCACCCGCCCCGGCGAGAATTCACCCTCTCGCAACACATTCCAGAATGTGGACGAACACCCATTCGGCGTGGACAAAATCCCTGCTCACTGCCACTCTCGGCGCCATGCGCCCTGTCACTCTCGCCCGCAGCCTCACTGCCTCCGTCGCCGTCTTCGCCGCCGCCCTCGCCACGGGCTGCGCCCCGCAGCCCGAGCCGTCCTCGAAGGCCGCGCCGTCGTCGTCCGCCCAGGGGGCCGCCGCCTGTCCGCAGGGCAAGCTGGCCACGGAGACCGCGGGCAAGCTGACGGTCGGGACCGACAAGCCCGCATACGCGCCCTGGTTCAAGGACGACAAGCCGGAGAACGGGCAGGGCTACGAGTCCGCCGTCGCCTACGCCGTCGCCGAGCGGCTCGGCTACCGGAAGGACGACGTGGTCTGGCAGACGGTCGCCTTCAACAACGCCTTCGCGCCGGGCGAGAAGAAGTTCGACTTCGACCTCAACCAGATCTCCATCAGCGACCAGCGCAAGAAGGCCGTCGACTTCTCCTCCGGCTACTACGACGTCCGCCAGACCGTCGTCGCGCTCAAGTCCTCCAAGGCCGCGAAGGCGACGTCGGTCGCCGACCTCAAGGACGTGAAGCTGGGCGCCCAGGTCGGCACCACCAGCCTCGACGTCATCAAGGACGTCATCAGGCCCACCCAGCAGCCGGCCGTCTACCAGAAGAACGACTTCGCCAAGGCCGCCCTGAAGAACGGCCAGGTCGACGCCATCGTCGTGGACCTCCCCACCGCCTTCTACATCACCGGCGCCGAGGTCCAGGACGCCGCCGTGGTCGGCCAGTTCGAGAACGTCCCCGGCAAGGCCGAGCAGTTCGGCCTCGTCCTCGACAAGGGCAGCGCCCTCACCGCCTGCGTCACCGGCGCGGTCGACGGCCTCCGCAAGGACGGCACGCTCGCCAGGCTGGAGAAGCAGTGGCTGGCGGACGCGGTCGGCGCGCCGGTGCTCAAGTGACCTCGCTCGACAAGATGCCGCCGGCGGCGGTGGCGGGCGACGGTTACGTCCCCTCCGCCCGCCGCCTGGAACGCGAGGCGTTCAAGCGCCGCCGCACCCGCAGGGCCACGGCCGTCGCCGCGCTCAGCACCCTCGTCACCGCGGCCGTCCTCTACCTCGTCGTCGTCAACTCACCCGGCTGGGAACGGACCCGCGAGACCTTCTTCGACCCCGCCTACGCCAGGAAGGCCCTCCCGGAGGTCCTGGAGGGCCTCTGGCTCAACCTGCGCCTCCTGGCGGTGTGCGGGGCGTGCGTCCTGGTCCTCGGCATGCTGCTCGCGGTCGCGCGCACCCTGCGCGGCCCGGCCTTCTTCCCGCTGCGGGCGCTGGCGACGGCGTACACCGACTTCTTCCGCGGCCTGCCGCTGATCATCAACCTGCTCATCGTGGTCTTCGGCGTCCCGGCGCTGCGCCTGCAGGGCGTGACCACCGACCCCGTCGTCCTCGGCGGGGTCGCGCTGACCCTCACGTACTCGGCGTACGTCGCGGAGGTCTTCCGGGCGGGCATCGAGTCCGTCCACCCCTCGCAGCGGGCGGCCGCCCGCTCGCTCGGCCTCTCCCACCGCAAGACCCTGCGGTACGTGGTGCTGCCGCAGGCGGTGCGGCGCGTCGTGCCGCCCCTCCTCAACGACCTCGTCTCGCTCCAGAAGGACACCGGACTGGTGTCCATCGCGGGCGCGGTCGACGCCGTGTACGCGGCGCAGATCATCGCCAGCCGCGACTTCAACTACACCCCGTACATCGTGGCGGGCCTCATCTTCGTCGCCCTGACCATCCCGATGACACGGTTCACGGACTGGGTGACGGCACGCATGGACCGCCGGCGGGCCCAAGGAGGAACGGTATGACCACGGAACCCGTGCTGCGGCTGGAATCCGTGCGCAAGACCTACGGCACCCGGCACAAGCAGACCGTGGTGCTGCGGGACGTCGACCTGGAGGTCCCCGCGCACACGGTCACCGCCCTGATCGGCGCGTCCGGTTCCGGCAAGTCGACCCTGCTGCGGTGCGTGAACCTGCTGGAGGAGATCGACGACGGGGCAATCCTCCTCGACGGCGAGGACATCACCGACCCCCGGGCGGACGCGGACGCGGTGCGCCGCCGGATCGGCGTCGTCTTCCAGGCGTACAACCTCTTCCCGCACATGTCGGTGCTCGACAACATCACCCTGGCCCCGCGCCGGGTGCACGGCGTCGACCGCGCGGAGGCGGAGGAGCGGGCGCGGGAACTGCTGGAGCGGCTGGGCCTGGGCGGAAAGGCGGGGGAGTACCCGGACCGGCTGAGCGGTGGGCAGCAGCAACGGGCGGCGATCGTACGGGCTCTGGCGGTACGTCCGCGCCTGCTGCTCCTGGACGAGATCACGGCCGCGCTCGACCCGGAGCTGGTGGGGGAGGTGCTGGGCGTGGTGCGCGACCTGAAGGAGGAGGGCATGACCATGGTCATCGCCACCCACGAGATGGGCTTCGCCCGGGAGGTCGCCGACCAGGTGTGCTTCCTGGACGCGGGGGTGGTGCTGGAGCGGGGCACGGCGGCGGAGGTGTTCGGGGCGCCGAAGGAGGCGCGAACCCAGGCTTTCCTGAAGCGGATCGTGGAAGCGGGGCGGTTGTAGATCGTCGGGTCGGCTGTCGGTGTTGCGTGGTAGATCTGGGTCATGGGGATGCGCGGGCGACGACTTCTGAGTTACCGGGACGCGGTGGCGATCCTGGGCGGCGACAGCGAGGCGCTGGCGGCGGCCGACCGGGCGGTGAGCGGCGCGCTGTCCACCGCCACGGGCGGGGCGAGCGATGCTGTCCTCGGGCTGTTCGGGGCGCAGGGGAGGGTGCTGCGGACCGGGCGGGACGTGACACAGGGGCTGCGGGACCGGCTCGGGTCGGCGGAGCGGGCCGAGCGGACCGAGCAGATCGCGGCGGCGCACGCGGTGCTGGTGATCACGGCGTTCTTCGAGGTGCTGGCGGAGGCGGAGCTGCCGTTCGAGTTCGGCGAGCTGGAGCTGAACCGGAACGAGCAGCTCGCACTGGCCGGGGGGCAGGTCACCGCAGACCACCTGGTGGGGAGGCTGCTGTCCGCGGAGGTGCCCCACCCGACGGCTGAACTGCCCTTCGAGGGCACCGTCGTCCAGTTGCGCGGCTGGTACTCGATGCGCGCGAATCTCCTTCGGGACTTCCTGCAGGGGCTCGCTCTCTGGGAGCGACTGGACGAGGACGGGCGTACCCGTACCAGGGCGGTGCTGCTGGGCCTTGAGCAGAACGCCTTGGTGCGCTATCGGGAGCTGTACGCACAACTCGCGCTGGAGATACCAGAGTTCGGTTTCTGGTCGGGGCAGATCGAACACCAGGCCACACGCAGCGTCCTGCGCCAGTCGCTGGACGGGGTGGAGCGGGCCCTCCTGGGACTGACCCGCCCCGTCGAGTTCGCCCACGCGGCACACGGGCTCACCGCCTCCTATCGCGCCGCCCTCCCGCGCCCGATCCTCTCCGAGGGCGAGGCCCCCAGCGGGCTGACGGTGCCCAGCCTCGCCGGAGGGTACGTGGACCCGGACTTCCGGGTGGCCCCCGTGCCCGAAGAGGGCAGCGGTCCGGCGCAGGAGGAGTGGTGGGAGCGGGTTCCCGTACGGTCCGACCTCACCGAATTCCTCTCCGGCACGCTCACCTCGCTCGCCTCCACCACCGCCCCGCTGCTCGTCCTCGGCCAGCCCGGGGCGGGCAAGTCGGTGCTGACCAAGATCCTTGCCGCCCGTTTGTCAGGGACCGGCTTTCTGCCCGTACGGATCGTCCTGCGCGAGATCCGTGCCGAGGACGACGTCCAGGACCAGATCGAACATGCCGTACGGTCCTTGACGCATGAACGCGTGAGCTGGCCAGAACTGGTCCGCTCGGCACCCGGGGCCGTCCCCGTCCTGCTCTTCGACGGCTTCGACGAACTCCTCCAGGCCACGGGCGTCAACCAGACCGACTACCTGGTGAAGATCGCCAAATTCCAGCAGCAGGAGGCCGACCAGGGCCGGCCCGTCTACGCCCTGGTCACCAGCCGCACCGCCGTCGCCGACCGGGCCCGCTGCCCGCAGGGCACGCTCGCCCTGCGGCTGGAACCCTTCCGGGAACTCCACATCCGTCGCTGGCTGGACGTCTGGAACGGGCTGAACGCCCCGTACTTCACGGCCCAGGGACTGCGCCCCCTGCCCGCCGCCGTCGCCGCCCGGCACCCCGCCCTCGCCTCCCAGCCCCTCCTGCTCCTGATGCTCGCCCTGTACGACGCCACGGCGAACGCCCTCCAGCAGGAGACGGCGGACGGCGAGCCTCTCGCCGCCGCCGACCTCTACGAGGAACTGCTCACCTCCTTCGCCGTCCGCGAGGTCGGCAAGTCGGGCGGCACCATGACCTCGCGCGAGCGGGCGGACCACTGCGAGCGTGAACTCCAGCGACTCGGCCTCATCGCTTTCGGCATCCTCAACCGCCGCCGCCAGTGGATCACCGTGAGCGAGCTCGAAGCGGACCTCACCGCCCTGCTCGGCCGGCCTGCCATCGCCCCCGCGTCCGACTTCCGCACCCCGCTGAACCAGGCCGAGATCGCCCTCGGCCGCTTCTTCTTCGTGCAGAAGGCGCAGGCGGTCCAGGACGAACGCGAGCTGACGACGTACGAATTCCTGCACGCCACCTTCGGGGAGTACCTGGTCGCCCGGCTCGCGGTCCTGCTGGTGGACCAACTCCTCGACCAGCGGCCCGCCCTGTCGCTCGGACGGGCGCCGGTGGACGACGACCTGGTGTACGTCCTGCTCTCGTACGCGTCCCTGGCCTCCCGGCAGATGCTGCGCTTCGTGGAGGCCCGCATCGCCCGGCTCGACCCGGAGCGCCGGGAGCGCCTCGGCGAGCTGCTGATCGGTGTGATGGAGGACGCCCGCAACCGCGTCGAGCACCGGTACGCCGACTACCGGCCGATACCCCGCGCCACGGCCGCCCGGCACGGGAAGTACGAAGCCAACCTGATGATGTTGACGGTCCTGCTCACGGGCGGGGTCACCGCACGCCGGCTGTTCCCCGAAGCCGTGGACCCGGCGGGCATCTGGCCGCTGCGGGTCCAGCTCTACCGGTCCGCGCTGACCGCGCAGGAGTGGACGGAGTACGCCCTCGCGCTCGACGTGAAGCGTTCCTGGGTCGGGGACCGGCGGGAGCTGACCGTGTACCCCCTGCGGACGGAGCCGCCGGAGCCGGACCCGGTGGACCCGTACTGGGTGTACGGGTACCCGCCGTCCAGCGACACGCAGACCAGGGCTTCGTACTGGGCGCGGCAGGGGTGGGTGGAGGCCCGCCACAAGATGGTCGTCGCCGACGTCAGCCACGACGAGATACTGCGGCACGCCCTCGACCCGTTCTTCCGCCGGTTCGGTGCGGCCCTCGACACCTTCCACGGACCCCCGGGCGCTCCCGCCACCTCATGGGCGCACGACCTGCTGGAGGTGTGGCTGACGAGCCATCTGGGCACCTCCGACGCGGAGCTGACGGCGCGGTACGAACGCTGTGTGCCGCTCCTCGACGCCGCCCGGGGTTCGCAGTTCGACTACGCCCGCCTGCGCCCCCTGCTGCTGGGCCAGGCGCTCCACGACGCGCCCCGGCTGCCTCTCGACCGGGTCTCGCAGATGGTGCGCTCGTGGGCGCACATGGAACCGGAGACGGTGGCGCTCCAGGCACGCGTCGCGATCAGAGCGCTGGACGCCTGCCCTCGCGGGGGCGGGGAGCCGTCGGGAGACATGCCCATGCCCGCCCGCGTGCTGCGGGCCCACCTGCTCGAGATGCTGGCGGAGCTGGCAGAACACAACCCTGGGGTGTTCCTCTCCGTGGGGGAGGCCGAGCGGGGCTCCCCGGCCGCTCGCGAAGCGCTTGCCGCCCAGGAGCACAGGCTCGCCCCATGGGCCCGGGAAGAGCTGCGCCAACTGCACGGCCGCCCCGGCCCGGGCCCCGATGCGTGACTAGCCCACGTCCAGCGCGTTCCGCAGCCCCAGCCGCCACCGCGTCCGGTCGTGCCGCTTGAGCGTCTCGATCGCCGGGACCTTGTGCAGCCCCTTCACCGTGCACCGGGGTGCGTCCGACCCCGCCCGGTCCAGCAGGGCGTTGACCGCCGCCCGGGCGGAGGCGTTCGCACCCTCCATGGTGGCGAGGTCGATGTCGACGGCGACGTAATCACCGGCGAGGTAGAAGTTCGGGACGGCGGTCGCGGCGGAGGGGCGGTTGTGCAGCGTCCCGCACGGATGGACGAGGAGCTCGTCCTCGTTGGTGGGGTGCGGCGTGCCGAGGCCGTCGACGCCCGGGTCCAGGAACCACGAGTGCAGCGTGCCGTCCTTCAGGACGGTCCTGCCCGTGTCGTTCAGGGACGCCTTGAGCTGCGCCCACACCTCCCTCGCCACCTCCTCCCTGGTGCACTGCTTCGCCGTCTTCCCGTACAGGATTCCCGGCTTGTCCCACTCCGAGATGTCGACCGACAGGCATTCGACGGCCGTCCCGTCGCCGTACACGGCCGCGAAGTCGCGGCCCTTCCAGTGCCCGGCCTGGGCGATACCGGTCAGCGACCACGGGGAGTCGATGAGGTTGACGTGCCCTTCGACCATCCTCGGGCGTTCCGTCAGGTAGAACTGAATGCCCGTCATCCAGTCCGTCTCCAGCTTGTCGGCACGCCCCAACTGCGGGTCCAGGGCCCGCATGTCGGCGTTCCAGGTGCGGCGCGCGTGCTCCACCGGCAGGGCCGAGACGTAGTGGTCGGCGACGACCGACTGACGTGCGCCCGCCGGGTCCTCGACGACCGTCGCGCTGATCCGCCCGCCCGCCGTCTTCATCTCCCGTACCGTCCAGCCCATCTTGAAGTCGACGCCGAGCGCCCGCAGGTGCGCCTCCCACGGGTCGATCCAGGCCTCGTTCGTCGGGGCGTTGAGGATGCGGTCCGGCGGACCGTCCGCGCCCTGGCCGAGCGCGTTGAAGACGAAGGCCTCGCCGAGCGTGCCGACCGTGCGGGTGCTGGCCTCCTCGGCCTTCGTCGCGACGATGTTGCGGGTGACGCCGATGGCGAGGATGCGCTGGTAGTCCTTCGACATGCGGGCCGCGCGCACGAACTCCCACCAGGGGGTCCTCTCCCAGGTGCTGTCGCGGCGCTCGTCGCAGCTCGTGAGGAAGACCAGTGCGCGGTTCACGAAGTAGGCGACCTCGTGGAGGGGGAGGTGGAAGGCGGTGTCCAGCAGGCCGGTCAGCATGCGGCGGATGTCGTCGAGGTCCAGGTCCGGCGGCCGGTGGCCGGGCCAGGGGATCGGCATCCGCATCTCCTCGCGCCCGCCCGAGCGCGCGAACATCATCTCGGGCGGGGCGATCAGGTTGTCCCACACCCCGTTGGCGTTGCCGGGGAAGGGGATGCGGCGCATCGTGTCGGGCAGGTTGTGGTAGATCCCGGGGATGAACCGGAAGCCGTGCTCGCCGGGGAGGGGCCTGCGGTTGCCCTTCGCGCTGCCCGGCACGTCCATGCTGCGGGCCTTGCCGCCGAGGGCGCGTCTCTCGTACACGGTGACCTGGAAACCGCGTTCCGCCAGTTCGTGCGCGGCGGTCAGGCCGGCGACGCCGCCGCCGAGGACGGCCACGGACTGGCCGGCCCCCGCGCGCGGGGGCGCCGCCTGCGCCGCGCCCGCGGGGAGCGCGCCGAGCGCCGCGGCCCCGCCGACGGCAGCCGCTCCGGCCACGAAGGCGCGACGGGAGGTTTCGGTTCCGGAGGCACGTCGGGAAGCTCCGGCGGCTCCGTCAGTACGTCGGGAAGTGAAGCTCGTGCGGTCCATCTGCCCAGCCCCTTACCAGTGGTAACCGACACATGAGTCGCAGGAGCATAGAGCGGCACCACTGGAACGGGAAGACGTCTGCCAACTGTCATGACCGACAGGGGAGTTGAGGTGGCCGAAAGGTGCTGCCCCCGTCGGGCCGGACCGTGTTCAGCCCCGGGCGCGCACGGTCCTCAGCCCTGAGCCCGGTACACGTACGAGTCGGTCAGCGGCAGGGACAGGTCCGGCCGCCACGCGCGCAGAACCGCCGCCGACGGCACGAACAGCGCGTCCGGAATCTCCTCCGGGGCGAACCACTCCCACCGCAGGATCTTGTCCGGCTCCATGACCTGCGCGACGGCGTTCCCGGCCGGGACGAGCACCGCCGCCGAGATCCGGTTCAGACCGTAACCGCTGTCCAGCGTCACGCCCACGACCCGCACCAGGGAGGCGTCCAGCGACAGGCCGGTCTCCTCGGCGAGCTCGCGCAGCCCGGCAGCCTCGAAGCTCTCGCCCGTGTCCACCTTGCCGCCGGGCAGCTCCCAGCGGCCGTTGTGGCCGAGGCCGAGCAGGACGCGGCCGGTGGCCGCGTCCTGGACGATCACGCCGACGCCGGCGAGGCAGTTCGGGGTGGGCGCGGTGCGGGTCTGCGTGTCGGTGGCCGGGTCGGTGAGGTGTCGTACGTCGTTCATGGTCGTCGAGCGTAGGCGGTACGGCCGGGCGGGCAGGGGGCGGGCGCCGGGCGGGCCGCCGCACTCCGTCCGCCGTGGCGGGCGACGCCACGGCCGGTCTTCCGCCGCGCCGGGAATGTCCGCCGTCTGTCATCCTTGGACAGGACAAACAGCAGGTGGAGGGGCGTGCGACGTGACGGCAGGAGAGGTGCCCGAGGAGTACCTGGAGGGGTACGCCCGGTTGCTCCGCGAGGTGGCGGAGACCGGACGGCGGCTCGACCGCGACGAGCTCGAAGCCCGGCGCGCCCTCGGTGAGCGGGCCGCCGAATCGGGGCTCGGGCTGCGGGCCGTGGTCCGCGCGTACCTGACGCGGACCAGGGAGCAGTGGCCGCCCACGGCGGGCAGGACGCCCGACCAGGTGCTGGCCGCCGTCGAGCAGGCCGTCGACGCCGTCGCCGAAGGGTACGAACGTGCCCAGCGCATGGCGATCCGTCAGGAGGAGGCGGTACGGAGGGAGTTCGTCGACGACCTGCTGCACGGCCGCAGCGACCTCGGCCGTCTCGCCGCGCGGGCGGAACGTTTCGGACTGCGGTTCTCCCGCGCCCACAGCGTGGCCGTCGCCGAGGGGCCCGACGCCATCGAGGACGGCGACGCGATCAGCCGGACGGTGGAGAACTCCCTCACCGCCCGCTTCACCGACCGCCGCATCCTGGTCGCCAGCAAGGACGGACGCCTGGTGTGCGTCGCGCCGGGCGAGCAGAAGGACGTCCTGCACCACTTCGCCAAGCAGGCGCACGCCGCCGCCGACGACATCCTGGTGGCCGTCGGCCGGCCGCACCCCGGCGCGGGCGGTGTCGTGCACAGCTACGAGGAGGCGCTCGGGGCGCTGTCGCTCGCCGAGCGGATGGGCATGGAGGGGCCCGTGCTGTACGCCGCCGACCTGCTGGTCTTCCCGGTGCTGGGCCGGGACCGGCAGGCCCTCGAAGACCTGGTGCGCAGTGCGCTCGGCCCGCTGGAGGAGGCGCGCGGCGGGGCGGGGCCGCTGGTGGAGACCTTGCGGGCGTACTTCGACGCGGGCTGCGTCTCCGCGGAGGCGGCCCGGCGGCTGAACCTGAGCGTGCGGGCCCTGACGTACCGCCTGGAACGCATCCACCGGCTCACCGGTGCCGACCCCTCGGACCCGCTGCGCCGCTACACGCTCCAGACGGCGGTCATCGGCGCGCGCATGCTGGACTGGCCGTCGAAGGAGATCTAGGGCCGGGCCACGGGTGCACGAATCGCCATGAGCGCGGGGGGAGTTGGGGAACTCGCGGGTGCGCCCGGGCGGCGGGGGCCGACGGTGCCACGCTCCCCGGGCATCGCCATGACGCCCCGATCGCGCCCCGCCGCCGCACCGGTGCAGTGCTCCCGGGCCGGACGGGGCCCCGGGTCGTACGGGGTTGGAGAGCCCCCGTCACCCCACCTCCGCCGACGCCGCCGCGTAACACGCCCCCCGCCCCTCCGCCCGCGCCACGACCCGTCCGTTCCGCACCCGCACCGCGACCTCCGTCGCATCGCTCACCGCCGACACCCCGGCCGCCCCCGCGACCACCCCCGACTCGTCGTGCACCACCCGCACCCCCGGCCACACCCCCCGGGGAAACGCCTGCCGCAGCGCCACCCCCAGCTCCGCCACGGTCAGCCGCGCCAGCGGCCCCAGCTCACCGGGCTCACCCGTGACCAGCACGGCGGTGACCGTCTCCCCGGCGGGCGCCGCCACCCGTAGCGCCTCCTCCACGGCCTCCAGCCGGTGCAGCCCGAGGACGGCCACCACCCCGTCCTCCGCCGACGGGGCCACCTGTCCGCGCAGCGCGTCGGTCGCGGCCGGCGGCGTCCACGCCTCGTCGACGGGCCGTGCCTTGGCCACGAACGGAAGGTGCGGCGGCGCCCACGCGCCGGCCGAGCCCTCCAGAGCCAGCTCCGCGAGCTGCTCGCACGCGGCGACCACCTGGAACGGGTCCCCGAACCCCGGTGCTGCCGCCGCCAGTTGATCCGCCCCGTGCAGCAGGGTCAGCGCGGTCTCCGCCACCGGCACCAGCCGCGTCCGGCCCCGCCCGGCCAGCCCCTCCAGCGCCGTCCCCAGCACGATCGCGTCCAGCTTGAGCAGTTGCGCGTACGGCTCCCGGGTCTGCGCGTCCGCGAGGACGACCGACGGCAGGTCCCGCGCCGGATGCTCGGCGCTCTCCGCACCGGCCAGCGGGAAGCGGGCGACTCTGCCCCGGGCGAGCGCGCCCAGCGCCTCGCGCACCGTGTCGACCGAGGCCGGGGGAGCGGGTGCGACCTCGCGGCTCGCGAGGTCGGCCAGCACGGCGAAGTACAGCGCCCGCTTGCCGGGGAAGTTGGAATACACGGCCCCCCGGGTGAGCCCGGCCCGCTCGGCGATCCGGTCGATCTTGGCGTCCCGGAACCCGCGCTCACCGAATTCCTCCCGGGCGGCCTCCAGCACCTTCCGCCGGTTCATCTCCTGCACTTCGGCCCTGGTCAACCGGCCCATGTCACTCCTGTCGCACTCGTCTCCCGGGATGCCGCAGCCGCTCCAGCCACACGGTTCCGACGCATTCAAGATACCCAGACCATTCAGATGATGGCATCATGTGCTCACGTCATCCGAATGCGACGAGGAGAAGACACGCATGCCGCAATCACCTCTCCACCCCCGGCCCCCCGTCCCCGAGCTCCTGCTCTCCGACCCCGACGTGCTTCGCGACCCCTTCACCGCCTACGGCCGCGCCCGCGAGGAGTCCCCCGTGGTCCACCTCGCCGCCCCCGGCTTCGGCGGAATGTGGGCCCTCACGCGCCACGCCGACGCCCGCGCCTTCCTCGGCGACCCCCGCTTCGGGATCCGCACCGACAGCTTCCTGCGCCCGGACGTACCGGAGGACTGCGTTCCGTACATGCGGACCATGGCCGAGATGAACGGCCCCGAACACCTGCGCCTGCGCAGGCTCGTCGCCCCCGCCTTCAGCGCCCGCCGCGCCGCCGCCTTCCGCCCCCGCATCGAGGCGACGGTCGACCGCCTCCTCGACGACCTCGCCGCCACGGCCTCCCACCAGGACGACACCGCCGACCTGGTAGCCGACTTCGCGCTGCGCCTCCCGATGGAGGTGATCTGCGAGTGGGTCGGCATCGCGGAAGAGGACCGCCCGCACTGGCGTGAGGCCGGAGCGACCATCGCGGCCGGCGCGGGCCCGCAGTTCGCGGCGGCGATCCCCGGCATCATCCGGGGCGCGCAGCGAGCGGTGGCCCGCCGTCGCACCGAACTCACGGACACGGCACCCGCCGCCGGTCCCACGGACCTCCTCACCGACCTGATCCGCGCCCAGGACGAGGACGGCGACCGCCTGACCGACACCGAAATGGTGACCCTGATCTGGCACATCGTCCTCGCGGGCCAGTCACCCACCCCCCTGGTGGCGAACGCCGTCGACGCCCTCCTCGCGCACCCCGGCCAGCTCGCCGCCCTCCGCGCGGACCCGTCCCTGCTGCCGGGAGCCGTCGAGGAGCTGACCCGCTGGGCGGGCCCCACCCTCCTGTCCATCCCGCGCTACGCGTCCGAGGACACCGACCTGCACGGCGTGCGCATACCGAAGGGCGCGGCCGTCACCGCCCTGGTGGCCGCCGCCAACCGGGACCCCCGCGCCTTCCCCGCCCCCGACCGGCTCGACGTCCGCCGCCCCGCTCCCGCCACCCCTCACCTGGGCTTCGGCCACGGCCCGCACTTCTGCCTGGGCGCGTCGGTCGCCCGCGTCCAGACGGAGGCAGCCCTCGCCGCCGTGGTCCGCCGCTTCCCCCGCCTGGCCCGCGCGGGCGACGCGAAGAGGGCCCTGGACCCCGGAACGTGGCGCCTGGAATCCCTTCCCGTACGCCTCTGAGGCCGTCGCCCTTCCCGTGCGCCTCCGAAGCCGTCGCCCGGCGCCGGACCGCGGGGTTCGGACGCGGTCCGGGCGGCTACCCGGCCGACGCGCCCTCCCGAGCCGCCACCGGGAGGTTCTGGGCCAGGTCTTCGGCCAGGAGGCGTTTGGCGATGCGGTCGGCGGCGGCGTGGAGTTCCGCGCTGCGGGGGCGGCCCGCGTCCTTCTCGAGCTGGTCGCCCAGCCAGGTCGACCACGCGTCGGCGATCACGCGCGCCTCGCGCTCACCGGCCGGGGTGTGGGAGAGGAAGTTGCCGTCGCGGGTCAGGTAGCCCTCGTCGACCATGCGGTCGAAGACGGGCAGCAGTACCTCCGGGGGCACGTTGCGGCGGCCGGAGACGAGGCCGAGCGTGGCATGGCCGACCATCCGGGTGAACAGGTCCACCTGCATCACCGCCCACGCGCCGGCGATGTCGAGGCGGGTGTCGGAGCCCGTGACGATCTGGCGGGCCGTCAGGGGCCCCTTGGCGCGGACGATGCGGGCGACCGCCCGTTCCAGGGCCTGCGAAGAGCCGTGCGCTCCGCTCGGGGTCGGCTGCGCGAAGCCGTCGCCCAGGTCGGCGGAGGCGGCACGTGAGGTGTCGCGCAGCTCCACCTGCTTGAGGAAGAGCGACACGAGGAAGCCGAGGACCGCCACCGGCACCGTCCACAGGAAGACCGTGCTGAGGGTGTTCGCGTACGCCTGGACGATCGGCTCGATCTGGGCGGCGGGGAGCCCGTGCAGCGCCTGCGGGTTCTGGGCGGCCCGCGCGACGGCGGCGGGGTCGGTGCCGGCGGGGGCCAGGCGGGTCGCGGCGGTCACGCCCTCCGTCAGGTTGGGCTTCAGGGAGTTCGCGTAGATCGTGCCGAAGACCGCGGCGCCGAAGGAACTGCCGAGCGTACGGAAGAAGGTGACACCGGACGTGGCGGTGCCCAGGTCCGCGTAGTCGACGGTGTTCTGGACGGCGATGGTGAGGACCTGCATGCACAGGCCGATGCCGACGCCCAGCACGAACATGTAGAGGGATTCCAGCCAGGTGCCGGTCGTCGGGCCCATCAGCGAGAGGAGGTACAGGCCGAGACCCATCACCGCCGAGCCGACGATCGGGAAGATCCGGTAGGTGCCGGTCTTGCTGACCACGTTGCCGCTGAAGACCGACGCGATGAGCAGGCCGAGGACCATGGGGAGCGTACGGACGCCCGAGATCGTGGCCGAGTCCCCGTCGACGTACTGGAGGTACGTGGGGAGGAAGGTCATCGCGCCGAGCATCGCGAAGCCGACGATGAAGCTGAGGACCGAGCAGACGGTGAAGACCGGATTGGCGAACAGCTTCATGGGGAGCATGGGCTCCGCCGCCCGGGTTTCGACCACGCAGAAGAGCGCGAGCGCGACGACGCCGCCGACGAAGAGGCCGATGACGACCGCGGAGCCCCACGCGTACTCGTTGCCGCCCCAGCTCGTCGCCAGGACCAGGGCGCTGGAGCCGATCGCGACGAGGGCGATGCCCAGGTAGTCGATGCGGGGCTTGTCGGCCGACTTGACGGAGGGGATGGTGCGGGCGGCGGCCAGGACCACCAGGATCGCGATCGGTACGTTGACGTAGAAGGCCCAGCGCCAGGACATGTGGTCGGTGAAGAGGCCGCCGAGGAGCGGGCCGACGACCGTCGAGACGCCGAAGACGGCGCCGATCGCCCCCTGGTACTTGCCGCGCTCACGCAGCGGGATCACATCGGCGATCAGTGCCATCGCGGTGACCATCAGGCCGCCGGCGCCGATGCCCTGCACCGCTCGCCAGGCGATGAGGAGGGTCATGTCGGTGGCGAGGCCGCAGAGGAAGGAGCCCGTGATGAAGATGACCGCGGAGATCTGGAAGACGACCTTCCGGCCGAACAGGTCGCCGAACTTGCCGACCAGGACCGTCGCGACCGTCTCGGCGAGGAGGTAGGCCGTGACCACCCACGACATGTGGGCCGCGCCGCCGAGGTCCGAGACGATCGTCGGCAGGGCCGTGCCGACGATCGTCTGGTCGAGGGCCGCGAGGAGGACGCCCAGCATGATCGTGCCGAAGACGATGTTGCGCCTGCGGCCGTCCAGGACGGGAGGCACCGGCTCGGCGGGCTGCGCGGCGGATGCGGTGGCGTTCTCGCTGGCAGTGGTCACCCTCGCACGATCACACCGGCGGGGGGATCGCGCACGTGGGGAAGGGCCGGCCCGGTGACGGACGGCGCGGCCGCGGCGACACTGCCGCCGGGGCGGAGAGGCGCTGGTCAAGGGGCTGGTCGGCCGCCACGGATGAGGACACCGGTGCACCCCCAGTGGTCGCAGCCACTCGCCCGCCGCCCCTCCCTCCGACGTGCCTGCCAGACTGAACCGGTGGACGACAACCGGGTGGAGAGCGGACCGCAGACGCACGCGTCGGACCGGTTCCGGGAAGCCGCCGTCGCCTGGGCGGCCGGGGGGCCGGCGGCGGACGCCGCCCGTCGGACCGCCACCGGGCTCGCCCGTACGCACGGCCCCCGGACCGTCGTCCTCGTCGAGGGCGTCAGCGACCGCGCCGCGCTGGAGGCGCTCGCCGTGCGCCGGGGGCGCGACCTCGACGCCGAGGCGGTGTGCGTCCTGCCGATGGGCGGAGCCACCGGCGTCGGACGGTTCCTGGCGCTGCTCGGCCCGCGCGGGCTGGACCTCCGGCTGTGCGGGCTGTGCGACGCCGCCGAGACCGGCTACTTCCGGCGGGCCCTGGAACGGGCGGGGCTCGGCAGCCCCGAAACGTACGGAGAACTCGAACGGCTCGGCTTCCACGTCTGCGACGCCGACCTGGAGGACGAGCTCATCCGCGCCCTCGGCTGCGAAGGCGTGGAGGAAGTCGCCGCGGAACAAGGGGACCTGCGCTCCTTGCGCACGTTCAGGAACCAGCCCGCGCAGCGGCCCCGCACCGCGCACCAGCAGCTCCGCAGGTTCATCGGCACCACCGCGGGGCGCAAGGAGAGCTATGCGCGGGCCATGGTCGACGCGCTCGACCTGGACCGCGTACCGCACCCGCTGGACGCGCTGCTCGCCCACGTGTGAGAACCGCCCGGGCGACCTGCGCCGTCGGCGTGGGCCATGTGGGCGGACAGTGGGCGCTCGGCCCCCGCCGCCCCCTGCCGCAGCACCCTCCGAGGTGATTACCTGGAGCCTTCGTGGCAAACAGCGGGTTCGACTCATTCAAAAGGTGAAGACATGGGTGACGGTGGCGTGGGACGGCGTACCTTCCTCGCGGCGATGACCGGCAGCGGGGCCGCCGCCGTGGCGGCGACGGAACCGGCGGCTGCCGGGACGGCGGACGGCGGGCACGAGGAGGAGATCCGGGCGCTGATCGGGCGCATGACCGTCGCCGAGAAGCTCGGGCAGCTCCAGCAGCTCTCCTGGACCGGGGCGACGGGCCCCGGCGGCAGCCAGACCGCGGCCGCCGAACAGGCCGCCAGGAAGGGCGAGTTGGGTTCCGTACTCAACATCATCGGCGCCCGGCACAGCAACGCGCTGCAACGCATCGCCGTCGAGGAGTCCCGGCTCGGCATCCCGCTGGTCTTCGGGCTCGACGTCATCCACGGCTTCTGGACCACCTTCCCGATCCCGCTCGCCCAGGCAGCCGCCTTCGACCCCGAGGTCGCCCGGGTCGACGGCGAGGTGTCGGCGAAGGAGGCCCGCTCGCAGGGCGTCCACTGGACGTTCGCCCCGATGATGGACGTCACCCACGAGCCCCGCTGGGGCCGCATCGCCGAGAGCTGCGGCGAGGACCCGTACCTGACGGCGGCGTTCGCGGCCGCCAAGACGCGCGGCTACCAGGGCTCCAGCCCGGACAGTCTGAAGGCGAAGGACCGCGTCGCGGCCTGCGCCAAGCACTTCGTGGCGTACGGCGGGGCGGAGGGCGGCCGCGACTACAACACGGTCGACGTCTCCGAGTCCCGGCTGCGCAACCTCTACCTGCCGCCCTTCAAGGCCGCCCTCGACGCGGGCTGCGCCACCGTCATGGCCTCCTTCAACACCCTCAGCGGCATCCCCGCGCACGCCAACGGGCACACCCTCACCGAAATCCTCAAGGAGGACTGGGAGTTCGACGGGGTCGTGGTGAGCGACTGGAACGGCGTGGGCGAACTCCTCCCGCACGGATTCGCCGCCGACGGCGCGGACGCGGGCCGGATCGCGCTCAACGCGGGCGTCGACATGGAGATGGTCAGCACCCATCTCGCCGAGCACGGCGCGCGGTTGCTCGCCGACGGGCGGATCAAGGAGGAGCGGCTCGACGACGCGGTCGCCCGGGTCCTGCGGCTCAAGCACGCGCTCGGGCTGTTCGCCGACCCGTACGTGCGGGAGGCGCAGGCGGTTCCCGGGCCGACGCCCGAGACGCGCCGGGCCGCGCGCGAGGCGGCCGCCCGGTCCATGGTGCTGCTGAAGAACGAGGGCGGGGTGCTGCCGATCGCGCCGGGGAAGGCGGTGGCGGTGGTCGGTCCGTTCGCGGACTCCCGTGACCTGCACGGCACGTGGGCGGGGCCGGGCGGGGAGAAGTTCCCGCCGGTGACCGTGCTGCACGGAATCCGCGACGCCGCCGGGCGCGGCGCGCGCGTCACGTACGGGGTCGGGGCGACGAAGGCCGCCGACGTGGTGGTCGTCGTGGTGGGCGAGGGCGCCAAACTCAGCGGGGAGGCCGCGTCGCGCAGTGACCTCGGGCTGCCGGAAGGCCAGGAGGAACTGATCCGGGCGGTCGCGGCGACCGGCGTCCCCTTCGTGGTGGTGCTGCTGAACGGACGGCCGCTGACGGTCGGGAACTGGGTGGATTCCGCGTCGGCGGTGCTGGAGGCGTGGCACCCCGGCATCGAGGGCGGCAACGCCGTCGCCGACGTGCTGTTCGGCAGGGTCAACCCGGGCGGCAAGCTGCCGGTGTCCTTCCCGCGCACCGTGGGACAGATCCCGGTGCACTACAACCACGAGAACACCGGGCGCCCGTACGACCCGAAGTCCCCCGGCAACACCTTCATCACCGGCTACCTGGACGTCGACCGGACGCCGCAGTTCCCCTTCGGGTACGGGCTGAGCTACACGACCTTCGAGATCGGCGAGCCGCGGGCGAGCGTCACGCGGATCGGGGCGGCGGAGCTGAAGCGGGGCGAACGGCTGGAGATGGAGGTCTCCGTGCGGAACACGGGCGAGGTGGCGGGCGACGAGGTCGTGCAGTTGTACGTCCACGACCCGGTGGCGTCGCTGGTGCAGCCGGTGCGGCGGTTGCGGGGCTTCGAGCGGGTCGCGCTGGGGGCGGGGGAGTCGGCGGATGTGCGCTTTTCGCTGGGGGCGGAGGATCTGGGGTTCTGGACGAACGCGGTGGACGGGCGGTTCGTGGTGGAGCCGGGGGGGATCGAGCTCTTCGTGGGGTCGAGCTCGACGGTCGGCGCCTCGTGCACGATCGAGGTGTCCTGACCCCACCCACCCCGTCCGGCCCGCTTCCCCGCCGGGCGCGGCGCCCTTCCAGGGGCGCGGGGAACTGCGCGAGCAACCATGCCGCTCCCGCACGGTTCCCACCGGGGGTGGCACCCCTTCAGGGGCGCGGGGAACTGCGCGCTCAGCCACGACGCATCCGCAGTGAACCCTGGACAGCCGCGCGGCGAGCGCTTTAGGGAAAGGGGCGGGTCCGGGGCCTCTCTGCCTGAGCCGGGCGGGGCTGGGTGTCCCGGTGCCGGGGCTGAGCTCTCGGCCTTGGCGGGTTCGCGCGTCCGGCACAGGCGCTCGGGCAGGGGCGGCACCCGGGCAGGCCGGGAGCGGGAGGGGCCGCCCCCTTGCCCGCCCGTTCCGCCCCCTTGGGGCGGCCCCGTCGCCCAAGGGAGCGGGGGCACAAGGCGGCTGCGACGCCCAAGGGAACGGGGGGAAGGGGGTAGGGCGGCTGCGACGCGCAAGGGGGCGGGGTGGAGGTGGGCTGCGAAGCGCAAGGGGGCGGGGGTGAAGGCGGGTTGCGGCGCGCAAGAGGGCGGGGGTGCTTCAGGGAAAGGGGAAGGGGAAGAGGGGAGGCCGGTCCGGGGGCGTGTCACGCGGTGTGGGGCGGTCCGGGGCGCGTCACACGGCGCGGGCCGGACCGAGTCGCAGCACGCGGCATGGGCCGCCCCGCACCGCCTCACGCGGCATGCGCCGCCCCCTTCTCGCGCCCTCCCGGATGCCGATGCCGCCAGACCCAGAAGACCGTGCAGGACCCGACCGCCCATGCCGCCAGCACCGCGTACGGGAACACGTGCTGGTGCCCCTGGAAGTAGACCGCCGTGTGCTGCGCGTTCACCGACGCCCCCGGCGGCAGCCACTGCCCGATGTGCCCCAGCACCGACGGCAGCAGCGGCCACGACACCGCCCCGCCCGAGGAGGGATTGCCCAGCAGGACCATCAGCCCCCAGGTCGGCAGCATCGCCCAGCGCCCCATCAGCGTGTTGAACATCGTGAAGACCATCCCCGACGTGAACATCGTCAGCGCCAGGATCAGCCAGGACTGGACGAACGGCAGGTCCAGCGCCCCCAGCAGCCAGTCCACCACCGCCGCGATCGCGAACGCCCCGGTGAGGGAGTACGCGACGTGGAAGGCGATGCGTTCGGCCGGATTCAGCCCCCGTGCGTGCACGCTCAGTTGGATCGCGCCGACGAAACCGATGATCACCGCGGCGAGGGAGATGTAGAAGAGGGCGAGCCCGCGCGGGTCGCCCTTCTGCAGGGGCTTGACGTCCTTCACCTCGACGTCCACCCCGGCCGCCTCGCCCACCTTCGCCCCGGCCTCCCCGAGCAGTTGCGCGACCGAGGCGCCGGACGCGCCCGACACGTCGAGCTCCACCTTCCGCCCGTCGGCCCGCAGCACCGCGAACTCGCGCTGTTCCTCCACCGCCTCACGGGCCGCCGCCTCCGTCGCGTACGACGTCACCTTCAGCGAACCGGGCAGCGCCTCGTCCAGTCCCGCCACGAACCGCTTGAGCTGCGGCGTCGCCGGATCGCCGACGACGGCCGCCGGAATGTGGTGCGGGCTGGGGTTGGCCATGGTGTACGTGTACGAGCCGGCGAACAGCCCGGCGGCCACGGCCAGGATGAGGACCAGCACCGTCGCAGGCAGGAACGGACCCTTCTTGAAGGCCTGCCACCGCTCCGCGCCCGTACGCACCCGCCCGTGCGCGCCGTGCCGTTCGTGCGACTCGTGCGGCTCGTGCGGCTCGTGCGGCTCGTGCGGCTCGTGCGACGGATCGTGCGCGGCCCCGGCGGCGCGTTCCGGCTCGGGTGTCTCGCTGCTCATCCCTCTCCCGCTCCCTGTCCGTCGTGCCTGGCACGGCTCGGCGCGACCCGTTTCGGCTCGCCCGGCATCTTCGGGTAGTCCGGCGGGTACGGCAGATCGCCGAGCCCGCGGTCCCGCTCGTCGCGTTCCGCCAGCTCCAGCAGGGAGTCCAGTACGAACGCCTGCTCGTCCAGGTCGGCGTGCACGTCGCCCAGTTCGGCGAACCGGACCGGCATGGTGGCCAGGTCGAAGTCCTCGGGGCGCACCTCGTCCAGCTCCGCCCAGCGCAGCGGCGCCGACACCGGGGCGTGCGGCTTGGGGCGGATCGAGTAGGCGCAGGCCATGGTGCGGTCGCGGGTGGCCTGGTTGAAGTCGACGAAGATGCGGCTGCCGCGCTCCTCCTTCCACCAGGCCGTCGTCACCCGGTCCGGCATGCGCCGTTCCAGCGCGCGGCCCACCGCGATCGCGGCACGGCGCACCGTCGTGAAGTCCCAGCGCGGCTCGATCGGCACGAACACGTGCAGGCCCCGGCCGCCCGACGTCTTCGGCCAGCCGCGCAGCCCGTGCTCGTCCAGCACCGCGCGCAGCTCGTGGGCGGCCCGTACCGCGTCCGCGAAGTCGGTGCCCGGCTGCGGGTCCAGGTCGATGCGCAGCTCGTCGGGGCGGTCGACGTCGGCGCGGCGCACCGGCCAGGGGTGGAAGGTCAGGGTCCCCAGGTTCGCCGCCCACAGCACCGCGGCCGCCTCGGTCGGGCAGATCTCGTCGGCGGTGCGCCCGCTGGGGAAGGTGACGGTGGCCGTGGGCAGCCAGTCGGGCACGTTCTTCGGGGCGTGCTTCTGGTAGAAGGACTCGCCCTCGACACCGTCCGGGAAGCGCTCCAGGGTGGTCGGCCGTTCGCGCAGCGCGCGCAGGATTCCGGGGGCGACCGCCAGGTAGTAGCGGGCCACGTCCGCCTTCGTGAAGCCGCGTGCGGGGAAGTAGACCTTGTCGGGGCTGGACAGCCGCACGGTCCGCCCTCCCGCATCCAGCTCGATCGCCTCGCCCGCTTTGCCCATGTGCGCCACGGTAGGCCGAGCTTGCATATGCCGCATATCGGAGTTTCGGGCAGGGTCGGGGACATGGGTGCCCATGCCGACGATCCTCCGCGAATGAACCTGCCGGTCATGCCGCCGGTCAAGCCGATGCTGGCCAAGGCGGTCAAGAGGATCCCGCCCGGCATGCAGTACGAGGCCAAGTGGGACGGCTTCCGGGCGATCGTGCACCGCGACGGCGACGCCCTGGTCATCGGCAGCCGCACCGGAAAGCCCCTGACCCGCTACTTCCCGGAACTGGTCCCGGCGCTGCTCGCCGGCCTCCCGGCCCGGTGCGTGGTGGACGGGGAGATCGTGATCGCGCAGGACGGGCGGCTGGACTTCGAACGGCTCTCCGACCGCATCCACCCCGCCCAATCCCGCATCACCCTCCTGGCCGAACGCACCCCCGCGAGGTTCGTCGCCTTCGACCTGCTCGCCCTGGAGGACCTCGCGCTCTTCGACGTACCGCTGGCGCAGCGGCGCAAGACGCTGGTGGAGGTGCTGGAGGGGGCGGCGCCGCCGGTGCACCTGGCGCCCGCGACGACGGACCGGGCGACGGCGGAGCGGTGGTTCGAACGGTTCGAGGGGGCGGGACTCGACGGGATCATGGCGAAGCCGCTCACCCTTCCGTACCGGCCGGACGCACGGCTCATGTACAAGATCAAGCACGAGCGGACGGCCGACTGCGTGGTGGCCGGGTACCGGCCGCACAAGACGCCGGGCCTGGGGGTCGGTTCGCTGCTGCTGGGGCTGTACGACGACGGGGGAGTGCTCCAGCACGTCGGGGCGGCCTCCGCCTTCACCGCGCGGCGACGGGCGGAGCTGGCCGGGGAACTGGAGCCGCTGCGGCCCGCGCCGGGCGCCGGGCATCCGTGGGCGGCCTGGGAGGACCAGTCCGCGCACGAGGCGAACCGGCTGCCGGGGAGCCAGAACCGGTGGAACGGCCAGAAGGACCAGTCCTGGGTCGCCCTGGACCCCTCGCGGGTCTGCGAGGTGGCGTACGACCACATGCAGGGCACGAGGTTCCGGCACACGGTGCAGTTCCGCAGGTGGCGGCCGGACAGGGACGCCGCCGGGTGCACGTACGCACAACTGGAGGAGCCCGTCAGCTACGACCTCGCCGAGGCCCTGGGCTCCTCCGGACCCGCCCCCGGGGACCCGGGCGCCTAGCCGGCAGTCTCCCGCCGCCCGGCGCCGACGGCCTTCTCCCACTCCTCCCGGGTCGGACCCTCGGCCCGGGGCTCCCAGGACGGGTTCGTGGCCAGCCAGCGCGTCAGGTGCTGCTGGACCTCCTCGTCGCCGTACGCCTGCGCCGGCAGCGTCTGCAGGTGGCGGACCCGCAGACGGGCCCGGCCCACCACCGGGTCGGTCACGGCGCAGGCCGTCATCGCCGCCCGCTCGCGGGCGAAACCGGCCGACGGGACCGGAGCGCGGTCGGCGTAGCGGCGGCCGACGGCCTCGTCCGTCTCGACCTGCACGTCGAACCACGGACGGAGCGCGTCCAGCGCCCACGCGTGGTACGCGGCGGTGAACTCCGCGGTCGAGGGGTCCAGGGAGGCGCACTGGTGGGCCAGCCGACGGGCCGACCACAGGGCCAGCGAAATACCCTGCGCCATGGTCGGGTTGGTGTGGGTGAAGCTGTCGCCCACGTTCAGCAGCCCCGCGACGACGGGCCCCTCCTCGTCCACCAGCGAGGTCCAGCGGTTCTCCAGACCGGCCAGCGGCAGCACCCCCGAGAGCGGCGCGGCGTGGCGGGCCTGCCGCTTCGCCCCGGGCAGGAAGGTCTCGGCCGCCGCCTCGAAGACGTCCGGGTCCATCAGCGCCGCCCGCGTCGGATCGCCCGCGTGCAGGAACAGCGCCACCCCGAACACCCGGTTGTCCGCGGGGAACACCGCGCACCCCCCGAACGAGCCGCTCGCCACCACCGGCTGCCCCTGCGCCTCGCCCTCCGGCAGCCGGTACCAGCGGCAGTAGTAGACGAGCCCGGTGGGATGCCGTTCGACGACCGGCGGCCGGCCGCCCGCCTCGGCCAGCCAGGCGGCCGTGCCGCCCCGGCGCCCCGCCGAGTCGACGACCACGTCCGCCGGGCAGGGGCCGGCGTCCGTGCGCACGCCCGCGACCCGGGGGACGCCGCTCGCGTCGACGCCGTCGAAGACCAGGCCCGTCACCGGCTCCCCGTACCGCAGCACCGCCCCCGGTTCCGCGCGCAGCGCGTCGTACAGGACGGTCTCCAGGAGGATGCGCCGGGGCAGGAGCAGGACCAGGTCCTCGTCGCCGGGGACGGGCTCCGGCGGCTCCTCGTACACGCTCAGCTCGCGGTACTCGCCCGCCCCCCGGCGCAGCAAATCCTCGTACACGTCGGGGAGTTCGGCGATGAGCACGGAACGGGCCGCGCCCAGCAGCGTGTGCGGCTGCACCGCCTGCGGGACGGTCCTGGGGCGCGGCCAGTCGAAGAAGTCGGCGTCCAGGTCGCCGCTCGGGGCGCGCGCGTCCTGCTCGAAGAGGGTGACGGCGTGGCCGCGGCGGGCCAGGAGCAGACCTGTCGCCAGCCCCGCGACACCGCCGCCGACCACTGCGAAATCAGTCATGTGGGGTGCTCCTCGCGGCAGTTGGTTCCGGACCCCCGACACCTCCCCAGGACCTGCCCGCCCCGAAACCGTCCCACCGCGCGAGATCCACCACCCCCCACTCGCCGCCGCGCCCGGCCCCGGCCGTGGGGCGGAGCGCCTTCACCGGAGACTCCAGGAGGTACGGACGAAGGTGTCGGCCTTCGGCAGGCCCACCCGTACGGACGGGCAGTGCTCGTGTTCGAAGCAGAAGCGGTACGGCGCCATGGGCGGCCGGTGCATGCCGGAGCGCGGGCGCGGACACGGGCGCGCCCGCGGTGCCTACGCGGCGTCGGCCTTTCGGGTTACGGTCATGGGCGAATCCTGTACGAACGCGGGAGCCCGGCGCAATGGTCTTCCGGGGGCCGAGGCCGTCGGCGTCGCGGGGCGGGGGCCGTACGCGCCGGGCGTTGCGGGCCCGTTGATCAAGCGTTGATCGGACGTTGATCGGGAGCGGGCAGCGTGTGCCGCATGCCGATCAACGCCATCCGTCCCGCCGGCCGTACGCTCTCCCGCCTTCCCGCCGGCCGTGAGATCTCCTGGCAGGAGAGCGCCCTGTGCGCCCAGACCGGGCCCGAGTTCTTCTTCCCCGAGCCCGGCAGCTCCACCCGCGAGGCCAAGCGGCTCTGCGGCGCCTGCGACATGCGCGCCGCCTGCCTGGAGTACGCCCTCAGCCACGACGAACGCTTCGGCGTGTGGGGCGGACTCTCCGAGAAGGAGCGGTACGCGCTGCGCCGCGGCCGGGAAACCCGCTAGTACCCACTGGTAACACGGCGCGCGGACCGTCATGCTGGGGCACCGGCAGTACATGTCGTGCCCACGGGGCACGCGAGTCCGCAACCGCCGTACCAGGGAGCCGCGTTGAGCCGCCGCAAGCCGTACGCCGCGCAGGAGCCGGGCACCACGCACACCTACGACTACCTCGTCGTCGGCGCCGGATCGGCGGGCTGCGTGCTCGCCGCCCGGCTCTCCGAGGACCCCACCGTGCGCGTCGCACTCGTCGAGTCCGGCGGTCCGGACCGCCGCAGCAAGCCGGAGATCCGCATGCCCGCGGCCTTCCCCCGGCTGTTCAAGACCCCGTACGACTGGAATTTCAGCACGGTCGGACAAGCGGCCCTGGACGGGCGGGAGTTGTACTGGCCGCGCGGGCACGTGCTCGGCGGCAGCTCGTCCCTGAACGCCATGATGTGGGTGCGCGGCCACCGCGACGACTACGACGCCTGGGGCGAGGCGGCCGGCCACGAGTGGGGGTACGACGCGTTCGTACGGTACTTCCGGCGCGCCGAGCGGTGGACGGGCCCCACCCCCGCGCGCACCGTGTACGGCACCGAGGGCCCCCTCCACGTCTCCCCGCCCCGCGACCCCAGCCCGCTCACCGGCGCGTTCCTCGACGCCTGCCGCGAGGACGGGCTGCGCGAACTGCCCGAGCTGAACGGCCCCGACCACAGCGGCTTCGCCGTCACCCCGCTCAACCAGCGGCGCGGCAGCCGCTGGAGCGCCGCCGACGGATACCTCAGGCCCGCCCGCCGGCGCCCCAACCTGGACGTGTTCACCGGCACCCGGGTGCGGCGGCTGCGCTTCGCCCCCGGCACCCACCGGGTGGTCGGCGTCGAGGCCGACGGCGTGCCGGGCCTGATCACCGTCCGCCGCGAGGTCGTGCTCAGCGCGGGCGCGGTCGGCTCGCCGCACCTGCTGCTGCACTCCGGCATCGGCGACCCGGACGAACTGCGCGCCCTCGGCATCGAACCGCGCGTCGCCGTGCCCGAGGTGGGACGCCGCCTCCAGGACCACCTGTCCACCACCGTCACCCTGCGCTGCCCCGACCCGATCACCCTCACCGGTGCCGACACGCCCGCCAACCTGGCCCGTTACCTCCTCGCCGGGCGCGGCCCGCTGACCTCCAACGTGGCCGAGGCCGTCGCCTTCGTGCGCAGCGGTCCCGACGTCGACGCGCCCGACCTGGAGCTGATCTTCGCCCCGGTGCCGTTCGTCGGGCACGGGCTCGTCCCGCCCGCCGAACACGGCCTCACCATCGGCGTCGTCCTCCTCCAGCCCGCCAGCACCGGCCGCATCACCCTCTCCGGGCCCGACCCCGAAGCCCCGCCGCGCATCGAGCCGGGTTACCTCACCGACCCCGAGGGCTCGGACCTGCGCCGCATCGTGGCCGGCGTGCGGCGCGCCGAGGGCCTCTTCGCGGGGCGCGCCCTGGCCCCGTACACCAGCGGGCCCATGGGGCTCTACCCGGGCGTCGTCGACGACGCGGAGCTGACCGCCGCCCTGCGCGGCTCCCTGGAGACCCTCTACCACCCCACCGGCACCTGCCGGATGGGCCGCGACCCGCGGTCGGTCACCGACCCGAGGCTGCGGGTGCGGGGAGTGGCGGGGCTGCGGGTGGCCGACGCCTCCGTGATGCCGAACATCACGCGCGGCCACACCCACGCCCCGACCGTCGCCATCGCGGAGAAGGCCGCCGAACTGCTGCGCGAGGACGCCCGCCGGGAGCACGTCCGGCCGCCCGGCGAGTCAACGTCGTCACCCGGGCGGTGACGGCACCCGGACCGGCTCCCGCCCCCTCGGCAACGGCCGCCCCGCGGCAGCGGCCGACGCCGGACCCCGTCAGTTGGTGATGCTGAACTCTTCCCCGTACATCTTCCACTTCAGCGGCAGCTTCAGGTCCATGTTCCCGTCCTTGAGGAACACCCGCTGCGCCGTGTCGATCCGCGAGGTGTCGTTGAGCGTCTTCTTCGTCCGCAGCACCTCGCGCGTCTCGTCCAGGAACGCGTTCAGGTACGCCTTCTCGGCCTTCAGCTTCGACGCCTTGTCGCCCTTGCCGCCCAGCTCGGAGGGGGCCTTGACCTTGGCGCGCGCCGTCTCCCGGATGCCGTAGAAGCCGCGCTTGTCGACGCCGGGGCCGTGCAGGACCATCGCGTCGTAGTAGATGAACTGGCCCAGCGTGCCCAGGCCGTCCATCTTCGCGAGGTCGACCGCGGGCTTGAAGTAGTACTTGTCGCGGGCCGCGTTCTGCGCGTTGACGAAGTCCGGCTCCTTCGCCGCCTGCTTCCACGCCTGAGTGAAGCCGGGGTCCAGGCCCTCGTGCGAGGCGGTGCCGTCGACCTTCTGCAGGGCGGGGATGAAGGAGGCCAGCGGGTTGTCCGGGTGGGTCTTGGTGTAGTCCTGGATGAGCTGCAGCATGTCGTGCGTACCGGAGGTGAAGCCGATCACGCCCGCCGTGTAGCCGTTGCCGTCCTTGACGTCGCGGATGTTCGCGTACTGGCCCTGCCAGTGCTTCGTCGAGTTCTCCGCGGTGGAGATGATCTGCGCGGCCCGGTCCTTCAGGAGGGGGTCGGCGAGACCCGGAGGCAGCTTGGCTATCAGCTCCTGGTCGGTCTTGGGCTTCTTCGCCTCGTCGGGCTTCGGGTCGTCGGCGGTGGTCTCGGTGGACCAGGGATCGACGTAGATCGGGTCGTCCCCCTTGGGGTGGCCGCCGAACGCCGCGGTGGCGACGATGGCGACCGGGGCGCCGATGAGGACTAGACGGGTGAGAGGTTTCACCCGAACAGATTACGTGGCGCGGGGGGTGGTCTTGCGAGGAGATCCCCCTCGGGGGCCGCGACGTTGCCGGGGCCGGCCGGCTGCGGGGGGCGTGACCGCCCGATACGCCCTGCTGCGGGGCGGGGCACGGTGGGGCACATCACCCCCACGCCCGCCCTGAAGGTGCCCCGCCCGCTCTCCAACACCCCATGCCTTCAAGGCAATTGCCACGCCGGCCACGGCTCCGGCCACCCGGCCGGCCTCGGTACCGGATCGCGCCCCCGGCAGGCCGTGCCCGGGGGCCGGCGCCACGCCCAGATCGTTACGCACCCACACGCACGACACGCCTGCCCATTTCCCACCGGAGGCACGCCCCTCCAGGGGCGCGGGGAACTGCGCGCCCAGCCACGACGGATCTGCACGGGAACCGTTCCCCTTGGCCGCGCGGCGAGCGCTTTAGGTGGAGGGGCGGGTCCGGGGCCTCTCCTGCCCGAGCCGGGCGGGGCTGGCGCGTCCGGTGCCGGGGCTGAGCTCACGGCCTTGGCGGGGTCGGGCGTCCGGCGCAGGCGCTCACGCAGGGGGCGGCACCCGGGCGGACCGGGAGCGGGAGGGGCCGCCCCCTTGCCCGCCCTCCCCCAAGCTCTCGGCTTCGCTCGAGCAGGGGGTACCCCCCTCGCCCCCTTGGGGCGGCCCCGTCGCCCAAGGGGACGGGGGAAACGGGAAGGGCGGCGGTGACGCCCAAGGGGACGGGGGTGGCGGGCGGCCTCGTCGCGCAAGGGAGCGGGGGGTGGCGGGCGGCTGCGGAGCCCAGAGGGAGCGGGGGGGAGGGAGCTGCAGAGCCCAAGGAGAGGGAGCGGGGGAGGGCGGCCGCCGCCACCCCAGGAGAAAAGGGAGGCGGCGGCCGTGCCGAGGGGAGGCGGCCGCAGTGCCGAGGGGGCAGGAGGGTGCGTCGCCCGCCGGAATCTGGGGAGGGGCGGAGCCGGAGGCCGGAAGCGGTGGGCGGCGCGCCGGTGCCGCCGCCCACCGGGCCCGGGGGAGAGGGCGGAGCCAGGGCTCAGAGGCCGCGAGCCGCCCGGCGGGCCAGCCTCGCCGCGAGCTTCTCGTCGAACTTCTTCGCCTCCGAGTCCAGCCCGCTCATGTACAGCCCCAGCTCCTCCTGCGCCTTCAGCCCCTCCGCCCCGAGCCCGTCGATGTCCAGCACCTTCAGGAACCTCAGCACCGGCTGGATCACGTCGTCGTGGTGGATGCGGATGTTGTACACCCCGCCGATCGCCATCTGCGCGGCAGCCCGCTCGAAGCCCGGCATCCCGTGCCCGGGCATCCGGAAGTTGACGACCACGTCCCGCACGGCCTGCATGGTCAGGTCCGGCGCGAGCTGGAAGGCGGCCCCCAGCAGGTTCCGGTAGAAGACCATGTGCAGGTTCTCGTCCGTCGCGATCCGCGCCAGCATCCGGTCGCACACCGGGTCCCCGGACTGGTGGCCGGTGTTCCGGTGCGAGATCCGGGTGGCCAGTTCCTGGAAGGCCACGTACGCGACCGAGTGCAGCATCGAGTGCCGGTTGTCCGACTCGAAGCCCTCGCTCATGTGCGCCATCCGGAACTGCTCCAGCTTGTCCGGGTCCACCGCCCGCGACGCGAGCAGGTAGTCACGCATGACGATGCCGTGCCGGCCCTCCTCGGCGGTCCAGCGGTGCACCCAGGTGCCCCAGGCGCCGTCGCGGCCGAAGAGGGAGGCGATCTCGTGGTGGTAGCTGGGCAGGTTGTCCTCGGTCAGCAGGTTCACGACGAGCGCGATCTTGCCGATGTCGGTCACCTTGGACTGCTCCGGCTCCCACTTCTCCCCGTCCTCGAAGAACCCGGGGAAGTTGCGGCCGTCGCTCCACGGGACGTACTCGTGGGGCATCCAGTCCTTGGTGACCTTCAGGTGGCGGTTGAGTTCCTTTTCCACCACCTCTTCCAGTGCGAACAGCAGCTTGGCGTCGGTCCACGCCTCCGAGCTGCCGAGATGGGGAGAGGTGATCGTCACGGGTACTCCAGGGGGTGGGGACGAAAGCAATTACCTACGGCTTCGTAGGTTACGAGACCGTAGGTTAAGCGCGGCGTGAGCGCTGAGCCAAGTCCCCGTCCGTTGCGTCCCGCTACACCCCGTTATGTGTGCAGGTCGCGCAGTCGCACCGAGAGACATGTCACGCACCCCTCCAGCTTTTCGAACTCGCTGATGTCCACCGGTACGGGTGTGAAACCGAGATCCGCGAACAGTTCGGCCGACCTGGGAGCGCTCGCCGCCGTCAACACCGAGTTCCCGTCGAGCACGACCACATGCGCCCCGGCCTCCTCCGGCACGGCCAGGAAGCGCGGAAAGGCCGCCGGGCTGTCCACCAGCGGCTCGTACCCGACGACCGTCCCGTCGGGCAGCGCGGTCACCGCCGACTTCAGGTGCAGCACCCGGCTGACGGGCACCGCCACGACCCGTGCGCCGAGCGGCTCGAACGCGGCCCGGAGCTGACGCACCCCCTCCGCGTTGGTCCGCCCCCCTCGCCCCACGTACACGGTGTCGCCCACCTTCAGGACGTCCCCGCCGTCCAGCGTCCCGGGCTCGCGGACCCGGTTCACCGAGCAGCCCAGCCGCTCCACCAGCACGTCCCGCACGGCGGGCGTCTCCTGCCTGCGGCGCGCGGCCCCCGACCGCCCGACGAGCGCGACGTTGCGGAACATCACCACCGTGTCCTCGACGAACACCCCGTCCGGGCAGTCGTCGGCCGGGTCCACCTCCACGGTCTGCCAGCCGTGGGCGCGCAGCGCCGCCCCGTAGGCCTCCCACTGGGCGAGCGCCAGTTCCCCGTCGACCGGCTGCCGTTCGACGTGCGTCACCAGCCCTTCGGCGAGACGCGGGCTCGGACGGCGGACAAGGGCCTTCTTGCTGGGCATGGGACAACTCCCGGTACGTGGCGGACAGATGGCGCATACGGGGCGTATGCGCGGCGAAAGTCACCGGACCCGGGGACGAACGAACGGGCCCGCCACTCGAACGTATCGAACGCGGCGAACGACGGGCCCGCGCCCGGAGGGAGCGGCGCGTCAGCCGGCGCCCGGCCCGCGCCGCGTCCGTACGCTCCACCGGCCCTCGTCGCGCCGCAGGCGCACCGGATGCGCGAAGCACGCGCTGACCAGGCCGTCGGTCAGTACCTCCCGGACGGGGCCGGAGGCCAGACACACACCGTCCCGCAGCAGCATCGCGTGCGTGGTCCCCGAGGGCAGCTCCTCCAGGTGATGGGTCACCAGGACCGACGCCAGGTCCGGACGGCTCGTGCCCAACGCGTCGAGCCGGTCGACGAGTTGCTCACGCCCCACCAGGTCGAGCCCGGTCGCCGGTTCGTCGAGCAGCAACAGGCGCGGGCTGGGCATCAGGGCACGCGCGACCAGGGCCCGGCCCCGCTCGCCCTGCGACAGCGTCGGCCAGCGCGCCCGCCCGCGCTCCGTCAGCCCGAGCAGCGCGAGGAGGCGGTCCGCGTACCGTTCCTGCTCCCCGGTGGGCCGCCGGCGCGGTACCGGCTCGACGGAGTTGGTGATCCCCGTCAGGACCACGTCCCGTACCCGCAGCGGCGACCTCAGCGGATGGCGCGGGTCGACGTGCCCGACGTACGAACGCAGCTCGCGCACGTCGATGCGGCCCAGCTCGTGCCCCAGGACCTCCACGCGCCCCCGGGTCGGGTGCGCGAGCGCGCCGAGCAGTCGCAGCAGGGTGGTCTTGCCGGCCCCGTTCGCGCCGAGCAGGGCCCAGTGCTCGCCCGGACGGACGGTCAGCGAGATGTCGGACAGCAGGGAAGTGCCGTCGCGCACGAAGTCGACGTGCTCGGCCCGCAGAACGATCTGAGGCAGCGTCACCGTCGCTCCTGGTGGGCCCGGTTGACTGCTGAGAGGACGGCCCGGACCGAGGCCGTCAGGACTGACGTGTCCTGGCCCGCGCCCCACAGGACCGCCGGGCCGATCCGGCACTCCACGTACGCGACCGCGGGACTGCCCTGCCCGGTGGCCGTGGAGTGCTCGAAGTAGCTGAGCACCGCCACCTCGATCCCGGCCTCGGCCAGCGCCGCCGTGAAGGCGGCGACCGGGCCGTTCCCGGCCCCCTTGAAGCGGGCCGGCGGCCCGCCGTCCACCGCGATGTCGCACACCGACTCGTGCTCTCCCGGGGCGACTTCGCGCGTCTCCCACCAGGGCACGGCCACCGCCCCGCCCGTCCCGGCGTCCAGGTACGTCGTACGGAACAGCTCCCACAGCTCCTCCGCGCTCGCCTCGCGGCCGCTGTCGTCCGTCGCCCGCTGCACCGTCTTCGCGAACTCCGGGCGCATGCCGCGCGGCAGGTCGATCCCGTACCCCTGCTCCAGCAGGTACGCGATCCCGCCCTTGCCGGACTGGCTGTTGACCCGGATCACCGCCTCGTAGGAGCGTCCGATGTCGGCCGGGTCGATCGGCAGGTACGGCACGGACCACGGCAGTTCGCGTCCGGACACGCCTTGTTCGGCGGCCCGCCGGGCGTGCTCCGCGAAACCCTTGCTGATGGCGTCCTGATGGGTGCCGGAGAACGCGGTGTGCACGAGGTCGCCGGCGTACGGGTGGCGGACGGGCACCGGCAGCCGGTTGCAGTGCTCCACGACCTCGCGGACCGCGTCGATGTCGGAGAAGTCGACCATCGGGTCGACGCCCTGGGTGTGCAGGTTCAGTGCGAGGGTGACCAGATCGACGTTGCCGGTGCGCTCCCCGTTGCCGAACAGGCAGCCCTCCACGCGCTGCGCGCCCGCCAGTACGGCGAGTTCGGCGCAGGCGACGCCCGTGCCGCGGTCGTTGTGCGGATGAACGGACAGGATCACGCGGTCGCGGCGGTCCAAGTGCCGGTGCAGGTACTCGATCTGGTCGGCGTACACGTTCGGCGTGGCGGTCTCGACGGTCGCCGGGAGGTTGTGGATCACCGGCCGGTCGGGGGAGGCGTCCCACAGCTCGGTGAGCCCGTTGCAGATCTCCAGGACGAAGTCGGGTTCGGTGAGGTTGAAGACCTCGGGCGAGAACTGGAAGCGGATGTCCGCGTCCGGGCGCCGCTCGGCGAGCCGCAGGATGTCCGTCGCGGCCTCCCTGATGAGCGCGTGCACCTCCGCGCGCGACCGGCCCAGCACGACGTCGCGCCAGACGGGGGCCGTTGCCGTGTAGAGGTGGACCACCGTGTGCGGCAGGCCCTCGACGGAGGCGAACGTCCGCTCGATCAGCTCGCGGCGGGCGGGCGTGAAGACCACGGTCGTCACGTCGTCCGGGACCGCGCCGCTCGTCGCCAGACGGCGTACGAAGTCGAAGTCGGCGCGGCTCGCGGACGGGTAGCCGATCTCGATCTCCTTGTAGCCCATGGCCACCAGCAGGTCGAACAGCTTGTGCTTGCGCACGGGGTCCATCGGTTCGGACAGCGCCTGATTGCCGTCGCGCAGATCGACCGGCACCCACAGCGGGGCACGTTCGATCCGGCGGGAGGGCCAGGTGCGGTCGGCGTCGGCGAGCGGCACGGCGACGCGCTCATGGGCCGGGCGGTAGCGGTGCGAGGGCATGGGGCTGGGCCGTTGCGGATTCCAGGTGTGCACGGGAGGCGTCTTCCTCAGGTCGTCCGGTAGATCCATGGACCGACCGGCAGCACGGCACCCCGCGGCGGGGCGCCGGTCGGCTTCAGACCCCGCCGCGGCAGCCGAGAAGAAGACCGCAGAAGCGCATGGCGGCTACACTAACCACACCGCAAGTCCTCAGACAACCTGACAGGTGAAACTCATGCCGCTCGGCTCCCTCCGCCCGACCCCCCTGGTGGAACAGGCCATCGCGCAGCTCCGCGAGCAGATCACCGGCGGCCACTGGCCCGTCGGCAGCAAGATCCCGGGCGAGACGACCCTCGCCAAGACGCTCGGCGTGGGCCGCTCCACCGTCCGCGAGGCGCTGCGCGCCCTCTCCGAGGCGGGGCTGCTGAGGGCCCGCCAGGGCTCCGGCGTCTTCGTCCTCGCCACCGAGCCCGAGGAGGACTGGCCGACCCGGCTGCGCCGGGCGGAGATCACCGATGTGTACGAGGTCAGGATGCTGGTCGAGGTCCAGGCCGCCCGCCTGGCCGCCGAGCGCCGCACCCCGGACGACGTCACCGCGCTCCGTGCGGCGATGCGGGCGCGCCGGGCGGCCGTGCCGGGGGCGGACGCGGCGTTCGTGGACGCGGACATCGACCTGCACGCCGTGGTGGTCGACGCCGCGCACAACCCCGTCCTGGGCTCGCTGTTCGCCGAGTTCCGGCCGGTGCTGCGGGCCGGGCTGATCGACATGGTCGAACTGACGGGGCTGCGCGAGGAGGACCGGGGCTGCGGGGAGGCGGGACACGAGGAGCTCGTCGAGGCCGTGGTGCGCGGGGACGCGGACGCGGCCGGGCGTGCCCTCCAGGCGGAACTGGCGGGCACACAGGCACGGCTCCGCGCGCTCTAGGCGCTCAGGTCCCGCCGCAGGTGGGCCGCCGTGAACGAACCCTGATGCTCCATCAGGTCCAGGGGCGTCCCCTCGAAGACGATCTCGCCGCCGTGCTTGCCGCCGTCCGGGCCCAGGTCGATCACCCAGTCCGCGCGCTTGACCACGTCCAGGTTGTGCTCGACGCAGATCACCGAGTTCCCCGCGTCGACCAGCCGGTCCAGGAGGGCGACCAGGGTGTCGACGTCCGCCATGTGCAGCCCGGTCGTCGGCTCGTCCAGCACGTACACGCTGCCCGTGCGGTGCAGTTGCGTCGCCAGCTTGATGCGCTGCCGCTCGCCGCCGGACAGCGAGCTGAGCGGCTGTCCGAGCGAGAGGTACCCGAGCCCGACCTCGTGCAGCGTGTCCAGCTTCCGTACCACCGAGGCATCTTCGAAGAACGTCCGCGCCCGGTCCACCGGCATCTCCAGCACGTCCACGATCGACCTGCCGCCGAGCCGGTACTCCAGCACCTCCGCGTCGAACCGCCGCCCCTCGCACCGCGGACACACCGTCGTCACCGGGTCCATGAAGGCGAGGTCGGTCGACAGGACCCCGCGTCCCGCGCAATTGCCGCACGCGCCGGTCGAGTTGAACGAGAAGAGCGCCGCGCTCACCCCGTTCTCCTGCGCGAACAGCCGGCGGATCGTGTCCATGATGCCGACGTACGTCGCCGGGGTGGACCGGGACGACACCCCGATCGCCCCCTGGTCGATGACGACCGCCTCCGGGTGCCCGGCCGTGAACACCTCCGACACCAGGGTCGACTTCCCCGAACCCGCCACGCCCGTCACCACCGTCAGCACGCCGGTCGGGAACGCGGTGTCGACCCCCTTGAGGTTGTGCAGCTCGGCCCCGGTGACCGGCAGCCACCCGGCGGGGGAGCGGAACGTCTCCTTCAGCGGGGTCCGCCGCCGCAGGCACCTGCCCGTCAGTGTGTCCGCCTCCCGCAGCCCGGCCACCGGCCCCTCAAAGACCACCAGCCCGCCGTCGACGCCCGCACCCGGACCGATGTCCACGACGTGGTCGGCGACCGCGATCACGTCCGGGTCGTGCTCGACGACCAGGACGGTGTTGCCCTTGTCCCGCAGCCGCACCAGCAGGTCGTTGAGCCGGCCCACGTCGCGCGGATGCAGCCCCACGCTCGGCTCGTCGAAGATGTACGTCAGCCCGGTCAGCGAACTCCCCAGGTGTCGCACCATCTTGAGCCGCTGCCCCTCGCCGCCGGACAGCGTCGTGGTCTCCCTGTCCAGGCTCAGGTAGCCGAGCCCGATCCCCACCAGCCGTTCCAGCCGCTCCCGGGCGGCCGCCGCGATCGGCGCGGCCACCGGGTCGTCGATCCGGGCCAGCACGTCCACCAGGTCCGCGACCTCCATCGACACGTAGTCCCGCACGGACAGCCCGTCGATCCGGGACTTCAGCGCGGCCTCGTTCAGCCGCGCCCCTCCGCACGCCCCGCACACGCCCTCGACCGTCAAGGCGTCGGCCGCCTCGCGCGAGGCGGCGGACAACGACCCGGTGTCCCGCTTGAGGAAGAGCCGCTCGAAACGGTTGACCAGACCTTCGGAGTCCATCTCGAACGTGCCGGTCCTCGTCCGCACCGACACCTTGGCGCCGTCCGCGCCCCGCACCCCGTACAACAGGCGTTCCCGCTCCTCGCGGGTATAGGCGTGCAGCGGTTTGTCGGGATCGAAGAAGTCGTTGTGCGCGTACAGCTTCCACTGCCAGCTGCCGACCGAGGAGCCGGGCACCCGCAGCGCGCCCTCGTTCAGCGACTTCGACCAGTCGACCGCCCGGTCCAGGTCCAGGCGCACGGTCTTGCCGACGCCGTCGCAGGCCGGGCACATGCCGCTCGGGTCGTTGAAGGAGTAGGCGGTCGCGGGCCCGGCACTGGGGACCCCGTACCGCGAGAACAGCACCCGGACGATCGAGTAGATGTCGGTCATCGTGCCGACCGTCGAGCGGACGTTGCCGCCGATCGGCTTCTGACTGACGACGATCGCCACCGACAGGTCGTCGATCGCGTCCACCGACGGCCGCTCGTACTTCGGCAGCCGGTTGCGGATGAACCAGGTGAAGGTCTCGTTGAGCTGGCGCTGGGACTCCACGGCGATCGTGTCGAAGACGACGGAGGACTTGCCGGAGCCGGAGACGCCGGTGAAGACGACGATCTTTCCTTTGGGGAGGGCGAGGGAGACGTCCCGGAGGTTGTTCTCCCGCGCCCCTGTGACCACGATGTTCGATGCCATGGCAGCGACGCTAGGAGCTATACCGGACACCTTCTGTCGGGTATGACCGCCGATTCCGTCTCCGCGTCCGCGCCGCCTCCGACGACGGAGCCCGGCCCTGTGCGCCGGGGCTCTCGCGCTCTCACTCCGCCACCGCGGCCTCCTCCTCGTCCGCCGGCTCCGGCCCGTCCGCCGGCTCCGCCCCCAGGTGCAGCCGCCGGGTGATCCCGATCGACTCCAGGAACGGTTCGTCGTGGCTCGCCACGATCAGCGCGCCCTCGTACGCCCGCAGCGCCTCCGTCAACTGCCGCACGCTCGCCAGGTCGAGGTTGTTCGTCGGCTCGTCCAGCATCAGCAACTGCGGTGCCGGATCGGCCAGCAGCAGGGCCGCCAGCGTCGCCCGGAAGCGCTCGCCGCCGGACAGCGTGCCGACCGCCTGGTCCGCCTTCGCGCCCTTGAACAGGAAGCGGGCGAGCCGCGCCCTGATCAGGTTGTTCGTCGCGTTCGGCGCCAGCAGGGCCACGTTCTGCGCGACGCTCAGCGTGTCGTCCAGCACGTCGAGCCGCTGCGGCAGGAACCGGGTCGTGACCAGCTTCTCCACCTCGCCCGACACCGGCTCCAACTGCCCCGCGATCGTGCGCAGCAGGGTCGTCTTGCCCGCCCCGTTGCGCCCGGTCAGCGCCACCCGCTCGGGGCCGCGCAGCTCGAACTCACCGGGCAGGCCCGCCCCGTACGGCATCTCCAGTTCCCGTACGCGCAGGACTCCGCGCCCCGGGTGAACCGTCGTGTACGGCAGTTCGATCCGGATCTCGGCGTCCTCGCGCACCAACTCCTCGGCATCGCCCAGCCGTTCGCGCGCCTCCTTCAGCTTCTCGGTGTGCATGATCCTGTGCTTGCCGGCCGACTCCTGGGCCGACCGCTTGCGCAGGCCCATCACGATCTTCGGTTCGCGTTTCTGGTCGTACATCTTCTGCCCGTACCGCTTGCGGCGGGCCAGCTTGACCTGGGCGTCGGCCAGTTCGCGCTTCTGCTTCTGCACGTCGGCCTCGGCGACGCGCACCATGCGCTCCGCCGCCTCCTGCTCCACGGCGAGCGCCTCCTCGTACTGCGAGAAGGTGCCTCCGTACCAGCGGACCTCGCCGTCGCGCAGATCGGCGATCTGGTCGACGCGCTCCAGCAGCTCCCGGTCGTGGCTGACCACGACGAGGACGCCCGACCAGGCGGACACGGCGTCGTACAGCCGCTGCCGGGCGTACCGGTCGAGGTTGTTCGTCGGCTCGTCGAGCAGCAGCACGTCGGGCCGGCGCAGCAGCAGGGCGGCCAGGCGCAGCAGGACGGACTCGCCGCCCGAGACCTCGCCGATGGTGCGGTCCAGGCCGATGTGGCCGAGGCCGAGGCCGTCAAGGGTGGCGCGGGCGCGCTCCTCGACGTCCCAGTCGTCGCCGACGGCGTCGAAGTTGGCCTCGCTCGCGTCGCCGGCCTCGATGGCGTGCAGCGCGGCCCGCTTCCCGGCGATCTCCAGGGCCGCGTCGACCCTGAGCCCGGTGTCGAGCACCAGGTTCTGCGGCAGGTAGCCGATGCTTCCGGCGGCCTTGACCTTGCCGCCGGTCGGGCTGAGCTCCCCGGCGAGGAGTTTCAGCAGGGTGGACTTGCCCGACCCGTTGACGCCGACGAGACCGGTGCGGCCGGGGCCGACGGCGATCTGGAAGTCGTCGAAGACGGGAGTGCCGTCGGGCCAGGCGAAGACCAGGCCGGTGGCGGTCAGCGACGCGCTCTGCGGCTGCGCGGGCGAGGGGTGGGTGGACAAAAGGGCCTCCAGGTTGCGGTGGGTGGTGCGGAGCAACTGGTGGAGACACCGGCAGGACGCGAAGACCTCGGATCGGGGGCCATGGCGCAGCAAGGGCTCAGGAAATCCCAAGAGGTCTCAAGAGATCACGAACTGCGCAGAGAGGCCCTGAAGCGGAGCTGACGGCTCGAACGCCGAGGTCGCACGCGGCACGCGGAGGATCGCAGACCACGCATGGGTGGCTGCCTCGCGGCACGGTGTCCCAGACCTCAGACGAGCAACGTCCTTCTCCGTTCGACGACAACAGGGCGAAACGAACGGTACGCCCGCCCCTCGGCGGACGCAAACGGTTAACAGAGTGCTTCTTGCGGCGAACGGCATGACCACGCGGTCCCTCACCTGCTGAGGAGCTGTGCCAGATCCTGGTCCACGTCGAGATGGAGGTGCTCGGAACCGGCCGGCACCAGCTCCTGCGTCTGCTGCAGGAAGCGCCGCAGCTCGGCCGTGCGGATGTGGACCATGGCCACGCCCTCCGTGGCGTGCAGTTCCAGCACGGTCCGCCCGTAGCCGTAGGGGCGCAGTTGTACGTCGCCGACACCGGCCGGCTCGTCGAGCCCGGCGGCCAGCAGTTCCCGCGCGAAGATCCACACCACCTCGACGCCCTCCAGCGTCGCCGGGGGCGGGAAGGTCATGTGCACGGCAAACGGGTCGGCGCGGTGGTAGCTGAGCGTCGCGGGGACGTTCTCCAGCTGTGGCGCGGAAGAAATCAGACGGGCCTGTACGGCCTGCTCAATGACGGTGGACAAGGCCAGCACCTCTCATGCTCGGTGGATGCGTCCTGCCGTCCGAAAAGACGCCGGAACGCGCGAATCCGTGCACACGAACCAGGCGTGACCTGCATCACCCACACCGGCTCTGCCTGATCACGTCGTGCCGCAGACACCTGCGTGGTCGCAATACGGCTGGTTCCCGCTGGCACCGCAGCCACACAGCATCACCCGTGTCTCGTCGTGGGGACCCTGTGAATCGACCACCCTCAGATCTCCCCTGACGAACAACTGCCCCAACCCGTCGCGGGTGATCACCGCGGGGTGCTCGGCCGCCTCGGGCGGCCCGTTCCGCAGCCGGTACCGCAGCGCCCCGCCCGGACACCGCCGGATCACCTCGGCGACCTGCTCGGGGGCCGCCGCGTCCGGCGTGCCCCAGGGACGCTTCCGCAGGTCGAAGACCTCCGGCAGCCCGCGCACGCACTCGGCGGCGTGCAGACAGCGGCCGGGCCGGAAGGTGACGTCCACCTGCTCGCCCCGGTACTCCTTCTCGACCGGCTGCGCACGCTCGCCCCGGTGCTCCCGCTCCTGCGGCGTCCGTTCGCCCACGGGTCGCGCGCCTCCTCGGTCCGCGACCGAGCTGCGGCTCTGGTAGAGCAGGTCCGCGTACTCCGGACGGCGCCGGAGCCGGCCCGCGGAGAAGGGGCGGACGGCCGCACGCGAAGCCCCTCGGCCCGTGCCGCGTCCAGCGACGCCCGGGCGAGCGCGCCGCCGACGCCCCGGCCCTCGTGGGCGGGCTCGACCTCGGTGTGCACGAAGGCGATCAGTTCGGGCGTATGGAGGTACTGCGCGATGCCCGCGAGCTCCTCCGCGCCGTCGACCCGGGCCCCGTGCCGCCCGGACTCCGGGGCGTCCACCACGTCGACCGCCGTGCCATCGCCCCCTCGGCTCTGCATCCACCACAGGAACGGCCGCCCCGGCCCGCACTCTGGACGACGGCAGTCCGGTGGGCTAGCTTCCAGCGCCATGAGGGGTATGGGGAAGACGAGACGCATGATGGCCGTGGGACTGAGCGTGGCGGCGGTGGCCGCGGCACTGGGCTCCGTTCCCGCGCAGGCCGCACCGCCGGCCCCGGCGGACCGGGCGCAGTCGCCCGCCGGATGGCGGCTGGGGGACACGGGCGTGACGGACGTACGGTTCCGGGGCCTGGCCGCGGTGGACCGGCGCACGGCGTGGGTGGCGGGCTCCAAGGGCACCGTGCTGCGCACCGCCGACGGGGGCCGTAGCTGGCGCGACGTCTCTCCGCCGGGGGCGGGCGAGCTGGAGTTCCGGGACATCGAGGCGTTCGACGGGCGGCGTGCGGTGGTGCTCGCGATCGGCGAGGGGGAGGCCTCGCGGACGTACCGCACCGAGGACGGCGGGCGCACCTGGACGGAGACCTTCCGCAACCCCGACCCGAAGGCCTTCTACGACTGCCTCACCTTCTTCGACAGCCGCAACGGGCTGGCGATGAGCGACCCGGTCGACGGCAAGTACCGCATCCTGTCGACCGCCGACGGCGGCAGGTCCTGGAAGGTCCTGCCGAACAAGGGCATGCCGGAGGCCCTGCCCGGCGAGGCGGGCTTCGCGGCGTCGGGCCAGTGCCTGGTGAGCAACGGCCCGCGGGACGTGTGGCTGGCCACCGGCGGGGGCCCGCGCGGCCGGGTGCTGCACTCCGCCGACCGGGGCCTGACCTGGAAGGCCGCGGAGGTGTCCATTCCGGCGGGGGACCCGGCGCGCGGCGTCTTCGGACTGGCCTTCCGCGACCGCGAGCACGGGATCGCGGTCGGCGGCGACTACCGGGCCGGCCAGCCGTCGCCGCGGGCTGCCGCGCTCACCGGGGACGGCGGACGCACGTGGAAGGCGTCCGCGGTGCCGCCGGCCGAGTACCGCTCGGGGGTCGCCTGGCTGCCGCACTCGCGCGCGGTCGCGCTGGCGGTGGGGCCGACGGGCACGGACGTCACGCTCAACGCGGGGCGGTCGTGGCGGAAGATCGACGCCGGTTCCTTCGACACGGTGTCGTGCACGGCGGACTTCGGGTGCTGGGCTTCGGGGGAGAAGGGGAGGGTCGCCCGGCTGGAGTTCTGACCGGGTGACGGGCCCGGGGCCGCTGGGCGCGGGGCGGGGCGGGTTTCCCCCTCCCCGCCCCTTCCCGTAACCCTGCGGGGCCCGGGTTTTCGTGCGGGTGCGCGGTGGCCGGCCGCGCCCGCGCGGCGGAGCCGCACCTCGACGCAGCCCCGCGCCCCTCAGGGGCGCGGGGAACCGCGTGAGCAACCCGCCACAAGCCGCGCGACGAGCGCCTGGGGGCCTAGGCGACCGGGGCCTGCCGGTAGGCCTCCAGCCCCGGCGCCGTCTTCGTCGCCACGAACTCCGTGATGCGGTACGCGCACACCCCGCCCGTCACGAACGGGTCCGCCGCCGCGACGGCCTCGACGTCGGCCCGTGACGGCGCCACCGCGAGAATCACCCCGCCGTCCCTCGGCTGCTTGCGCCCCGACGCGAGGAAGACCCCCGCCTCGTACTGCGCGTCCAGCCACGCCACGTGATCGGTCATCAGCGCGTCCACCTGCTCGACGGGTGCGGTGTAGGTCAATTCGAGTACGAACATGATCGCCACCCTACCGAGGCCCGTTGTCAGACCCCCCTCCTACAGTGGCGAGCACGATGAACCAGCACTCGACGCCACCCGACGAAGCCACCGCCCGCTCCCTCCAGGACACCCTCCGTACCCGCGTCGTCCTCGACGAGACCGGACCGGCCCCCGGCACCGGCCACGTCACGGGCGTCGACGTGGCGTACGACGACGAGCGCGACATCGTCGTGGCCGCCGCCGTGGTGCTCGACGCGGCGACGCTCACGGTGGTCGAGGAGGCCACGGCCACGGGCCGCGTGACGTTTCCGTACGTGCCGGGACTGCTGGCGTTCCGTGAGATCCCGACGGTCCTGGCGGCCCTGGAGCGCCTCACCGCCGACCCGGGCCTCGTCGTCTGCGACGGGTACGGGCTGGCGCATCCGCGCCGCTTCGGTCTGGCCAGCCACCTCGGCGTCCTGACGGGCCTGCCCACCCTGGGCGTCGCGAAGAACCCGCTCACCTTCCACCACGAACCACCCGGCCCCGCCCGTGGCGACTTCTCCCCGCTGTTCGACGCCGACGACGGCACGGAGGTCGGCCGTGCCCTGCGCACCCAACCCGGGGTGAAGCCGGTGTTCGTCTCCGTCGGCCACCGGATCTCCCTGGACAACGCCTGCGCGCACACGCTCCGGCTGGCCGCCTCCTACCGCCAGCCGGAGACCACCCGCCACGCGGACTCCCTGTGCAGACGCGCCCTGTCCGAAGCAACAGGCGTGTAACTGAGTACTTCTACGGATGTTGAAATCGAATTCCCGGGACAGGGTCATCACCATGAGCATCAGCACGAGCGCACCCACCGCCCCCGCCGCCGCCGAGTACTTCGAGTCCGTCACCGTCCACCGGGCCGGACACAAGCTGGCGGTGACCATGTTCGTCGGCCTGCTGGCCATGCTGGGCTGGACCGGCGGCATGATCTACACGATCTCCGGCTGGATATCCGGGCACTGACCGCGCACCGCACACCTCGAACCGTGCGCGCGCCCGCCCCGGGCCGGCCCGCGACGCCCCCGCCCTACCGCACCGCCGCCACCCGGAACCGGATCCCGACCGCCCGCAGCCGTTCCACCAGCGCGTCACCCATCGCCGCCGCCGGTGTCACCTGCCCGGCAGTCCCCGGCAGTTCGTCGAAGGCCAGCGACAGCGCCGACTCCGCGAGGATCTTCGCCGTCTCCCCGTACCCGGGGTCGCCGCCCGATACCTCCGTGTAGACCCGCCGCCCGCCGCCCTCGCCGACGAAGCGCACGGTGAACCAGCTCCTGGCCCGTAGCTCCGCGTCCGGCCCCGTCCCCGGCGCGACCAGCGAGCCCAGCCACCGCCGCGCCGCCGGCACCTGCGCCAGCGCGAGAACCGAGCCCACCGCCGCCGCGCCGCCCACCGCGACCGGCAGCCACTTCACCGCCGCGAAGTGCCGGTAGCGGAAGTCGGGACCGTACCGCTCCAGCGCTGACGCCGACCGCTCCACCACCTGTGCGTCGATCGTCGGCAGCGGCAGCGCCCACATCCCCAGTTCACCGCTGCGGTGCGGCGCCCCGAACGAGGCGCGCGCCCGCCGCCCGCCCTCGGGCCGTGGTTCCGCCGCGCGCCGCTCCCGTGCCGCGCGCAGCATCTGGCGCCCGCGCCCCATCGCCTCCAGCGCGGAGGCGAACGTACCCCCGGAGAAGCGCGCGTTGGTGCGCACGTAACCGTCCACCCGCAGGGGAACCCCCTCCGGGAGCTGCCGCACGGTGAAGTACGCGCCCAGGTCGTGGGGTACGGAGTCGAAACCGCAGGAGTGCACCAGCCGGGCCCCGCTGCGCCGGGCCACCGCGTCGTACCCCAGGTACATCCGGTCCACGAACTCCGGCTCGCCCGTCAGGTCCAGATAGTCGGTGCCCGCCTCCGCGCAGGCTGCCACCAGGGCCTCCCCGTACCTGAGGTAGGGGCCGACCGTCGTGGCCAGCACCCGCGTGCTGCGCGCGAGTTCGCGCAAGCCGGCCGCGTCCGCCGAGTCGGCCTGGACCAGCGGCACGTCCGCGCAGGCGGGACGGGTCTTCGCCAACCGCTCCCGCAACCGTTCCAGCTTCGTCAGGCTGCGGCCCGCGAGGGCCCAACGGCAGTCGGCGGGTGCGTGCTCGGCCAGGTGGGCGGCGGTGAGCTCGCCCACGAAGCCGCTCGCTCCGAACAGCACGATGTCGTACGGACGCGGCATGCCGCTCCTCCAGGGGTTCGGGTGCAGGTGTCTAGCAGGCTAAGCGCTCGCTTGGCCAAAGTGGGCGAAGGGCTTGTGCAGAGTGGAACACGTTCTTAGCATCACTGCTGTTACATCAGTTGTGTCACAGTGCTGGGGGCTCGATGGCAGGAACAGCAGGCACGCGTCGCACACCCGACCGGGGGCCGCTCGCCGGGGTGCGGGTGGTCGAACTGGCGGGCATCGGTCCGGGCCCGTTCGCCGCGATGTGCCTCGCCGACCTCGGTGCGGACGTCGTACGGGTGGACCGGCCCGGCGGCGCGGGGCTCGGCGTCGATCCGGCGCAGGACCTCACCAACCGGGGGAAGCGCTCCGTGCTCGTCGATCTGAAGGACCCGGCGGGAAGCGCCCAGGTCCTCGACCTCGTCGAGCGCGCCGACATCCTGATCGAGGGCTACCGCCCCGGCGTCGCCGAGCGCCTCGGTGTCGGCCCCGACGCCTGCCTCGCCCGCAATCCGAAGCTCGTGTACGGGCGGATGACCGGCTGGGGGCAGGAGGGCCCGCTCGCCCGGCGCGCCGGGCACGACATCTCCTACCTCGCCACGACCGGCACCCTCGGCATGATCGGCAGGGCCGGTGAGCCCCCGGCCGTCCCCGCCAACCTGGTCGGCGACTACGCGGGCGGCTCCCTCTACCTCGTCATCGGCGTCCTCGCCGCCCTCCAGCACGCCCGCACTCCCGCGGGGACGGGGCAGGTCGTGGACGCGGCGATCGTGGACGGCGCGAGCCATCTGGCCACCATGCTGCACGGGATGCTCGCGGCCGGCGGCTGGCAGGACCGGCGCGGGGCGAACCTGCTCGACGGGGGCTGCCCGTTCTACGGCACGTACGAGACCTCCGACGGCCAGTACATGGCGGTCGGAGCCCTGGAACCGCGCTTCTACGCGGAGTTCACCCGCCTGCTGGGCATCGCCGAGCGCGCACCCGACCGCGCCGACCTCGCCCGGTGGGGGGAGCTGCGCGAGGTCATCGCCGCCCGCTTCGCGGAACGTACGCGCGAGGAGTGGACCGAGGTCTTCGCGGCCTCCGACGCCTGCGTCGCCCCGGTGCTGTCCATGCGCGAGGCGCCGCACCACCCCCACCTCGCCGCCCGCGCCACCTATGTCGAGCACGGCGGCGTCACCCAGCCCGCCCCCGCGCCCCGCTTCTCCGTCACCCCGGGCGCGATCGCCCGGGGGCCCGCGCTGCCCGGGGCCGACACGGCCGAGGTGGCCGCCGACTGGGACGTACCGAACCTGCTGGAAGGGTGAGACCCGCCGATGGACACCCCCGTCCCGTCGGGCTGCGCGGGCGGCCCCCGCGAGGGCCGCGGCCGGGTCGCGGCCCCGGAGCCCGCGGGACCCGACGCCGTCCGGGCCGCCGAGGCGCCCGGCTTCGCCTCGTCCACGGTCAGGCGCTGCCCCGCCGCCCGCATCCCCGCATGCGGATCGGCGCGGGCGTCCTCGACGTCCGCTCCCGCACCCCCGCCCCCGTCGCCCGGACCGGCGGCCGGGCACTACTCGGCCCCGGCGCGTCGGGGCCCTCCGCGCGGCGGGCGTCACCGTGCTCCACGTCATTCCGGTCGGACCCGAGCCCGCGCAGCTCGTCGAGACCGTCAAGAACTGGCTCTGACCTGCTACAACTGGCTCCAGAGGACTGGTATCCGATGAAACGTCAGCTTTTCGACGCCGAGCACGAGGCCTTCCGCGAGACCGTCCGCACCTTCCTCGCCAAGGAGGTCCTGCCGCACCACGAGCAGTGGGAGAAGGACGGCATCGTCAGCCGCGATGCCTGGCTCGCCGCCGGACGGCAGGGCCTGCTCGGGCTCGCCGTGCCCGAGGAGTACGGCGGCGGGGGCAACACCGACTTCGTCTACAGCGCCGTCCTGGCCGAGGAGTTCACCCGCGCCGGAGCCTCCGGTCTCGCGGTCGGCCTGCACAACGACATCGTCGGCCCCTATCTCACGGGCCTGGCCACCGAGGAGCAGAAGCGGCGCTGGCTGCCCGGGTTCTGCACGGGCGAGACGATCACCGCCATCGCCATGACCGAGCCCGGCGCGGGCTCCGACCTCCAGGGCATCCGCACCACCGCGGAGGACAAGGGCGACCACTGGCTGCTCAACGGCAGCAAGACCTTCATCTCCAACGGCATCCTCGCCGACCTGGTGATCGTCGTCGCCAGGACCTCCCCGGAGGGCGGCGCGAAGGGCCTCTCCCTGCTGGTCGTGGAGCGCGGCACGGCGGGCTTCGAGCGCGGCCGCAACCTCGACAAGATCGGCCAGAAGGCCCAGGACACCGCCGAACTGTTCTTCCACGACGTCAAGGTCCCCAAGGAGAACCTCCTCGGCGAGCTCAACGGCGCGTTCGTCCACCTGATGACCAACCTCGCCCAGGAGCGCATGGGCATCGCGGTCGCCGCCATCGCCGCCGCCGAACACCTCCTGGAGATCACCACCCGGTACGTCAAGGAACGCGAGGCGTTCGGACGGCCGCTGGCCAAGCTCCAGCACATCCGCTTCGAGATCGCCGAGATGGCCACCGAGTGCGCCGTCACCCGTACGTTCCTCGACCGCTGCATCGTGGATCACCGGGACGGGGAACTCGACGCCGTCCACGCCTCCATGGCCAAGTGGTGGGCCACCGAACTCCAGAAGCGGGTCGCCGACCGCTGTCTGCAACTGCACGGCGGCTACGGCTACATGACCGAGTACCGGGTCGCCAAGGCCTTCACGGACGGCCGCATCCAGACCATCTACGGCGGTACGACCGAGATCATGAAGGAGATCATCGGCCGCTCCCTGCTCGGCTGACCCGGGTCCCCGCCACCAGGCTTCCCCGGAAAGACCCTCCCGACAGCCCCTCCCGAAAGGCACTCGTCTTGAGCACCGAAGCGTACGTGTACGACGCGATCCGCACCCCGCGCGGCCGCGGCAAGGCCGGCGGCGCCCTGCACGGCACCAAGCCGATCGACCTCGTCGTCGGCCTCATCCACGAGATCACCGCCCGCTTCCCCGGCCTCGACCCCGCGGCCATCGACGACATCGTCCTCGGCGTCGTCGGCCCGGTCGGCGACCAGGGCTCCGACATCGCCCGCACCGCCGCCATCTCCGCCGGACTCCCCGACACGGTCGCGGGCGTCCAGGAGAACCGCTTCTGCGCCTCGGGCCTGGAAGCCGTCAACCTGGCCGCCATGAAGGTCCGGTCCGGCTGGGAGGACCTGGTCCTGGCGGGCGGCGTCGAGTCCATGTCGCGCGTGCCGATGGGCTCCGACGGCGGCGCCTGGTTCAACGACCCGATCACCAACTACGAGAACGGCTTCGTCCCGCAGGGCATCGGCGCCGACCTCATCGCCACCATCGAGGGCTACTCGCGGCGCGACGTGGACGAGTACGCCGCCCTCTCCCAGGAGCGTGCCGCCGCGGCCTGGAAGGACGGCCGCTTCCACCGCTCCGTCGTCCCGGTCCGCGACCGCAACGGCCTGCTGGTCCTCGACCACGACGAGCACATGCGGCCCGGCACCACCGCCGACTCGCTCGCCGCCCTCAAGCCCTCTTTCGCCGCGATCGGCGAGATGGGCGGCTTCGACGCGGTCGCGCTCCAGAAGTACCACTGGGTGGAAGCGATCGACCACGTCCACCACGCGGGCAACTCCTCCGGCATCGTGGACGGCGCCGCCCTCGTCGCCGTCGGCACCAAGGAGGTCGGCGAGCGCTACGGCCTGACCCCCCGGGCCCGTATCGTCTCCGCCGCCGTCTCCGGCTCCGAGCCCACCATCATGCTCACCGGCCCCGCCCCGGCCACCCGCAAGGCCCTCGCCAAGGCGGGCCTGACCATCGACGACATCGACCTGGTCGAGATCAACGAGGCCTTCGCGGGCGTCGTGCTGCGCTTCGCCAAGGACATGGGCCTGTCCCTCGACAGGATCAACGTCAACGGCGGCGCGATCGCCATGGGCCATCCGCTGGGCGCCACCGGCGCGATGATCCTGGGCACCCTCGTGGACGAACTGGAACGCCAGGACAAGCGCTACGGCCTCGCCACCCTGTGCGTTGGCGGCGGCATGGGCGTCGCCACGGTCGTCGAGCGCGTCTGACACCCCGTCCCTCCCGCCACCCCTTACGGAGCAGCCACACCATGAGCGAGTCCACCACCATCCGCTGGGAGCAGGACGAGACCGGCGTCGTCACCCTCGTCCTGGACGACCCCAACCAGTCCGCGAACACGATGAACGCCGCCTTCAAGGCCTCCATCGCGGCCGTCGCCGACCGCGCCGAGGCCGAGAAGGACTCCATCCGGGGCATCATCTACACCTCCGCGAAGAAGACCTTCTTCGCCGGCGGCGACCTCAAGGACATGATCCAGGTCGGCCCCGAGCACGCCCAGCAGGCCTTCGACACCGGCACCGCCATCAAGGCCGCCCTGCGCAGGATCGAAACCCTCGGCAAGCCCGTCGTCGCCGCCATCAACGGCGCGGCCCTCGGCGGCGGTTACGAGATCGCCCTCGCCGCGCACCACCGCGTCGCCCTCGACGCGCCGGGCTCCAAGATCGGCCTGCCGGAGGTCACGCTCGGCCTGCTCCCGGCGGGCGGCGGAGTCACCCGTACCGTACGGCTCATGGGCATCGCCGACGCGCTGCTCAAGGTCCTGCTCCAGGGCACCCAGTACAGCCCGCGGCGCGCGCTGGAGAACGGCCTGGTCCACGAGGTCGCGGCCACCCCCGAGGAGATGCTCGCCAAGGCGCACGCCTTCATCGACGCGCACCCCGAGTCGCAGCAGCCCTGGGACGTCAAGGGCTACAGGATCCCCGGCGGCACCCCCTCCCACCCGCGTTTCGCCGCGAACCTCCCGGCGTTCCCCGCGAACCTCAAGAAGCAGACGGGCGGAGCCAACTACCCCGCCCCGCGCAACATCCTGGCCGCCGCCGTCGAGGGCTCCCAGGTGGACTTCGACACCGCGCTGACCATCGAAGCCCGCTACTTCACCGAGCTGGTCACCGGCCAGGTCGCCAAGAACATGATCCAGGCGTTCTTCTTCGACCTCCAGGCCGTCAACTCCGGCGCCAGCCGTCCCAAGGAGACCGAGCGCCGCACGGTCCGCAAGGTCGCCGTGCTCGGCGCGGGCATGATGGGCGCGGGCATCGCCTACTCCTGCGCGCGGGCCGGCATCGACGTCGTCCTCAAGGACGTCTCCCCGGAGGCCGCCGCCAAGGGCAAGGCGTACAGCGAGAAGCTCCTCGCCAAGGCGCTCAGCCGGGGCCGCACCACCGAGGCCCAGCGCGACGAACTCCTCGCCCGCATCACCCCGACCGCCGACCCCGCCGACCTGGCGGGCTGCGACGCGGTGATCGAGGCGGTGTTCGAGGACACCGGCCTCAAGCACAAGGTGTTCCAGGAGATCCAGGACGTCGTCGACCCCGACGCGCTCCTGTGCTCCAACACCTCGACCCTGCCCATCACGGGCCTCGCGGAGGGCGTCTCGCGCCCCGCCGACTTCATCGGGCTGCACTTCTTCTCGCCGGTCGACAAGATGCCGCTGGTCGAGATCATCAAGGGCGAACGGACCGGCGACGAGGCCCTGGCCCGCGCCTTCGACCTGGTCCGCCAGATCAAGAAGACCCCGATCGTCGTCAACGACAGCCGGGGCTTCTTCACCTCGCGCGTCATCGGCCAGTTCATCAACGAGGGCGTCGCCATGGTCGGCGAGGGCATCGAGCCCGCGTCCATCGAGCAGGCGGCGGCCCAGGCCGGCTACCCGGCGAAGGTCCTCTCCCTGATGGACGAGCTGACCCTCACCCTGCCGCGCAAGATCCGCAACGAGACCAAGAAGGCCGTCGAGGCGGCGGGCGGCACCTGGCCGGGCCACCCCTCGGACGAGGTCGTCGACCGGATGGTCGACGAGTTCGGACGCCCGGGGCGCAGCGGGGGCGGCGGCTTCTACGAGTACGGCGAGGACGGGAGGCGCACGCGTCTGTGGCCGGGCCTGCGGGAGCACTTCACCAAGCCGGGCACGGAAATCCCGTTCCGCGACATGCAGGAGCGGATGCTGTTCTCGGAGGCCCTCGACACGGTCCGCTGCTTCGAGGAGGGCGTGCTGATGACGGTCGCCGACGCGAACATCGGCTCCATCATGGGCATCGGCTTCCCGGCGTGGACCGGTGGCGTCATCCAGTACATCAACGGTTACGAGGGCGGCCTGCCGGGATTCGTCGCGCGCGCCCGCGAACTGGCGGCGGCGTACGGCGAGCGCTTCGAGCCGCCGGCGCTGCTGGTCGAGAAGGCGGAGAAGGGCGAGAAGTTCAGCGACGCCTGAGCGGATTGCGCGTGACGGGGGCGGGGCGGGGGCCGGGGCGGGTGCTCCCGCAGCCCGCCCCCCCGCGTCCCCCTTCGGCCGTCGCTAGCGCTCCTCGTCCACGAACGCCGCCCGCAGCTCCTCCTTCAAGGACCGCTGGAACGCCGTGACCAGCGCCTGGAGCACCATCGGCTGCATGTACGCGGACAGCGACCTCATCGCCTCCACGTGCTCCGGGTCCGACTCGCGCTCCCGGTAGGGGCTCCACACCTCGTCCCGGAACAGGTGCGTGAGCTCCCGCGCCGCCGAGCGCGTGTGCTCCATGAGGATCGTGCGGGCCGCGAGGATCGTCTCGTGCGCGATCGGTACGCCCAGCAGTTGCACGCCCAGCGCCAGCAGGCCGGGGTCCACCCGGAAGGTGTCCGGGTCCCCGGCGCGCTCCAGCACGTTCATCGCGGCCAGCCGGCCGATGTCGTCGTCCGACAGCGGTCCGCCCGCCCGGCGCTCCAGCTCCGCCCGGGTGGCGAGCTCCGCCGAGTCGGGCGCCCAGGAGGCCACCACCGCGCGGTGGATGGCGAGATCGTGCGCGCTCAGGTCCGGCGGGAGCTGTTCCAGGTACCGTTCGATGGCGGCCAGGGTCATCCCGTGGTGCTGGAGCTCCTCGATGAGGGCGAGCCGGGACAGGTGCTCGGGGCCGTAGTGGCCGACCCGGCGCGGGCCGATCACCGGGGGAGGGAGGAGCCCCTTGGTGCTGTAGAAGCGAATGGTGCGGACGGTGACGCCGGCCCGTGCGGCCAGTTCGTCGACCGTGAGCGTCGGCTCCCCGGTACCCGTGGTCGTCGTCATGCGAGTGCCCCGTTCCTCTGACCGTCCCGCTGCCGCCGGTCCGCGCGGTGCCGCCGCGCAGCGGTGATGCAGTGCAACAGTATTGCTGTCTCACCACCCTTGTGAAAGCCTCCCGGGGGCGTGAACGGTTCCGTGCGGGTGTGCTGCGGCCGGTCGCGCGGTTCCCCGCGCCCTGACGGGACGCCCTCCGGGCAGCCCCACCCCGTCCCGGCCCGCCCTCACCCCGCCCTCCGCCGTCCCGCCCGCCCCCGCAGGGCCCGCACCGCGCCCCTTCCCGCCGCCGCCCCGCTCAGCATCGCGATCTCGCCCCGCATCCCCGGCGCCGCGACCATGTCCCCGGCCAGGAACACCCCGTCGCCCCGCTCCACCGCCGGGCGGTCCCGCCACGTCAGGCCCGGCAGGTCCAGGGCCCCCGTCCGGCCCTTCGCCGTCGCCGTGCGGCTCCACGTCGTCCGCGACCGCCACTCCGGCACCGTCAGGTCCGCCAGCGCCTCCACCCGGCCGCGCGCCGAAGCGAGCGGCTCCCCCTCCCGTACCGGCATGTCCAGTTGGAACAAGGACTCCCCGCGCGGCGCCACCGTCGCGTCCTGCATCGAGTACGACTCGTGGAACCCGCCCCCGTCCAGGTCGAACGCGATGAAGCGGTCCCGCCGGCCGGAGCGCACCGCCAGGTCCAGCAGGACGCAGTGACCGCTCTCCCAGCCGAGCGAGGAGTCCCCGAGCAGCCGCCGGGCGGAGGCCGGTCCGGTCGCCACGACCACCGGCCGGTCCGAGGGCAGCTCGGTCACCCGCTCGCCCAGGTGCACCCGCACCCCCAGCCCCCTGGCCCGCGCCTCCATCCGTCCCAGCACCGCCTGCCAGCCGCCCACCACCCACCGCACGGCCGGCACGGACGGCGCGAACACCCTGCGGAACAGCTCCCAGACGAAGGCCGCCGACAACCGCCCGGTGTCGGCGTCGTACGTCACCGCCGAGATCGCCCGAGCCGCCGCCCGCGCCGCCTCCTCCCCGTACCGGCCCGACGCCCACGCGTGGAAGGTCATGTCCACCGGCGCGGCGGCGGGCCGCCCCGGCAGTGTCATCCGCACCAGCCCGGCGGGCGGCAGCGCCCGCAGCCTCCCGTCCCGTACGAAACCGAACTTCAGGTCGCGGACCGGCGGCCTGCCCAGCCGTCCCACCAGGCCCCGCTCCACCAGCCAGTCCCAGTGCGGCAGGTCGGCGTAGAAGACGTGCGGTCCCTCGTGCGCCACGTACGGCGCCGGGGTCGCCCGGCCCCGCCCGCCCAGCGAGCCGTGCGCCTCGTACAGGTCCACGCCCACGCCCGCCTCCGCGACGGTGATCGCCGCCACCAGCCCGGCGATCCCGCCCCCGACGACCGTCACGTTCCCGTTCATCGCGATCCTCCTCCGCAGGGGCCCGGTGCCCCTCCGCTCCCTGGACGGACCGGGCGGCCGCAGATGTGACACCGGGCGGGAGGCTCAGCCCCGGAGGCAGGCCAGCACCGCCGGCACCCGGCGGTGGTCGTCCGGCGCCGGAGGCAGGTCCAGCTTCTGGAGGATGCCCGCGATGTGCTTGGCCACCGCCGCCTCCGTCACCACCGGGGCCCGCGCGATCGCCGCGTTCGACCTGCCCTCCGCCATCAGCCCCAGCACCTCCCGCTCGCGCGGCGTGATCCGCCCCAGCGGGTCCCGGCGACGGGCGAGCAACTGGCGCACGGCCTCCGGGTCGACGACCGTGGCGGTGGGGGAGTCCGTGCGGCGCACGCTGGGGCCGACGCTCCGGGCCGCTTTCGAGGACGGGCGGACGCGGACGCTGCGGGTGGTGGCGGTGCTGGACGACCGTTCCAGCCCGTATCAGGTGCTGCTGGACCGGAGCACGGTCCGGGCGCACGATCCGTCCGCGCTCGCCGAGGTCGTCCACCGCACGGGGCCGCCGGGCGAGATGCCCGGCGGCCGGGAGGTGAGCGTGGCCGCGCACGCGGGCAGCGCGGACGCCGAGGAGGACCGCTTGGTGTGGGTGTTCACGCTGCTGCTGGTGGGGCTCACCGCGGGGTACCCGGCGCCGGCCGTGGCCAACACGCTGCTCATGGCCACGGCCGGCCGCCGGGCGGACTCCCGGGTGCTGCGGCTGTCGGGGGCGACGGACCGGCAGGTGCTGCGGACGGTGGCGGCGGAGACGGCCTTCGTGGTCGCCCTCGGAACACTTCTCGGCGGGCTGGTCGCCCTGCCGTCGCTGCTGGGCATCAGGGCGGGGCTGAGCGGGCTGCTCGGGATGCCCGTCGACCTCGTCGTCCCGTGGCCGCCGGTGCTGGGGGCAGCGGGAGCGTGCCTCCTGCTGGCCCTGGCGGGAAGCCTGCTGCCGACGAGGTCGGCGTTGCGGGCCGGGCCGTAGGCCCGGCGGGACGGGGCGCTCGGGGGGGCGCCGGGGAACGACGCACGGGGGCGAGCCCAGCGGAACGCGCCCCCGCGCCCCCAGCGGCCCGAGCCCCCGCCGGGCCCCGCGGGCCGCCCGTCAGCGGGCCGAGCCCACCACCGGGTAGTGGTCGCTCAGGTTCGTGTACGTGTACTGCTTGCCCCAGCTCGACACCGTCCACGGAGCGCTCTGCTCCTTGACGACGTCGTTGTTCCACCCGGCGGGCCGGGCGTGCCCCGCGCGCGGCAGGACGTAGTCCAGGTCCTCGCGCGGGTCGTCCGGGTAGCGCTCGGCGGCGATGGAGTTGTCGTCGGTGTCGAAGGAGTACGCGTGCCCGGTACGGGAAGCGGCCCCGTCGAGGCCCCCGTCGGCCAGCATCGACGCGTACTCCGCACTGTGCGAGTCGACGTTCAGGTCACCGGCCACCAGCACCTGCTCCGAGGCCGGGATCTTCTTCGCGTCCAGGAACGCGTCCAGCTCCTTGAGCTGGGCGCTGCGCTTCGCCGCCGCCTCGCCCGCCGCGCAGCCCGGGTCGGTGGACTGGAGGTGCGTGCCCACCACGTGCACCTTCACGCCCCGCACGTCCAGGACGACGTACGCGAAGCCCTTGTTGGAGAACCAGTCCGCGCCGCACGCCTGCCGGTAGACGTACTGCTCCTGCCGCACGATCGGCCACTTGCTGTAGACCGTGACCCCGCCGTCCTCCGAGGAGGTCGCCGTGTACGCGCCCCCGGTGGCGTCCCAGCCGCTCCTGCTCCGGCCCACGACCGGGCTCTGGTACGGGTACTGGGCGGCCGCGTTGCGTCCCAGCGCCTCGGAGGCGGAGTTGTCGAACGCCTCCTGCAGCACCACCACGTCGTGGCCCCGGAAGAAGGGCGCCGCCGGTATCGCCTTCGCGCGGAAGTCCTGGCCCCAGTTGGGGTACAGGTTCTTGCTGAAGAGGAAGGCGTTGTACGACAGGACGCCGAGCGCCGGCACCCCGGCGGCGTCCGGTCCCGCCGGGGCCGCCGCCGCACCCGGAACGGCGGTCGCCAGCGTCGCCGCCACGGCCACGGCGGCTGCCAGCACAGGGCGTCGAGCGGAGCGCGGGGGACGCAGGGAACGCGAGGAAATCGGCACAGAGTTCTCCCGTGAAAGGTGGGGCGAGAGGTGCGGCACGTACTGGTGCGGCACATCAAACCAGGCGGAGTTACTTCCCGGTAGACAGTGCGCGACGCCCACCCCTCCACACCGCCACATCTCGGCGGCGCGCGCCCTCACCGCCACGCGTGCAGCTTCCTCCCCAGCTCCACCATCCGCTCCGCCGCCTCCCGCGAGGTGGCGAACGACATCAGGTCCGTCCCGCCACCCGCCCGCCGCCGCACCGTGATCGACCGGGCCGAGGCGAAGGCCCGCAGCCCCTCCGCGCCGTGGACCCGCCCGTACCCCGACTCGCCCGTCCCGCCGAACGGCAGCGAGGGCACCGCCGCGTACCCGAGGACCGAGCCCACCGACACCCCGCCCGCCGTCAGCCGCTCCGCCACCGCGAGCCCCTCCTCGCGGGTGCCGGTGAACACCGCCGCGCCCAGCGCGTAGGGCGACGCGTTCGCCCGCTCCACGGCCTCCGCCAGGTCCCGCACCGCGTTCACCGCCACCACGGGACCGAACGTCTCCTCGCGCATCGCCGCCGCGTCCTCGGCCACCCCCACCAGCACCACCGGGTGCACATACGGCGCGCGCAGCGACTCCGGGCCGCCGAGCGGAGCGTGCGCGCCACCGGCCAGCGCCTCCTTCAGGTGCCGCTCCACCACGGCCAGTTGGGAGGGCAGGGTCATCGGGCCGTAGTGCCGACCCGGTGTCAGCTCGCGTGCCTTGCGGACGATCCGCTCCACCAGGTCGCCGTGCACCGAGGCGACCGCGTACACCCGCTCCACGCCCGCGCAGGTCTGCCCCGCGTTCGCCATCGCCCCCCACACGATCGCGTTCGCCGCCGCCTCCAGGTCGGCGTCCGCGCCCACCAGGACGGCGTCCTTGCCGCCGCACTCCGCCAGAAGCGGCGTCAGCGTCCGGGCGCACACCTCCGCCACCTTCCGCGCGGTGCCCGGCGACCCCGTGAAGGCCACCTTGTCCACCCCCGACTCCGCGAGCGCCGACCCCGTGCCGCCGAACCCGGTCACCACCAGGAACAGGTCCGCGAACTCCGCCGGAACCGCGTCCGCGAACGAGGAGGCGAGCAGCTCGCCGACGCCCGGCGTCAGTTCGGACGGCTTGAAGACGACCCCGTTGCCTGCGGCCAGGGCGTACCCGATCGAGCCCATCGGGGTGTGCACCGGGTAGTTCCACGGGCCGATCACCCCGACCACGCCCACCGGCCGGTACGCGAGCAGCGCCCGCCGGCCGAACGCCGCGGGCCCCGACGGCACCCGCCGCCGCCCCAGCACCCGCCTGGCGTTGCGCGCCGCCCAGTCCAGGTGGACCAGGGCGAGCAGGACCTCGGCCCGCGCGTCGTGCACCGGCTTGCCCGTCTCCGCCGCCACCGCCTCCGCGACCTCGTCCATCCGCCGCGCCAGTGACCGCTTCCAGGCCAGGAGGGCCGCCCGCCGCCCGTCCCATCCGGCCGCGGCCCAGCGCCGGGCCGCCGCCCGGCAGCGCCGCACGGCTTCCCGTACCTCCGCGGGACCGTGCACCGGATGCGTGCCGAGCACGGCGCCGTCCACCGGGGAGCGCACGTCGAAGGTCGTGCCGTCGGTCGCCCGGGGCAGGGAGGGCAGGGAGGACATCGGGACTCCTGGGGGAGTGGGGGCGAAGGGCGGACGGGCGGGCGCCGGACCGCCCCGGTGGCTGTCGCGTGCACCGCCGGCCGCCCGGCCCGTACCCGTCCCGCCACAGCCTGCACCCGCACCGTCCGCCGGCGGAAGCCCGACACCGGTCACGGCGGGGGCGGCCGTTTCCCGGCGCCCCCCACCGGCGCATACTGGATCACGGACAAACCCGGCACAGCCCCGGGCCCGCCCACCCCGGGAGCCCCGCATGACGACCGAACCCGGTGCACGCCCGTCCGCCCGCCGGGCCGCCGATCCCGCCCCGCCCCCGCCCGGCGGCATCCTCTGGTCCGTCGCGGGCGACGTCCGCGCCCTGCTGATGCTGCCCGCCGCCCTCACCCTCCAGGTGGCGCACCCGGCGGTCGGCGCGGGCGTCGACGAGCACTCCGTCTTCCGCACCGACCCCTGGGGGCGCGGCGAACGCTCGCTGCGGTCGGTGATGCTCTGGGTGTACGGGGGCGAGGCCGCCGCCGCGGAGGGCCGCAGGCTGCGCGCCCTGCACAGGACGATCACGGGCACGGACGCGCACGGCCACCGGTACCACGCGCTGACCCCCGCGAACTACGCCTGGGTGCACGCCACCGGCTTCCCCTGTTACCGGCACGCCCTGCGGTACCTGGGCCGCCGCCCGCTCACTGCCGCCCAGGAACGGCAGCTCTACGCCGAGTGGCTCCAGGTCGGCCGGATCCTCGGCATCCACGACCGGGACATGCCGCAGACCGTCGAGGAGTTCTGGCCGTACTACCGAAAGATGCTGGCCGAGGTCGTCGAACGCACCGCCGTGGTGGAGGAGTTGACCGACCCGGGCCAGCGGGTGCCGCCGCCCGACCGGGGGCCGCTGCCGGTGCGGCTGGTGCTGCGCGCGCTGTGGCCCGTGCTGCTGCCGCCGCTCGCCGCGTTCCGCTCCTTCGTCACCGTCGGCTACCTGCCGCCCGACGCACGCCAGGCGCTCGGTTTCGCCTGGTCGCCCGCGCAGGAGCGCGGGCTGCGCCGCTTCAGCCGGGTCGTGCGCGGCGTCGTACCCCTGCTGCCGGAGCGGCTGCGCTACCTGCCCACGGCGCGGCGGGCCAGGGCGCGGCACCGCGCCGCCGCCCGCTGACGTACGTACGGCAGCGGACGGCGGCGCGGAGGGGTCACGGGCCGAACGCGATCAGTGGTCGTGGATCGTGTTCGTCTCGGCGATCTTCTTCCAGGACTTCGGCTGCACCGGCTTCGCGGCCGGAGACGCCGCCAGGCCCCGCGCGATCCGCGACTCGGCGGCGGCCGGGGCGGCCGGCTTCGAGGGCTCGTACAGCCAGGTGTCGAAGAGCTCGGCGAGCGGCTTGCCGGAGACCTTCTCCGCGTACTTCACGAAGTCGGAGACCTTCGCGTTGCCGTACGCGTACTTCTTCGGCCAGCCCTTGAGGATCTCGAAGAACGCGTCGTCGCCCACCTCGTTGCGCAGCGCCTGGACGGCGAGCGCGCCCCGGTCGTAGACAGCGATGTCGAACTGCTTGTCCGGGCCCGGGTCACCGGGCTTGACCTGCCAGAACGGGTCCTCGGCCGGGCGGGTGGCGTAGACGTAGTCGGCCAGCTCCTGCGCCGTGCCCTCGCCCTCCTTCTCCGACCACAGCCACTGGCTGTAGCGGGCGAAGCCCTCGTTGACCCAGATGTCCTTCCAGTGGTGCACCGAGACGCTGTCGCCGTACCACTGGTGGGCCAGCTCGTGCACGACCACCGAGACGTTCGCGCCGTTGGCGAACTGGCGCGGGCTGTAGAACGGGCGGGTCTGCGTCTCCAGCGCGAAACCGCTGGTCACGTTGGGGACGTAACCGCCGACGGCGTTGAAGGGGTAGGGGCCGAAGACGCCCTCCAGCCACTCGGTGACCTCGGTGGAGCGCTCGATGCTCGCACGGGCCGCGCCGTCGTTGTCGCCGAGGTCCTTGCTGTACGCGTTGAGGACCGGCAGCCCGGAGGCCGTCTTGTCGGTGGTGATGTCGAACTTGCCGACGGCGAGCGTGGCCAGGTAGGGCGCCTGCGGCTTGTTGGAGCGCCAGTTGAAGCGGGTCCAGCCCAGCTTCGAACTCTGCGACTGGAGCACGCCGTTGGAGATCGCCTGGTGGCCGTCCGGCACCGAGACCGAGACGTCGTACGTGGCCTTGTCGAGCGGGTGGTCGTTGCTCGGGAACCACCAGGCGGCCGATTCCGGCTCCTGCGCGGCGACGCCGCCGTCCGGAGTGCGGGCCCAGGCGGTGTAGCCGCCGATCCTCACCTCGGACGGCTTGCCCGCGTAACGGACCACGATCGAGAGGGACTTGCCCTTCTGGAGCGGCGTGGCCGGGGTGATCACCAGCTCCTGCTCGCCCTCCCTGGCGAACTTCGCGAGCCTGCCGTTGACCCGCACCTCGCTGACCGCGAGGCCCAGGTCCAGGTTGAAGCGCGACAGGTCCTGCTTGGCGGTCGCGTTCAGCGTCGCCGTGCCCTCCAGGAGGTCCGTCTTCGGCTGGTACTTCAGCCGCAGGTCGTAGTGCGACACGTCGTAGCCGCCGTTGCCGCTGGCCGGGTAGTAGGGGTCGCCGATGCCCGGCGCGCCGGGGGAGGAGGAGGCGGCCGATGCCGGGATCGCCAGCAGGACGGTGGCCGCGGCGAGGACGCCCGGGACGAGGTGTCTGCGGTGCACGAGTGCTCCAAGTGGTCGGTGGTTGCGACGTATTGGCACTCTATTCAGCCCCTTGGCCACCAGTCATGTCCATGGTTGCTGCTGTCACACGTGGTCACACGATTGCCATACGGCCGACATGGCCGCCCGTGTCCCCTTTGCCGCCTCCGTCCCTCCCCGTCTCCCTACTGCCCTCTTTTGCAAGGGAGTTGACCGGGTTACCGTCCGGCCATGCCGATACCAGCGCGGGCCCGGCGCCCGAGACGAAGCCCCCTCGTCCCTCTGACCGTGGCCGCGATGACGGCCGTCCTGCTGGCGCCCGCGGGATCCGCCCAGGGCGCCGACGCGCCCGCCGCGGCGGGCCGCCCCACCGAGAGCAAGCCGGTCTACGACTACGGCAAGGCCGTCCGCGAGTCGGTCTGGGTCGACACCCGCGTCGACGGCGACAAGGACGGGAAGACCGACCGGGTCGCCGTCGACGTCGTCCGCCCCCGCGAGCTCGACCGCACCGGCCGCCGCGTCCCCGTCATCATGGACGCCAGCCCGTACTACCGCTGCTGCGGACGCGGCAACGAGAGCCAGAAGAAGACGTACGACGCCGACGGCAGGCCCCTCCAACTGCCGTTGTTCTACGACAACTACTTCGTGCCGCGCGGCTACGGCTACGTCGCCGTCGACTTCACCGGCACCGGCCGCTCCGACGGCTGCCTCGACGTCGGCGGCCGCTCCGAGATCGCCTCCGCCAAGGCCGTCGTCGACTGGCTCAACGGGCGCGGCACCGGCTACACCACCCGCACCGGCACCGAGCGCACCCGCGCCTCCTGGTCCAACGGCGACACCGGCATGATCGGCAAGAGCTGGGACGGCACCGTCGCCAACGGGGTCGCCGCCACCGGCGTCGAGGGCCTGCGGACCATCGTGCCGATCGGCGCGATCTCCTCCTGGTACGACTACTACTTCCAGCAGGGCGCCGACCTCTACCGGGGCGGCCCCGAAGGCCTTGCCGCGGGCATCGAGAACCCGGAGTACGCCCAGCGCTGCGCCCCGGTGAAGAAGCACCTCGCCGACAACGCGCCCCTCAACGGCGACCGCACCCGCATGTGGGCCGACCGCGACTTCGTGCCCGACGCCCGCAAGGTGAGGGCGAGCGTCTTCGCCGTGCACGGCCAGCAGGACCTCAACGTCCGGATGCGCCACTTCGGCACCTGGTGGGACGCGCTCGCCAAGAACGGCGTCGACCGCAAGGTGTGGCTCTCCCAGGCCGGACACGTCGACCCCTTCGACTTCCGGCGCGCCGAGTGGGTCAGGACCCTGCACCGCTGGTTCGACCACGAGCTGATGGGCTACGACAACGGGATCGACCGCGAACCGATGGCCGACATCGAACGCGCACCCGACCGGTGGACCACCGACAAGGTCTGGCCCCCGCGCGGCACCGACGCCACCGCGCTCCGCCCGGACAAGGGCGGTTCGGACGGCGTCGGCACCCTCGGCCTGAAGCCCGCCGGGCCCGGCGCCACCGAGACCTTCACCGACGACCCGGCCCGCGACGAGGACGCCTGGGCCGCGACGATCGACACCGCCACCCCGGAGAAGGCCGGCTTCGCCACCCGGCCGCTCTCCCGCGACCTGCGCCTCTCCGGCACCGGCAAGGTCACCCTGAAGGTCACCCCCTCCACCGCGAGCGCCACCCTCAGCGCGGTCCTGGTCGACCTCGGCCCCGACACCATCCGCGACTACGCCGCCGCCGGCGAAGGCATCACCACCCTCGCCGAACGCACCTGCTGGGGCGCGAGCACAGGCGCCGACAGCGCCTGCTTCAAGGAGACGAAGGCCAACACCAAGGCCGTCGACCACACCGTCTTCAGCCGCGGCTGGGCGAGCCTCGCCCACTACCGGGGCGACGGCCGGGCGCGCCCGCTGACCCCCGGCAGGACGTACGAGATCACCGTCGACCTCGCCGCATCCGACCACGTCGTCCCCAAGGGGCACCGCCTCGCCCTGATCGTCGGCGGCACCGACGCCGGCCTCGTCGAAGCCCCCGGCAGCCGCCCCACCGTCGACATCTCCCTCTCCGGCACGTCGGCGCGGCTGCCGGTCGTCGGCGGCGAGCGCGCCTTCGCCCGCGCCACCTCCGGCCACGCGCAGGCGGCCCCGCTGTCACCGGGCGCGCGGGACTCCGTACCCGTACCGCGCCACCTGTCCCGACTGCCGGGGGAGACCCGATGAAGGCACGCCTGACCGGCGCCCTGCTCGGCGCGGCGGCCCTCGTCGTCCCGCTGTCCGCCGCGCCCGCACACGGCGCGGACACCGGCCGCACCCCTGCTCCCCGTACCGGATTCGAGACCTCCGACGGCGCCCGCTGGACCACCGAAGCCGAGGAACAGGAGTTCCTGCGGACCGTCGACCGGGCGGCCGCCCGCACCGCCCTCACCACCGTCGGCACCACCCGGCAGGGCCGCCCGCTCCAGCTCGTCCGCATCGCGGAGCGCCGGCACACCACCTCCACCATGCTCCTGATCTGCAGCCAGCACGGCGACGAACCCGCCGGCCGGGAAGCCTGCCTGAGCCGGGTGCGCGACCTGTCGTACGCCACCGACCGCCGCACCCGGGACTTCCTGCGCGGCACCACCGTCCTGGTCGTCCCCAACGCCAACCCCGACGGCCGCGCCGCGAACACCCGGGGCAACGCCGACGGCGTCGACGTCAACCGCGACCACCTCGCGCTCGCCACCGCCGAAGGCCGCGCCATGGCCGCCGTACTGCGCGACCACAGGCCCGACCTCGTCTACGACCTGCACGAGTACGGCTCCACGCCGAAGGTCTACGACAAGGACCTCTTCGACCTGTGGCCCCGCAACCTCAACACCGACCCCCGCCTCCACGAGGAGTCCCGGAAGCTCTCCGGCGGGTACGTCCGGCCCGCCGCCCACGCCGCCGGCTTCACCACCGGCACGTACGGCATCTGGACCGACCCGGTCACCGGCGAGCCCACCCGGCAGGTCGCGGGCGACGGCCAGGAACGCATCCTGCGCAACGCCTCCGGCGTCAAGCACTCCGCGGGCCTGCTCATCGAGAGCCGGGTCGACGCCCTCACCGAGGCCGAGCAGCAGGACCAGGCAGTCAACAAACGGCGCAGGGTCACTTCCCACGCCGTCTCGCTCGACGGCGCGCTGCGGTACGCGGCCGAGCGCCGGACCCCGCTCGCCCTGGCCACCGCGCGGGCCCGGCTGGCGGGCTTCGCCGACCGCGGCCCGGTCCACCTCGGCGGCGCCGACAACGACCCCGCCGAACCGGCCGAGGTCCTGGCCGACCCGCCCCCCTGCTACCGCCTGACGAAGGCCCAGATCACCGACGTACGGGACGAACTGACCCTGCACGGCGTCACGTTCCGCACCACCAGGGACGGGGCGTACGTACCCCTGCGGCAGTCGCAGCGCGCCCTGGTCGCCCTCCTCCTCGACCCGGGTGCGACATACCGCCTCACGAAGGGAAAACCCGACACGCGCTGTTAGCCGACCGTGACGTGCGCCACCTGTGATACCGGGTAGCGGCAGGGAATCCTCCCTACCCGAAAGGTGACCCACGTGTCCCACGACGACCAGCCGCCGGGCAACGGCCGGGCAGCTTCGCCGCTCATGGCGGACCTGCCCGGCAGCCCGCACACCACCCACAGACCGCACACGGACCGCGTCGTGTTCGGCGTCACCGCCGCCCTGACGCTCGCGTTCGTGCTGTGGGGCGCCCTGGCCACCGACTCCCTGGAGTCGGTCTCCACCAAGCTCCTCAACGGCCTCATCCACAACGGCGGCTGGGCGTTCATACTGGCCGCGTCCGCCTTCGTGGTCTTCGCGCTGTGGCTCGCGATCAGCCGCTACGGCAAGATCACGCTCGGCGACGAGGGCGAGAAGCCCGAGTTCAAGACGGTCTCGTGGGTCGCGATGATGTTCAGCGCCGGCATGGGCATCGGCCTGATGTTCTACGGCGTCAGCGAACCGCTGGGACACTTCTCCTCGCCGCCGCCGGGCACCACGCCCAAGGGGGCGGAGGAGGCCATGCAGACCGCCATGGCGACCACCCTCTTCCACTGGACCCTGCACCCGTGGGCGATCTACGCGGTGGTCGGCCTGGCCATCGCGTACAGCACCTTCCGCCGTCGCCGCCGCCAGACCATCAGCGCGGTGTTCACCCCGCTCATCGGCGAGAAGCACGCCCACGGCGGAGTCGGCCGCTTCATCGACATCCTCGCCATCTTCGCCACCCTCTTCGGCTCGGCGGCCTCCCTGGGCCTGGGCGCGCTCCAGATCGGCAGCGGAATGAAGGAGGTCGGCTGGATGGAGAAGGCGGGCACCGGCCTGCTCATCTCCGTCATCGCCGTCCTCACGGTCGCCTTCGTGGCCTCGGCCGTCTCCGGCGTCGAGAAGGGCATCCAGTGGCTGTCCAACACCAACATGGTGCTGGCCCTGCTGCTGGTGGTCTTCGTCTTCGTCGCCGGCCCCACGGTCATCGTCCTGGACCTCCTGCCCACCTCCATCGGCGCGTACCTCGGTGACCTCCCGCAGCTCATCGGCCGCACCGAGGCCACCGGCGGCGAGGAGGTCGCGACGTGGCTCAGCAGCTGGACCGTCTTCTACTGGGCGTGGTGGATCTCCTGGACGCCCTTCGTCGGCATGTTCATCGCGCGCATCAGCCGGGGCCGTACGATCCGCCAGTTCATCGGCGGCGTCATCCTCGTGCCCAGCACCGTCAGCCTGCTGTGGTTCGCGGTCTTCGGCGGTACGGCGATGAAGATGAAGGCCGCGGGCAACCTGCCCGACGAGGCGACGCCCGAGGGCCAGCTCTTCGGCCTGCTCCGCGAGTTCCCCGCGGCCACCGTCACGAGCATCCTGGTCATGATCCTCGTCGGCATCTTCTTCGTCTCCGGCGCGGACGCCGCCTCCATCGTGATGGGCACGCTCTCCCAGAAGGGCTCCTTCGAACCGACCAAGCCGGTCGTCGTCTTCTGGGGCGTGGTGACCGGCGCGGTCGCCGCCATCATGCTGCTGATCGGCGACGGCGGGGGAGACGCCCTCAAGGGCCTCCAGAACCTCACCATCCTGGTCGCGGCCCCGTTCGCGGTGGTCATGGTCGGCATGTGCTGGGCCCTGATGCGCGACCTGCGCTCCGATCCGCTGATCGTACGGGGCGAACTGGGCGTGGAGGCCGTCGAGGCGGCCGTCATCGAGGGCCACCACAAGTACGACGGCGACTTCGAGATCCGCATCGGTCCGGGCACCGGGGACTCGGGGGCGACGGAGGCGGAGGTGGCGAAGCAGCGCTGACGGGTCCGGTCCCGTGCGCCCTCCGCGGAGCACGGGACCGGCGCTCGCCCACGGAGACCGGCGCCCCCGTGCCAGGAGCGGGCGGTCGAATTCCCCGCCCCCCGCACACAACCACCCTTTCCGGGGAATGCTCCCCCCATGTCTGCCGCCGCGTACGCGACCTTCGGACTGGCCCCGGCCGCGCGGGCCGGAGGAGTCCTGACCAACGGGGTCCAACGACTCCACCGCGACTTCATGGACTTCGTCGTGGACGGCCGCCCCCTCCTGCACCAGCTCTCGGACCTCGACGCCGTCTCCCCCCTCGCCTCCGACATCCCGCCCGCGATCTTCGTCACGCACGTCCGCAGACTCCTCCTCGAAGCCGCGCCCCCGCTCCCGGACAACCGGTACGTCATCTACGGCTGCCCGGAGTGCGAGGGCCTGGAATGCGGCGCGGTCACGGCCGTCATCGAGCAGCGGGGCTGCGACATCCTCTGGCGCGACTTCGCCTGGCAGACCACGCACACCCTCGACTTCGCACGCGACGGCTACCACGGAGTCGGCCCGTTCCGCTTCGACGCCGCCCAGTACCGGGCCGAACTCGCCCGCCTGCTGCCCCCCGAAGGCGCGGCCGACGACTCGCCGCCCCTGCTCCGCCGCCGGGTCCTGCTCATCGGCTCGCGCGTCGCCGTCCTCGCGAAGCTGGCCGCCGCGCTCCGTACGATCAACATCGGCGCGGAGATCGCCGCCGACGCGGACCGGGTGCCGCCCACGGAGATCCGCACCTACGCGGCCGTCCTCTTCGGCGCCTCGATCGCCGAACACGAGAAGGCGGCGGTACGCGCCGCCTTCGGCCGGGCGGGAGCCGAGCCCGCCTACCTGGACGGCCTGGCCCCACTCGTCCCGGTCCTCGTCGCGCAGGTCGAACACGCGCTGGACCCCACCCCGCCGGAACAGCGCCGCCTGGTCCGCCTGGTCGCGGCCGACGGCGAGGCGGGCGTCGAGGTCGCCTCCACCTGCCGGGTGCAGCTCTACGCCTACCGGCAGGACCGCCTGCACCGCACGCACGGCCGGCTGGTCTTCGAGGGCCTCCTGGAGCCGGGCGGGCACCGCATCGCCCTGGACGAGAGGGCCACCCGCGGCCCCTCCTACCTCATCGCCCGCACCCTGGGCTCCGTCCTCACCACCCCCACCTCCCCCTGACCCGTTTCCCTGCCCCGCTGCCCTGTGCCTCGGTGCTTCGGTGCCCCCTTCCCCTGTGTCCCGCTCGCCGACGTGCCCCGTTCCCTTCCGTCCCGCTGCCCCGTTCCCTCTGCGTCCCGCTGACTCGTTCCCCCTGCGTCCCGCTGACCTGCGTGCCCCGTCCCCCTCGCCCCCTTGGCGTCGCAGCTCCCCCTTGGGCTTTCGCAGCCGCCCTGCCGCCTCCGCTCCCTTGGGCGACGGGGCCGCCCCAAGGGGGCGGGACGGGCGGGCAAGGGGGCGGCCCCTCCCGCTCCCGGCCCACCCGGGTGCCGCCCCCTGCGCAAGCGCCTGTGCCGGGCACACTCCTCCGCCGAGGCTGGGAGCCCAGCCCCCGTGCCGGATGCCTCAGCCCATGCCGCTCGGGCAGAAGAGGCCCCGGACCCGCCCCTTCCCCTAAAGCGCTCGCCGCGCAGCCAGGTGCACGGTTCCGTGCGGGTGCGTCGTGGTTGCTCGCGCAGTTCCCCGCGCCCCTGAAGGGGCGCACCCCCGGGAGCATCGCGGCCCGGCGCGCAGCTCCCCGCGCCCCCGGCAAGAGCCCAAGCCCCCCGCGCAGGGGAAGCCCGTCCCGACCCTCGAATAGGATCAGCTCCTCATGACTGCAACCCTCGTCGCCAAAGACCTCGCCGCCGGCCACGGCGACCGCACCCTCTTCGCCGACCTCGACCTCGTCGTCGCCCCCGGCGACGTCATCGGCCTCGTCGGAGTCAACGGAGCCGGCAAGTCCACCCTCCTGCGCCTGCTGGCCGGTCTGGACACCCCCGAGGCCGGCACGCTCCGCCTCTCCCCGCCCACCGCCACCGTCGGCCACCTCCCCCAGGAGCCCGAGCGCCGCGAAGGCGAGACCGTGCGGGACTTCCTCGCCCGCCGCACCGGCGTCGCCGCCGCCCAGCTCGCCCTGGACGCCGCCACCCAGGCCCTCGTCGACGGCGCGCCGGGCGCGGACGACGCGTACGCCACCGGGCTCGACCGCTGGCTCGACCTCGGCGGCGCCGACCTGGACGAACGCGCCGAGGAGGTGGCCGCGTCCCTCGGCCTCACCGTCGGCCTGGACCAGCCCATGACCGGCCTCTCCGGCGGCCAGGCCGCCCGCGCCGGCCTCGCCTCCCTCCTGCTCTCCCGGTACGACGTCTTCCTCCTCGACGAGCCCACCAACGACCTCGACCTGGACGGCCTGGACCGCCTGGAGTCCTTCGTCACCGGCCTGCGCGCGGGCACCGTCGTGATCTCCCACGACCGCGAGTTCCTCACCCGCACCGTCACCAAGGTCCTCGAACTGGACCTCGCCCAGCAGCAGATCAAGCTGTTCGGCGGCGGCTACGCGGCCTACCTGGAGGAGCGCGAGACGGCCCGCCGCCACGCGCGCGAGGAGTACGACGAGTACGCCGACAAGAAGGCGTCCCTCGAAGGCCGCGCCCAGATGCAGCGCGGCTGGATGGACAAGGGCGTGCGCAACGCGCGCCGCAAGTCCACCGACGGCGACAAGATCGGCCGCAACATGCGCAGCGAGGCCAGCGAGAAGCAGGCCGCGAAGGCCCGCCAGACGCAGCGCATGATCGAACGGCTGGACGTGGTCGAGGAGCCCCGCAAGGAGTGGGAGCTGCACATGGAGATCGCCGCCGCGCCGCGCTCCGGCGCGGTCGTCTCGACGATGCGCCAGGCGACCGTGCGCCGGGGCGACTTCACCTTCGGCCCGGTCTCCCTCCAGATCGACTGGGCCGACCGCGTCGCCATCACCGGCGCCAACGGCTCGGGCAAGTCGACCCTGCTGGCCGCCATGCTCGGCCGGCTGCCGCTCGACGCGGGCGACTCGGCCCTCGGGCCCGGCGTGGTCGTCGGCGAGGTCGACCAGGCCCGCGGTCTCTTCTACGGGGCGGAGACCCTCCTGGACGCCTTCTCCGCCGCCGTCCCCGAGACGGAACCGGCCGAAGTCCGCACCCTCCTCGCGAAGTTCGGCCTGAAGGCGGACCACGTGAGGCGCCCGGCCACCACGCTCTCCCCGGGCGAACGCACCCGCGCGGCCCTCGCCCTCCTCCAGGGCCGAGGAGTCAACCTCCTGGTCCTGGACGAGCCGACCAACCACCTCGACCTGCCGGCCATCGAGCAGTTGGAGTCCGCCCTCGACTCCTACGAGGGAACACTCCTGCTGGTCACCCACGACCGCCGCATGCTGGACGCGGTCCACGTGACCCGCCGGGTGCTGGTGGAGGACGGGCAGGTCACGGAGGTCTGACCCCGGGCCGGGGGTCAGACTTCCGGGTCGGGAGTCAGACCCCCAGGCCGGAGCGCGGCTCCGCCGTGAGGGCCCGACCAGCCGCAACACACCCGCACGGAGCCGTTCACCACCCCGCGGGCCCCCGCGGGAGGGCCGGCCGGGGCAGGGAAGAACCCCGCCCCGGCACCGGCCCCCGCCCCGCGCAGGTCCCGCCCCCGGACCCCTCAGCCCCGCTTCCCCCGGTCCACCAGCCCCGCCTTCCGCAGCGCGTCCGCCATCGCGCTGTTGGCCGGCGCGGGCGCCGCGGACCGTCCCGCGCCCTGGCCGCCCCCGCCCTGCCCGCGCTGCCGCGCGTCTCCGCCCTGCCCGCGCTGCCGTGCCTCCCCGCCCCGCCGCTGCTGCGGAGCCCTCCCCTGCGAGCCCCCGGCGCCGGACCGCGGACCGGAGTCGCCCGCCCGGCCGCCCCCCGCGCCGCGCGAGGACGCCGAGGAACCCGCCTCGTCCTCCAGCCGCAGCGTCAGCGAGATGCGCTTCCGCGCGATGTCGACGTCCCTCACCTTCACCCGCACCACGTCGCCGGGCTTGACCACGTCCCGCGGATCCTTCACGAAGTTCTTCGACAGCGCCGACACGTGCACCAGCCCGTCCTGGTGCACGCCGACGTCCACGAAGGCCCCGAACGCCGCCACGTTCGTGACGACCCCCTCCAGAATCATCCCGGGAGCCAGGTCGCCGATCTTCTCGACGCCCTCCTTGAAGGTGGCCGTCCTGAACGCGGGCCGCGGGTCGCGCCCCGGCTTCTCCAGCTCCCGGAGGATGTCCGACACGGTCGGCAGGCCGAACTTCTCGTTCACGAACGTGTCCGGCCGCAGCCCGCGCAGCACGCCCACGTTCCCGACCAGCGAATCGACACCCGCCGCCTTCGTCATCGCCCGCACCACCGGATACGCCTCCGGGTGCACGCTCGACGCGTCCAGCGGGTCCTCGCCGTCGCGGATCCGCAGGAAGCCCGCACACTGCTCGTACGCCTTGGGGCCCAGCCGCGCCACGTCCTTGAGCGCCTTGCGCGACCGGAAGGGCCCGTTCGCGTCCCGGTGCGCGACGATGTTCTCCGCCAGCCCGGAGCCGATGCCCGAAACCCGCGAAAGCAGCGGCGCGGACGCCGTGTTGACGTCCACCCCCACCCCGTTCACACAGTCCTCGACCACCGCGTCCAGCGACCGCGAGAGCTTCACCTCCGACAGGTCGTGCTGGTACTGGCCCACCCCGATCGACTTCGGGTCGATCTTCACCAGTTCCGCCAGCGGGTCCTGTAGCCGCCGCGCGATGGAGACCGCCCCGCGCAGCGACACGTCCATGTCCGGCAGTTCCTGCGAGGCGAAGGCCGAAGCCGAGTAGACCGAGGCCCCCGCCTCCGACACCATCACCTTCGTGAGGTTCAGCTCCGGGTGCTTCGCGATCAGCTCACCGGCCAGCTTGTCGGTCTCCCGGGACGCCGTCCCGTTGCCGATCGCGATCAGCTCGACCGCGTGCTCCTTCGCCAGCCGCGCCAGCTTCCCCAGCGCCTCGTCCCACCGGTTGGCCGGCACGTGCGGGTGGACGACGTCCGTGGCGACGACCTTGCCGGTGGCGTCCACGACGGCGACCTTCACACCCGTGCGGAAGCCGGGGTCGAGTCCCAGCGTCGCCCGCGTCCCGGCGGGGGCCGCGAGCAGCAGGTCACGCAGGTTCGCGGCGAAGACCCGTACGGCCTCGTCCTCGGCAGCCGTACGAAGACGGAGCCGCAGATCGATGCCCACGTGCACCAGGATCCGCGTGCGCCATGCCCAACGCACCGTGTCCGCGAGCCACTTGTCGCCCGGACGGCCCCGGTCCGCGATGCCGAAGCGCCGGGCGATCATGTTCTCGTACGCGGTCGGGCCCGGGGCGTCGGACGGCTCCTCCGGCTCCAGCACCAGGTCGAGCACGTCCTCCTTCTCACCGCGCAGCATCGCCAGCACCCGGTGCGAGGGCAGCGCCGTGAACGGCTCCGCGAAGTCGAAGTAGTCGGCGAACTTCGCGCCCGCCTCCTCCTTGCCCGCGCGCACCTTCGCCGCCAGCCGCCCCCGCGTCCACATCCGCTCGCGGACCTCGCCGATCAGGTCGGCGTCCTCCGAGAAGCGCTCGGTGAGGATCGAGCGGGCGCCCTCCAGCGCGGCCGCGGCGTCCGCGACGCCCTTGTCCGCGTCCACGAACGCGGCGGCGGCCGCCAGGGGGTCGGCCGACGGGTCGCCCAGCAGGCCATCCGCCAGCGGCGTCAGCCCCGCCTCCCGGGCGATCTGCGCCTTCGTGCGGCGCTTGGGCTTGAAGGGGAGGTAGATGTCCTCCAGACGCGCCTTGGTCTCGGCGCTGCGGATCTGCGCCTCCAGGGCGGCGTCCAGCCTGCCCTGCTCCCGCACGGAGTCGAGGATCGCCGTCCGGCGGTCCTCCAGCTCGCGCAGATACCGCAGCCGCTCCTCCAACGTGCGCAACTGCGCGTCGTCGAGCATCTCGGTCGCTTCCTTGCGGTAGCGCGCGATGAACGGCACGGTCGAGCCGCCGTCGAGCAGCTCGACGGCGGCCCTGACCTGCCGCTCCTTGACGCCGAGTTCCCCGGCGATCCTGCTTTCGATGCTTTCGATGGACGTCGTCACGGTGTTACCGACTCGCCTTCTCCTGCGGGCAGTGCATGGCGCGCCGCCCGGCTGTGTCACCGGGGGCGCACCTGCATTCTGCCGTGCGGGACCGACAGGCAGGTCACGGGCTCACACCCGACGGGTCCCGCGCCCGCCCCCCCCCAAGGCCCCGCCGAACAGCTCGGCGGGCAGACGGAACGGCAGCGTCACGACGGTGGCGACCGCTCCGCCCACGGTGCGCAGGGCGTCGGCGACGGCTCGGAACACGGGGTCCTCCCTCGGCCGCCGCAAGGACGGGTCCGGCACGGACGCCGTACGTCGGTCCCGGTACGGGTGGCCGTCCGCGCCCCGGGCGAACCCGCCCGGTCTCAGCCCTTGCCCACCAGCGAGTCCGGGAAGGCCCCCGCGGCGGCGGCCGTCATCAGGAATCCGCGGCCGAGGTCGGTCAGCCGGGCCACGCCCGCCGCCCCCAGGTGTTCGTACGGAGCGAGGTCGAGCCGGTCGGTGACGTCCTCGACGTCGGCCCGCAGCCGGGTGCCGGCCTCCGTCAGTTCGCCGTCGGCGTCCAGCAGCCCGCGCGCCCGCAGCCGTCCGGCGGCCGCCTCCCAGTCGGCGCGCCGCCAGCCCCGGGTGCGCAGCACCCAGCGCGGGTTCATGCCCCGTCCGGTCGCGGTGTGGCTGACCAGCGCCTCCACCGGGTCGAGACCGGCGTGCAGCAGGGCGGCGAGGTGGCCGTCGCCCCGGTGCTCGCGCAGCAGCGTCGCCGCGTGCCAGAACGCGAGGTGCGCCTCTTCGGGGAACGGCAGGTCGGCGTGGGCGGCGTACAGCGGCCGGGCGTGCCGGGTGCAGGCCTCGGTCGCCGTGCGGGCCAGCTCCGCCGCCTCCGCCATCTCCGCGGAGCGGATCACCTCGTCCCCGAGCAGCCTGCGCAGCGCCGCGTCGGCGGCCCGCAGGCGCGCGCCGAGCACGGCCTCGGGGGATGCGGTCTCCCAGACCGCGGGGACGACCCGGGCGATCAGGTCGTAGTTGTAGTTGTAGAAGGCCGCGGCGACCACGCCGGGCCCGACCGCGCCCAGCGCGGCCAGCCGGCCCACCATGAACGGGGCCGCGTCGTCCACGATGCCGACGGCGGACAGCTCCTGGGCGTACTCGGGCGAGAAGTAGACCGTGGAGTGCAACGAGTTGAGGGGGCCGTGGCAGCGGCGGCCGGCACGTTCGGGCAGCGGGGAAGTCGTCATACCTGCACGTTACCGACTGCTCAGTACGTCGCCCGGGGCGGGTCGGCCCGGCGCGGGAGGACGCGTCCCGACGGCAGGAAAGGTGGGGAACCCGTCATTGCGGCCGTGCGCCGCCCCGCGGAACCATGAGGACACCGTCCCGACCGCCCCGGAGAGGAGCCCGCCCCGTGACCGCGTACCGCCATCTCGTCCTGGCCGTCCTCTTCGAGGGCGTGCTGAGTCTCGACGTGACCGGCCCGGTCGAGGTCTTCGCCGGAGCCGGAGTCGCGACGGGCACCCCGTACGAGGTCCGCACCGCCTCCGTGGACGGCGGACCGGTCCGCACCAGCAGCGGCCTCACCCTCCTCCCGGACACCGGCCTCGACCGCCTCGCCGCCCTGCTCGACCCGCCCGAGCACACCCGCGTCACGCTCCTGGTCCCCGGCGGCCCGGGCACCGTGCACCTCGACCCCCGGCTCGTGGCCTGGCTGCGCGCCCACGCGCTCCGGGCGGACCGGCTCGTCTCCGTGTGCAGCGGGGCCTTCTACCTCGCCGAGGCCGGACTGCTCGACGGGCGGCGGGCGGCCACGCACTGGGACGTCGCCGGCCACCTCGCCCGCGCCTATCCGAAGATCGACGTCGACCCCGACGCCGTCTACGTCCGCGACGGCCGCATCGCCACCTCCGCCGGTGTCACCGCCGGAATCGACCTCGCGCTCGCCCTCGTCGAGGAGGACCACGGCCGGGACACCGCCCTGACCGTCGCCCGCCACCTCGTCGTGTTCCTGCGCCGCCCGGGCAACCAGGCCCAGTTCAGCGCCCAGCTCTCCGCCCAGACCGCCCGGCGCGCACCCCTGCGCGACGTTCAGCAGTACGTCTCCGAGCACCCCGAGGCCGACCTGTCCGTGGAGGCCCTGGCCGCCCGCGCCCGCCTCTCGCCCCGCCACTTCGCCCGCGCCTTCCAGGCCGAGACGGGCGTCACCCCCGGCCGCTACGTGGACCGGGTGCGCCTCGAACACGCCCGCCGCCTCCTGGAGGACGGCCCCGACGGCGTCGAGTGCGTCTCCCGCGCCTGCGGCTACGGCACTCCCGAGGCGATGCGCCGCGCCTTCGTCAAGGCGCTCGGCACGGCTCCCGCCGAATACCGCCGCCGCTTCCGCGGCACGACCCCCACCGGCTGACGCACCATCAGCCCTGCCACCCCGAAAGGCGTGCACCGTCATGCAGATCGCCATCGCCCTGTACGAGAACTTCACCGCCCTCGACGCCGTCGGCCCCTACGAGACCCTCGGCAACCTGCCCGGCGCCGAGACCGTCCTCGTGGCCGAGCGGACCGGCCCCGTCCGCAACGACCGGGGCGGCCTCTCCGTGGTCGCCACCAGGACCTTCGCCGAGGTGACCCGCCCCGACGTCGTCGTCGTCCCCGGCGGCCCCGACCCGGTGAACCAGACCGGGAACAAGGCCCTCCTGGACTGGCTCCGGGCCGTCGACCCCACCACGACCTGGACCACCTCCGTCTGCACCGGCTCGCTGGCCCTCGCCGCCGCGGGCCTCCTCACCGGCCGCCGCGCCACCACCCACTGGCTGGCGATGGACACCCTGGAGTCCCTAGGCGCCCGCCCGACCGGGGAGCGGGTCGTCTTCGACGGCAAGTACGTCACCGCCGCCGGCGTCTCCTCCGGCATCGACATGGGCCTGACCCTGGCGGGCCGCCTCCAGGGGGACATGGTCGCGCAGGTCATCCAGCTGATGACCGAGTACGACCCGCAGCCGCCGTACGACGCAGGCTCGCCGGACAAGGCCCCGGCCGAGGTGGTCGCGTTCTGCCGGAGCGAACTCCAGACCTGACGCGACGTCACCACCCCTTCTCTCAGGGGCTCCAGGTGAAGCGCGGCGACCTGCGCTCCAGGAAGGCGGCGACCCCCTCCGCGGTGTCGCCGCTGCCGCGCGCCTGTTCGGCCCAGTGCCCGTCGCGGTCGGTGCGCCCGTCCGCGAACTCCTTCGCCGCCGCCTGCGTGAGCTGCGACCGCGACACCAGGACGCGCGTGAACTCCGCCACCCGCTTGCCGAGCTCGCCCTCCGGCAGCACCTCGTCCACCAGGCCCGTGCGCAGCGCGCGGCCGGTGTCGATCAGCTCGCCCGAGAAGAGCAGGTACTTGGTGGCCGCCGGGCCGATCAGCGCCGCCAGCCGCCGGGTCGAGGACGCCGGGTAGACGATCCCCAGCTTCGCCGGCGTCACCCCGAAGAGGGCCCCCTCCTCCGCGAACCTGAGGTCGCAGGCCGCCGCGAGCTGGCTGCCGCCGCCCACGCAGTACCCCCGCACCGCCGCCAGCGTCGGCTTCGGAAAGGCGGCCAGCGCCTCCTCGGCCCGTACCGCCAGCTCCTGCGGCGCACTGCCGGCCGCCGCGGCATCGCGCAGGGAGGAGATGTCCGCCCCCGCGCAGAACGTCGGCCCGTCACCCGTGAGGACCAGTGCCCGCACCGTCGGATCGGCGGCCAGCCGGGCCAGCAGTTCCGGCAGCTCGCGCCACATGTCCGCGGTCATCGCGTTGCGTTTGGCGGGGTTGCTCAGCACCACCGTCGCGGTCGAGCCGGCGAGGGAGTGCGTCACCCGGGGAAGCCGTTGCATGGGCCGGATGCTATCCGCCCCGCCCGAACCTATGATCGGTGCATCGGGGGGCCGAGGCAGCCACGGGGGCCTACCGAGGAGCGCGCACATGATGCGACAGACCCGCGAGAGCAAGAAACTGAGCCGCGACTTCGGCTGGCTGGCGTTCCTCGGCATCCTGCTGGTGATCGGCGGCGTCGTCGGGCTCGTCTACACCGGCCTCGCCACCCTCACCTCCATGCTGCTGTTCGGCTGGCTGCTGCTGGTCGGCGGACTCGTCGGACTGCTCCAGTCCGTCCAGTCGCGCGGCACCAGCTTCTTCTGGCTCGGCGTCGTCGTCGCCGCCCTCAACATCGCCGCCGGCATCGTCGTCATCCGCAATCCCGTCGGCAGCGCGGAAGCCCTGACCATGTTCGCCGCGCTGCTCTTCCTCACCGGCGGTCTCTTCCGGGTGGTCGGCAGCCTGGTGGTGCGCGGCCCGCAGTTCGGGTGGACCCTCGTGCAGGGCGCGTTCGGCCTGCTGCTGGGCATCCTGGTGCTCTTCGACTGGCCGCACTCCAGCCTGTACGTGCTCGGCACCTTCTTCTCGCTGGCGCTGCTCTTCGACGGACTCGGCCTGGTCTCCATCGGGTTCGGCGGCCGCCGGGTGGTGTCCATGGTGTCGGAGGCGATGGAGCCCGGCACCGCAGCCACCCCCGGGCGGCCTCCCGTACAGCCTCCGCACAGGACCGGCTTCCAGAAGCCGGAAGGCCAGGACCGGTCGGCGCACTGACGGCCAAACGGACGGAAACCGCCGTCAGTGCTTGCAGTTCCGGTCGCCATCCGTCGATTGCCGTCAACTTGTGATCAGCGCGCTGGTACGGACCGCTGGGCCGCGAACACTCGAACCGTGGTCACGACCGAGCGTGAGGGCGGGTGCCCGATGATGGAGAGCCGTGGGAGCGCCCCACCCCCGGACGGGGCCGTGGACGCCCCACCGGGCGACGGGCCGGCGGACCCGGAGGAGTCCGCGGGACCGCCCCGGCCCTACGAGGGCGTCTGGCGCTTCACCGCCCCCGCTGTCGACATCTCCGTGCCCCAGGCCCGGCACGCCGTCCGCGACCTGATCCGGCGCCAGCGGGTGCCCGCGTCCGACGACCTCGTGCAGGGCCTCCTGCTGATCGTCTCCGAGCTCGTCACCAACGCCGTCAAGCACGCGGCGCTGCTCTCCCCGGAGCTGGCCGTGGAGGTGGCGGTCGGCGCGGACTGGATACGGGTGTCCGTGGAGGACAGCCACCCCTACCGCCCGCGGCCGCTGGAGACGGACTACGCGCAGACCGGCGGGCGCGGCCTGCTGCTGGTGCGGGAGGTCGCCGCCGAGTCCGGCGGCGCCTGCGACGTCGAGCACACCGCGAGCGGCGGCAAGGTCATCTGGGCCGCCCTGCCGCTCACTCCGCGCTGAAACGGGGCTACCAGCCCACCGCGTCGCCGGTCAGCTCCCGGATGGCGGGCCGCGCCGCGTCCAGCACGGTCATGAACCACGCGGAGAACGGGTCCTTCGCGTGCTGCTCGGCCAGTTCCCGGGGCGTCACGAACGCGGTGTCCCCGACCTCCTCCGGGTCCGGGCGCAGCGACGACTGCACCAGCCCGACGAAGAGGTGGTTGAACTCCTGCTCGACCAGCCCGGACGCCGGGTCCGGGTGGTTGTAGCGGACCGTGCCGGCCTCCGCGAGGAGCGTGGGGGAGACGCCCAGCTCCTCGTGCGTACGCCGGGCGGCCGCCGCGAAGGGGCCCTCGTCGGGGTACGGGTGGCCGCAGCAGGTGTTGGACCACACGCCGGGGGAGTGGTACTTGCCGAGCGCGCGCTGCTGGAGCAGCAGCCGTCCCGTCTCGTCGAAGAGGAAGACGGAGAACGCGCGGTGCAACTGCCCGGGGGGCTGGTGGGCGGAGAGCTTCTCCGCGGTGCCGATGGTGTTGCCGCTCTCGTCGACCAGTTCGAGGAGGATCTCGGGGGCCTCGGCGCCCGCTGATCCGTTCTGAGCGCTGTTCGCCGCAGTGGCTGGTGTGGTCGGCATAACCATCCTTCGCTTCGGTGCCCGGCTGCCAAGTCTGCCGTACAAAAGCCTCTTGTCCGTACTTCGCCCGGACGTCGTCCGCACGGGCGGGCGAAATACGCGCGGGGCCGCGGGAGCCTGCCCCTGTCGCGGGTGCGACAGGGGCAGGACTTCCCCTCCGGCGGCCGGATCAGACCCCGAACGCCGCCGGGTACGTGATCTCACCGCGCGGCAGTCGCGCCCCGTCGTCCAGCACGAGCGCCGTCATGGCCTCGTCCGGCACCTGGAAACCGGGCCTGATGCCCAGCCGGGACGCCGGGGCGAACCCGAACCTCGGGTAGTACTCCGGGTGCCCCAGCACCAGCAGCAGCTTCTCCCCACGGGCGCGGGCGGCGTCGGTCACCGCCCGGACGACCGCGGCCCCCGCGCCCTGCCGCTGGAACCGGGGGTGGACCGCGACGGGCGCCAGCGCGGCCGCCGGGGCGCCGCCGACGTGGCAGCGGGTGATCAGGGCGTACGCCGCCACCGTGCCGTCCGGCGCCTCGGCGACGTAGGAGAGTCCGTCCAGCCAGGCGCCGGGGTCCTCGCGCAGCGCCTCCACCAGGTCCGCCTCGGCCCCGGTCGCGAAGGCGGCGGCGTTGACGGCGTGCACGGCCGCGATGTCGGCGGCCGTCTCCGGCCGGGTCCGCCAGCGCGGGTCGACGGGCCGCAGCACGTACCCGGTGTACCCGTAGTCCGCTCCGTGCGCACGGCGGACCGCGATCTCCTCACGGCTCGTCGCGAGGGCCCCGGCCATGCCGGGCACGGCCGGGTCGGCGCGCTCGACGCGCTCGCTCAGGGGGCCGTAGTACTCGTCCCAGTCGCTCTCCGGCTGGAGGTACGCACCGAGGACGTCGTACCCGGCGGCGACGGCCGCCGCCGCGTGGTCGGCGCGCGAGCGCAGCGGGTACCGCGGGTCCCAGAAGGCGCGGGCGCCCGCCGACGGCCGCTCGGCGACCCATTCGCAGTCGGAGGCGACGAGCACGCCGCCCGGGGCGAGCAGCCGCTTCCACCGCGCCAGAGCGGTGTCGAAGCCGATGCTGTACGCCGAACCCTCGGCCCAGACCAGGTCGAAGGACCCGTCCGGGAACGCGGGCCCGTCGAGGACGCCCATGTCGGCGTTGACGGCCTGGATCGCGTCGCCGAGCCCCCGGGCGGCGGCGGCCTCGCGCAGCTCGTCGAGGAACGGCTCGTGGAGGTCGACGGCGGTCACCCGCGCACCGGCCTCCTCGGCGAGCAGCAGCGACGCCCGGCCGGGGCCGCAGCCCAGGTCCAGGACGCGCGGCCGTTCGGGCAGCGGGCCCGCGAGGGCGGCCAGGGAGAGGAGGTGCCGGGTGGTGCGGTCCGAACCGGGGCTCTGCCGGGGCAGGCCGCGGTGCAGGGTCATGAAGGCGTCGAAGAAGACGTTGTCGGACAACGTGGATCCCTTGTCAGGAAAGGGCCCCCACGGATGAACCGGAAAGGTGACGGGGTCAGCCGAGGGGCCGGGCGATGAGGACGGTCCGTATGCCGCGGGCAGCAGCGCGCGTCACGACAGTCATCGACTCATCACCCTTCATCACTCGCGTTTCGTCCGAGACCGAACGTCTCTTCGATCACTTTAACAGCCGCCCCGGCGCCCCGGCGGCCTCAGTGGCAGACCTTCGCCTCGTGCACCGCGTGTCCGCCCGGCTCCAGTTGGAAGGTGCAGTGCTCGACGTCGAAGTGGTCCCCGAGGCACCCCTGCAACTCGTGCAGCACCTTCTCGTACCCCACCGAGTCCAGCACGTCCTGACTGACCACCACGTGCGCCGACAGCACCGGCATCCCCGAGGTGATCGTCCAGGCGTGCAGGTCGTGCACGTCCTCCACGCCGGGCGTCCCCAGGATGTGCTCACGGACCTCCGCCATGTCCACGCCCTTGGGCGCCGCCTCCAGCAGCACCGAGAGGGTCTCGCGCAGCAGCTTCACCGTGCGGGGGACGATCATCAGGCCGATCACCAGCGAGGCGATCGGGTCCGCGTACGTCCACCCCGTCAGCAGGATCACGGTCGCCGACACCAGCACGGTCACCGAGCCGAGCGCGTCCGCCAGCACCTCCAGATAGGCGCCGCGCACGTTCAGGCTGTCCTTCTGCCCCTTGACCAGCAGCGACAGCGAGATCATGTTGGCCACCAGGCCGACCAGGGCGAAGACGATAGCCAGGCCGCCCTTGGTCTCGGCGGGAGTGATGAACCGCTGCACCGCCTCGATCAGGACGTACCCGCCGACCCCGAGCAGCAGCAGACAGTTCGCCAGCGCCGCCAGGATCTCCGCCCGGGCGTACCCGAACGTGGCGTTCCGGGTGGGCGGCCGGTTGGCGAAGTGGATCGCCAGGAGCGCCATCGCCAGCCCCAGCGCGTCCGTCGCCATGTGCGCGGCGTCGGCGATGAGGGCGAGGGAGTCGGACAGCACGCCGCCGACGATCTCGACCACCATCACACTCAGGGTGATGGCCAGGGCCATGCGCAGTCGCCCCTTGTAGGCCGCGGCCGCCGTGCCCGTGGGCGGCGGCCCGCCGTGCGAATGCCCGTGATCGTGCCCAGCCCCCATGAAGAGCCGCCTCCTGAGACATGACGAATGGTGTCGGACCGTGCGGCCCGCCACCCAGTGAACTACGGGTGGGGGGTATGGGCAAGCCGGGACTGAACACCGTTGTCATGTGCTCTGACCTGGGAAAATGTACGCAGGTCAGAGCGCCGGAACGATCTCGCGCCCCCGGCCGCGCCCGGCCGGGGGCCCGGCCCCGCAGAGGCGGTTTGTTAGCCGGGGCGGGAATCGACCATGATGATCGCGGCGGCCCCGGCGTCGCCCGGCGAGGTGCTGCCGGAAGCCTGAACGGCAGTGAAATCAAGGTTCCGTTCATCCGATAGCCTCTGCCGATGCCGCCCCGCCCGCCCGTGCGCGGGCTTTCCCGTTGCGGTTTTCCGAAGCCCTGTCAGCCTTGTCCAAGGAGTGAGTTCGTCTGTCGACCGCCATCCTCACGGGCCCGCCGGTACCCGGGTCGTCGCTCGAAGGCGAGCTGCGGTCGCTGGGATTCGACGTACGGTCCGCAGCCGACCCCTCCCAGGCCGCGAGGCTGCTCGACGAGACGCCCGCGGGTGAACGCGTCGCGCTCGTCGACCCCCGGTTCGTCGGCCACCTGCATTCCCTGCGCCTGGGCCTGACCGATCCCCGCTTCCCGGCGGCCGCCGTCACCGGCGCGCTCACCGCGCAGCCCGAGGCGCGCGCCGCCCTCAGCCGGGCCGCGCGCACCGCACCGGGCTCGCCCGACGAGCTCGCGGCCGCGCTCGACGCCGAGGGCGTCGCCGTGCAGCGTCCGGAACTCGGCTCGCTCGTCGCGGCCGTGCCGGCCGACACCGCGTCCCGCACCGCCGCCGAGCGGGCCGTCGCCGCCGTCGACGACGAGGCGATCCGGCTGCGCACCGCCGTGAAGTCCCGCGACGGGTTCTTCACCACGTACTGCGTCAGCCCCTACTCCCGCTACCTCGCCCGCTGGTGCGCGCGCCGCGGCTTCACCCCGAACCAGGTCACCACCGCCTCCCTGGTCACCGCGCTGATCGCGGCGGGCTGCGCGGCCACCGGCACCCGGGGCGGCTACGTCGCGGCCGGCCTCCTGCTGCTGTTCTCCTTCGTCCTGGACTGCACCGACGGGCAGCTCGCCCGCTACTCGCTCCAGTACTCGACGATGGGCGCCTGGCTCGACGCCACGTTCGACCGCGCCAAGGAGTACGCCTACTACGCGGGCCTCGCCCTCGGCGCGATCCGCGGCGGCGACGACGTATGGGCCCTGGCGCTGGGCGCGATGGTGCTCCAGACCTGCCGGCACGTCGTGGACTTCTCCTTCAACGAGGCCAACCACGACGCCACCGGCAACACCAGCCCCACCGCCGCCCTCTCCGACAAGCTGGACAGCGTCGGCTGGACGGTCTGGGTGCGGCGCATGATCGTGCTGCCCATCGGTGAACGCTGGGCCATGATCGCCGTCCTGACGGCGTTCACCACCCCCCGCGTCGTCTTCTACGCCCTGCTCGTCGGCTGTGCCTTCGCCGCCTGCTACACCACCGCCGGCCGTGTCCTGCGCTCGCTGACCCGGCGCGCCACCCGCACCGACCGGGCCGCGCAGGCACTGGCGGACCTGGCCGACTCCGGGCCGCTGGCCGAACTGGCCGCCGGGGCCGGGGGCGGGCGCTGGAAGCCCGCCTTCGTCGTCGCGGGTCTCGGCGCGCTCCTGGTGCTGGTCCCGGCCCTCGTCCTGCCGTTCGGCGACTGGCGCCTGATCCCCGGCGCGGTCGTCTACGCCGGCCTCTCCGGCCTCGCCGTCAGCGGCCCCCTCAAGGGCGCCCTCGACTGGCTGGTCCCGCCGGTCTTCCGGATCGCCGAGTACTGCACGATCCTCGTCCTCGCGGTCAAGGCGGACCTCGCAGGCGCCCTTCCCGCCGCATTCGGGCTGGTCGCAGCGGTCGCCTACCATCACTACGACACCGTGTACCGCATCAAGGGCGGCACCGGAGCGCCGCCCGCCCGGCTGGTGCGGGCGATCGGCGGACACGAGGGCCGCACCCTGCTGGTGGTCGTCCTCGCCACCCTCTCGGCCACCGTCGACCTCCCCCTCGCGCTCACGGTCCTGGCCGTGGTCATCGCCCTGGTGGCGGGCGCCGAGAGCATCCGTTTCTGGGTCTCCTCGGGAGCACCCGCCGTACACGACGAAGGAGAAACCGCATGATCGGCCTGGTTTTGGCGGCGGGCGCCGGACGGCGTCTGCGTCCCTACACCGACACGCTCCCCAAGGCCCTCGTGCCGGTGGACGGCGACACCACGATCCTCGACCTCACCCTCGGCAACTTCGCCGAGATCGGCCTCACCGACGTCGCGATCATCGTCGGCTACCGCAAGGAGGCCGTCTACGACCGCAAGGCGGCCCTGGAGGCGAAGTACGGCCTCAGCATCACCCTGATCGACAACGACAAGGCCGAGGAGTGGAACAACGCCTACTCCCTGTGGTGCGGCCGGGACTCCGTCCGGCACACGGTGATCCTCGCCAACGGCGACACCGTGCACCCCGTCTCCGTCGAGCGGACGCTGCTCGCCGCCCGCGGCGACGGCAAGAAGATCATCCTCGCGCTGGACACGGAGAAGCAGCTCGCCGACGAGGAGATGAAGGTGATCGTCGACCCCGCCACGGGCGTCAGCCGGATCACCAAGCTGATGGACCCGGCGACCGCCACCGGTGAGTACATCGGCGTCACCCTCATCGAGGGCGAGGCCGCCGACGAGCTGGCCGACGCCCTGAAGACGACCTTCGAGCGCGACCCCGACCTCTACTACGAGGACGGCTACCAGGAGCTCGTCAACCGCGGCTTCCGCATCGACGTCGCCCCGATCGGCGACGTGAAGTGGGTCGAGATCGACAACCACGACGACCTCGCCAAGGGCCGGGAGATCGCGTGCCAGTACTGACCCGCCTGATCCCCTCCCCGCTGACCGTCGACGTCTCCCGGGGCGCCCTGGACGACCTCGCCGGCCTCCTCGCGGACCAGCGGATCTCCGGCTCGGGCTGCCTCGCCATCGCCATCAGCGGCGGCTCCGGGCAGGCCCTGCGCGAGCGCCTCGCGCCCGACCTGCCCGACGCCGACTGGTACCCGGTCGCCGACGGCACCCTGGACTCGGCGGTCAAGCTCGCCGACGACATCAAGGGCAAGCAGCGCTACGACGCGGTCGTCGGCCTCGGCGGCGGCAAGATCATCGACGTCGCGAAGTACGCGGCGGCCCGCGTCGGCCTGCCCATGGTCGCCGTCGCCACCAACCTCGCCCACGACGGCCTGTGCTCCCCGGTCGCCACCCTCGACAACGACAACGGGCGCGGCTCCTACGGGGTGCCCACCCCGATCGCCGTGGTCATCGACCTCGACGTGATCCGCGAGGCCCCGGACCGTTTCGTACGCTCCGGAATCGGCGACGCGGTCTCCAACATCTCCTGCGTCGCCGACTGGGAACTCGCCCACGAGGTGCACGGCGACCCCATCGACGGCCTCGCCGCCGCGATGGCCCGCCAGGCCGGCGAAGCGGTGCTGCGCCACCCCGGCACCATCCGCGACGACTCCTTCCTCAAGGTGCTCGCCGAGGGCCTGGTGCTCACCGGCATCTCCATGACCGTGGCCGGCGACAGCCGCCCCGCGTCCGGCGGCTGCCACGAGATCAGCCACGCCTTCGACCTGCTCTTCCCCAGGCGCGCCGCCCCGCACGGCGAACAGGTCGCCATCGGCGCCACCTTCGCCATGCACCTGCGCGGCGCCCGGGAGGAGGCCGCGCTCTTCGCCGACGTACTGCGCAGGCACGAGCTGCCCGTACTGCCCGGCGACATCGGTTTCACCGTCGACGAGTTCGTCCAGGCCGTCGAGTACGCCCCCCAGACCCGTCCGGGACGCTTCACCATCCTGGAACACCTCGACCTGTCCGCAGACCAGATCAGGGACGCTTACGCCGACTATGTCAAGACGACCATCAGTAGCTGAACTCCGTCCCGTCGTGCACCCCGCGGGCGTCAAGGACCGGCGCAGCGGCGAGCACTGGGGCGGCCGCCTGTACATGCGCGAGATCTCCCTGCGCGTCGACCGGTACTTGGTCAACACCCGCGTCACCCCCAACCAGTTGACGTACGTCATGACCGTGTGCGGCGTCCTCGCCGCACCGGCGCTGCTGGTGCCCGGGATCTGGGGCGCGGTGCTCGGCGTCGTCGCCGTGCAGCTCTACCTGCTGCTCGACTGCGTCGACGGCGAAGTGGCCCGCTGGAAGAAGCAGTTCTCGCTGAACGGCGTCTACCTGGACCGCGTCGGCGCGTACCTGACGGACGCCGCCGTGCTCGTGGGCGTCGGCCTGCGCGCCGCCGACCTCTGGGGGAGCGGCCGCATCGACTGGCTGTGGGCCTTCCTCGGCACCCTGGCCGCGCTCGGCGCGATCCTGATCAAGGCGGAGACCGACCTCGTCGCCGTCGCCCGCCACCAGGGCGGCAAGCCGCCGGTCGCGGAGTCGGCGAGCGTGCCGCGCTCCTCGAAGATGGCGCTGGCCCGCCGGCTGGCCTCCATGCTCCAGTTCCACCGGCTGATCCTCGGCATCGAGGCCTCGCTGCTGATCCTGGTCCTGGCGGTCTTCGACGCGGTCCGCGACGACCTGTTCTTCACCCGCCTCGGCGTCGCCGTCTTCGCGGGCGTCGCGCTGCTCCAGACGCTGCTGCACCTGGTGTCCATCCTCGCCTCCAGCAGGCTGAAGTGAGCGCCGCCCAGGGGTCCGGGCCCCTCAAGGTGGGCGCGGTCGTCATCACGATGGGCACCCGCCCCGACGACCTCAACGCCCTGATCGACTCCGTCCGCAAGCAGGACGGCGACCCGGTCGACATCGTGGTCGTCGGCAACGGCGCCCCCGTCACCGGCGTCCCCGACGACGTACGCACCGTGGACCTGCCCGAGAACCTCGGCATCCCCGGCGGCCGCAACGTCGGCATCGAGGCGTTCGGGCCCGGCGGATCGGACGTCGACGTCCTGCTCTTCCTGGACGACGACGGCCTCCTGCCGAAGACCGACACCGCCGAGCTGTGCCGCGGGGCCTTCGAGGCCGACCCGTCGCTCGGCATCATCAGCTTCCGCATCGCCGACCCGGACACCGGCGTCACCCAGCGCCGGCACGTCCCGCGGCTGCGCGCCGCCGACCCGATGCGCTCCTCCCGCGTGACCACCTTCCTCGGCGGCGCCAACGCCGTCCGCACGAAGGTCTTCGCGGAGGTCGGCGGTCTCCCGGACGAGTTCTTCTACGCCCACGAGGAGACCGACCTGGCCTGGCGGGCCCTCGACGCGGGCTGGGCGATCGACTACCGCGCCGACATGGTCCTGCACCACCCCACCACCTCGCCGGCCCGGCACGCGACCTACCACCGCATGGTGGCCCGCAACCGGGTCTGGCTGGCCCGCCGCAACCTGCCCGCGCCCCTGGTGCCGGTCTACCTCGGCGTCTGGCTGCTGCTCACCCTCGCCCGGCGTCCCTCGGGGGAGGCGCTCAAGGCCTGGTTCGGCGGTTTCAAGGAGGGCTGGCGCACCCCCGCGGGTCCGCGCCGTCCCATGAAGTGGCGTACGGTATGGCGGCTGACCCGTCTGGGCCGACCACCCGTCGTCTGACAGGCTCGGAACAGTCCTCCCGGGGCGGCCGGCACCGGGTTCTGTCTCCCGGGATCCGGATATCCGCGCTCCGGCGCCCACCGGTTCGCGCATCTTTGAAGACGAAAGTTTCCACTTGTGAGTGACACTTCCCAAGACGGAGCGGTCGCTATGAGCGTCCCTCCCTCTCCCGACGAGGGACTGACCCCGGCGGAGCTCGCCGCCAAGTACCACCTCTCGGTGAGCGGCGCCCGGCCCGGACTGGTCGAGTACGTCAAGCAGTTGTGGGGGCGGCGCCACTTCATCATGGCGTTCTCCTCGGCCAAGCTGGCGGCCCAGTACAGCCAGGCCAAGCTGGGCCAGCTCTGGCAGGTGGCGACCCCGCTGCTCAACGCGCTGGTCTACTTCCTGATCTTCGGGCTGATCCTGAAGGCCGGGCGGGGGATGAGCACCGAGGTCTACATCCCGTTCCTGGTCACCGGCATCTTCGTGTTCACCTTCACCCAGAGCTCGGCGATGGCGGGCGTGCGGGCCATCTCCGGGAACCTGGGGCTGGTGCGCGCCCTGCACTTCCCCCGGGCCTCGCTGCCCATCTCGTTCTCGTTGCAGCAGCTCCAGCAGTTGCTGTACTCGATGATCGTGCTGGTGCTGATCGTGGTGGGCTTCGGCAACCTCCCGCGGCTGTCGTGGCTGCTGGTGATCCCGACGCTGGTGCTCCAGTTCACCTTCAACACCGGCCTGGCGCTGATCATGGCGCGGCTGGGGTCCAAGACCCCGGACCTCGCGCAGTTGATGCCCTTCATCATGCGCACCTGGATGTACGCCTCCGGCGTCATGTTCAGCATCACGGAGATGCTGAAGGACCGGCCGGCCTGGATCGCCGACGTCCTCCAGTGGAACCCGGCCGCCGTCTACATGGACCTGATGCGCTTCGCACTGATCGACGGGTACGGCTCGGAGAACCTCCCGCCGCACGTCTGGCTGGCCGCGGTGGTCTGGGCGGTGCTCTTCGGGGCGCTCGGCTTCGTGTACTTCTGGAAGTCTGAGGAGCGTTACGGCCGTGGCTGAGGACAACAACAAGGGCCGCGTCCCCACGGTCATCGCCGACGACGTGCACATCGTCTACCGGGTCAACACCGGTGGCGGCGGCAAGGGCGGCGCGACCGCCGCCCTCAACCGCATCCTGCGCGGCAAGAAGGCCGACGAGGCCCGCGGCGTGCGCAAGGTGCACGCCGTGCGCGGGGTGACCTTCACCGCCTACCGCGGCGAGGCCATCGGCCTCATCGGCTCCAACGGCTCCGGCAAGTCCACCCTGCTGCGCGCCATCGCCGGGCTCCTGCCCGCCGAGAGCGGCAAGGTCTACACCGACGGCCAGCCCTCGCTGCTGGGCGTCAACGCGGCGCTGATGAACGACCTGACCGGCGAGCGCAACGTCATCCTCGGCGGTCTCGCCATGGGCATGTCGCGCGAGCAGATCCGCGAGCGCTACCAGGGCATCGTCGACTTCTCCGGCATCAACGAGAAGGGCGACTTCATCACCCTTCCGATGCGGACGTACTCCTCCGGCATGGCGGCGCGCCTGCGCTTCTCCATCGCGGCGGCCAAGGACCACGACGTCCTGATGATCGACGAGGCGCTGGCCACCGGTGACCGGAAGTTCCAGATCCGCTCGGAGCAGCGGATCCGGGAGCTCCGCAAGGAGGCCGGCACGGTCTTCCTGGTCAGCCACAGCAACAAGTCGATCAGGGACACCTGCGACCGCGTCCTGTGGCTGGAGAAGGGCGAACTGCTGATGGACGGCCCCACCGACGAGGTCGTCAAGGCGTACGAGAAGGAGACCGGCAAGTAGCGCCGGCTCCCTCCCCGCAGGGCCCCCGCCGGAACCGGTGGGGGCCCTGCCGGTGCGTCGGGGCGCGGCGGGCGTCCGGACCGGCCCGACGGGGCGTCAGGATCCGGCCGCCGCGGCAACTGGCCCGCCCCCGGGGAAGGTTGGGCCCCTCGGGCGCGTTGTCGTGATGCGCGCAACACCCCGAGGAGATGCTTCGCGTTGTACGACGTAAGCTGTACCGGTGCTGATTCGCGGCAAGTGGGGCTATTGCTCCCCCGGGGCCCCGCCTCAGAGCACTCTCCGCCGTCGGTCGACGGGCGGCGTGTCCGAAATGGGATGTTTTGAGTCGGCAGTGTAGAACGGGAGGTGTGACGGCAATGGCAGTGGGAATTCTCCAGCTCCGAGATGCTCTCGCCGTCCTCGTGGAGGGCGGTCGGCGATGACCGGAGTCCGGGAGGCGTCCCCCGGCGCCCCTGAGCGCAGCACCCTCGACAAGGCCGCGGACGAGAACTTCCCCGTGGCCCCCTTCTTCCTGCCCCGCGCCTGGCGCGACGACCTCATGGCCGTCTACGGGTACGCGCGCCTGGTCGACGACATCGGCGACGGCGACCTCGCCCCCGGCGGCCGGGACGCGGAACTCCTCGGCCTCGACCCGCGGCAGACGGACGACCGGCTCGCCCTGCTGGACGCCTTCGAGGCCGACCTGCACCGGGTCTTCGACTCCACGCCGCGCCACCCGCTGCTGCTGGCCCTCCAGCCCACCGTCCGCCGCCGCGCCCTCACCCCCGGGCCCTTCCTCGGGCTGATCGAGGCCAACCGACAGGACCAGAAGGTCACGCGCTACGCGACGTACGAGGACCTCCTCGCCTACTGCGAGAAGTCCGCCAACCCGGTCGGCCGCCTGGTCCTCGCCCTCACCGGCACCACCAGCCCCGAACGCGTCCGCCGCTCCGACGCCGTCTGCACCGGGCTCCAGATCGTCGAGCACCTCCAGGACGTTGCCGAGGACCTGGCCCGGGACCGGATCTACCTCCCGGCCGAGGACATGCGGCGCTTCCGCGTGTCCGAGCACGATCTCGCCGCGCCGAGCGCCAACTCCTCGGTGCGCTCGCTGATCGCCTTCGAGGCCGAACGTGCCGCGCGCCTGCTGAATGAAGGGCCCCCGCTCGTGGGTAGCGTGCACGGCAGACTGAGGCTTCTGCTGGCCGGTTTCGTCGCCGGCGGCCGCGCCGCCCTCAAGGCGGTGCACACCGCCGGTTTCGACGTGCTTTCTGGACCGCCCAAGCCCACCAAGCTCAGTCTGCTGCGCGAAGTGGGAGCGACTCTGCGAAGAGAGGGGTGAGCCGGACCATGGAGCAACACCACGAGACGTCCGCACCGGTACTCGCCGCGTACAGCTACTGCGAGGCGGTGACCGGACAGCAGGCACGCAACTTCGCGTACGGCATCCGGCTGCTGCCCACCGACAAGCGCAACGCGATGTCCGCGCTCTACGCCTTCTCCCGGCGCGTGGACGACATCGGCGACGGCACGCTGCCGCCCGAGGTCAAGGAGAAGCGGCTCGGGGAGACCCGGGCCCTGCTCGCGCGGATCAGCGCGGGCGACATCGAGGAGGACGACACCGACCCGGTGGCCGTCGCGCTCACCGACGCCGCCCGCCGCTTCCCGATCCCGCTCGGCGGGCTCGACGAACTCATCGACGGCGTCCTGATGGACGTCCACGAGGCGACGTACGAGACCTGGGACGACCTGAAGGTCTACTGCCGGTGCGTCGCCGGCGCCATCGGGCGGCTCTCGCTCGGCGTGTTCGGCACGCCGTCCGGCGCACGGGACGCCGACCGCGCCCCCGAGTACGCCGATACGCTCGGCCTCGCCCTCCAGCTCACCAACATCCTGCGCGACGTCCGCGAGGACGCCGGCAACGGGCGCACCTACCTGCCGGCCGAGGACCTCGCCAAGTTCGGCTGCGCGGACGGCTTCCACGGCTCCGCCCCGCCGCCCGGCTCCGACTTCGCGGGTCTGGTGCACTTCGAAGTACGGCGCGCCCGCGCCCTCTTCGCCGAGGGCTACCGGCTGCTGCCCCACCTCGACCGGCGCTCCGGCGCCTGCGTCGCCGCCATGGCGGGCATCTACCGCAGGCTCCTGGACCGCATCGAGCGCGACCCCGAGGCGGTCCTGCGCGGCCGCGTCTCGCTGCCCGGGCACGAGAAGGCGTACGTCGCCGTGCGCGGCCTCTCCGGGCTCGACGCGCGCCACATCGCCCGGCAGACCGCCCGGAGGCGTCCTTGAAGGGGCCGGGAAGAGCGTTTCACGTGAAACATCCGAACTCGGCGCGCAAGCCGCACACGGGGTGCACGGTGCGCAACGAGCGAAAGCGGCAGAATCCGCCGAATGCGTCGAACCGGTGCGCAACCCTCCGCCGGCCTGACGCGTCCCTGAAGGCAACGACTGCGGCCGCACCGGCCGCAGCGGCGTTCCGCACGGCACAACACCCGGGGGAGGGTGCATGACGGACCACACCATGCCGCCCGCGCCCACTGCCGTCGTCGTCGGCGGAGGCCTCGCCGGCGTCACGGCCGCCCTCGAACTCGCGGCCGCGGGCGTGCGCGTCACGCTGCTGGAGGGGCGGCCCCGGCTCGGCGGTCTCGCGTTCTCCTTCCAGCGCGGCGACCTGACCGTCGACAACGGACAGCACGTCTACCTGCGCTGCTGCACCGCCTACCGGTGGTTCCTGGACCGCGTGGACGCCGCCGCGCTCGCGCCGCTGCAACGCCGGCTCGAAGTGCCGGTGCTCGACGTCGGCGACCCGCGCGGGCCCCGGCTGGGGACGCTGCGGCGTGCGGCCCTGCCCGTACCGCTGCACCTGGCCGCGAGCCTCGCCACCTACCCGCACCTGTCGATGGCCGAACGGGCCTCCGTCGGGCGGGCGGCGCTCGCGCTCAAGGGGCTCGACCCGGACGACCCCGCGCTGGACGACGTCGACTTCGCGACCTGGCTCGCCCAGCACGGCCAGTCGCCGCGCACCATCGAGGCGCTCTGGGACCTGGTCGGCGTCGCCACCCTCAACGTGCGCGCGCCGCAGGCCTCGCTCGGGCTCGCCGCCAAGGTCTTCAAGACCGGACTGCTCTCCGACCCCGGAGCCGCCGACATCGGCTGGGCCCACGTCCCGCTCGGCGAGCTGCACGACACCCGGGCCCGCAAGGCCCTCGACGCGGCCGGGGTGCGGACCGAGGTGCGCACCAGGGCGGACGCCCTGACCCGTACGAAGAAGGGCGGCTGGGTCGTCGAGGCGGGCGGGGAGCGGATCGCGGCCGACGCCGTCGTGCTGGCCGTGCCGCAGAAGGAGACGCACGCCCTGCTGCCCAAGGGGGCGCTGGACGAGCAGGACCGGATCCGGGAGATCGGCGTCTCGCCGATCCTCAACGTCCACGTCGTGTACGACCGCAAGGTGCTGCGCAAGCCCTTCTTCGCCGCCCTCGGCACGCCCGTCCAGTGGGTCTTCGACCGCACCGGGGCCTCGGGGCTCACCGGCGGCGGCCAGTACCTGGCCCTCTCGCAGTCCGACGCCGTCGACGAGATCGACGCGCCCGTCGCCGAGCTGAGGCAGCGCTACCTGCCCGAACTGGAGCGGCTGCTGCCCGCGACGCGGACGGCGCAGGTACGGGACTTCTTCGTCACCCGGGAGCGCACCGCGACGTTCGCCCCCACACCCGGCGTCGGGCGCCTGCGCCCCGGAGCGCGCACCCGTGCGCCGGGGCTGTACCTGGCCGGGGCGTGGACCGCCACCGGCTGGCCCGCGACCATGGAAGGCGCCGTGCGCAGCGGTCTCAGTGCCGCGCAGGCGACGCTCTCCGCACTCGGCCGCCCCTATGAACTTCCGCCACTGGAGGCGGCATGAGCATCAGTTATGGAACAAGAGGAGAGCCTGTGACCCCGGCGAACCCGGCTGTCGACACCGTGGACATCGCGGCGCTGTTGGAGCGCGGCAGGGACCTGTCCGCCCCGGTGCTGCGTGCCGCCGTGGACCGGCTCGCGCCGCCCATGGACACCGTCGCGGCCTACCACTTCGGGTGGATCGACGCCCAGGGCCGGCCCGCCGACGGCGACGGCGGCAAGGCCGTGCGCCCGGCGCTGGCCCTGCTGTCCGCGGAGGCCGCGGGCGCCACCCCCGAGGTCGGCGTGCCCGGCGCGGTGGCCGTGGAGCTCGTGCACAACTTCTCGCTGCTGCACGACGACCTGATGGACGGCGACGAGCAGCGCCGCCACCGCGACACCGTGTGGAAGGTGCACGGCCCGGCCCAGGCGATCCTCGTGGGCGACGCGCTCTTCGCGCTCGCCAACGAAATCCTGCTGGAGATCGGCACGGTCGAGGCGGGACGGGCCACCCGCCGGCTGACCACCGCGACGCGCAAGCTGATCGACGGCCAGGCGCAGGACATCTCCTTCGAGCACCGCGAGCGGGTCACCGTCGAGGAGTGCCTGGAGATGGAGGGCAACAAGACCGGCGCCCTCCTCGCCTGCGCGGTGTCCATCGGCGCGGTCCTCGGCGGCGCCGACGACAGGACCGCCGACACCCTGGAGGCGTACGGCTACCACCTCGGCCTCGCCTTCCAGGCCGTCGACGACCTGCTCGGCATCTGGGGCGACCCCGGCTCGACCGGCAAGCAGACCTGGAGCGACCTGCGCCAGCGCAAGAAGTCGCTGCCGGTCGTCGCCGCGCTCGCCGCGGGCGGAACCGCCTCCGAGAAGCTCGGCGAACTGCTCAAGGCGGACGCCGAGTCCCAGGACTTCGACACCTTCTCCGAGGAGGAGTTCGCCATGCGCGCGGCCCTCATCGAGGAAGCGGGCGGCCGCGAGTGGACCACTCAGGAGGCCCGCCGCCAGCACGCGGTCGCCATCGAGGCACTGCACGGCGTCGACATGCCGGAACGGGTGCGGGCGCAGTTGACCGCGCTCGCCGACTTCGTGGTCGTACGCAAGAGGTGACGGCCGCCCGGCGCACCCACGGCTCTCCCGGGGGCTAGCCCCCGGACCCCCGAGCAGTCGCCGTCCGGGCCGCCTTGAACGGCGGCCCGGACGACGGAAACCCCAGCACAGCAGAAGTCCACCTGCACGAAGGGGAAACCATGACAGCGACGACCGACGGAAGCAGCGGGGTTGTGGACCCCGGGGCGACTTCGGCCAGCCAGACGACCATTTCGATTCCTACGACGACCACCGCCGCTACGACCACCACCGCCACGGCCGCCGCCGCACCCGACGTGCGCGACGCGGCCCGGCTGGCCGTGGAGCGTGCGACCGAGAACCTGCTCGCCCGGCAGGACGCGCAGGGTTGGTGGAAGGGCGACCTGGAAACCAATGTGACCATGGACGCCGAAGACTTGCTGCTGCGGCAGTTCCTCGGGATCCAGGACGAGCGGACCGTCCAGGCGGCCGCCCTGTTCATCCGGGGCGAACAGCGCGAGGACGGCACCTGGGCCACCTTCTACCAGGGACCCGGGGACCTCTCCGCCACCATCGAGGCGTACGTCGCCCTGCGGCTGGCCGGGGACCTCCCCGACGAGCCCCACATGGCGCGGGCCGCGGCCTGGGTGCGGGCCCGGGGCGGGATCGCCGCGAGCCGGGTCTTCACCCGGATCTGGCTGGCCCTCTTCGGCTGGTGGAAGTGGGACGACCTGCCGGAACTCCCACCCGAGCTGATCTTCTTCCCCAAGTGGGTCCCTCTCAACATCTACGACTTCGGCTGTTGGGCACGGCAGACGATCGTGCCGCTCACGGTGGTCTCCGCGCAGCGCCCCGTGCGGCCCGCGCCCTTCGCGCTGGACGAGCTGCACACGGACCGGCGCAACCCCGCGCCGCTCAAGCCGCTCGCCCCACCGGCCAGTTGGGACGGCTTCTTCCAGCGGCTCGACAAGGCGCTGCACGTCTACCACCGCATTGCCCCGCCGCCGCTGCGGCGCGTCGCGATGAAGGCGGCCGCCCGGTGGATCATCGAGCGGCAGGAGAACGACGGCTGCTGGGGCGGCATCCAGCCGCCCGCCGTGTACTCGCTGATCGCCCTCCACCTGCTGGGATACGACCTCGAACACCCGGTGATGAAGGCCGGGCTGGCGTCGCTGGACCGGTTCGCGGTCTGGCGCGAGGACGGGGCCCGCATGGTCGAGGCCTGCCAGTCCCCGGTCTGGGACACCTGCCTGGCCACCATCGCGCTCGCCGACGCCGGAGTTCCCGCCGACCACCCGGCGCTGGTCAAGGCCGCCGACTGGATGCTGGCGGAGGAGATCGTACGGCCCGGCGACTGGGCGGTGCGCAGGCCCGAACTCCCGCCGGGCGGCTGGGCGTTCGAGTTCCACAACGACAACTACCCCGACATCGACGACACCGCCGAAGTCATCCTCGCCCTGCGCCGCGTCGCCCACCCCGACCGCGACCGGATGGAGGGCGCCATCGCGCGCGGAGTGCGCTGGAACCTCGGGATGCAGTCCAAGAACGGCGCCTGGGGCGCCTTCGACGCCGACAACACCAGCGGCTTCCCCAACCGGCTGCCGTTCTGCGACTTCGGCGAGGTCATCGACCCGCCGTCCGCCGACGTCACCGCCCACGTGGTGGAGATGCTGGCCGTCGAGGGCAAGGCCCACCACCCGCGCACCCGGCGCGGCATCACCTGGCTGCTCGCCGAACAGGAGCCCAGCGGCGCCTGGTTCGGCCGCTGGGGCGTCAACTACGTCTACGGAACCGGCTCCGTGGTGCCCGCCCTCACCGCCGCCGGACTGCCCGGATCGCACCCCGCGATCCGCCGCGCGGTGGCCTGGCTGGAATCCGTGCAGAACGACGACGGCGGCTGGGGCGAGGACCTGCGCTCGTACAAGGAACCGGGCTGGGCCGGGCACGGGGTGTCCACCGCCTCGCAGACCGCCTGGGCGCTCCTCGCGCTGATCGCGGCCGGGGAGAGCGGGTCGAAGGCCACCGAGCGGGGCGTGGCCTGGCTCGCCGAGACCCAGCTTCCCGACGGCTCCTGGGACGAGCCGTACTTCACCGGCACCGGCTTCCCCTGGGACTTCTCCATCAACTACCACCTCTACCGGCAGGTGTTCCCGCTCACCGCGCTCGGCCGGTACGTCCACGGGGAGCCCGTCTTCCCGACCTCCCGGTCCTGAAGAGGACCACCGCCCGCTCAAGGGGGCCGCATTGACCCGAACCCCGGGTGCACCCGGGCCCGGCAGTACCCGGCCGCTGCTGATCGCCTGCGCGCTCGGCGTCGAACGCCTCGCCCTGCGCGGCGGCGACCGCGGCGGCGCGGCGGGGCCCGTCCTCGTGCTCCGTACCGGAATGGGCCCCGAGGCCGCCGACTACGCCGTCGCCCGCACCCTCGCCGAGGGGGGCCCGGCCAGGGACGCCGCCGTCATCGCGTCCGGTTTCTGCGCCGGGCTCGCCGCCGGCATGCGCCCCGGCGACCTCGTGGTCGCCACCGAGACCCGCGACCGCCGCGGTGCCACGGCCTGTACGGACGTGGCGCTGCTGGCCGACGCGGTGGCCAGAGCGCTCCCGGAGCGGGCGGTCCACACCGGGCCGCTGACCGGCAGCGACCACGTCGTGCGCGGGACGGCCGAACGGGCCGCGCTGCACGCGGAGGGCGCGATCGCCGTGGACATGGAGTCCGCGGCGGTCCTCGCAGGCGCCCTGCGGGCCGGGCCCAGGCCCGTTGCCGCCGTCCGGGTGGTCGTGGACGCACCCGGGCACGAGCTCCTGCGGCTCGGCACCCTCAGCGGTGGAATATCGGCTTTCCGTGTTCTGCGCCATGTTCTTCCGGCGTTCTACGAATGGCACCGTTCTTCGCTGCTCCCCAGGAGGTGAGCCAGATGGCAATGCCGCTCCGTCAAACCATCAGGGTCGGGACGTACCTGTTCGAACAGAAGGTCCGCAAGCGGGAGAAGTTCCCGCTGATCGTCGAGCTGGAACCGCTCTTCGCGTGCAACCTCAAGTGCGAGGGCTGCGGAAAGATCCAGCACCCCGCGGGAGTGCTCAAGCAGCGCATGCCGGTGGCGCAGGCCGTGGGGGCGGTGCTCGAATCGGGCGCCCCGATGGTCTCCATCGCCGGCGGCGAACCGCTGATGCACCCGCAGATCGACGAGATCGTGCGGCAGTTGGTGGCGAAGAGGAAGTACGTCTTCCTCTGCACCAACGCCATGCTGCTGCGCAAGAAGATCGAGAAGTTCACGCCCTCGCCCTACTTCGCGTTCGCCGTGCACATCGACGGGCTGCGCGAGCGGCACGACGAGTCGGTGGCCAAGGAAGGCGTCTTCGACGAGGCGGTGGAGGCGATCAAGGAGGCCAAGCGGCGCGGCTTCCGGGTCACCACCAACTCGACCTTCTTCAACACCGACACCCCCCAGACCATCATCGAGGTGCTCGACTTCCTCAATGACGAGCTGGAGGTGGACGAGATGATGATCTCGCCCGCCTACGCCTACGAGAAGGCCCCCGACCAGGAGCACTTCCTGGGCGTCGAGCAGACCCGGGAGCTCTTCCGCAAGGCGTTCGCCGGGGGGAACCGGAAGAAGTGGCGGCTCAACCACTCGCCGCTCTTCCTGGACTTCCTGGAAGGCAGGGCCGACTTCTCCTGCACGGCCTGGGCCATCCCGAACTACTCCCTGTTCGGCTGGCAGCGGCCCTGCTACCTGATGAGCGACGGGTACGTTCCCACGTACCGCGAGCTCATCGAGAAGACCGACTGGGAGAAGTACGGGCGCGGCAAGGACCCGCGGTGCGCGAACTGCATGGCGCACTGCGGCTACGAGCCGACGGCCGTCCTCGCCACGATGGGCTCGCTCAAGGAGTCCATCCGCGCCGCCCGCGAGACCGTTTCGGGCAACCGCGGGTGACGTGACGGCCGCGGGGGGCTCCGGCGCGGCCGGGGCTCCCCGCGGCGCCGGCCCGGCCGTCCGCGACGCGCCGCCCCTCGCGGCGCGTCCGGCGGCCGCCTCCGGCAGGGGGAGCGCAGAGGCGGTGAGGACCGCCGCGAGCGGGGAGGACGCCGGAGTGCCCTCGGGCAGCCCCGACGTCACGGTGAGCTGGACGATCCGAGAGGGGGCCGACGTGACGATCCTGGAAGGCATCCGGGGGCCGCGGGACCTGAAGGCATTGGACGAAGCGGAACTGGTCGAACTGGCCGGAGAGATACGGCAGTTCCTGATCGAGGCGGTGGCCAGGACCGGGGGCCACCTCGGTCCCAATCTGGGCGTGGTGGAGCTGACCGTCGCCCTGCACCGGGTCTTCGAGTCGCCGGTGGACCGCATCCTGTGGGACACCGGCCACCAGAGCTATGTGCACAAGCTGCTGACCGGGCGGCAGGACTTCTCCAAGCTCCGCGGCAAGGGCGGCCTGTCCGGCTACCCCTCGCGCGAGGAGTCCGTGCACGACGTCATCGAGAACTCGCACGCGTCCACCGTGCTCGGCTGGGCGGACGGGCTGGCCAAGGCCAACGAGGTGCTGGGCAGGCCCGACCACGTCGTCGCCGTCATCGGGGACGGGGCGCTCACCGGCGGCATGGCGTGGGAGGCGCTCAACAACATCGCCGCCGCCCGGGACCGCCCGCTGATCATCGTGGTCAACGACAACGAACGCTCGTACGCGCCGACCATCGGCGGACTCGCCGACCACCTCGCGACGCTCAGGACCACCGACGGCTACGAGCGTTTCCTGTCCTGGGGCAAGGAGGTGCTCCAGCGCACCCCGGTCGTCGGACAGCCGCTCTACGAATCGCTGCACGGCGCGAAGAAGGGGTTCAAGGACGCCTTCGCACCGCAGGGCATGTTCGAGGACCTGGGCCTGAAGTACGTCGGCCCCGTCGACGGGCACGACATCGCGGCCGTGGAGTCCGCGCTGCGCCGCGCCAAGCGCTTCCACGGCCCCGTGCTGGTGCACTGCCTCACCCAGAAGGGGCGCGGGTACGCCTTCGCCGAGCAGGACGAGGCCGACCGCTTCCACGCGGTGGGCGCCATGGACCCGCTGACCTGCGAGCCGCTGAGCCCCTCCGGCGGGCCGTCTTGGACCTCGGTGTTCGGCGAGGAGATGGTGAAGGTGGGGGCCGAGCGGCCGGACGTGGTGGCGCTGACGGCGGCCATGCTGCATCCGGTGGGGCTGACCGCGTTCGCCGAGGCCTACCCCGACCGGGTGTGGGACGTCGGGATCGCGGAGCAGCACGGCGCGGTGTCGGCGGCGGGCCTGGCGACCGGCGGCCTGCATCCCGTGTTCGCGGTGTACGCGACCTTCCTCAACCGTGCCTTCGACCAGGTCCTGATGGATGTCGCCCTCCACCGGTGCGGGGTGACCTTCGTACTGGACCGGGCCGGGGTCACCGGAACCGACGGGCCCTCGCACAACGGCGTGTGGGACATGTCGGTCCTCCAGGTCGTGCCGGGTCTGCGGATCGCCGCCCCGCGCGACGCCGAACAGTTGCGGGCCCAGTTGCGGGAGGCGGTCGCCGTCGACGACGCGCCGACGGTGGTGCGCTTCCCCAAGGAGTCGGTGGGGCCCGAGTACCCCGCCCTGGACCGGATCGGCGGGCTCGACGTGCTGCACCGGGACGCGGATGCGCGGGTGCTCCTGGTGTCGGTCGGGGCGCTCGCCGGGGTCGCCCTGGAGACGGCGAAGCTGCTGGGGGAGCGGGGCATCGGGTGCACGGTCGTCGACCCGCGCTGGGTCAAGCCCGTCGACCCGGCGCTGGCGCCGCTCGCCGCCCTGCACGCGCTCGTCGCCGTGATCGAGGACAACTCCCGGGCCGGGGGCGTCGGTTCGGCGGTGGGGCAGTCCCTGGGCGACGCCTCCGTGGACGTGCCGCTGCGGACCTTCGGAATTCCGGAGCAGTTCCTGGCGCACGCCAGGCGGAGCGAGGTGCTGGCCGACATCGGACTCACGCCCGTCGAGATCGCCGGCCGGATCGGCGCGGCGACGGCCCCGTACGGAACCGGGACGACGAAGAACGTGACAGCGACGAAGAGCCCGTCAGCGACGAAGAACCCGTCAACGACGAAGAATCCAGCACCGTCACAGCACGCATCGGCGGAGAACGAAGGAGAACTGACGGAATGACCGAAGACGCGCCCGAGGCTCCCGCACCCGCCGGGAGCGGGCCCGCCGGGGCCTCCCGGGGATTCGACCTGGCGGAACTGCTCGCGGCCCGCGGCGGCGAACGGTACGAGCTGCACTCCCGGCACCTCAACCACCAGCTCCCGCGCATGCTCCGCACCATCGGCTTCGACCGGGTGTACGAGCGGGCCGAGGGCGCGTACTTCTGGGACGCCGACGGCAACGACTACCTCGACATGCTCGCCGGATTCGGAGTGATGGGCCTCGGCCGCCACCACCCCGTCGTCCGCAAGGCCCTGCACGACGTGCTGGACGCCTCGCTCGCCGACCTCACCCGCTTCGACTGCCAGCCGCTGCCGGGGCTGCTCGCCGAGAAGCTCCTCGCGCACAGCCCGCACCTGGACCGCGTCTTCTTCGGCAACAGCGGTACGGAAGCGGTCGAGACCGCGCTGAAGTTCGCCCGGTACGCGACGGGCAGGCCGCGCGTCCTCTACTGCTCGCACGCCTTCCACGGGCTCACCACCGGCGCGCTCTCGGTCAACGGCGAGAAGGGGTTCCGGGACGGGTTCGCCCCGCTGCTGCCCGACACCGCGATCGAACTCGGGGACCTGGACGCGCTGGAGCGGGAGCTGCGGCGCGGCGACGTCGCCGGATTCGTCGTGGAGCCCATCCAGGGCAAGGGGGTGCTGGAGTCCCCGCCCGGCTTCCTGCGCGCCGCCCAGGAACTGCTGCACCGGCACGGGGCGCTGCTCATCGCCGACGAGGTGCAGACCGGGCTCGGCCGCACCGGCGACTTCTACGCCTACCAGCACGAGGCGGGCGTGGAACCCGACCTGGTGTGCGTCGCCAAGGCGCTCTCCGGCGGCTACGTGCCCGTCGGGGCGACGCTCGGCAAGGACTGGATCTTCAAGAAGGTCTACTCCTCCATGGACCGGGTGCTGGTCCACTCGGCCAGCTTCGGGTCCAACGCCCAAGCGATGGCGGCCGGCCTCGCCGTGCTCTCGGTCATGGAGGACGAGCAGATCGTGGCCAACGCCCGGCGCACCGGCGGCCTGCTGAAGACGCGGCTGGCCGCGCTGACGGGGAAGTACGAGCTGCTGCACGACGTCCGCGGGCGCGGCCTCATGATCGGCATCGAGTTCGGGCGGCCGGCCTCGCTCGCGCTGCGCGGGCGCTGGGCGATGCTCCAGGCGGCCCGCAAGGGGCTCTTCGCGCAGATGGTCGTCGTGCCGCTGCTGCAGAAGCACCGGATCCTCACCCAGGTGTCCGGCGACCACCTGGAAGTGATCAAACTGATTCCACCGCTGACCGTGGGGGAGAAGGAGGTCGACCGCTTCGTGGACGCCTTCACCGCCGTGATGGACGACGCACACTCCGGCGGTGGCCTGATGTGGGACTTCGGCCGGACACTGGTGAAGCAGGCGGTCGCCCACCGTTGAACCGGCCTCTTTTGCCTCTGGGGCAAGAAGTTTGCCCCAGAGGTAAGCACTCTGGCTCAATGGACCGTATGACGCCACGCCTCGAAGAGGCGGCCGAGGGCTCGGCGGAACTGCCCTCCGTCGCTCCCCACCTGCGAGAACTCCGCCGCCGCGGCGGATTCACGCTGGAGGCCGCGGCCCGCCGCGCCGGGCTCTCGCCCGCGCACCTCTCCCGGCTGGAGACCGGACAGCGCCAGCCCTCGCTGCCGATGCTCCTCGCGCTGGCCCGGGTCTACGGCACGACCGTCTCCGAGGTCCTCGGCGAGACGGCGGCCGCCCCGGACGCCGTCGTGCGGGCCGGCGAGATGACCGCCCGCGAGGCCGACGGCTGGACGTACCGGCAGGCCGGCAGCCACGGCCGGGCCATGCAGGCGCTGCGCGTCCACGTGCCGCACGCCGCCCAGCGGGATCTCGTACGGGTCCATCCCGGCGAGGAGTGGCTGTACGTGCTCGAGGGGCGGCTGCGCCTGGTGCTCGGGGAGCGCGTGCACACCCTGGACGAGGGCGACAGCGCCCACTTCGACTCGCTCACCCCGCACCGGATCACCGCGGTGACGCCGCAGGGGGCCGAGCTGCTGTTCCTCCACACACTGATGCAGAGCACCGTCGCCGGGCTCTGCCTGCCCCAGGAGTCATGATGACCGAGTCCACCGCACAGCCGCCGGGACTCGCCCCCGCGCAGGGCTTCGTGAAGGCTCCCGGACCCGCCCCCGCCCAGCAGCTCACCGAGGCGCAGACCACCGCCCTGAGCGCCATCGCCCGCGCCGCCGACGAGGCGGCCCGCGCCGCCCGCCCCGGCTCCGACCGGGGCGCCGAGTGGCAGGACGGCGCGGGCAGGGCCGGCCCGGACGGATTCGTCGCGGACAAGGCGCCGCACGGCCTCGTGGTGCGGGTCTTCCTCTACATCGTGGTCGGGCACATCGTCGCGGCGTTCATCTTCCTGCTGTTCACGATCGGCGACGCCTGAGCGGCCCGGTCACTCCGTGAGCCGCTCGCGCAGCGCCTCGCGGACCCCGGGCGTCACCCGCAGTCCCCGTTCCAGGTAGGCGTCCGTGGTGCCCCAGGTCTCCTCGATGGTGGCGAAGGCCGCGTCCAGGTACTCCGCCCGGGCGTCGAAGAGCGGTGCGAGCAGGCGCATCACCTCGCCGTTCATGGCCTCCGGCGAGGCGCTGGAGCGGCGCACCCGGTAGCGGCGGTGCGGGTCGTTGGACTTCACGTAGTCCGCCCGGATCGCGTCCGGCTCCACGCCCACGGCCAGCAGCGTCACCGCGATCGACAGACCCGCGCGGTCCTTGCCCGCCGCGCAGTGCATCAGCGCCGGCACACTGTCCTCGGCCAGGGCGTGCAGCACCCGGCTGTGCTCCGCGGTGCGGTCCTTGATCATGCGGCGGTACGACGCCGTCATGCGCGCCGCGGCCTTGCCGTCGTCGAGGATCTCGCGCAACTGGTCGAGGTTGCCGTCGCGCACCATCATCCAGAACTCGGCGCCGTCCGCGGGGTCGCTCAGCGGGATGTTCACGTTCCGCACACCGGTCAGCTCGACGTCCGGGCCCTCCAGCTCCTGGTCCGCCGCGTTGCGGAAGTCGAAGATCGTGTGGAGTCCGAGCGAGTGGAAGAACGCCGTGTCGGACTCGGTGGCGTGCGCCAGGTGGCCGCTGCGGAAGAGCCGTCCGTAACGCGTCCGCCGGCTGTCCGCGGTGGGCAGCCCGCCCACGTCGCGGAAGTTCCGTACGCCTGCGAGATCCGGCTCGGCCGACGGCGATGCCTGCTGCGTCACGAGTGCTCCTCAAGGTCGTCCGCCGACGCGGGCACGCCGACGAGGGCCACGGGCCGACGATACGACAGAAGCGTCCCCATATGGGTGCCTGAGGCAACCGTCTGGGTCGTACGGGGGTGCGAGTGAGCAGAATCATAGAGCGAACCGTGACGTCTGCTGCCGAAGCGTCAAACGGCAGGCCAGAGGCGGGAGATGGCACCCGGGACGATTGCGCGCCACCGGGAGAATCGTGAAGAAGGCGTGTTCTGGCGAGGGAGAAAAGGGGAACGGCTTGTTCCGGCGGTCCGCACTCGCTTACGGTCACCGTCAATCCGGGTGGACCGCCGAATCCTGCCACCGCTCGGAGTCACTTTCCCTTTTTCTTCGTGTGGCAGGAGCGGGGGACCCAGGTAGTACGCCGTACCGGAGGACGACAGTCCGCCGGAACGGCTCGGGGTGAAGCAGCGCTCCCGGATGTGGAGCGCGGCCGGGCATCTCCAGCCCGAACCCGACAGCTCACCTCGCAGGCGCCGGAGAGGACATCGTCATGCCTGCTCAGGGTAAGCACCGCCGCCCGAAGTCCAGTTCCCCGCTCACCCGGGGCTTCGTCGCCGCCGGCACGGGCGGCGCCGCACTGGCCCTTCCGCTCATCGGCGCCACCGGTGCGAACGCCGCCGACCAGGGCGCCGCCCCCGTCGCGCTGCCGCAGGCCGCCGCCGAGGCGCAGCTTCCGCAGCAGCGCGCGGCCGAGCCCCGGCAGGCGGCCCCCGCCGCCGCGCCGAAGACCGGCACCCGTACGTACTCCGTGGTGTCCGGCGACAGCCTCTCGAAGATCGCCACGGACCAGGACGTGCGCGGCGGCTGGCAGAAGGTCTACGGCGACAACAGGGAGGTCGTCGGTGAGAACCCCTCGCTGATCTTCCCCGGCATGAAGCTCACCCTCGGCGGCAAGGCCCCCGCGGCCGCCGAGCGGAAGGCCACCGCCCCGGCCCCGCAGCAGCAGCGGACCGAGCGCGTGGAGCGCACCGACAAGCGCGCCGAGCAGCGCACCGAGAGCCGCGTCGAGCAGCGCTCCCAGAAGCGGACGGAGAAGCGGGCCGAGCAGCGCACCGAGAGCAAGCGGCAGACGCAGCGCTCCGGCTTCAGCGCCCCCGTCCCCTCGGGCGTCTCCACCCCCTACCGCGCCTCCGGCGGAAGCTGGTCCAGCGGTTACCACACCGGTGTCGACTTCCGCGCGTCCTCGGGCACCCCGGTCAAGGCCGTCGCCGCGGGCACCGTGGTCTCCGCCGGCTGGGGCGGCGCGTACGGCAACGAGGTCGTCATCCGGCACAACGACGGCCGCTACTCGCAGTACGCCCACCTCTCCGCGCTGGGCGTCCGCTCCGGCCAGAGCGTCTCCGGCGGCCAGCAGATCGGCTACTCCGGCTCCACCGGCAACTCCTCCGGCCCGCACCTGCACTTCGAGATCCGCACCGGCCCCGGCTACGGCTCGGACATCGACCCGCTGGGCTACCTGCGCAACAACGGCGTCCCGCTCTAGTACGGACCGCCCCCCACGGCCCACTCGCCCCCGCACCGGCCCCGGTGCGGGGGCGAGACGCGTATCCCGAAGCGCCACCCGCGTATTCCGGGTTGGGTGAATCTTGACCGGTGGCATATCTCACCCTCCGTCAACCCCTCCCTACGGTGGCGTAGGTCACTTGCGAAAGTGAAGGATGTGTCGACGTGGCAGACGATTCGACATCATTCAGCGCAGGCACCATCGGGTCGTACGCGGCGATCGGGGACAGCTTCACCGAAGGGGTCGGCGACCCCGGCCCCGGCGGCGCGTTCATCGGGTGGGCCGACCGGCTTGCCGTCCTCCTGGACGACCGGGTACCCGAACACACCTTCCGTTACGCAAACCTCGCCGTACGCGGCAAACTGCTCGACCAGATCGTGGCCGACCAGGTCCCCCGGGCCAAGCAGCTCGCCCCCGACCTGGTCAGCTTCTGCGCGGGCGGCAACGACATCATCCGGCCCGGCTCCGACCCCGACGACGTCGCCGAACGGTTCGAGAGGGCCGTCGCCGACCTCACCTCGGCCGTCGGCACGGTCATGGTGACCACCGGCTTCGACACCCGGGGCATCCCCGTGCTGCGCCACCTGCGCGGCAAGGTCGCCACGTACTCGGCACACGTACGGGCCATCGCCGACCGGTACGGCTGCCCGGTCCTGGACCTGTGGTCGCTGAGGTCGGTGCAGGACCGGCGGGCCTGGGACTCCGACCGGCTGCACCTCTCCCCGGAGGGGCACACCCGGGTGGCGCTGCGGGCCGGTCAGGTCCTCGGCCTGGAGATCCCGGCCGACCCCGACCAGCCCTGGCCGCCGATGGCGCCGCGCCGCAGGCTCGACGCGCGCCGCGACAACATCGACTGGGCGCGCGAGCACCTGGTGCCGTGGATCGGGCGACGGCTGCGCGGCGAGAGCTCGGGCGACCACGTCGAGGCGAAGCGGCCGGACCTGCTGCCGCTCTGAGCCCGCGGCGCGGCTACGCCGAGGGGTCCGACGGCTCCGACAGCAGGGCCTCGGGACCGATCAGCGAGGTGTTGCCGGGGACCGTGCAGGCGTAGGCCCCGGCGAGGGCGCCGAAGTGGGCGCACTCCTGAAGGCTGCGGCCGGTCAGGCGCCCGTACAGGAAACCGGAGACGTAGGCGTCCCCCGCGCCGTTGGAGTCGACCACCCGGCCGGGCGGGACGGTCGCCGGAACCGGGCGCGGGGTGCTGCCGTCGTCCCGGGCCAGCAGGTACGAGCCGCCCGCGCCCGCCGTCGCCACCACCGCCTGCGCCCGGCCCTCGCGCAGGATCTCCCGCATCACCTCGCCGATCCGCTCGCCCGCGCCGGCCGCGCTCAGGAACACCAGGTCGGCGCGGAGCGCGAAGTCGCGGTGGTGGTCGGCGGTCCCGTCCCAGTCGTGCAGATCGGTGGAGAGCGGAACGCCCGACGCCACCACGTCGTCCAGCAGGTGCCGGGCGAAGTCCACGATCGAGACGTGGACGTGCCGGGCCCGGTTCAGGTGCGGCAGGTAGAAGTCCTGCGGCAGCCGCAGGTCAGCGGGGTCCCGGGAGTCGTAGAACGACATCCGGCCGCCCGTCGAGTCCACCAGGTTGACCGCCCGGCGGGTGCCCGCGGGCGAGATCAGCGGCTCGAAGTCGACATCGCCCTTGGCGAGCCGCTCGCGCACCTGCCCGCCGATCCAGTCGTCCCCGATCACGTCCAGGAACTTCACGCCCAGGCCCAGCGCCCGCAGGCCCAGCGCGACGTTGCCGCCCGTGTGCCCCGGCCACTCGCTGATGGGGGCGACGCCCACCGAGTCCGCCAGCGGCACCGGCAACTGGTCCACCCGCACCACCGTGTCCACGCCGCTGCCGCCGATCACCAGGACGTCGTACGCACCGACCCCGTCCGGACCGTCCTGCTGCTGCACCTGCTGTGACACCGCGTTCCCCTCTCCCTGCCCGGATGTGGCCGACGCGGCCCAGTATGGCGGTTTTCGGCGGCGGAGCCGGGGACGGCCGCGCCCCCGCGTCCCGCGGAGACCCGGAAGACACATTCGGGGGACGTCGCCAGAGTGGCGCGGCCCGGCCGGACGCGGGGAGTGCTGGGATGTCCCGCAACCCTGTTCCGCCGGGGTTCCTCGCGGCCCCGGCTCCCGGAAGGACCCCCTCCATGTCCCCGATCCCGCCTGCCCCGCGCCGGACGTCCTCACGCCTGCTCGTCGCCGCCACCCTCGTCGGCGGGCTGCTGGCCGCCGGTGCGGCGCCCGCGTCCGCGCTCACCCCGGCCCCGGTCACCGCCGGGGTCGCGCGCCCCGCGCCCGCCACCGTGACCGTCACCGGATCGGGGGAGGCCACGGCGACGCCCGACACGGCGTTCGTCAACCTCGGAGTCGAGGCGACCGCGCCCACCACCGAGGAAGCGCTCGCCGCCCAGTCGGCCGCGGCCCGGGCGCTGCTCGCCGCGGTCCGGGCCCAGGGCGTCGCCGACCGTGACGTACGCACCGAGAGCCTCTCCCTGAACCCCGTCCACCGGGACGACAACGGCAACCAGCGGCTGACCGGCTACCAGGCCGGACAGGGCTTCTCGGTCCGCGTGCGCGACCTCTCCCGCACCGGGGCCGTCATCCGGGCGGCCATGGACGCCGCGGGTGACGCGGGCCGGGTCCACGGCGTGACCTTCGACGTCGCCGACCCCGCCCCGCTGCGCGCCGCCGCCCGCCGGGCCGCCCACGACGACGCCCGCGAGAAGGCCGCACAGTACGCCCGGCTCAGCGGCCGCCCGCTCGGCAGGCTGGTCTCCCTCACCGAGTCCGACTCCGGCCGCCCGCGCCCGGTGGAGGTGCCGGCGGGGGCCCTCGCCGACGCGCCTCCGTCGGTGCCCGTCGCCCCCGGCCAGGTCAAGGAACAGGTCGTCGTGACCGCCGTCTACGAACTCGACTGACCCCTTTCGGCTGACCCCTTTCGGCGGCGACGCGCGTTCCACGGGGAGGACGACCGGGCATACGTGAGAGCCGGCGGCCGTTCTCCCCGGGGAAAGCGCCGCCTGCCGTGCGGTCCGCCGTCACGGGCCCGTTTCCCGGGCGTCGTACAGGCGTGCCGATAATGGACTGAAGCCGACCTTGGAGGTGCCGTGACCAGTGCGGATTCCCCGCTGACGCCGCTGCGCGAGAAACTGCGCGGGCTGCGGACCGCGGCGTTCGGAGCCGATCCCGCCGGGGAGCGCATGGAGCGCATCCGCCGTTCGCCGAACTTCGCCGACGGCGTCTTCCAGAACCCCGAGGGCACCCGGGCCGACCGGCCCTCGCCCAAATCGACCTCCGGCCTGCTCAAGACGTACTTCCGCAAGGACGAGCGGATCCGGCGCGCACCCGCGGGCACCGTCCCCGTGCACGCCACCACGCTCGCCGACATCAAGGAGCCGCCCGCCTCCGGGCTGCGCCTGACCTGGATGGGGCACTCCAGCGTCCTCGCCGAGATCGACGGCAGCCGGGTGCTCTTCGACCCGGTGTGGAGCGAGCGCTGCTCCCCGTTCGACTTCGCCGGGCCCAAGCGGCTGCACCCGGTGCCCGTGCCACTGGGCTCCCTCGGCGAGCTCGACGCCGTCGTGATCTCGCACGACCACTACGACCACCTCGACATGCCCAGCATCCGCGCCCTCAGGGCGAGCGGCGCGCTCTTCGCGGTCCCGCTCGGCGTCGGCGCGCACCTGGAGCGCTGGGGCGTCCCCCCGGAGCGCATCCGCGAACTCGACTGGAACGAGTCCACCGAGATCGCCGGGCTCACCCTCACCGCCACCCCCGCCCGCCACTTCTGCGGGCGCGGCCTGCGCAACCAGCAGCACACCCTCTGGGCGTCCTGGGCGGTCGCGGGCCCCGCGCACCGGATCTTCCACAGCGGCGACACCGGCTACTTCGAGGGCTTCAAGGACATCGGCGCGGCGCACGGCCCCTTCGACGCCACGATGATCCAGATCGGCGCGTACAGCCCGTACTGGCCGGAGAACCACACGGATGCCACGCCGGTGCCGGGTGCGTGGCCGGACATTCACATGACGCCCGCCGAGGGGCTTCGTGCCCACCTCGACCTGCAGGGACAGCAGGCCACGGGGGTGCTTCTGCCGATTCACTGGGGAACGTTCAACCTGGCGATGCACGCGTGGGCGGAGCCGGCGGAGTGGACGCGTGACGTCGCCGGGGCGGCGGGGCAGGCGGTGGCCTTCCCGTGCCCGGGCCAGCCTTTCGAGCCCGCCGGGGAGCATCCGGCGGTTCCGTGGTGGCGCGCTGTGTCGAGGCCGATCGCACGGCCGTGGCGCGGCCCCGAGGGGGCGCGGGCGGATGCGCGGGAGCCCCGGGAAGAGCGCGAGCTCCTGACGGAGCGCTGACGTAGAACAAGGAGGGTCCGGCCGGACGATGAGCGCGCGTGTGCGCGGCGGGATGCGCGTCCGGCGGCGGCGAAAGAGGTTCTTCCGCTGCCGAGCCCGCGCGGCCCGCCGCGCATCGAGGTCCGCACCCGGATCATTCGGTCATGACCGAGGCGGCGGCCGGTCTCCCGCCGGGCGCGCGCTTCTTCCTGGTGGTCGTCCACGATCCGGCGCCTTTGCCGGCGCGGTCAGCGCGTACGGGAACCCGCTGCCCGGGGACAGACGGGGACGACCCGGTGGACGCGGACCGCGGTCCGGCCATGGCACCGGCCGGGCGGCACCGACGAGATCCACAGCGCATTCCCCCTACCGCCGTGCGCGCCCATGAGGCCGCTCGGCGCACCCGCGGGATGTCACCTCACCAACCCGTCATCACGGCCCCGAACGTCAGCGGTACGAAAACGAGGGCGCACACCTTCACCCGCATCGGGCTGCCGCCCTCCCGCGCGTACCGGCACACGACGAACGAAGCGACGATCCCCATGGGAAAGACCACGGGAACGGCCTCCGCCAGGCCGGTCCGTGCCCCGCCCACGTACGCGGAAACCCAAGAACCGGCGATCCCGACGAGCACGGCGAAGAACACCTTTCCCGCACTGAACCACTCGCTCTCCATGACCTCGACCAGTTGGCCGAACCCGGAACCCGCCCGCCGGCGACGCAAAGCGGCAATCGAAAAGGCGACGAGGACGGCGCACCCCGCGACCAGAAACCCCCAACGCAGGACGGACGCTGCCACAGCCATGGTCATCACACCCGCTCTCCTCCCGACTCAGCCACTACCAGCAGTTCATGCCGCCGTCGGGACGTTCTGTTCCGTACAGGCTTGGGCGGTCGTGAAGAACTCTCGTCGCGGCCCCTCTTGACGACAACATGGATTGATCAGCATTTGCGCCCTTCGTGAAGCTCTGTCCTTATTGTGTGGACAAGTGTTGGGAGGCACCCGACACATGTCGGGGGGTAGGAACGGCGCATACGCGCGAGGAAGCCGCGGCGCTCGGTCCGCTCCGCGCTAGGGGGTGCTGCCGGGAATGCCGCTCGTTCCCGCAGGCCGGTCAGCCCGTGACCGGACTCGTCAGGGCTTCCTGCACCATGCAGTAGACGGCATGTTCGGCCTCGGGCGGCCCGAGCCCGTTCCGCGACGGCTGCTGCCGACGGCCGGCGTCGACGTGCGCTCGGCAGGTTTACGGTGAGCGGGCAGGCAGCCTGCGCCCCGGGTCCGATCCGGTCCCGCACCGTGTACGGCTCCACAGGCGCGACCAGGGCGGCGGGCGATTCCACCAGCGAGGTCGGCGGACGCTTCACCGCTCCGGCTCGGGCGGGGAGGGTGCGGGTACAGCGGTTACGGGCGTGGACGGTTGCCCCCGAAGTGATCCCGTCCCCGTGCGCGCGGTGTGGGCCACGATGGCGGCCTGCACCCTGTTCGTCACGCCGAGCTTGGCCAACAGGGCGCTGACGTGGTCCCGGACCGTCGTTCTGCTGAGGAAGAGCCGACGGCCGATCTCTTCGTTCGACAGTCCCGTGGGCAGCAGCTCCAGCACCGCTCGCTCCCGCTCGCTCAAGGTGGCGTAACCGCGTACCGCGAGTGGAGCCGGGGCTACGGGCTGAGTTCGCGGGGTGGCCCGCACCGCATGAGTGACGCGTGCCGACAGCGCGCTTCCCCCGACGGCCAACAGCCTCACTCCCGGTATGAGTTCGTTCACCGCCCGGTCCTTGAGCAGGAAACCCGCCGCGCCTGCGGCCAGTGCCCGGGTCACGTTCTCGTCGCTGCCGAACCCCGTCAGCATTGCCACGGCCGGTGGCTCGGGCAGGGCGCGCAGGTCCTTCAGGACCGTCAGCCCGTTGACGTCGGGCATGTGGATGTCGACCAGCGCCACGTCGGGGCGGTGCCGCACGGCAGCGGCCACGGCCTCGCCCCCGCCGCACGCGGCAGAGACTCGAATGTCTCCGGCGGTCTCCAGAATGCGCTGCAATCCATGACGCAGGAGGACGTCGTCGTCGACGATCATGACGTTCACCGTGGCCACGTTGGAGTCCCCCGTAATTCTGACCGATAAACGATGATTCACGCTAGCCCATCATGATTTTCCAGCGTTCATCGCCAAGGGCGGGCTTTCTCTCTATTCGTCAAGGACGTGGCCCTTGCCGGTTGTTGTGCGCCGAGGTGCCGTAAGGGCGCGGAGGCGGTTGTGTCGGCACGGGCCGGCAGGTCCGGGAGCGCACCGAGCTCCGGGGGTGCCGTACCGCGCGGGGCTCCCCACCTGGACCTCCGGGGCGGCGCCCCGTGCGGCGTGCTGCTGCCGATCCACCGGGGCATTCTCGATATCGCCCCGCACCCGTGGGGAGAGCCCTTCGAACCCACGTCTGGTTCCGTGCCGTCGGCGCCCCGGCGGCGCGGTCGGCCTTCCCGGCCGTCGGGCAGAAGGAGGCAGCGGCGTCCGCCCGGCTGTCATGGAGTGCCGCAGACGGCCGTCCACGCCAGTCGGGGGTCCGTATGCCAGTGCGAGATGTCATACCAGAGCGGGACGCCGGGCGGGCAAGTTTGGCAACTGCCCCTCACCCATGGAATGTTCCCGACTACTGTGAGTGCCCGGTGATCAACGGGGGCCCGCATCACCCGAGTTGAGCCCAGCCCTGCCCCAGGCCCGGAAAACCGGGCCGGCCGCAGGCCCTGAGACCAGGAGGGCCCTGCACTCCGCAATCCGTGGGGCCCCACGTACCGAGGACGCTGATGTCTCATCTTCGCGCACCAGCCGCGCGAGCAGACCGCCGCGAGGGCGGGCGGCACGGCCGGCCCGGAACCCGCCCCTCCGCGGCGTCCACCTCCGAGGCGCAGCTGCGTCCCCAACTGCTGCGCGCCGCCGTGCTCCCCGCCCTGGTGGTCGCCCTCAGCGGCACCGGGGCCGTGCTGCACACGGTCCGCACCGCCGGGATCCGCCCGACGCAGAGCTTATGGATCGGCCTCGCGGCAGCCGCCGTGCTCGCTGCCGTCGCCGTGCTCGTCGCCGTGGTGGCGGCCCTGCGCGCGGCCCGTTCGGTCACATCGCGCTGCGTCGAACTGCGCCGCACCAGCGCCCGCCGCCAGGACGAGCTGCGCGCCGTCGTCGAGGTGCTGCGGCGGGGCGAGGAGCCCGACATACGGCGCACCGTGCCGGTGGGCGCACCCCGCGGCGGCGACGAGTTCGACCAGCTCGCCCGGGAGATGGGACGCGCCCACGACACGGCGGTGACCGCCGTCGTGCAGGCGTCCCAGTTCTCCAGCAGCGCGGGCACCGACCAGAAGGTCGAGGTCTTCGTCAACCTCGCACGGCGTCTTCAGTCGCTCGTGCACCGCGAGATCCAGCTCCTGGACGAACTGGAGAACGAGGTCGAGGACCCGGACCTGCTCAAGGGCCTCTTCCACGTCGACCACCTGGCCACCCGCATCCGCCGGCACGCCGAGAACCTGGCCGTGCTCGGCGGGGCCGTCTCGCGCCGCCAGTGGAGCAACCCGGTCTCCATGAGTGAGGTCATGCGCTCCTCGATCGCCGAGGTCGAGCAGTACTCCCGGGTCAAGCTGGTGCCGCCGATCGACGGCACCCTGCGCGGCCACGCCGTCGCCGACGTCATCCACCTGCTCGCCGAACTCGTGGAGAACGCCACGGTGTTCAGCGCCCCGCACACCACCGTGCTGCTGCGCGCCCAGTCGGTCACCGCGGGCCTCGCCATCGAGGTCGAGGACCGGGGTCTCGGCATGCCGGTCACCGAGCAGAACAAGATGAACGCCCTGCTCGCCGACCCCGACCAGGTCAATGTGCAGCACCTCCTCCAGGACGGCCGGATCGGCCTGTTCGTGGTGTCCGCGCTGGCCCGCAGGCACGGCATCGCCGTCCGCCTCCAGAACAACATCTACGGCGGAGTGCAGGCCGTCCTCGTCCTCCCGGAGGCACTGCTGGGCGAGGAGTACGACGCCGCTGGCCCGGGGACGTCCCGGCAGCCCGCCTCCGCCGCCTCCGCCGCCTCCCCGCAGGGCGGCCCGCCCCCGATATCCGCCGCACCCGCGGACCGGCGGAGCGCCCCGCCCCTGCCGTCCCGCGACCGGACGCCCGACCCGCGGCAGGAGCCGGACGACCGGGTGCCCGACCCGCGGCAGGAACCCGGCGACGGGGCGCCCGGCCCCCGGCAGGAGCCCGCCCGCCCCGCCCCGGCCGCCGGCCACACCCCCCTGCCCGTGCGCGGCCAGGGCGCCGACCGGCCCAACCCGGCGGCCGCCGTGCCCGGCGTCACCCACGGGACCACCGCACCACCGGAGTTCACGGTCCCGGCCGAACCGGTGCACAGCACCGCGCGCGGCGCGCCCGACGGCGCGGTGCGCGGCCGGGCCGGCAAGCCCCGGCTGCCCAGGCGCAGGAGCCAGGAGCACCTCGTACCGCAACTGAAGGACGGACCCGCCCCGCGCAAGGACGACGAGCAGCCCGTGCTGCACGACCCCGGACTGATGGCCGCCTTCCAGCGCGGCATCGGACTGGCCGAGGCGGCCGGCCCGCGCACGGAGGAATACCCCGCCGACGACGCTGCCGCCGCCGGGCCCGACTCCCGACAGCCCGACGACCCGCACTTCACGCACTTCCCCACCCCCAAGGAGTGACCCCCATGGCGAGCGACGCGCCGACCGGCCAAGCAACCGATCTGGACTGGCTGCTGAGCGGACTCGTACAACGGGTTCCGTACACCCGCAGCGCCGTACTGCTCTCCTCCGACGGACTGGTGAAGTCCGTGCACGGCCTGGACACCGACAGCGCCGACCACATGGCGGCCCTCGCCTCCGGGCTCTACTCGCTCGGCCGCAGCGCCGGAATGCGGTTCGGGGACGGCGGCGAGGTGCGGCAGGTGGTGGTCGAGCTGGACTCGACGCTGCTGTTCGTCTCGACCGCGGGGTCCGGCACCTTCCTCGCCGTGCTGGCCGGACGCGAGGCGGACGCCGCGGTCCTCGGGTACGAGATGGCGATGCTGGTCAAGAGCGTACGTCCGTACCTGGCGACCCCGGCACGGCAGCGGGCGGGCAGTGTGCCGAACGCCCCGGGGTACTGAACGTGGCGGCCCCGCAGGACGGGCCCTGGCTCGACGACGCGGCAGGCCGGCTGATCCGCCCGTTCACGGTGAGCAACGGCCGCACCCGCCCCAGCGTGGAACTCGACCTGCTGACGATGGTGATGGCCACCGGCACCGGCCTGCCGCTGCACCTCGGCCCCGAGCACACGCAGGCGATCGGCCTGTGCGACGACCCCATGTCGGTGGCGGAGATCGCGGCACACCTGCGCCTGCCCGCCGTCGTCACCAAGGTCGTACTGAGCGACCTGGTGGACTGCGGGGCGGTCCTCACCCACGCCCCGATCCTCCAACACCCCCCGACCGACCGCGACTTGCTGGAGGCAGTGCTCGATGGTCTACGACGACAACTCTGACTACGGCTCCGCGTTCGGACCCGGGGACGACGACAGCCGCGAGGGCGGGGGCGACGGACCCGGAGGCGGCGGGCCCGGCCCCGAGGAGGTCTTCCCCACCGCGCTGAAGGTCCTCGTCGCGGGCGGCTTCGGCGTCGGCAAGACCACCTTCGTCGGCGCGGTCAGCGAGATCGACCCGCTCAGCACCGAGGAGCTCCTCACCCAGGCGAGCGCCGGCACCGACAGCCTGGAGGGCGTCGAGAACAAGTCCATGACCACCGTCGCCATGGACTTCGGCCGCATGACCCTCGACAAGGACCACGTCCTGTACCTCTTCGGCACACCGGGGCAGGAACGCTTCTGGTTCATGTGGGACGAGCTCTCCAAGGGGGCGCTGGGCGCGGTCGTCCTCGCCGACACCCGCCGCCTGGAGGACTGCTTCGCCGCCGTCGACTTCTTCGAGCAGCGCGGCATCGGCTTCGTCGTCGCCGTCAACGAGTTCGACGGGGCCTTCCGGTACGAGCCCGAGGAGGTGCGCGGCGCCCTCGACCTCAACCCGGAGATCCCCATCGTGATCTGCGACGCCCGGCTCGCCAGCTCCGGTGTCGCCACCCTCGTCACCCTCGTCAAGCACCTCCTCGCGCACGCGCCCGCCGCCCCCACCACGGCCCACGGAGCACACCCATGACGTACGACAGGATCGGCCACCTGCTGCTCACCCCGGCCGACCGGGAGGGGCCCGAACGGGCGCGCAGACTCAGGGAGCTGGGTCTCGGCGGGCGGCCGGACCCGATGCTGGACGCGTTCGCCGTACGGCTCGCGGAGGCGACCCGGGCACCGTACTCGATGGTCAACTTCATCGACGAGAACCGGCAGTTCTTCGCCGGGCTGCACACCCCGAACGGCACCCACTCCGGCAGCGACCTGGGGGCCGCGGCCGCCGCCGGGCGGATCGGCCGGGCGATGGCCCGCGACCACGGGTACTGCCCGCACGTGGTGGCCCGCAGAAAGGCCCTCGTCCTGGAGGACGTCTGCGACTACCCGCGCTTCGCGGGCAACCCGGTCGTCGACGAGATCGGCATCCGTTCCTACCTCGGCGCACCGCTCATCGACCGGGACGGCATCGCGCTGGGCGCGATCTGCGTGGTGGACGTCAAGCCCCGGCAGTGGGGGCGCGAGGGCCTGGAGACGATCAAGGCGATGGCCGCCGAACTGATGACGCAGATCGGGCGGCGCGAGGAGGGCGGCATCTGAGGCGGCCCCGCCGGGGCGTCGCACGGCCGTCCACCGGCCCCGGAGCAGGTGGCGTACGCCGAACGGTCGCAGGGCCGGGGGACGGGCGCCCGGCATGACCGCGCGGGTCCGGGGGAGGGTCAGCACCGTACCCGCAGCGTCACCCCACCCGCGATGCGACAGTCAGCTCAGAGAGGCAGGCCGACCATGACCGCTCCCGGCACCCCCGGCACGGCGACCGCACACGACGGCGTCCAGCTCGCCACGTACACCTGGCTGCCCGGCAGCGGACGCCCGCGCGCACTGGTGCAGATCGCGCACGGAGCGGCCGAACACGCCCAGCGCTACGACCGGTTCGCCCGCCATCTCGTCTCCCACGGGTACGGGGTGCTCGCCTCGGACCACCGGGGCCACGGCGCGACCGCCGCCGGCACCGGTGGGCTCGGCGTCGCGGGCGACGACGGCTGGCGGAACATGGTCGCCGACCTGCGCACGGTCGGCGACCAGGCCCGCGCCCTGCACCCGGGCGTGCCGGTGGTGCTGCTCGGGCACAGCCTCGGCGCGATGCTGGCCCGCGACTACGCGCAGGAACATCCCGACGGGCTCGCCGGGGTGATCCTGTCGGGGGTCTTCCGCACGCTGCCCGGCACCGACCTCGAAGCGGCGGTCGCGCACCTGGAGCGGCAGGCGAGGACCGAGGGCCGGGACGCGACCGCCTCCTTCACCGCCGACCGGTTCGCCCACTTCAACGACGCGTTCACCCATCGCACCGGCTTCGAGTGGCTCTCCCGCGACGAGAGCGAGGTCGACGCGTACGCCGCCGACGACCGCTGCGGATTCCCGTTCAGCACGGGCCTCTCGCTCGACTGGGTGCGCGGCATCCGCAAGCTGAACGACCCGCGCAACCTGGCCCGCGTCCCCGCCGACCTCCCCTTCCACCTCGCGGTCGGCACCGAGGACCCGTGCCACCAGGGCATGACACTCGTCCACGAACTCCTGGAAGACCTGCGGTACGCGGGCGTCGAGGACCTCACCTGGAAGGGGTACGCGGGGGCCCGCCACGAAATCCTCAACGAGACGAACAGGGACGAGGTCCAGGACGACCTGACGGCCTGGCTCGACAAGCACGTCTGAGCGCGAGGGGGCGGGAACTCCACGCCGGCCTCCTCGACTGCGCTACGCCTTCAGGAAGACGCTGATCCGCTCCTGCAGCGAGGCCGCGTCGAGCCCGTGCGCCGCGAGGTGGTCGGCCATGTCCCCGTACCGGCGCAGCTCGCGCTGTCCCACGCCCAGGCCGAGCACCCGGTGCGGGAGGCCGGCGAGCGCGTCGTTCGCGGCGGTGGTCGAGGTCCCGGCGAGGCAGGGCTCGACGAGGACGACATCGGTGTGCCCGGCGGCCCTCAGCGCCGCCCCGTCGAAGGGCCGCACGGTGGCCGCGTACAGGACGGTCACGTCCAGGTCCGCCACCGCGTCCAGCACGGCGTCGAGCATCGGCCCGACGGCGACCACCGTCCCGCCACGTCCTTCGCGCACGGTGACGAACCCCCCGCCGCCCCGCACCTCCCGGGCCCGGGCGTTGCTCTGCAACGACAGCCGTACGTAGACCCGTTCGTCCCCGTCGGCGACCGCGTGCCGCAGCAGCGCCTCCGCCTCGTCGGGGTGGCCGGGCACATGCACCGTCCATCCGTCGAGCGTGTCGAGGAGCGCCACATCACCGGGCGCCATGTGGGTGAACCCGCCCGCGGGCCAGTCGTACGAAGCGCCCGCGCTCACCAGCACACCGCCCACGCCCTGGTGCCCGAAGTCCAGCTTCACCTGCTCGAAGGGCCGCTCCACCAGGAAGCTGGCGAAGGTGTGCACCACCGGCCGCAGACCGGTCAGCGCCATCCCGGCGCCCGCGCCGACGAGCAACTGCTCCCGGATGCCGACGTTCACCACCCTCGTGGGGTGCCGGCGCCGGGCGGCGGAGAATCCGTCGACGCTGATGTCGGCGAGGACGACCGCGACCCGGGGGTCCTCGTCCAGCAGTCGCGAGGTGGTGGCGATGAACCGGTCCCGCATCGTGTCCATGGTCAATGTCCTTTTCCGGTCGGTCTGTTGCTGTCGGCGGTGTCAGTTCTTGGGCTCGACGCGGGCCACGACCACGTGCGGGCGGCCCGGATGCGGGGCGGTGTACGCGGCGTGCAGCGCCTCGTGGTCGCGGCCGTCGACGGTGGCGGCGGACCAGCCGGCCGCCTCGAAGCGTGAGGCGATGCCGCCGGGCCACCCGTGCGTGGCGGAGGAGTTGTCCACAACGAGCGCGTGCAGCCGGTCGAGCCCTGCCGGACCCGCGAAGGCGATCGCCTCGTGGTTGCTGCCCTCGTCCAGCTCCGCGTCCCCGATCAGCACCCACACCGCGGGGTCCGTCAGCCCCTGCGCCCGCAGCCCCAGTGCCGTGCCGACCGCCAGCGGCAGCCCGTGCCCGAGCGACCCGCTGCCGATCTCCGCGCCGGGGACCAGGACGCGGTCCGGGTGGTGCCCGAGGGGTGAGTCGTACGAGCCGAACCCCGCCAGCACCTCCTCCCCGAAGAACCCCTTCGCGGCCAGCACCGCGTAGTACGCCATCGGGCCGTGCCCCTTGGACAGCAGGAACCGGTCCCGCGCCCGGTCCTCCGCGGTTCCGGGGGTCACCCGCAGGACCCGGTCGTAGAGCACCCAGAGGGCGTCCAGCGTCGAGGTGGCGGCGGGGCCGTGCTTCTCGTCGCCGGTCATCAGGCCCATCAGGCGGCCCAGGTCGGCGTATCCGTAGGAAGGCTGCTGCGGAGATGTCCGTGCCGGTGTTTGTGTGCTCATGTGGAGGACTCTCGGACATCAAGTGGACTTGAGGTCAAGCCCCCGCGTCCCGGCAAAGCCGTTCGCGACCACGACCTGATGTGCGGTATTGTTCTCGTACGCGCTCAGCCAGGGAAAACCCCAGGTCAGGCGAGTAACGGGACGTGGCGCAGCTTGGTAGCGCACTTGACTGGGGGTCAAGGGGTCGCAGGTTCAAATCCTGTCGTCCCGACTCGAAGGAGTCGTGTGCAGAGGGCCGGTTCGGAGAAATCCGAACCGGCCCTCTGCGTTGAAGTGCGAGCGGAGCGGCGCAACTCCGCGGCCGGCTCACGCGTGCAGCTCGGAGGCGTACGGAGGTTCCGCGCCCGCGCGCGAGCAGGTGAGCGCCGCGGCGCGCGCGGCGAGGCCCAGCAGCTCGGTCCAGGCGTCGCCGTCCAGGCCTGCCACCGCCTCCGCCGACAGCAGGCCGCGGGCGGAGAGGCCGTGGAGGAGCGCCGCGTTCACGGTGTCGCCCGCGCCGATCGTGTCCGCCACGTCCACCCGGACGCCCGGCACCGAGAACTCACCGCCCGCCGTGAACGCGGTGAGGCCCTTGCCGCCCCGTGTGACGACCACCGCCGCAGGGCCCGCCGCGAGCCAGCCCGGCACGTCCGGGCCGAGCCAGTGGGCGTCCTCCTCGCTCAGCTTGAGCAGGGAGACGTACGGCAGCCAGCCGCGGAAGCGCTCCCGGTAGGCGTCCGGGTCGGCGATCAGCCCGGCCCTGATGTTCGGGTCCAGCGCGACGAACACCCCGCGTCCGGCCTCCCGTCGCATCAGCTCCTCGTACGCGCTCGCGCCCGGCTCCAGCACCAGGGAGCACGTGCCGAAGGACAGGGCGCGGACCCCGGCGGGCAGCCGGCCGGGCGTGGTGAAGAGGCGGTCCGCGCACTCCGCGACGTGGAAGGCGTACGACGCCGAGCCGTCCGCGCCGAGGGAGGCGACGGCCAGCGAGGTGGGCTCGGGGCCGCGCTGGAGCAGCTCGGTGGAGACGTTCTCCGCCCGCAGCCGCTCCACGAGCGAGTCGCCGAAGGCGTCGGTGGAGATCCGCGAACAGAATGCGACGTCCGCGCCCAGCCGTCCCAGCGCCACGGCCGTGTTGTACGGGCCGCCGCCCCGGGCGGGCAGCAGCGGGGCCAGTGCGTCGCCCCGGGACCCGGGCACCAGGTCGATCAGGGCCTCACCTGCGACGACGATCACGCGACGTTCCTTCCGGACGGGGTGCGGAAGGCCGGAGCATACCCGCGGCCCGGGGCGCGGAACGCAACCGCCCCGCCCTCACCCCGCCACGGCGAAGTGCCGCACCCCGGCCACCGGCTCCCAGCACAGCACCCCCGTCTCGGCCAGCACCTCCAGGTGCGCGTCGATCTCCAGCACCGCCAGCATCCGGTGCTGGTCCGGCAGGTCGTCCAGCCGGCGTCGGCGGCGGGTCCACGGCAGGGCGCGGGCCACGTCCAGCGCGCTGCGGGCGCCCCCGCGGACCGCGCGGGCCACCGCGTCGAGGCGTTCCTCGTGATGGGCGAGGAGGGCGTCGACGCGGGTGTGCGTGCTCGTGGTCACCGGTCCGTGCGCGGGCAGGAGCAGCGCGTCCGGCAACTCCCGCACCAGGCGCAGGGACTGCCGGTACGAACGCAGCGGTGAGCGTTCGGGGCTGCGCTCGAAGCCGATCGACGGGGTGATGTGCGGCAGCACGTGGTCGCCCGCGAAGAGCAGTCCGGCGCCGGGGTCGCCGAAGACCACGTGCCCCCGGGTGTGCCCGGGGGTGGCCAGCACCTTCAACGTCCGTTCCGTGAGGGGCACTTCCTCGTGGTCGTCCAGCCAGGCGTCCGGCGGGCCGAAGGGCATCGCCCACTCCTCGGCCGTCACCGGCATCGCCGCCACGGCGTCCGCGAGGTCCTTCGCGCCGCAGCGGCGGAGCTGGGCGGCCTGCGCCGGGTGCGCGCCCCGGTTCAGGTCCAGGCCCTCGATGGAGTGCCGTTCGCCCCGGCCGATCCGTACCCGTACGCCCAGGGACTCGCGCAGCAGGAGGGCCTGGGTGTAGTGGTCCCAGTGGGCGTGCGTCACCAGGATCTGGGCGAGGTCGCCGAGTGTGTGCCCCAGGGGGCGCAGGGCCTCGGCGAGGGCCTTGCCGGTCTCCGGGCCCGCCCAGCCCGAGTCGATGAGGACGGGGCCCTCGCGGTCCTCGACCAGGTAGACGTTGACCGCGTTCAGGCCTTCGAGGGGCAGGGGCAGCGGGATCCGGTACACACCCTCGCGCACGAGGTGGGCGCCGGGTTCCGTCCAGTGGTCGGGCTGGTCGGGGAGGGCCCCGGACCGTTCCGTGCGGGGCTGTGCCAAGGGGCGCTCCGGGGCGGTGGCAGGTGCGGGCGGCGGCGGGTGCCGGTACGGGTTCGTGGCAGGTGCAGACAGGTCGAGCGTAGCCCTGGATGCGGGAAGCGGGGCCGTGCGCCGATGCGTTGAGCATCACAGTGCGCGGGGGTGGACGGCGCGGACGTCTGCTCCCCGACGTCCTGCCCGGAGTCCGCGCGCAGCCGCGTCGGCGTCGGTCCGCGCCGTCCGTCAGCCGGATGGCGCCGGGCGCCTGGGCGGCGTCAGGCCTTCTTGTCGCTCCGCCCGGTCACCCACGCGAGCGCGTCGCACACGCCCTGGACGTACTCGCGGGGGATGTCCCGGTGCACCGGGTCGGCCAACTGGTCCTCCGTCGCGGCCAGTTCGGCGGCGAGTTCGGCGTCGTTGGGCGCCACCGAGCAGTGGCTGCCGGTGACCGGAGTGGTCTGGGCGCTGCCCAGGGCCCAGATGTAGCCCGCGAGGGCGCCGCGGCTGATCTGGGTCTGCCGGTGCGGGGCGGCGGCTTCCGCCTCCAGTTCCCGCAGGGTGGTCTCCACCTCGGTGCGGGAGCGGGCGCCGACGGTGTCGGGCGGGGGAGTGGTGGGGTCTTCGTCGTGGCGAGTCATGCCTTGCGTGTGTCCGGATGCGGCGGGGTGATGTGCGGTGGCGGTCCGGGGAGTACGGAGTGAGGGCCCGCCCCCCTCCCAATCGGCGTAGGAACCCCTCGTCCGGCCCCGTCGGCTCGTCCCCCGCGGCCGGCCCGTCCGGCGCACGCACGGGGGGCCGGCAGCGCCGACGGGGCCGCCTGGCCCGGCCATGCCCTACCGTGTGGGCCGTGGAAAGGCACCAAAACAGACCTCCCGTCCCGCCCGGCCCCCTGCGCATACGTCTGGCCGCGGCGGCCCTCGCGGCGGCCGTCTCCGCGTCCGCCGGAGCCTGGGCGTACCACCGTGCGGGCGGCAGCGCGGGCGACATCGCCCGCGACCTCGCGGTCGGCCTCGCCTACGCGGGCGGCGGCCTCACCGCCTGGTGGCACCGGCCCGCCAACCGCACCGGACCGCTCATGGTCGCCGAGGGCGTCGCCTGGTTCCTGGGCAACCTCCAGGGCACCGGCGTGCCCGCCCTCTTCGCGGTCGGCGCCTGGTGGGAGGCGCTCAACATGGCCGTCCTCGTCCACCTGGTCCTCTCCTTCCCCGACGGCCGCCCCGGCTCCGCGCCCGCCCGCCGCCTGGTGGTCTTCTCGTACGGTCTCGTCGCCGTCGGCGGTCTGCTGCGCGCGCTGACGTACGACCCGGCGGTCGTCGCCGTCGAGGCGACGTACCTCTCCTGCAACGACTGCGGCCCCAACCTCCTGCACGTCCCGGCTCTCGCCGGCCTCTTCACGCCGGTCGACACCGTCTACCGGGCGCTCGGCTGGCTGCTGTCGATCGTGCTGGTCGTCGCCATCGTGCGCCGCTGGCAGCAGGCGTCGGTGGCGCGCCGCCGGGCGCTGCTGCCCGCGTGGATCGCCATCGCGATCGCCTCCGCGTTCCTGCTGTGGGACCTGCTGCTCCTGCTGCTGCCGTCGCCCCCGGCCGGCCTCCTGCAGAGCGCCGTCTTCCTGCTCTCCGACGTCACCCAGGTCGCCGTCCCGGTCGCCTTCCTCGTCGGACTGCTGCGGATGCGGCTCCAGCGCGCCGAGGTCGGCGACCTCGTCATGGACCTCGGCAGCGACCCCGACCAGGACAGGCTGCGCGCCGCCCTCGGCCGGGTCCTGGGCGACCCCGGCCTGCGGCTCGGCCTGTGGGCGGAGGAGAAGGGGGAGTACGTCGACGGATCGGGCCAGAGCGTGCGCGGCGACGGCCCCGGGCGCACCCGCGTCGACTCCTCCCGCGGCACCCCGCTGGCCCTGCTGCACCACGACCCGGCGCTCGCCCAGGACCCCGCCCTCCTGGAGGCGGTCGGCGCGGCCCTGCGGCTGGCCCTGGAGAACGTGTGGCTGCGCACCCAGGCCAAGGAGGTCACCTCCCGCATCGTGCGCGCCGCCGACGCCGAACGGGGCCGCCTGGAACGCGACCTGCACGATGGGGCGCAGGCCCGCCTGGTCTTCGCGAAGATGGCGCTGCGCCGCGTCGACCGCGCCCTCGCCGACCACCCCGACCCCTCCCTGCGCGCCTCCCTCGCCGAGGTGGAGGAGAGCCTCACCCTCGCCCTGGAGGAGCTGCGCGGCATCGCCCACGGCATCCACCCCGCCGTCCTCACCCGCGAGGGACTGGGCCCCGCGCTCACCGCCCTCGCCCAGCAGGCCGCCGTGCCCGTGGTGGTCGCCGCCGAACCCCGGCGCTACGACCCGGTCGTGGAGTCCACCGCCTACTTCACCGTCTGCGAGGCCCTCGCCAACGTGGCCAAGCACGCCCGTGCCCGCGCGGTCAGCGTCTCCGCCCGGCACACCGGGGACCGGCTCGTCGTGGAGACCGTCGACGACGGCATCGGCGGCGCGGACACCGCCGCGGGGAGCGGGCTGCGGGGGCTGGCCGACCGGCTCGCCGCCGTGGACGGGATACTGCACGTCGACAGTCCCGCAGGCGGCGGGACGCGGATCAGGGCGGAGTTGCCGTGCGGTTGACAGTGGGCCTCGGCGGGGCGGGTGCGGCGTGCGCGTGATCGTGGCAGAGGACTCGGCGCTCCTCCGGCAGGGGATCGTACGGCTGCTGACCGATGCGGGATTCGAGGTGGCCGCCGAACTCGGCGACGCCCAAGCGCTGCCCGCGCTCGTCGACCGGCACCGGCCGGACTCCGTCCTCCTGGACATCCGGATGCCGCCCACCCACACCGACGAGGGCCTGCGCGCCGCCGCCACGATCCGCGAGCGGCACCCCGGCACCGGCATCCTGCTGCTCTCGCAGTACGTGGAGACCACCGACACGGTGCGCGAACTGGCCCGCGACCCGCGCGGCTTCGGCTACCTGCTCAAGGAGCGCGTCGCCGACATCGACGAACTGGGCAGCGCGCTGAAGCGGGTCGCCGCGGGGGGGAGCGTGCTGGACCCGCAGGTGGTGGCCCGGCTGCTGGCCGCCCCGCGCGCACCGGGCCCGCTGGACGAACTCACCGGCCGCGAACGGGAGGTGCTGGGGCTGATGGCCGAGGGGCGCAGCAACGACGCCATCGCCCGGCACCTGGTCATCGGCGCGAAGACGGTCGAGACGCATGTGCGCAACATCTTCGCCAAGCTGGCGCTGGAGACCGATCTGCACGACCACCGCAGAGTACGGGCCGTGCTGACGTACCTGCGTGCCTGAGCGTCCGCCCGAGCACCTGGCTGAGCGTCGGCGCGGCCGAATGTCCGCGTGCCCGGACCCGGTCCGTACGGACCGGGTCCGGGCACGCGGCAAGAAGTACCAGCGATCCGTTCCGGGACGACGTCTCCCCCGTGAAATCCCCCGTGATCCCCCGTCGTCGTCCGCGGAACGGTGCCGGTGAAAGCAACCATAGGCAGCCCGTGCGGCCCTGGCATCAGGGTCTGCCCTGAGATCCGGAATCCTCGCGTCCTGCCCGGTCAGCGCTCCGCGGAGGCCGTTCGCGGGCCGGCCGCTCAGCCGTCCGCCACCACGATCACGCTGTCCCCCTCGGTGAAGCGCAGCCGCTCCGCCTTGTCCGGGTTGAGGTGGATGCCGTACTCCGGCGGCCGCGCGGCCTCCGAGAGCCGCCGGTAGCCGATCGCGGAGTGCCCCTGGAGGCGGGCCGACTCCACCACCGTGTAGAAGTTCACCTCGCGCTCCGCCGCCACGTAGTCCCGGGCGGGCTTGAGGTAGACCTCGCTGCCCTGCGCGCGGAAGAGGTGCTCGAACAGGTCGGCCAGGCCGCGGTTCTCCGAGACCTGCGTCATCAGCAGGCTGATCAGCTTGTCGCTGACGATGAAGTCGTCCCTCTCGCTGATCGGCGCCAGCGCCCGGTTGCGGTCGTCGCTCAGCTCCGCGACCACCGGCAGCGCGCGGCCCGTGCCGTCGGCGATGCCGCGCAGCTGGAGCAGCGTCACCAGGGTGCGGTTGTCGGCGCGCAGGCCCATCGTGCCGTCGGCGTCGTCGCTGAGGACGATCACGCGGTCGTACGAGGGGAGGTCCAGGCCGCGCAGCACGTCCGGCTCCGTGACGTCGCCCGTCCGGAAGGACGCGGTCAGCGCGCCGCGCTCCAGCGGCACGGACGTGAGGGTCCGGGCGACCTCCGTCTCCCGGGCGACCACGTCGATGACCGAGCCCTCGGCGACGTACTGGTCGAGCTCCGCGATGACGGTGGCGGCGCGCCGGTTCCAGCCCAGCATCAGGGTCCGCTCGGGCCGGCGGGCGGGCGGCGCCGAGGTGACGATCGCCGTCCGGTCCACGGTCCACGGGCGGTCGCAGAGGACGATCGTGTCGTCGTCCTGCGAGATCGCGACGATCTCGTCGCCCTCGTGGATGAGGCTGGTGGAGGGCGGGTTGAGCTCCAGTGCGCCGTCGGCCCGGCGCAGGCCGACCACCGAGGAGGTGGCGTACGACAGGAGCGCGTCGCCGTAGGTGCGGCCCGTCAGCCCCGGTTCGGCGGTCAGGTAGAACTCGTTGCCCTCGAAGGTGAGGAGGTCCATGTAGACCACCGAGAGGCCCGGCTGCCGGCAGGTCTGCACGATGAGGCGGGCCGCGACGTCGTCGATGCTCAGCACGCAGGCCCCGGCGCCTGCCGCGAGCCGCGCCGCGTCCCGGTTGCGTACGTTCTGCACGGCGGCCAGCACATGCCGCGGGCCCTCCTGCATGCCGGGGCTGCGGGTGACGGCCAGCAGCGTCTTGACGATGTCGGCGTCACCGTCCTCGACGCCCGGCGTCAGCACGATCACCGCCCGCGCGCCCCGCGGATTGACCCGCTGGATGTCGGCGGGGTCCACGGGGCTTCCGGTGCGGCAGATCACCCGGGTGTTGCGGGTGTTCGGCACCCGGACCCGGATCAGGTCCTCCATCTCGGCCTTGTCCTTGTCGGCGAGGACCGCGACGGCCGCCCGGCGCTTGTTGACGTTGGCCTCCACCAACTGCCTGATGACCGGGTAGACCTGCTCCGACCAGCCCAGGAGCACGGTGTGCTGGTCTTCGAGGACCACGGAGCGGCCGCGCCGCAGATCCATGATCTTGCGGTTGACGCCGGCCGCGATCAGCCCGACCAGGGTGCTCGCGAAGAACAGCCCCACCAGGGCGAGCAGGATCGACAGCAGCACGAACGCCGGGGCGCCGACCGCGCCGCCCAGCTTGAGCGTCGAGCTCACGTTCTTCCAGATCTCCCCGAGCTGGCTGCGCGGCGTGCCGGACCGGCCGGTGTCCGCCCGCACCAGCAGGGCGCTCACCGGAACGACGAGCCCCAGGCAGACCAGCGAGAGCCAGCCGATCAGGGCGGGGGTGCCCCGGGTCATCGTGTTGTCGAACCAGTACCGAAGGCGGGGACCGACGACAGAAGTGCGGGCCATGCCGCAACTCACCTCCGGCGACGCGCGGGCAGGGAACGGGACCGCGCGGGCGAAGCGCGCACATCGCCCCCGGCGCTCCCGATCCTCCACCCGCGAGCGGGGCCGCCGCAGCCGACCCGCCGCACTCGCGCACCCCTTTCGAGTGCGTTTCGCGGTGCTTTCAGCAAGCCGCCGTGCGGGTGAACCTCCCGGCCTGCGCGAGGTCCGCCTCGATGCCCGGGGCCGTCGCCCGCAACACCCCCTCCCAGACGGTCGGCCCCTTCTACGGCTACGCGCTGCCGTTCACCGGCGGCGACCTCCTCGACGCCTCCTCGGACGCCGCGCTGCGCCGGATCTGGCGGGCCGAGCACTTCTCGTACTTCATGACGACGACCCTGCACCCGGAGCCCGGCCAGTCCCCGTTCCGGACCCGCTTGCAGATCTCCCAGCTCGACCGCATCGCCTCCTCACGGCACGCCGCGGCCGAACTCGCCCAGAACTACGCGGGGTTGCCCTTCACCCACGGCCGGAGCTCAACGGCAGCGCAGTTGCTCCCCCGTCATCGGCGCCCCCTCGACCATGCTCCTGTCGTACATCACCTCGGCCACCGGCTGCCCGGCGCTCCCGACCCGCACCTCGAAGGTGCGCCCGTTCCCCCGGACCGGCCGCAGCAGCGCGCCCGGGAGCGCCGCCGCCAGCGTCGAGGCGTACCGCTCCCAGTACGGGTCGTACACGATCACGGTCGGCTGCTCGGCCCGCACCGCCGGGGCTTCCGCCTTCGTCACGGCGAAACCGCTCCTGCGCAGCCCCTCGGCCACGTCCGGGTCGTCCGCCCGCACCAGAACCGTGCCCGGGTCCATCGCCACCGGCACCGCCCGCAGCGTGAGTTCGTCGGCGACCGGCCGGTCCTCCCGCACCGCGGCGAACATCCGGCTCGCCCGTACCTCGTCCCACAGCAGCGTCGAGCCCCACGACGGCACCCGGTGGTCGAAGGCCCTCATCGGCACCGTCGCGAACTCCACCCGGTCGGCACGCAGTTCGCGCAGCCCCCAGCCCAGCCCGAACAGCGTCGCCACGCCCGTCCCCGCGTCCGTGCGCACCTGCGGGAGCAGCGCGGAGGCCGCGGCGGCCAGCTTCACCGGGTCGCTCAGCGCACCCGCCTCCGCCAGCCGGGTCAGCATCCCGAGCAGCAACCGCTGCTGACGGCGCACCCGGCCGAGGTCGCCGGGCGGCGACACCTTGCGGGCCCGTGCGTACCGCAGTGCCTCCACGCCCTGGAGCACACGGGTGCCGGGCCGCAGGCTCAGCCCCGCGTTCAGGTCCTCCAGCGGTCTGTCGGTGCAGACCTCGGCGCCGCCCAGCGCGTCGACCGCGTCCGCGAAGCGGACGAAGTCCGTCTCCAGGTAGTGGTCGATCCGCAGTCCGGTGGCCTGCTCGACCGTGCGCACCGCGAGGTCGGGCCCGCCGTGCAGGTACGCGCCGTTGATCTTGCCCGAATGCCGCGGATGGTCGTGCGGGGCGAACGGTACGTACGAGTCGCGGGGCAGCGAGACCACGCTCATCCGGTCGCCGTCGCGGGAGAAGTGCACCAGCATCATCGTGTCGGTGCAGTCGCACTCCTTGCCGCCGACATGGAGCCTGGCGATCTGCTCCCGCGTCATCCCCGTGCGCCGGTCGATGCCCACGACCAGCAGGTTCGTCCCCGGCGCCGCCAGCGCGTCCGGGGACAGCGTGCCGTCGTGCACGAGGGTGTACGGGGCGGGGGCGTCGGCCGTCGCCGGAAGGGACCCGGCGGCCAGCGAGGCCACCAGCAGCACCGCGAGCGCCAGCCGACGCCGACGCCGGAAGGGGCCCCGGCCGACGGGGGAGCGGCCGGCGGAGGAGCGGCCGGTGCGGGGGCGGCTCGAAAGCAAGAGGACCTCCAGGGAGCAAACCGACAGGCGGCGAACCGAAGCGGCGGGAGCGGCCTGCGTGGTACGGACGGCACGAGCGGCACCACGGCACGCCCGGAGCTCCCAAAACGGTGCAAATCGGGCGTGAGTGACCCGCAGCCTAACGCAGCCGCCCCCCAATTCGATTGCCGCCGTGCTGATCATCCGCCTACTGTCCGCGTCATGCTTCCCGAGGTGAACACCGAAGAAGAGTGGGACGCCGTCGTCCCCGACGACGCGCGCGTACGCCCCGGAGCGCAGGACCTCTGCGCCCGCCTCGGCCTCGGCGACCTGCCGCTGATGCGCTTCTCCGAGGGCTCGCAGCCCGTCTACGCCGTCGGCGACACCCACGTCCTCAAGCTCTTCCCCGGTGTCGACGCCCCGGACGCCGACACGGAGAGCCGCGTCCTGGCCCACCTCCACGGACGCCTCCCCGTCGCCACGCCCGCCCTCCACTCCACCGGCGGGTACGAGAACGGCTGGCGGTACGTCCTCATGTCCCGCCTCCCGGGCGAAGACCTGGCCCGGGCCTGGCCGCGCATCCCCACCGCCGCCCGGGCCGGCGTCGTCGCCCAGGCCGCCGGGGCGCTGGCCGCCCTGCACGCCCTCGATCCGCAGCCCCTCGCCACCACCCTCGGCCCCGCCGACTGGGCCCACTTCCTCGCCCGGCAGCGGGCCGGCGCCGTCGAACGCCAGCGCACCCGGGGCCTGCCCGAGGAGTGGGTCGAGACGATCCCCGCCTTCCTCGACTCCGTCGACCTGCCCGCCGACGCGCCCCGCGTCCTGCTGCACACCGAGCCGATGCGACAGCACTTCGTGGTCGACCCCGCCACCTGGCGGCTCACCGGGCTCTTCGACTTCGAACCCGCCATGCTCGGCGACCCGGCCTACGACCTGGTCGGCGTCGGGCTCTTCCTCACCAGGGGCGAACCCGGCCTGATGGCCCGCTTCCAGCAGGAGTACGGCCGCGCCTTCGACCCGCGCCTGCTCCTCGCGTACACCCTGCTCCACGTCTACGCCAACCTGCCCTGGTACTTCCGCGAACTGCCCGCGCCGCCCGAGCCGACGTGGGACGCGGTCGCCGAGACCTGGTTCGGCACCGGCTGATCCGCCCGGGTCCGGACCCGCCCCTTGTTGACACCGTGCGGCGGTGCGCCGCGCGTGCCGGCCCGGTGTCCTGCCCGAGGGCGTCCGAAGCGATTCGAACGCGGCAGTGCGCACCGGAGCGCACCGCACCCGGCGCTCGCGGCGCGAACGGAGGCGTGCAACGGCGCGGACCCGGACGGGTAAGGGCCGGACCCTTCGAACATCCCGTTCGGAACAAGGCGATATCCGGCCACATGGCAGCCACCCGTGCCCACCCGCGCGCTTCGTGAACCCTTTCCGTGCCCGTACGTGCGTCCACCGTACGGAATCACGGATCCGGCCCCCCGGGGCGGCTCGATGGCAAGAGGTGTACGGGTAAAGATTCGTCCCGGTGGCCTCGTACGCCCCCTGGAGATCATCCGCAGCGCGCACCGGTCCCGAAGTCCGGCCCATCGACAGCTCCGGACACCCCGCGCTCAACTTTCTGCAGATGGCGGGCAATTGCATCGTTATTGACGATCCGACATGGGCAGATAGGCCACAGCACGGACCAGAACACCGCACTGCACGCTGAAACCTGGACTCCAGGGGGAATTCCCATGCACGTCACTTCGGATCACCGGCTTGTTCAGCCCCTGCCGCACACGCCCTTCTACTGCCCGGTGCCGTCCGCGGCGCACCCGGCGGCGGAGGTGCTGAACGAGCTGACCGTCGACTGGATGTTCCGGCAGGACCTCGACACCGACGCGGACCAGCGCGCCCGGCTCGCGCGCTGCGACTTCGGCGGGCTCACCGCCTTCACCATGCCCTACGGCCGCCTCGCCCCGCTCACCCTGATGGCGAAGTTCCACGCCGTCCTCTTCTCCCTCGACGACGGCGTCTGCGACGAGGCCCGGCCCACCGCAGGACAGCTCGCCCGGGAGGTCGGCCACATCATGCGGGCCGTCGAGGCCCCCGGCGACCCCGTCCCCGGCGAGTCGCGGCACGCCGCCGTCCTGCGCGACCTGCGCGTCGAACTGGAGCGGTACGCCACCGCCCGCCAGATCCGCCGCTGGGTCGACGCCATGCGCGTCTACACCTCCGGTCTGGTCTGGGAGGCGGAGTGCCGGCGCAGCCCCGGCCAGCCCTCCGTGAACGACTACGTCACCCTGTGGATGCGGGCCATCGGGATGGCCCCCTCCACCGCGATGATGGAGATAGTCGCCGGCTACTCGGTCCCCGACGAGGACCTGGAGGACCCCCGGGTGCGGGCCCTCACCGAGATCACCTGGACCCTCGTCAGCTGGGACAACGACCTCTACTCGCGCAACAAGGAACTCCTGCGCGCCGACGACGACCTCAACCTGGTCGACGTCCTGTGCCACGAACTGGACTGCGCCCCCGCCGAGGCGCTCCAGCACGCCGTCGCCATGCGCGACCGCGTGATGGTGCTCTTCCTGCGCCTGCGCGCGCAGGTCCTGTGCGATGGAGGCGCCGAACTGCGGCGATACGTCCACGACCTGGGGCAGTTCGTGCGCGGCCACCTCGACTGGGCCGCCCGCTGCCCGCGCTACCGGGTGGCGCCCCAGCAGGTCACCCCGCTCGCCAAACCGGCCGGCTGGTGGAAGCACCGCCCGGCCGACGACAGCGCCGACGCCCTGCCGCTGCCGACCATCTCCTGGTGGTGGGACCAGGTGGCCGAACACGTCGAGGCCGTCCGCCACGCCGCCTGAGACGACGCGCGAACGGCCCCGGCCCGGCCCGGCGCTGCCGGGCCCCGGACGCGTACGACGGCTGCTAGTAGCCCCGCCACCAGGTGACCAGCGTGCGCCAGGCCCGCACCGGCGCCGACCCCCGACGCTGCGCCGGGACCGTCGCCGCCGGCGGCGCGGTCCGGGGCGCCGCCGGTACCGGGCCGGGCTGCGGCACCGTGCCGGATGCGGCCGGGTCGGGCCTGCGCGGAGAGCTGATCTGCCAGTCGCGGGCCGCGGCCCCGGCCCGCTCGGGAATGACGGGGCCGGTGATCTCCTGCGGCGGTCGCGGCGCGAAGGACACCGGCAGCTCGATCAGGTGACGCGACATCAGGGTGCTGCGCCACCTCAACTCGTCCTCCTCGACCGAGAGCTGAATGTCCGGCAGGCGCATCAGCAGGGCGTCGACACCCGTGTCGGCGATGGCACGCCCGATGTCCTGGCCGGGGCACTCGTGCGGCCCGCCGCTGAACGCGAGATGGGCGCGGTTGCCCTGCATCGAGGCCGACGGCTCGGGGCGCACCACCGGGTCCACGTTGGCGGGGGCGATGCCGACGATCAGGGCGTCGCCCGCCTTGATCTTCTGCCCGCCGAGCTCGGAGTCACCGGCGGCCCACCGGCCCAGGATCGTCGTGAACGGCGGCTCGTCCCACAGCGTCTGCTCCACCGCCTCCGGCAGCGTCATGTGCCCGCCGCTGAGCTGGGCGCGGAAGCGGGGGTCGGTGAGCACCATGCGCAGCACGTTGGCGATCAGGTTCGCCGTCGTCTCGTACGCGGCGATCAGCACCAGGCGCAGATGGTGGGCGGCCTCGTCGTCGGTGAACTGCGCGGGGTGCTCCACCAGCCACGTCGCGAAGTCCTCCTCGGGTTCCGCCCGGCGGCGCGCCACCAGCCGGTACAGGGCCCCCATCACGTGCTCGTTGGCCGCGATCGCCTTCTCGGAGCCCTTGAGCATCTCGCGCGCGGCCTGCACCAGCTCCTCGTCGTACTCCTCGGGCATGCCGATGATCTGGCACATCACCATCATCGGCAGGTGCTCGGCGAACTGGCTGACCAGGTCGGCCTGCCCGCTCTCGCAGAAGTCGTTGACCAGGCGGTTGCTGAACCGGTTGATGAAGCGGCGCACCCCCCGGTGGTCGATGCGGGCGATGGAGTCGGTGACCGCGCCCCGCTGACGCTCGTGCTCCGCGCCGTCCGCGAAGACGCACACCGGCTGGTACGCGAAGATCGGCGCGAGCGGGTTGGTCATGTCCAGCGAGCCGTCCTGCAGCATCCGCCAGCGCCGCGAATCGCGGGAGTACAGCGAGGGGGTGCGCGTCATGTGCAGGTTCTCGCTGTGGCCGAGCACCAGCCAGGCCGGAACGTCGCCGTTGAGCAGGACGGGGGCCACCGGCCCGTGCTCGGCGCGCAGCTTCTCGTACAGGCCCATCGGGTCCTTCTCGTGCGCCGGGCCGTAGAGCCTGCGCAGCCCGCCGGGGCCGATCTCGCTCACCTCCGGTTCGGGCGCGCCGCCCGAGGCGTGCGCCGGGCACTCGGGCGGCGGCAGCGGGGTCGGATCGAAGGGGGAAGTCATCGCAACTCCTGAAGAGCATCGGGAAGTCGAGGGTCCGGCGGGCGTCAGGACCGCTGGAGGGCGAGCGCGTGCAGGTAGTTCATGAGGGTCAGCAGCACATCGCGGCTGGACGCCCGCAGCCGGGCGTCGCAGTTGACCATCGGCACCTCGTCGGGCAGGTCCAGCGCGTGCCGCAGCGTCTCCATGGGGTGGCTCGGCGCGTCCGGGAAGGTGTTCACGGCGACGACGAACGGCACCCCGCGCTCCTCCAGCCGGCCGATCACGTCGAAGCTGACTTCGAGCCGCCGGGTGTCGACCAGCACGACCGCGCCGAGCGCGCCCTCGAACAGGCCGTTCCACAGGAACCAGAAGCGCTCCTGGCCGGGCGTGCCGAACAGGTACAGGATGAGCTGCTCGCTGATGCTGATCCGGCCGAAGTCCATGGCGACGGTCGTCGCCGTCTTGCCCTCGATCCGCGAGTTGTCGTCGACGCCGATGCTGGCCTGCGTCATCGTCTCCTCGGTGGTCAGCGGGCGGATCTCGCTGACCGCGCCGACCATCGTCGTCTTCCCGACGCCGAAACCGCCGACGATCACCACCTTCACCGCGGCGGTGGCAGTGCTGGGCAGTACGTCCTCGGTACGGGGGCCCGTAATGGTGTCAGAGCCGTTGAAGTCCATGCATCACCGCTTCGAGAAGGGACCGGTCGGGAAGTACGGCGCGCACGATCGGGGCGCGCGACTCCACCAGTTCGGTGGCGAGGAGGTCGGTCAGCAGCGAGGTGACCACGCTGAAGGGCAGGCGCAGGTACGCGGAGATCTCCGCCACCGACAGGGGGGCCCGGCACAGCCGCAGGATCGCGGCCTGTTCGGGCTGCACGGTCGGCGACGGGGTGGAACAGGCGACGACCATGGTGACCAGGTCGAGCGCGGCTCGCTCCCCGCCGTCCGGGCCGCCGGTGATGACGTACAGCCGCTCCGGGTCCCCCTTCGCCGCACCCGGGTCGGGGGCGGCGACGGAGGCGGCGGGCAGCTTGTCTCGGCGTTCGCGGCGGGGTGTCTTCATCCGTGGTGCCCGTCGTGCCGGGGCGGGCTGGTCAGGTGGGCTCCGATCCGTACGACCAGGTCGCGCATCCGCGCTCCCACCAGACCGGCGTCCACCGTCTCGTCGGCGAGGACCGCGAGGTAGGCCCCCGTGCCCGCCGCCATCAGGTAGAAGAAGCCGCCGTCCACCTCGATGACGACCATCCGCATCTGCCCGTCGCTGTCGGGGATCTCCGCGGCGACCGCCGACGCCAGGCTCTGGAGCCCCGCGCAGGCGGCGGCGAGGCGGTCGGCGACGTCCGGGTCGCCGCCGTGCCGTGCGATGCGCAGTCCGTCCGCGGAGAGCACCACGATCTGGTGGATCTGCGGTACGCCGGTGGCCAGGTCCTTCAGAATCCAGTCCAAGTTGGCCCGCTGCTGGATCACTTCAGATCTCCCTTGTCCCACGTGTTGTCGTCGTGTGTGCCGTCGGCCTGGTGCGTGGGCGGGCCGTCCGCCTCGGCCGGCGGGTCCAGCGGCACTCCCTTGGCCGCCTTGGTGAACGCTTCGAGCCAGATCCCCGGCTGGGGTTCCTCCTTGACCGGGAAGCCGGCCGCCGCTGCCGCCGCGGCGGCTTCGGCCGCGGCCTGACGCTCCTGCGCCGGGAGGTTGTGGGAGCCGAGGGGCGCTCGGCCCCGGCTGCGGCGCTGGGGCAGCCCGTTCTCGGTCCATTCGGTGACCACGGGAACGTCGTCCTCCATGGCCGACATCGGTACCGGCCGGGGCGGCGCGACCGGCGCCGCGGGGGCGGGCGTCGGCGGCTTCGGCCTGGCGGGACGGGGCTTGCGCTGGGGCGCCCGGGCCTCTTCGGGCGTCATGCCGTCGATCTTGCCGCCGCGGGGCACGGCGGAGGCGCCGATGCCGTGGGCGATGCCGGGCGCGGGGCCGGTGGTGACGATGTCGCGCGGAACGATCAGCACTGCGCGCACCCCGCCGTACGCGGACTGCCGCAGTGACACCTGGAGGTTGTACATCTGCGACAGCCGTCCGACCACGGCCATGCCGAGGCGGGGCGTGTCGCCCAGCGCGTTCAGGTCGATGCCGGCCTGGGCCTGGACGAGCATGTTCTCCGCCCGGCGGCGGGCCTCCTCGCTGAGGCTGACGCCGCCGTCCTCGATCTCGATGGCGATGCCGGTCTGCACCTCGACCGCGGTGACGTGCACCCGGGTCTGCGGCGGCGAGTAACGGGTCGCGTTGTCGAGGAGCTCCGCGCAGGCGTGGATGAGCGGCTCGACGGCGGTGCCGATGATGGCGACCTTGGCGATCGAGTGCAGGTCGACGCGCCGGTACTCCAGGATGCGCGACATCGCGCCGCGCAGCACGCTGAACAGCGGTACCGGGCGCGGCCACTGACGCGAGGGCCTGGCCCCGCCGAGCACCGAGATGGAGTCGGCGAGCCGGCCGATCAGGGCGGTGCCGTGGTCGATGCGCAGCAGGTCGTCGAAGACCTCCGGGTTGCGCCCGTGGTCCTCCTCCATCTGCCGCAGCTCGCTCGCCTGCTGGTGGACGATGGCCTGCACCCGGCGGGCGATGTTGACGAACGCGCGCTGCGCGGACTCCCGCCTGGCCTCTTCGAGGTCGATGATGTCGAGCACGGTGCGCAGCAACTCGCGCTGCGCGTACGGCAGATCGCGGTAGCGCTCGTCCGCGTCGACGACGTCCCGCATCACCTCGGCGGGCGATTCGCTGGAGCGCAGCCGCCGGATCGCGGCCGGCATCAGCTCCTTGGCCAGCCGTACCGTCTCGTCGTCGTGCTCGGCCAGCCGCCGCTCCAACTGGGCCGCGCGCGCCGCGTGGTCGGCCTGCGCCTGGCGCAGGGCCCTGCCGCGCCGCACGATCTCACCCGTGAGGGCGGCGATCACCACCGTCGCCGCGGCCCCCGCCCAGGCGACGGGTATGCGGGCGGACGCGTCGACGAGGAACGCCGCGCCCGCGGTGGCCGCGACGGTCAGGACGACGGCCAGGGCGATCGGCCGGAAGAAGGTGGACTCCTGCTGTCGTGCCGCATGCGCCTGATGTGTCGCCTGCCGCGCCTGATGTGCTGCCTGACGTGGGGGGGATTCAACCCGAACCATGGAGAGCCTCTGGCGGTGATTGGGGGACGTTTTCAAACAAGAGCGACCTAGGGGAACAAGTGGATGAATTCACATCAACTCGGCTTGTTGCGCAGCGAGCTTAGCCCGCCCGCGTGAGGGCGTCGGCCGGTTCTGCCAAGCCCCTGCACCGATCGTCGTCCCCGGCATAGACTCACCGACTTTGTACGTTCGGCGCTCGCTTGTGTGCAGGGAGTCACCGGATGGAAGGAATATGCCGCAAGCGCGGGACAGTGACGGGTGGGGCTTGATAACGCGCGACGGCCCGCCCGCCCCGGCGGGGCGAACGGGCCGTGCTCGTGCCGCGAAGGGCGGGCGCTGAACAGGTCGACGGACGGGCGGCGGACGGGCGACGGGCGGGCGCCAGGTCAGCGGTCGCGCGGCAGCATCGGCAGCAGCGCGGCCGCCGACCAACTGAAATTGGTGGAGTTGAGGGCGGCCCCGGTCACCGGATCGTAGTTCTCCATGATCGGCCCGTTGCCCCGCAAACCGGCCGCCTGTGCGAGGAGTTGCCCGGTCAACCTGTCCGCGTCGCGGCCGTAGCCGTACGACCGCAGGCCGCCCAGCGCGAAGTACGCCTGGTCCAGCCAGACCGGGCCCCGCCAGTAGCGCGTCGGCTGGAAGTACGGCGAACTCCTGGCCACCGTCGGGAACGGCACCTTCGTCGCGAATTCCGCCGGGTCGGTCAGCTTCGCCCGCACCGCCCGCGCCTGCCCGGCGGACGCCGTGCCCGTCCACAGCGGTGTCGCGCCCTCGATGCCCCGTCCGCGCGCGGTCAGCAACCGGTCGCCGCCCAGCACCTTGTCGTGGAACCAGCCCGTCGCCGGGTCGTACATCCGCTCCCGTACGGCGGTGTGCGTCGCCCGGGACCTCCGCTCCCAGTCCCGTGCCTCGCCCGGCCTGCCCAGCTCCCGGGCGATCCTCGCCAGATGGCCCTGGTCGGCGGCGAGATGGGCGTTCAGGTCCACCGACTCCTGGTTGACGGAGTAGCCGACCACCTTCCCGTCCGCCCCCGTGTTGGCGACGACCGCCGCGCCGAGGGCGGCGTCGAAGCGCGGCGCGTTGTCCATGCCGCTCTCCCAGGCCGCCGCCAGCAACCGCGCCGTGGGGGAGTCGTTGCCCGGGTCGACCGTCGCCCCGTACTCCGCGAGACCGTTGCCGTCGTGGTCGCGGGTGCGGTACCACCACTCCTGGTACGCCACGAGCTTCGGGTACAGCTCGCGCAGGAAGGACCGGTCGCCGGACTTCGCGTACACCTCCCACACCGCCCATGCCGCCAGCGGCGGCTTGGAGTTGCGCTCGTTCCAGTTGCCGCCCCCGCGCGCCGGGTCGTTGTAGAAGACGCAGTCGGGGATCATGCCCGCGTCCTGCGGGCGCGTCGCACTGTCGGCGCGTATCTGGTGGTCGAACATCGAGCGGATCTGGCTCTGCGCCAGCGAGGGCTCGAACCGCGCCGTGCCCACCGCCTGCTTCCAGGTGTCCCACGCCCACAGGCCGCCGGTGAACCACTTGTAGGAGATCGACGGCGTGATGCCGTCGTGCGCCAGCTTCCCCGCGGCCCCGCGCCAGTTCGTCACCAGCGTCTCCAGCGACTTCACCGCGACCCGCCGGTCCTCCTTCGTCACCCCGCGCGTCACCGAGTCGACATAGCGACGCCACCGGGCGTCGGCGGAGGCGGCCGCCGCGTCGGGCCGGGCGAGCGCGGAACGCACCGCCGCCGCCTCGCGGGCCCGCTCGGCCCCGGTGAAGGTGTACGACTCGGTCCAGTCGAAGGAGTGACCGCGGCCGGGCCGCAGGACGACGGGGGAGACGGCTTCGGTGCGGTAGGCGTCGCCGTCGACGGTGGTGCGGACCGGCTCCCGGTGGACGACCTCGAAGCGCTCGGTGCCGTCGGTCAGGTACTCCCAGGTCTCGCGCACCTTCGCGAAGTCCACTCCGACGCCGTGCCGGGTCGCCCGCAGCCGCGGCGCGTCCTTCATCGGCGCCGCCCGCGGGCGCAGCAGCGACCCCGTCCAGCCCGCGCCGAGGGTGCGCGTCTGCCGCCCGGTGTTGCGGATCTCGGCCCGCACCAGCGCGGTGCGCCGGGAGGAGAAGCGGAGCTCCATCTCCAGGCGCAGGCCGCCCCCGAGGTCGTACGACTGGAGCAGCCGGCCCGGCTGCGAGGTGAAGCGCGGCGCGCCCCCGGCGGCGAGGTCCAACGGCTGCCCGGACTCGGTGAGGCGGAGGCGGCTGAAGGCCCTGCTCAGCCACCAGGGGTACTCCTGCGCGATGTAGAGGGGCCCGGTGAAACCCCCGTACGCGGCGGTGTCGCCCGCCTCGGGCAGCGCGTACGCGTGCCAGGCGCCCCGGTCGGCGAAGACGTTCACGGAGTTGTTGTGGCCGTCGGACTCGTCCGGGCGGGCGGCGGCGGGGGAGCCCCGCCGGTCCAGGACGTCGCCGTAGCCGGCCACCGGCCCCGGGCTGCCGGCCGCCGCGGGCGGGGCCGGGGCGGCGGGGGCCGCGACGGCCCCGGCGAGGAGCGTGCCGCAGGCCAGGGCGACGGCGAGGGCGGGCGTGCGTGGGTTCATGGTCACCTTTCCGTGGATACGGTTCTGACGACGGCCGCGCCGAGCGGCCCCAGCCGGACGCGGTCGTGCACCTGCTCGCCGGTGAGCAGGTCGGTGCCGGGCAGGGCCGGGCTGTCGGCCTCCCGGTCGGTGTGGTTGAGCAGGAAGAGGTACGGGCCGCGCCGTACGGCCTCGACCCCCGCGGGCGGCGCGGCGCCGAGCACCGGTGTCACCTCCGCCTCGCAGAGCGCCCCGTCGAGCACCCGGCCCAGGCCCTCGGCGTCGAGGCGGCAGCTCAGGTAGCGGGCGCTGCCCCGCCCCCAGGCGTTCCGGGTGACGGCGGGCTGCCCGGCGAGCGTCCCGGAGGCGTACGCCAGCAGCGGACGGGCCCCCTCGGCCACCAGCCACTCGCTCCACACGCTTGCCCGGGCGTCCTCGCCGACCCGCACCGTCTCCCCGTCCGGGACCGGCCAGAACTCGTCGACGACCACCCCGAGCACCTCCCGCAGCGGCCCCGGCGCGCCCCCGGGGTGCAGGTGGTCGTGCTCGTCCACGACCCCGCTGAACGGCCCGCACACCAGATGCCCGCCCCCGTGCACGTGGTCGGCGATCCGCCGGGCGTGCTCGGCGCGCAGCAGGTACAGGTTCGGGGCCAGGACCAGCCGGTACGGGGAGAGATCCGCGTCCGGCGCGACGAAGTCCACGGTGATCCCGCGTGCGTACAGCGCCTCGTACCAGGGGCGCAGCAGCTCCCGCCAGCGCATCCGCTCCGAGGGGTGGTCGGTGCCCTCCAGCGCCCACCAGGAGTGCCAGTCCAGGACGATCGCGGCCCGCGCGGTGATCCGGGAGCCGGCCACCTCGGCGAGCCGGCGCAGCTCCGCCCCGAACCGGACCGTCTCCCGCCAGCCCCGCGAGGCCGTGCCCCGGTGGGGCAGCAGCGCGCTGTGGAACTTCTCCGCGCCCGCCCGCGACTGCCGCCACTGGAAGTACAGGATCCCGTCCGCACCCCGGGCGAGCGCCTGGAGCGACCACAGGCGTTGCAGGCCGGGGCGCTTGGGCACGTTGACGGGCCGCCAGCTCACCGCCGACGGCGCCTGCTCCAGCAGCAGCCACGGCCGGCCGCCCTTGAGGGAGCGCATCAGGTCGTGGTTGAGGGCCGCGCCCACGTGCGCCGCCGGATCGGCCGGGTCGGGGTAGGCGTCGTCGGAGACGATGTCCTCGTGCCGGGCCCACTCCCAGTGGTCGAGGGCCTTGAACATCGACATGAAGTTGGTGGTGGCGGGCACGTCGGGGGAGTGCGTGCGCAGCACGTCCCGCTCCAGCCGGTGCAGCCGCAGGAGCGCGTCGGAGCAGAACCTCCGCCAGTCCAGGACCTGGGTGGGGTTGACCGGGCCCGGGGCGGTGCGCGGCGGTTCGATCTGCCGGAAGTCGCCGTAGCGCTGCGACCAGAAGTCGGTTCCCCAGACGCGGTTGAGTTCCTCGACGGTGCGGTAGCGCTTCCTGAGCCAGTCGCGGAAGTCGGCCGCCGACTCCTCGCAGAAGCACTCGGTGACGTGGTCGCCGTACTCGTTGTGGATGTGCCAGAGCGCCAGCGCCGGGTGTTTGGCGTACCGCTCGGCCAGCGCGCGCACCAGCTTCCCGGCGGCGCGGACGTAGGTGGGGTCGGAGGGGCAGTAGAGCTGCCGGGAGCCGAATTCCAGGCGTACGCCGTCGGCGGTGACCGGCCGGACGTAGGTGGCGGAACGCACCAGCCACGCGGGCGGCGAGGCGGTCGCCGTGGCGAGGTCCACGGCGATGCCGTGCGCGGCGAACAGGTCCATCAGCCGGTCGAGCCAGCCGAACTCCCAGGAGTCGGGGCCGGGCTGGAGCCTCGCCCAGGCGAAGACGCCGACCGTGACCAGGGTGACGCCCGCCTCCCGCATCAGCGCGGCGTCCTCGGCCCAGGTCTCCTCGGGCCACTGCTCGGGGTTGTAGTCCCCGCCGTACTGGATGCCCTCGGGAAAGCCGCGGCTCACTGCTTCACCGCCCCGCCCAGCAGACCGGAGACGAAGTGCCGCTGGAAGCACAGGAAGAGCAGCAGCAGGGGCAGCGTGGCCAGCAGCGAGCCGAGCATCAGCCCGGAGTGGTCGACGCGGGAGAGCCCGGTCAGGGTGTTCAGCGCGACGGGCACGGTGTAGGCGTCCTCCGAGTTCAGCATGAGCAGCGGCCAGATGAAGCTGTTCCAGGCACTCATGAAGGTGAAGATGACAAGGGCTCCCAACTGCGGGCGCACGCAGGGCAGTACGACGGTGTAGAAGGTGCGCAGCTCACCGGAGCCGTCGATCCGCGCCGACTCCAGGAGTTCGTCGGGGAAGTCCAGGAAGCCCTGCCGCATCAGCAGGATGCCGAAGGAACTCGCGAGGAACGGCAGGACCACCGCCTGGTAGGTGTTGACCCAGCCCAGGCTCGCCATCATCTGGAACAGGGGCACGAGCAGCACCTGGAACGGGATCATCATCGTCGCCAGGACCACCCCGAGCAGCAGCCCGCGCCCCCGGAACCGGAACTTGGCCAGCCCGTACCCGCACATCGCCGAGATCAGCGCGCTCAGCGCGGTGTGCACCAGGGCGATGCCGACGCTGTTGAGCATGACCCGGCTGAACCCGACGGTCTCCTCCAGCCGGGCCAGGTTGTCCAGGAGCCGGCCGCCCGGCACGAGCGGGGGCGGGGAGCGGAAGAGGTCCGCGGTGGAGTGCGTGGAGGCGATCGCCATCCAGGCGAACGGCACCAGGCTGATCACCGCGCCGGCCACCAGGACCAGCCCGACGGCCGGTCCCGCGAGCCGCCGCGCGGGGCTCCTGCGTACGGCGTCCCGGGCCGGGGCGGCCGTGCTCATCGGCGCTCCTGCCGTCCGAACAGGAGGTACTGGGCGAGGGACAGCACCGCGATCAGCAGCACCACCACCCATGCGACGGCCGCCGCGTAACCGAAGTCGAGCTGTTCGAAGCCGGTCCTGTAGAGGTAGACCACGGGGGAGAGGGTCGCGTTGTCGGGGCCGCCGCGCGTCAGCACGTAGTTCTCGTCGAAGAGCTGCAGTGTGCCGATGGTGGAGGTGACCGCGCAGAACAGGACCACCGGGCGCAGTTGCGGGACGATGATCCTGCGGTACGTCGCGAAGGCCGACGCCCCGTCCAGCGCGGCCGCCTCGTACTGCTCCTTGCCGATCGCCTGGAGACCGGCCAGCAGGATCACCGCGTTGTACCCGGCCCACCGCCAGGTCAGCGAGGCGATCAGGGAGATCCGCGCCCACGCCGGGTCGTTGAGCCAGTCGACGGGCCCGAGCCCGAACACCGACAGGAACTGGTTCGCCGGCCCCCCGTCCGTCTTCAGCAGCACCTGGAAGACGACCGCGTACGCGACGAGCGTGGTGACGGCGGGCAGGAAGTAGACCGCCCGCCAGGCGCCCCGGAACCTCAGCCAGGACTGGTTGAGCAGTCCCGCCAGCAGCAGCGCGAGCACCACCATCAGCGGCACCTGCACCAGCAGGATGAGCCCGACGTTGACCAGGGACTCCAGGAACGCCGGGTCCGACGCCATCCGCCGGTACTGGGCGAGCCCCACCCACACCGACGCCCCGTCGCGCTCGGCGGTGAAGCTCTGGAAGAGGCTCGCACCCAGCGGGTACGCGAAGAACACGGCGAACAGCACGGCGGCGGGCCCCGCGAACACCCAGGGAACCACCCGGTGCCGCTGCCGGCGCCGGCCGGACGGGGACGGGGGCGCCACGGCGGGGGAGGGCGGGAGCGTACGCGTGGGCGCGGCCATGGTGCGTCAGCCCGCGATCCGCGGCCGGCCGGTGGCCGAGGCGATCTGCGCGGCGGCGGAGCCCAGCGCCTCCCGGGGGTCCTTGTCGCGCGTCAGGATTCCGGAGATCGTCGAGAACATGATCTCGCTCGCCTTCGCGCCGTCCTCGGTGTACTCCACCGGCGGTGTCGTCGGAGCGAGGTCCGCGAACACCTTCAGGGCCGCCTGCCCGCCGAAGTACTCCTGCGGCGTGCTCAGATACGGGTCGGCGAGTGCCGGGAGGAAGGCCGGGAAGAGGCCCTCCCGCTTCAGCATCGACACCTGGTTCGGCACGCTCGTGAGCAGGAACTCCACGAAGGCCCAGGCGAGTCCGGGGTTCCTGCTCTGCTCGGGCACGGCGAGCACGGACCCGCCCCGGTTCGAGGTGCGCGCCCCGCCGGCCGTGAAGGCGGGCATCGGCAGCACGCCGAACCTCCCCTTCAGCTCCGGCGCGTCGGCGAGCAGCGTGCCCATCCACCACGCCGCGCTCGTCTCGGTGGCCGCCCTGCCCGCCTTCGTGGCGGTGACCAGGCCGTCCCAGCCCTTCTGGTAATCCACCAGGTCCCGGTCGGCCAGGGTCTTGAGCAGTGTCGCCGCCCGCACCGCCTCCGGGCTGTCGACGGCCACCCTGCCGTCGGCGTAGAAGTGCCGCCCCTGCTGCTGGAGCAGCATCGCGAAGGTGGAGTCCTCGACCGAGTCCAGGACGAGCATCCGGCGGCCGGTGCGCTTCCTGAGCTGCTCGCCCGCCTGCACGTAGTCGTCCCAGGTCCGGATCGACCCCGGCTCGATCCCGGCCGCCCGGAAGTAGTCACGGCGGTAGAACATCCCGCACGGGCCGATGTCCCACGGCAGGGCGACGGTCCTGCCCCGCGGGTCCACCACCGTCTTCCAGGACGCCTCGTCGAAGTTCTTCCGGTGCGCACCGGCCGGCTTCGTCAGGTCGTAGAAGCCCCGGGGGAAGTTCCCCGTGTACGTCGCCATGCGCGGGCCCTCGACGGTCAGCACGTCCGGCAGTCCCGAGCCGCTCTTCAGGCCCACGGTGATCTTGTCGTAGGCGCTGTCGTAGCCGATGTCGCGGACCGTGACGGCCGTCCCCGGGTGCTTCGCCTGGAAGTCCTTCGCCAGCCGCCGCATCGCCTTGGCCGCGACGTCCCAGGACCAGACGGTGACCGTGCCCCTGAGCTGCTTCCCGTCCGCCTCGGGCACCTCCGGAGCCGGACCGCCCCGGCCGCCGGCGCCCCCGGTGGCGCAGCCGGAGAGCGCGGCCGTGGCCCCCGCCGCGAGCCCGGCGGCCAGAACTGCCCTGCGTGCCGGTCGAGTTGACACCCTTGTCTCCCGCCGTCGGAATGCCTAATGCTGTATACAGAACACTGAATGACGCCTTGTCGCGTCAAGAGGTCGAACGTCAACTGCCCCTGAAATCCCAGAAGTCGGGACCGAGCACCCGGCTCCGGGAGCTCTTCGCCAGCGGAGGCGCGGCATGACCCCACCCGAGAATTCCCCGGACCGCCCGCACCCCCGGGTCCCGGTGCACCCGTACATTCCGAACGCGGTTCCCGCCGTACGGCAGGCCATGCTGGACGCCGTCGGCGCGGCCGGTGTCGAGGACTTCTACGCCGACATCCCCGAGGAGATCCGGCTCCGCCGCCCCCTCGACCTGCCCGCACCCCTGCGCTCCGAGGCCCGACTCGTGCGCCACATGGAGCAGTTGCTCAGCCGCAACACCCCCGCCACCCGCACCCTCAGCTTCCTCGGCGGCGGCTGCTACCCCCATCACGTGCCCGCCGTCGTCGACGAGGTGACGGGACGGTCCGAGTTCCTCACCGCCTACGCGGGCGAGCCGTACGAGGACCACGGCCGCTTCCAGGCCATGTGGGAGTACCAGTCCCTGATGGCCGAACTCCTCGACGTGGACGTCGTCAACGTCCCCGTCTACGACGGCTTCCAGGCCGCCGGTACGGCGCTGCGCATGGCCGGCCGCGTCACGGGCCTGCGCAGACTGCTGATCTGCGGCGACGTCGACCCCGACAAGCTGTCCAAGATCCGCGACTACGTCCGCCCCGACCACGAGGTGGTCCTCGTCCCCGCCGACCCGGCGACCGGCGGCACCGACGCGGACGCGGTACGGTCCGCCCTCGCCGGGGGCGACGTGGCGGCCGTGTACGCGGAGGCCCCCAACCGGCTGGGACTGGTCGACCCGGCGCTTCCCGGGCTGGGCCGGCTGGCGCACGGCAGCGGCGCCCTGTACGTCGTGGGCTGCAACCCGGTCAGCCTCGGCGTGCTGGCCCCACCGTCCTCGTACGGAGCCGACCTGACCTGCGGCGACATCCAACCGCTCGGCATCCGCATGAGCTACGGCGGCGGCACCGCGGGCTTCATCGGCGCCGCCGACGACCCGCGCCTCGTGGCGGAGTACCCGACCCGCCTCTTCGGCCTGGTCCCCACCGACGTCGAGGGCGAGTACGGCTTCGGCGACGTGGCGTACGACCGCACCTCCTTCGCCCGGCGCGAGGAGGGCAAGGAATGGGTCGGCACCGCCGCCGCCCTGCACGGCATCGGCGCGGGCGTCTACCTCTCCCTGATGGGCCCGCAGGGCATGCGGGAGATCGGCGAGACGGTCCTCGCCCACACCGCGTACGCCAAGCAGCGCCTCGCCCGCGTCCCCGGCGTCGCGGTCCCGCACGCCGAAGCGGTCCACTTCGCCGACTTCCCGGTCCGCTTCACCGGCGCCCGCAGCACCGCCGACATCCATGCCGACCTGCGCGAACGCGGCATCTTCGGCGGCATCGAGACCGCCGTCGACCAGGCGCTGTACTGCGTCACCGAAGTCCACAGCAAGGCCGACATCGACGAGCTGGCCGCCGCCCTGGAGGAGATCGTCAAGTGAGCGCCCCCTTCGACACCCACCCCGCCGGCCCCGCCGCCGGGCCCGTCGCCCCCGAGGACGCCCGGATCGCGGACAAGCCCGCGCTGCGCCGCTTCCACCAGGCGTCCTGGGACGAGAAGCTCATCTTCGAACTCGGCTCACCGGGGGAGCGCGGCGTCCTGGTCCCCGACGTGGACCCGGAGATCACCGAAGCCCTCGGCGGTGCGGTCGAGGTCCCGGCCGCGCTGCGCCGCACCACCGCGCCCGCCCTCCCCGAGATCGGCCAGCAGCAGGTGCTCCGCCACTACCTGCGGCTCTCCCAGGAGACGCTGGGCGCCGACCTCAACGTCGACGTCGGCCAGGGCACCTGCACCATGAAGTACAGCCCCAAGGTCAACGACCGCTTCGTCACGGACGAGCGCATCGCGGGCCTGCACCCCCTCCAGGACGAGTCCACCGTGCAGGGCGTCCTGGAGATCCTGCACCGGCTGGAGGGCCTGCTGAAGGAGGTCTCCGGCATGGACCGGGTCTCCCTCCAGCCCGGTGCGGGCTCCGCCGCCATCTACGCCAACGTCGCCATGATCCGCGCCTACTTCGCCGACCGGGGCGAGGCCCGGACCCGTGACGAGATCATCACCACCGTCTTCTCCCACCCCTCCAACGCGGCCTGCGCCAAGACGGCCGGCTTCAAGGTCATCACCCTCCACCCGGACGCCGACGGCTACCCGGACATCGAGGCCCTGCGCGCGGCCGTCGGCCCGCGCACCGCCGCCCTCCTCATCACCAACCCCGAGGACACGGGCATCTACAACCCCCGCATCGCCGAATTCGTCGACATCGTCCACGCGGCGGGCGGCCTCGCCGCCTACGACCAGGCCAACGCCAACGGCATCCTCGGCATCACCCGGGCCCGCGACGCGGGCTTCGACCTGTGCCACTTCAACCTGCACAAGACCTTCTCCACCCCGCACGCCTGCGGCGGCCCGGCGGCCGGCGCCTGCGGCGTCACCGAGGCCCTGGCCCCGTACCTCCCGCGTCCCACCGTGGAGTACGACGCGGACCGCGGCCGCCACCGGCTGGACGGCGACCGGCCGCACTCGGTCGGCAAGATCCGCCCGCACCACGGCGTCGTCCCGAACCTGGTCCGCGCGTACGCCTGGATCATGTCCCTGGGCGCCGACGGCCTGCGCGAGGTCGCTGAGACCGCCGTCCTCAACAACAACTACCTCCTGCACAAGGTCAAGCAGATCCGCGGCGTCAGCGTCCCGTACGCCACCGGGCGCCCCCGCGTCGAGCAGGTCCGCTACAGCTGGGAGCAGCTGAACGCGGACACCGGCGTCCACAGCGAGCAGATCGGCCTGCGCGCCGCCGACTTCGGCGCCCACTACTGGACCAGCCACCACCCCTACCTGGTCCCCGAGCCGATGACCCTGGAGCCCACCGAGTCCTACTCCCGGGCCGACCTCGACGAGTACGCGGCGATCCTCGCCGAGGTGGCACGGGAGGCCTACGAGGACCCGGAGACGGTCCGCACCGCCCCGCACCGCTCCACCGTCCACCGGGTCCGCCCGGAGGCACTCGACGACCCGGCCCGCTGGTCCCCGAGCTGGCGCACCTACCGCCGCAAGGTGCTGGGCGCCGCGGACGCCACATGATCCGGCTCGGTCTCGTGGTCAACCCGGTCGCCGGGCTCGGCGGCCGGGTGGGCCTGGGCGGCAGCGACGGTACGCGGACCCAGCGGCGGGCGCTGGAACGGGGGGCGGCGCCGTGCGCGGTGGACCGCTCCACGGCCGCCCTCGCCGAACTGGCCCGCCGCACCCGGGACGTCGAGCTGCTGACCGCCTCCGGCGCGATGGGGGAGGCGTCGGCCCGCGCGGCGGGGCTGCCCGCACGCGTGGTGCACCGGCCGCGCCGCCCGGGGGCCACCGGGCCGCGTGACACCGTCGAGGCCGTGCGGGCCCTCGCGGACGAGGTGGACCTGCTGCTGTTCGCCGGGGGCGACGGCACCGCCCGCGACGTGCTGGAGGCGCTGGGGGAGGAGGCACGGCTCCCGGTCCTCGGCATCCCGACCGGGGTCAAGATGCACTCGGCGGTCTTCGCGGTGAACCCCCGGGCTGCCGGGGAGATCGCCGCGGGCTGGGCGTCCGGGTCCGGCGGGCCGCGGCTGCGCCCGGCGGAGGTCATGGACCGCGACGAGGTGGAACTGCGGCGCGGCCGCCTGGCCTCCCGGCTCTACGGCTGGCTGCCGGTGCCGTACGTGCCGGTGCGCGTCCAGCAGCGCAAGGCGGGCAGCACGGGGGCCTCCCCGGAGGCGCTCGGGGGGATCGCGGCGGAGCTGGCGTCCCGGGCGGCGGCGGAGGACCTCCTGGTCCTGGGCCCGGGCACCACCACCCGGGCGGTGGCCGCCGCCCTGGGCGCGGAGATCCCGCTGACGGGGGTCACGGCGCTGGTCCGGGCGGGCGGCGGGTGTGGGGCGAGCCACCGCGGCGACTGCCCGTCGCCGTGCGGGTGCGCGGTGGCTGACCGTGCGGTTCCCCACGCCCCTGACGGGGCGCTCCCTCCCCTTGGGTCCCCCCGGGCGGCCCTTGCACCCCCGCCCCCTCGCCCGCCCAGTGCCGCTGCACACCCGCCACCCCCCGGCCTCCCCCCGTACCGCCCCCTCGCCACCCACCTCACCTCCGCCCACCTCCGCGCCCTGGCCCGGCACCACCCCCTCCTCCTCGCCCTCTCCCCCGTCGGAGGCCAAGGCTTCCTCCTCGGCCGGGGCAACCAGCAGATCTCCCCCGAGGTCCTCCGCACCCTCGCCCCCGGCAAGCTCCTCGTCCTCGCCACCGAAGCCAAACTCGCCGCCCTGCACGGCCGCCCCCTCCTCATCGACACCGGCGACGACGCCCTGGACGCCGAACTCTCCGGCTACGCCACCGTCCTCACCGGCCGGGGCCGCACCGCCCTCTACCGCCTCAGCCACTGAAGACGCCCCAGCCACTGAAGACGCCGCAGCCACCGGACAACCACCCCCAAGGAGCCAGTCCGACATGATCGACCTCACCGGCAAGCGCGCCCTCGTCACCGCCGCCGCCTCCGGCATCGGCCGCGCCTCCGCCCTCCTCCTCGCCGAACTCGGCGCCCGCGTCGTCGTCGCCGACATCGACCCCGAAGCCGGCGAGGCCACCGCCAAGGAAGCGGGCGGCGTCTTCGTGCGCTGCGACGTCTCCCGGCGCACCGACTGCGAGCAGGCCGTCCGGGCCGCCCACTTCGAACTCGGCGGCGTCGACGTCCTCTTCAACAACGCCGGAATCATCCGCCGGTCCACCGTCTGCGAGATCACCGACGACGACTGGGACCTCGTCATGGCCGTCAACGTCCGCTCGGTCCTGCTGATGTCGCGCCTCGTGATACCCGGGATGGCGGCCCAGGGCGGCGGCTCCATCATCAACACCGGCTCCGGGTGGGGGATTTCGGGCGGCGCCCGCGCCGTCTCGTACTGCGCCTCCAAAGGGGCCGTCGTCAACATGACCCGCGCCATGGCCATCGACCACGGGCCCGACCTGATCCGGGTCAACTGCGTGTGCCCCGGCGACACCGCCACCGGCATGCTCGCCGAAGAGGCCCGCCAACTCGGCGCATCCGCCGAGGTGTTCTACGAGCAGGCCGCCGACCGCCCCCTCGGCCGCATCGGGCAGCCCCGCGACATCGCGCAGACCGTCGCCTTCCTCGCCTCCGACGCCTCCTCGTTCCTCAGCGGCGCGATCATCCCCGTCGACGGCGGCGGAACCGCGTGACGCACACCCACCCACCGGCCACCCGGGGCGGCCGCCCGCCCCGGGTGGCCGATAATCTGAGCCGGACGAGGGGAAGGGCCGCCGACATGCCTATCGAGAACCGCCCGCTGCGCGAGCAGGTCAAGGAGGAACTGATCAAACGGCTCGGCCGCGGCACCATCCCGACCGGCGAACCCATCAACGAGGGCCGCCTCGCCACCGAACTCGGCGTCAGCCGCACCCCGCTCCGCGAAGCCCTGATCTCCCTGGAGCGCGAGGGCGTCATCACCAGCGAACGCGGCAAGGGCTTTCGCTTCGCCCCCCTGAGCGCCCGGGAGTTCCGCGACCTCACCACCATCGTCGCCACCCTGGAATCCCTCGCCCTGGAGTCCACCGATCCGACCCGGCTGGCCGCCCTGGCACCGAGGCTGCTCGAAGAGGCACGCGCCTTCTCGGCGCCGCAGGCCCGGCACGACGTCATCGAGCGGTACGACGACGCCTGGCACGCCCTGCTGCTCTCGGGCTGCCCCAACGCCCGCCTGATGGACCTGATCGCCTCCCTCAAACTCACCATGCACCGCTACGAACAGGTCGCCCTCGGCGACCAGGACGTGCTGGAACGGTCGGCCGAGGAACACGAACGCATCGCCGAGTGCCTGGTGAACGGCGACCTGCCGAGCGCGGTCCGCGCGCTCAGGGAGAACTGGAACAGCGGCATGGACCGCATCCTGGAACGCCTGACGGCCTGAAGTGCGGGGGCGGGAAACCCCCGTACTTCAGGCCGTCAGGCGTCTCGCGCCCCGCGCGTCAGGCGATGGAGGCCGAAATCACCGCGGCCACCGCGATGTTGCAGGAAGCCGTCACCCACACCGCCGGGTGCGGTTCCTGCTCGACCAGGGTCTGGCCCAGCTTGCCGGGCGTCACCACGTCCACCACCCAGAACGCGACCGCCATCATCACCAGGCCGAGCACACCGAACGCGGCGGTGGACACCAGGCCCTTGCCGAAGTCGTCGTACGTCGTCCAGATGGACGTGAAGACGATGCCGCCGATGCCGAGCAGCGCGGAACTGAGCAGCACGGCGCAGTTCCGGTTGCGCTGCTCCCAGATCTGCCGCCCCAGCTTGCCCGGGGTCAGCGCGTCGACCAGGAAGATGCCCAGCGTGAGCAGGACGACGCCGAGGGCGCCGTAGGCGGCGGCACGGCCGATTCCGTTGACGATGTCTTCCATTGAGAAGTCTCAGTCCCCGAGGTGAGTGGCGTACGGGTGAGTGCCCGTGATCGCATGCTGAAGGAGACGCAAAACCTACCGCACGCCCCCGCCACCCTGTCATGCCCCTGCCTCAGCTCTCCGCGCTCCGCGAAGCGCCGGCGCCCCGGCCCGTGGGACGAAGGCACCGCCCCTGCACGCGCTCACCCGCGCGTGCCCCTCACCACCGTCCCCACGGCACGTGGTCCACGACCCGCCCCGGAACCCCCTTCCCCTGCCCCGCCCCCCTCGTGCACCATGACCCCGTGGACCTGGCCGATCACCACCGCCTCGACGCCCTCTACCGGGACCCCTACCCCCGCTGCGCCCGCGCCCGCGCGGCCCCCGGGCTCACCTTCGTGCCCGAGCTCGACGCCTGGCTCGTCGCCCGGGACGCCGACGTCCGCGAGGTCCTGCGCCGTCCGGAGGACTTCTCCTCGGCCAACGCCCTGCGCCCCGACGTCCGCCCGGGCCCCGCCGCCCTCGCCGAGCTCGCCAGGGGCCTGGGGGGCTTCCGTACCGTTCTCAGCACCGACGGCGAAGCCCACCGCGCCTACCGCGCCCCCCTCAACTCCGGGCTCTCCTCCGCCCGCGTCAACGCGGTCCTCCCGTACACCGCCGCCCGCGCCGAAGCCCTCGTGGACGCCTTCGCCCCCCGTGGACAGGCCGAACTCATGGGGGAGTACGCCCAGCAGCTTCCCGGCGACGTCATCGGCCGTCTCCTCGGGCTGACCGAGGAGGACGCCCGCACCGCCGTCCACGGCAGCCGCCGCGCCGAGGAACTCCTCTTCCGGCCGCTGCCCGAGGAGGAGCAGGTGGCCGCCGCCCGCGACGTCGTCACCCTCCAGCACCTGCTGGACAACTACATCCGCGAGCGCCGCGCGCACCCCCGGGACGACCTGGTCTCCACCATGACGGCCGCCCTCGTGCCGGGCACCGGCGACCTCACCCGCGAACAACGCGCCGAGGCCGTCTCGCAGTTCCAGAACCTGCTCGTCGCGGGGCACCTCACCACCACCGCCCTGATCGGCAGCGCCCTCCACCACCTGCTGCGCGACCGCGCCCAGTGGGAGCTGCTGTGCGCCGAGCCGGAACGCGTCCCGGCCGCCGTCGAGGAGTGCGCCCGCTTCGACGCCCCCATCCAGGGCTTCCGGCGGCTCACCACCCGTACCGTCACCCTCGCCGGCACCGAACTCCCCGCCGGCGCCACCGTGTTCGTCGCGTACGGCTCCGCCAACCGCGACCCCGCCCGCCACGCCGACCCCGACAGCTTCGACATCGCCCGCACCGCCCCCGCCAAGCACCTCGGCTTCGGCCGCGGCGTCCACGGCTGCCCCGGCGCGCACCTGGGCCGCGCGCAACTGCGCATCACCCTGGAGCTGTTCACCCGCCGGTTCCCGCACCTGCGCCTGGGGCGAGCGGCGGACCAGCAGGTCGTCGTACGGCCCACTCTGATCCATCGCTCGCCCCAGGCGCTGCACCTGTCCTTCCCGGCCGAACAGCCGGGCGGGCATCAGTCCAGGTAGTCGCGCAGGACCTGCGAGCGCGACGGGTGACGCAGCTTGGACATCGTCTTGGACTCGATCTGGCGGATGCGCTCACGCGTCACGCCGTAGACCTTGCCGATCTCGTCCAGCGTCTTGGGCTGGCCGTCCGCCAGGCCGAAGCGCATCGAGACGACGCCCGCCTCGCGCTCCGAGAGGGTGTCCAGCACCGAGTGGAGCTGCTCCTGGAGGAAGGTGAAGGAGACGGCGTCGGCCGGAACCACGGCCTCCGAGTCCTCGATGAGGTCGCCGAACTCGCTGTCGCCCTCCTCGCCCAGCGGCGTGTGCAGGGAGATGGGCTCGCGGCCGTACTTCTGGACCTCGATGACCTTCTCGGGGGTCATGTCGAGTTCCTTGGCCAGCTCCTCCGGGGTGGGCTCGCGGCCCAGGTCCTGGAGCATCTGGCGCTGGACGCGGGCCAGCTTGTTGATGACCTCGACCATGTGCACCGGGATGCGGATGGTGCGGGCCTGGTCGGCCATCGCTCGGGTGATCGCCTGCCGGATCCACCAGGTGGCGTACGTCGAGAACTTGAAGCCCTTGGTGTAGTCGAACTTCTCGACCGCGCGGATCAGACCGACGTTGCCCTCCTGGATGAGGTCCAGGAACAGCATGCCGCGGCCGGTGTAACGCTTCGCCAGCGAGACCACCAGACGGAGGTTGGCCTCCAGGAGGTGGTTCTTGGCGCGGCGGCCGTCCTCGACCAGGATCTCCAGCTCGCGGCGGAACTGCGGGGTCAGCTCCTCCGTGGCCTCGCCGTCCTCGCCGTCGAGCTTGTGCTCGGAGAAGAGACCGGCCTCGATGCGCTTGGCCAGCTCCACCTCCTGCTCGGCGTTGAGCAGCGGCACCTTGCCGATGAGCTTGAGGTAGTCCTTGACCGGGTCGGCGGTGGCGCCCGCGACCGCGACCTGCTGCGGCGGCGCGTCGTCCTCGTCCTCGTCGGACAGGACGTAACCGGCGGTGCCGGGCTTGGGGGTCTCCTCTTCCTCCTCGCCGTCACCCGCCCACTCGTCCGTCTGCTTCTTCGCGGCGGTCTTCTTCGCCGCCGTCTTCTTGGTGGCGCGCTTCTTCGGGGCGGGCTTGTCCGCCACGGCCGTGGTCTCGTCGAGCTCGTCCTCGACGGCCGGAGCCTCGGGGGCGGCAGCGGCGGCGGCCTTGGCGGCCGTCGTCGTCTTCTTGACCGGAGCGGCCTTCTTGGCGACGGCACGCTTCGCGACGGGCTTGGCCTCACCGGCGGCGGCGGCCTTGCGGGGCGCGCGCTTGGCGGCCTTCGCGGGCTTGGCGGCCGCGGCCGCCGTCACCATCAGCGTCACACCCTCCTCGTCGAGGACCTGGTTCAGGCTGCGCAGGACCCGCTTCCACTGGTCGACAGGGATGCTGTCCGCTTCGAAGGCATGGCGGACGTCGTCGCCATTGATGTGGCCCTGGTCTCGGCCGCGCTCGATGAGCGAGACCAAGGACGGCGATTCGGCGATCTCCTGAGGGAACGGGCGGGACGGACTGAGCGACACGAAGAGCCTCTCGTAGCGAGAAATACAAGTGTGATGGCGGGAGCGAGGCCGTAGCCGAGCCTCGTTCCACAGGGCGGAAGGCTCGGCTGCGCGACGGCACCTGTCAGGTCATCGCGCACCCGCGTTGTTTCGTTACGCCTTTTCTCAAGTGACCTGAGCCACTCTTCCCGGTCCGGGCGGCCTCCGAGGTGCGTGGGGGCCCCGACGGCGTGACGAGGCGGTGCGGGGGCCGCCGGGCGGGCCGAGTGGAATCCCCAAGGGTACCCCCGGGGGACATCTCTCCCCCGGGAGAGGGGTTTTCGCCCGGATTTCCCCCACCTGGAGGACCCGATTCCGTACGTCCGGCCGATCGGGAGCGAAACGGACACGGAGAGGGAGGTGGCGGCGGTGGACACCGATGCCGGGACGGACGCGGAGGCGGGGATGCGCAAACGTGATCACACGATCGTGATCACGGCCTATCCGGTCGGCCTCCGCCCGCCCTATCCTCCGACCTATGCGCGTCGCTCTCTTCGTCACCTGCGTCAACGACGCGGTGTTCCCCGCCACCGGAATCGCCGTCGTGAAGCTGCTGGAGCGGCTCGGCGTCGAGGTGGACTTCCCCGCCGCCCAGACCTGCTGCGGGCAGCCGCAGTACAACACCGGCTACCGCCGCGACACCGAACCGCTGGTCCGCAGGACCGCCGCCGCCTTCGAGGGGTACGACTGCGTGGTCACCCCGTCGGGCTCCTGCGCGGCGATGATCCGCGACAACTATCCACGCATCGGACGCCTCCAGGCCAAGGAGGGCCGGGGCGGCGACCTCGCGGCCGCGGCCGCCGGGCTCGTCCCGCGGACGTACGAGCTGACCGAGTTCCTCGTGGACGTGCTCGGCGTCACCGACGTCGGGGCGTACTTCCCGCACACCGTCACCTACCACCCCTCCTGCCACGGACTGCGCGTGCTGGGCCTGGGCGAACGCCCCCGCAGGCTGCTCCAAGCGGTCAAGGGCCTGGAGCTGCGGGAGCTCCCCGGAGCGGACGAGTGCTGCGGCTTCGGCGGCACCTTCGCGGTGAAGAACTCCGATGTTTCCGCCGCCATGGGCGAGGACAAGCTCCGCAACGCCCGGTCCACGGGGGCGGAGGTCCTGTGCGGCGCGGACAACTCCTGCCTGATGCACCTGGGCGGCATGCTCCGCCGGCAGGACTCCCCGCAGCGCGCCCTGCACCTCGCCGAGATCCTGGCCAGCACCGAAGAGGAGCCCCTGCTGTGAGCGTCCCGAAGCCCGGCACCGGCGCCTCCGGCGCCACCCCGTCCGGAACCGACGCGTCCGGAATCGGGCCATCTGGAACCGAATCATCCGGAACCGTCGCGCCCACGGCCATTACGTCCGAAACCAGCTACAAGAACGGCGCGAACCGTACGTATCTGGGCATGCCCTCCTTCCCCCGCGCCGCCCGCGCCGCCGTCCGGGACGCCACCCTGCGCGCCAACCTCAAGCACGCGACCCACACCATCCGCGACAAACGCGCCAAAGCGGTCGCCGAACTGGACGACTGGGCCGAACTCCGCGAGGCCGGGAAGCAGATCAAGGACCACACCCTCCGCCACCTGGACCGCTACCTGCTGCAACTGGAGGAAGCCGTCACCGCGGCAGGCGGCACCGTGCACTGGGCGGCCGACGCCGACGAGGCCAACCGCATCGTCACGGACCTGGTGCGAGCCACCGGCGAGCGCGAAGTGGTCAAGGTCAAGTCCATGGCCACCCAGGAGATCGGGCTGAACGAGGCCCTGGCGGCCGCGGGCATCGCCGCCTACGAGACCGACCTCGCCGAACTCATCGTCCAGCTCGGCGACGACCGCCCCTCCCACATCCTGGTCCCGGCCATCCACCGCAACCGGGACGAGATCCGCGAGATCTTCGCCCGCACGATGAGCGCGTGGGGCCGCCCGGCCCCCGCCGACCTCACCGACCGCCCCGCCGACCTCGCCGAAGCCGCCCGCCTGCACCTGCGCGAGAAGTTCCTGCGCGCCAAGGTCGGCATCTCGGGCGCCAACTTCATGGTCGCCGAGACCGGCACCCTGGTCGTCGTCGAGTCCGAGGGCAACGGCCGCATGTGCCTGACCCTCCCCGAGACGCTGATCTCCGTCGTCGGCATCGAGAAGGTCGTCCCCACCTGGCGGGACCTGGAGGTCTTCCTCCAGACCCTCCCGCGCTCCTCCACCGCCGAGCGCATGAACCCGTACACCAGCACCTGGACCGGCACCACCGACGGCGACGGCCCCCAGGCCTTCCACCTCGTCCTCCTCGACAACGGCCGCACCGACGTCCTCGCCGACGAGGTGGGCCGCCAGACGCTGCGCTGCATCCGCTGCTCCGCGTGCCTCAACGTCTGCCCGGTCTACGAAAGGGCGGGCGGCCACGCGTACGGCTCGGTCTACCCCGGCCCGATCGGGGCGATCCTCACCCCCCAACTGCGCGGCACCACGACGGACTTGGACGCCTCCCTGCCCTTCGCCTCCTCCCTCTGCGGCGCCTGCTACGAGGTGTGCCCGGTGGCCATCGACATCCCCGAGGTCCTGGTCCACCTCCGCGAGAAGGTCGCCGACCGGGGCGGCCGGGGCCACCGCCTGGAGAAGGCCGCGATGAAGGCGTCCGGGTGGGTCCTCGACCACCCCTCCGCGCTGGCCGCCGCCGAACGCGCCGCCTCCCTGACCCGCAAGGCCCACCCCCGGCGCCTCCCGGGCGCCGCCGCCTGGACCAACACCCGTGACCTGCCCGAACTGCCCGCCGCGCCCTTCCGGGACTGGTGGAAGAGGAACCGCACATCGTGAACACCCGCTCCCCGCAGCCCCGGCCCTCCGGCACCGCCGCGCCGGCCACCGGCCGCGACCGCGTCCTGGCCCGCGTCCGCAGGGCCCTCGCCGACGCCCCCGAAGCGCCCGGACCGACCCGCGCGTACGCCACCGCGCACACCCCCGACGACCCGGCGGCCGTCCTCGACCTGCTCCACGAGAACCTCGCCGACTACCGGGCGATCGTCCACCGCACCACCGAGGGCGCCCTCGCCCCCCTTCTGGCGCGCCTGCTCGCGGAACACGGCTCGACCTCCGTCCTCGTCCCCGCGGGCCTGCCCGACGGGTGGCTCTCCGAGACCGGCGCGGCACGCGTCGAGGACCGGGCGGCACTCACCGCGGCCGAGCTCGACCGGGTCGACAGCGTCGTCACCGGCTGCGCCCTGGCCGTCGCGGAAACCGGCACCGTCGTCCTGGACGCCGGCCCCGCCCAGGGCCGCCGCCGCCTCACCCTGGTCCCGGACCACCACATCTGCGTGGTACGCGCCCCCTCCCAGGTCGTCGCGTCCCTCCCGCAGGCCATGCCCCGCCTGGACCCGACCCGTCCGCTGACCTGGATCTCGGGCCCTTCGGCGACGAGCGACATCGAACTGGACAGGGTGGAGGGGGTGCACGGGCCCCGGACACTGGAGGTCGTCCTCCTCACCGAAGCCTGACCCCCCCGGGCCCTCCTCCGGCCCCCGGAGCCCCCGCCCGCGACGGCTCAGCCCCTCCGCCGCGGGCGGCCGGCGACCCGCACCTCACCCCCGCGCAACTGAAGCGCCTCCACCCGGGCGTCCACCGCGGGCGCGCCCGGCGCCCCGACCCGTTCCGACAGCGCCCGCGCCCACGCCTGTACGTGCCCCAGGTCCATCCCGTGGTCCGCGCCCGTGTACGAGGCCAGCCCCTCGGCGCCCCGCAGCAGCAACCGCGCGCCCCCCGTGGCATTGCCCCGGGCCGCGTGCGTCAGCCCCACCGCCACCTGCGCCAGCGCCCGCCACAGCGGAGCCTCCCGCGGCGGGCCCGCTTTCCACGCGTCCTCGAACACCTCGTGCGCGTGGAAGGGCATCCCCGCGTCCAGCAGCCGCTGCGCCTCGCGCACCGACTCGGCGGGGGAGCGGACCACCCCCTCCGGCTGCCGCTCCACCCCCGGCGTCCCGTACGGCAACGGCCTCCCGAGGCCGTCCCGCGGCCGCGCGTTGCGCGCCCGCCCCTCGCCGTCCCGGTCGCGCCGCCCGTCCCTGTCAGCCATCGTTCCTCCCGGAAATACGGAAAAGCCCGTATCAGAATCTTCTGATACGGGCTCCGACCTGCGATGTGCCGCCGGTCGGGACGACAGGATTTGAACCTGCGACCCCTTGACCCCCAGTCAAGTGCGCTACCAAGCTGCGCCACGTCCCGGTGCGCGCCTGACCTGGGCTTTCCCCCTGGCTGGGCGCGCATGAGAACAATACCCCACCTTCACCGGAGGTCCGAACCGCGGTGCCTACGGTGCGCTCTGCTCCGGCGTCGGCGCGGAGCGGCGCTGCTGCGGGATGCCCGGTGCCAGGAGCGGAACGAGGTCCGGCTGCGGCTCGCCCTGCACCACGGTCACGTTCCGTGCCGGGGCCGGCACCCGGATGCCCTCCACCAGGTACCGCTGGTGCAGGCGCTTGATGAACTCGTGCTGGACCCGGTACTGGTCGCTGAACTCGCCCACGCCCAGCACCACCGTGAACCCGATCCGGGAGTCCCCGAAGGTGTGGAAGCGCACCGCGGGCTCGTGCTCGGGCACCGCGCCGGTGATCTCCTTCATGACCTCCGCGACGACCTCCGTCGTGACCCGCTCGACGTGCTCCAGGTCGCTGGTGTAGGCGACGCCGACCTGCACGTTGATCTGGAGCTGCTGCTCGGGGCGGCTGTAGTTGGTCATGTTCGTGCCCGCGAGCTGGACGTTCGGAATGATCACCAGGTTGTTGGAGAGCTGGCGCACGACGGTGTTGCGCCAGTTGATGTCGACGACGTACCCCTCCTCGCCGCTGCTGAGCCGGATGTAGTCACCGGGCCGCACGGTCTTCGACGCGAGGATGTGCACGCCCGCGAAGAGGTTCGCCAAGGTGTCCTGGAGCGCCAGCGCGACCGCCAGGCCGCCGACGCCGAGCGCGGTCAGCAGCGGGGCGATCGAGACGCCCAGGGTCTGCAGCAGCACCAGGAAGCCCATCGCGACGACCACCACCCGCGTGATGTTCGCGAAGATCGTCGCCGACCCGGCCACCCCCGACCGGGACTGTGCCACGGACCGCACCAGACCGGTCGCCATCCGGGCCGCCGTCAGGGTGCCCGCCAGGATCAGCGCGGCGGTCAGTACCCGGGTCACGTTCTGTCCGGTGCGGGCGGTCAGCGGCAGTGCCGCGGCGGCGACCGCGATCCCGGCCGCGATCGCGGCGACGGGGACCAGTGTCCGTACCGCGTCCACCATCATGTCGTCGCCGCCCCAGCGCGTACGGCTGGCCCGCTCGCCCAGCCAGCGCAGCAGCATCCGCAGCAGGAGGGCGGCGAGCAGGCCCGCGGCCGCCGCGATTCCGGCGACGATCAGGTCGCTCAGGGCGAGGGCGCGCTCCATCAGTGCGCCCCCCGGGCCGTCGGCACGGCCGAGCGACTGCGGTCGAATTGCCCCTGGGGGCGGCATATATGAGGTGTCGTCACCTTGGTCACCTGCTCATTCCGGTCGTACGGGCACACCGGAACAGCGCCGTTCCTGACGGGCCGTCCGGTGCGGACGCCATCCTGCCGCATCCCCGCCGGACCCCCTGCGGCGGCCACGGCTTGCGGCCGGCGCCCGCGCGGCGGCGCGGGGAAGCCGGGGACCGCCCCGGGGCCGTGAAACCGCTTGACCGGACTTCGTACGCTGCTCCCATGACCGCAACGCCCCCTCCGGGCCTCCGCCTGGCGGAGATCACCCCCGCCACCCTCGACGCCGCGCTCGGCATCGAGGTCCGGCCCGACCAGGCGCACCTGGTGGCGCCGGTCGTGAAGTCCCTCGCCCAGGCGTACGTCCACGGGAAGACCGCCTGGCCGCGCCTGGTCCTGGACGGGGACCGCCCGGTGGCCTTCCTGATGGCCTTCCTGGACATCGACTTCGCGGGCGACGGGACGGGCCGAGACCTGCGCTCCGGCCTCTGGCGCCTGAACGTCGCGGCGGACGAGCAGGGCCGCGGCCGAGGCCGCTTCGCGGTGGAGTCCGTCGCCGCCGAGATCCGCCGCCGCGGCGGCACCCGCATGACGGTCACCTACCACCCGGGCCCGTCCGGCCCCGGGGCCTTCTACACGGGGCTGGGTTTCCGCCCCACCGGGGAGACCAGCGGCGACGAGACGGTCGCCGAGCTGGCCCTCACATAAACGTCCTGCCGGTGCGGGCGCCCCCGCACCGGCGCTCACCCCCGTGTCTGGACGACCGCCTCGCCGCCCTTCCCCTCGGGCTGTGCCACGGATACCGCCATCGGCCTGCGCACCCACAGCAGCGCCCCGCAGAGCACCGCCGCACCCGCCAGCAGCCACGGGCCCGCCCCCGCCGGCACGGCACCCAGCACGATCCCGCTCAGCCCGGCCGTCACCTGCAACGCCAGCGACTGCACCGACAGCGCCGTCGCCCGCTGCGCGCTGGTCACCCGGCGGTGCAGCAGCTCGTTCTCGTTCGGGCCCGCCGAGCCGAGTCCCAGGTAGAACAGCCCGTAGCCGACCAGCGCGACCCCGATGGCCAGGGGTGACACCGACAGCGCCGTCACCCCGAGCAGCACCAGCCCGCACGCCGACACCCCCAGACCGGCCAGCACCGCCCGCTCCCCGCTCCGTGTCCAGCGCGCCGTCAGCGGTGCCAGCGCACTGCCGCAACCCGCCAGCGCGAACCCCGCGCAGCCCACCAGGGAGTACGCCAGCGCCCCCGACTCCAGGGCCCCGGTGACGCCGGCCGCCCGGACCGGCAGCAGCAGCTCCATCGCGGCCAGGCCCACCCCGGCCGCCGCCGCGCTCAGCAGCACCCGGCGCACCGTCACCTCGCGGGCCCCCAGCCGCACCCCGTCGAGCACCGTGGCCGGGACACCCCGCAGCACGCCGCGCAGCGTGCTCGGGGCGCGCGGCGGCTCCCGCAGGGCGGACAGGACGTACAGCACGAAGACGACGGCGACGGCGGCGCCCGTCAGCCTCGGCACGGACATGGGGACGACGGCTCCCCCGGTGACCCGTGCCAGCCACGACCCGAGGTCCGGGCCGAGCCCGATCAGCAGCGGGAGCGTGCCGCCGACCAGGGAGCCCGCCCCCAGGCCGACGGAGGCGGCGGTGCCGCCGTGTGCCAGGCCGGTGCGCAGATCGGCCTCGGGTCCGCCGTGGGCCTGCACAGTGTCGACGTACCAGGCCTCGGCGGGCCCGCTGGACAGGGCGCGCCCGGCGCCCATCAGGGCCATGCTGACGGCCAGCATCGCGGGCGAGGCCACCACGGCCTGGAGGGTGAGCGCGGCGGTGTTGAGGAGCCCGGCGGCGGCCAGTACCGGGCGGCGGCCCAGTACGTCGGAGAGCCCGCCGGTGGGCAGTTCCAGTACGGCGGCGGTGACGGAGTGCGCGGCGAAGCACGCGGCGACGGCGGCCAGGCCCAGGCCGCGTTCGGTGAAGAGCAGCACGGCCGTGCCGAAGCCCAGTCCGATCGGGAGCCAGAACAGCAGGGTGACCACGACGTAGCGGCGGCGCGCGGTCCGCAGGACAGCGGGGGAGGGCTTCATGACACGCCGTCACCCATGTCCGAAGTCGTCCGCGGGTCAGGGGCGCCGCGCTGTGCCAGGGGGAGTGCGGCGGTGAGGAGGACGACCTGTTCGGCGCGCGGATCGCCGGCGTCGCGGGCGGAGAGCTCCGCCAGCTTCTCCTCGAAGGCCCGTTGCAGTTCCGTCGCCGACTCCGGGGTCAGGCGCGGCATCAGGTCGCTGATGCCCGACGGCTCCGCCCAGTCGGGGCCGAGAAGCCCCTCGGCCATGTCCGCCTCGTGCTGCACCAGTGCCGTCCGCAGGTGGTCGAGCTGCTGCCGGCGCGTGAAGTCGAGGAAGGCACGGCCCGCCGGGTCCGCGTGCATCGCCTCGTTGTTCCAGCGGGTCACGGTGTGCGCCGACCGCCAGCGGCGCTCGCGCCCGTCCCGGTGCTCCGCCTCCTCGACGAAGGCGTACTTCGCCAGCACCCGCAGGTGGTAGCTGGTCGAGGCGGACGACTCGCCGGTCCGGGCGGCCAGTTCGCTCGCCGTGCCCGGCCCGTGCTGCCGCAACAGGCCGAGCAGCCGGATGCGCAGGGGGTGGGTGAGGGCCTTGAGAGCCGCCATGTCCTGTGCCGGGTCCAGCACGCGATCGTGTTCCGCCGACCGGTCCGGACGCTCGTTCGCCTGTTCCTCGTTTCCCATGTCCGGCAGCGTAGGACGGTCGCCCCACTCTGCAAAAGTATTTTTGCAGAAATAATTTGGGAAATGCTTTCGCTACTGTCCGCGCATGCGCATCTACCGTGCCGACGTGGCCGAACGTGCCGACGACCTGGTCTCCGTCTACGCGGAGGTCTTCACCGCCCCGCCCTGGAACGAGCCCGCCGACGCCGTCCCGGCCTTCCGGGAGCGCCTGGACACCGACCGACGCCGTCCCGGCTTCCGCGCCGCCGTGGCCCCCGCCCGCGACGGGGGGCCCGGCGCGGCCGGGTTCGCCAGCGGCTGGACCACCCCCGGCCCGTTCCCCGCCGACCGCTCGGCCGGCCGCGTCGCCGGTCACGTCGCCGCCCAGCTCGGCCCCCGGCTCCGTCCCCTCCTGGTGGGGGCGTTCCAGGTGGACGAGCTGGCGGTACGTCCCTGCGCCCGCGGCACGGGTCTCGGCCGCCGCCTGCTGGCCGCCGTCTGCGACGGGGCCGCGCGGGACGGCCGCGTCTGGCTGCTCACCGCCCGTTCCGCCCCGGACGCCGTGGCCTTCTACCGGCGGCTCGGCTGGCACGAGGTCCTTCCGGAGCCCGGCGCGGACCCGGGCGACGTCGTCGTCTTCCTCGCCCCCGGCCACCCGGGAGCGGCCTCCGTCACCCCGTGACCCGCCCCTCCGCGCCGGTTCCGGGGCAAAACGGCCCCCGGCCGTCGCCGTCCACAAACTCGCCCCCATACCTCCGCCCGGTGTTCGCCCCGCGGCCTTCCGCCCTTCCGTAGTGCTGTGGGACAACGCATCCATGTGCGACGACGACCTCATCCCGCCCCGCCCCGACCTCACCGAGGCCCAGTGGCTGCGCGCCGAACCCGAGCTGGCCGCCGGGCCGGTGGGCGACCGCGTCCGCGCCATGGGCACCGTGCGCAGACGCGCCCTGCTGGGCGGCGCGGCCGCCGGGGCGGCACTCGCCGCCCTGCCCGGCCACGCCGCGGCGCAGGCCCGTGCCGCAGGAGCCGTACGACCCCGCGGGGCCGCCGCGGACGTCTTCCCCTTCCCCCAACGACCCAACGGTCAGGGCGAGTTCGCGGTCCTGATCACCGGCGACGCGGGTACCGGCACGGCGGAGCAGCACGCCGTGGCCGCCGCCGCCCGGGAGGTCTGCCGGCGCGAGGGCGTCGGCGTGGCCGTCGGCCTCGGCGACAACATCTACGAGAACGGCCCCGAGTCCGACACCGACGACGAGTTCCGGACCAAGTTCGAGGAGCCCAACACCGGCCTCGACATGCCCTGGCTGATGGTCCTCGGCAACCACGACTGCTCCGGCCTGGTCCCCGGCAGCGGCGGCGACCCCTCCCGGGGCGACCGCGAGGTCTCCTACGCCCGCTCCTCCCGCCGCTGGCACATGCCCAGCCGCTACTACACCGCCGCCCTGCCCGCCGACGGCGCCGACCCCGTGATCGAGTTCTTCGCCCTCGACACCAACCCGGTCGCCTCGACCGTCACCCAGCTCGACCCGCACTACTACTGGAACGGCCCCTACATGCGCGCCCAGCGCGCCTGGCTCGACGGCGCCCTCGCGGCCTCCCGGGCCCGCTGGAAGGTCGTCATCGGCCACCACCCCTACCTCAACAACGGCAGGCACGGCAGTGCCGGAACCTACGACGGCTTCCTCGTCGGCCACTACACCCGCGGCATCCACCTCAAGGAGCTGTACGAGGAGGTCGTCGTCGGCCGCGCCGACCTGATCCTCTCCGGCCACGACCACACCCTCCAGCTCCTGGAGCCCACCACCCGCACCGCCGGCACCCGGCAGATCGTCTGCGGCGCGTCCGCCAAGTCCGGCGACGGCCGCGCCCACGGAAAGCACCCCGCCGCCTGGCAGAACTTCTCCGACCACGGGTTCATGGTGCTCAAGGTCTCCGACCGGGCGATGACCGTCGACGCCTACACGGTCGACGTCCCGACCCGCACCGCCCGCCTGGCCCACACCACCCGCACCACCACTCCCGTACGGGCCCCGGCAGGAGCGGTGCACGGCTGAGAAGACCCCCGGCGCGGCGGGCCCGGCCCCCGCCGTGCCCTGCGCCGCGTCTGCGCGGGCCGGGGGAGAGGCGCGCAGGTCCTGCCCGGCGCACCGGGGCGGGCAGGGCCCCGGCCCGCCCCGGGTGCGGGGATCAGCAGGTGCGCCCCGTGTAGTGAGCGTTGTTGATCTTGCTGCCGGCGCCCAGCCAGGTCCTGCCCGGGGACACGCAACGCTCGTAGTCGGGGGCCCAGTTGGCGTCCACCTTGATGATGACGTGCGAGCCGTCGGCGGTGCAGTGGTGGTAGAAGGCGTCACTGCCGGTCTTGTAGAACCCGCACGGGTACTTGACCGCGACCGGCGCGACGCCCGAGGTGGCGGCGTTCGCCGCGCCGATCGGGGCGAGGACGAGGGCGACGGCGCCGACGGCGGTCAGCAGAAAACGGGGCACACGCATGGTGAATCTCCTGGTCCAGAACACGGTGGGCCGCCGCTCGGCGGCCACGGACGCGCGGTCCGGCAACCCGTCCGCGCACCCGCCGACCCTCGCGCCCCCGTCCCCGCGCAGTCACGCCGCTTCCCCCGCGGGGGTGGTGTCTTCGCCCGAACGGCGCACATCGGCGACCACGGAGCTGACGTTGTCCGGCCCGCCGAGCGCGTTCGCCCGGTCCACCAGCTCCCGGACCGCCTCGTCCGGCTCCCCGGCCCGCGCCAGCACCTCACGGATCTCGCCGGTGGGCACCACCGCCGACAGTCCGTCCGAGCACAGCAGATACCGGTCGCCGGGCAGCGCGTCCTGCAACCGCACCTCGGCAGCCGCGTCCGGTGAGCTCTCGTCCGTCGTCAACGCCCTTGCCAGCAGAGCCCGTTGGGGGTGGGACGCGGCTTCCTCCGGGGTGAGCCGGCCCTCCGCCACGAGCGCGTGCACCACCGTGTGGTCGGTGGTGATCTGGAACAGCCCGCCGCCTCGCAGCAGATACGCCCGCGAGTCCCCGATGTGCACGAGCGCCAACCGCGACCCCGTCCACAGCATCGCGGTGAGCGTGGTCCCGGCCCCCTCGCCCGGCGGCCCGCCCGCGCTCCGTACCGCACGCCGGGCCTCCTCGACGGCGTCCTCCAGCGCGTTCAGCACACCACCGGCCGCCACACCACCGGCCGTCCCCCCGTGGGCCCGCGCCGGGAGCGCGTCCGTCGCGCGGGCGTCCGCCTCCAGCCGCCGCAGGGCCGCCACGGCCGCGGCCCCGGCCGGCGCCCCCGCCGCCCCGAACCCGTCGGCGACGGCCAGCAGCCGCGCCCCCGCGTACGCCGTGTCCTGATTGCTCTCCCGCACCCGCCCCGCGTCCGACAGGGCCGCGTACCGCAGCTCCAGCGGCGCCGTCACCGCCCCGCCGCCGCCCGACAGCTCACCGACGAGGAGGGCGGCCAGGTCCCGGCGCTGCGCGGTGTCGGCCTCGACCTCCGCCCAGTACGCCCGCACCTCGTCGGCGGCCCCGGCGGGGTCCCGCGCGCAGACCTCGCGGATGCGCGCCAGCGGCATCCCGAGCCGCCGCAGCCACGCCACCAGACGCGCCCGCTCCAACTGCCCCACCGCGTAGAAGCGGTACCCGGTCACCGGATCGACCCGCACCGGAGTCAGCAGCCCCAACTCGTCGTACAGCCGCAGTGCCTTGGGCGACAGCCGCGACGCCCTCGCGAACGCCCCGATCGTCAACAGCCCCGCGTCCGAAGCCCCCACGCGCCCTCTCCTCCCCGCACCGGACCCCGCGGCCCGGTGCCCCCGATGCTGCGCCCTGCCCCAGGGGCAAGGTCGACCAGTGCCTGCGCCAGTCCTCTGACCAGCATGTTCGCACCCACCGCTAGGCTGAGCACCCGCAACCCCAGGCACCCCAGGAGTCACACCGTGCCCACCCGCCCCCACCGCAGGCCCCGTCTCCTGCACGTCAGCGACCTCGCCTATCCGGCGCGCGGACGCCGCTACTGCGACGAGGACCTGCACCTCTTCGCCCGGCTGCGCGAGGACTTCGACGCCGCTCTGTGCCACCCGCTGGACGCCGCCGCCCTGATGGGCTCCTTCGACGCGGTCCTCGTCCGCAACACCGGTCCCGTCCTGCACTACCAGGAGGCCTACGACGCCTTCCGCGCCCAGGCCCTCGCCGACGGCGTCCGCGTCTACAACCCGCTCACCGGCCGCGCCGACATGGCGGGCAAGCAGTACCTCCTGGACCTCACCGCCGAGGGCCTGCCCGTCATCCCCACCGTCGACCGCCCCGACGACCTGGCCGCGCTCCCCGCCGCCGGTCTCTACGCGGTCAAGCCGAAGGCGGGCGCGGACTCCATAGGCCTCCAGTTCGTCCCCCGCGAGGCCCTGCCGCCGCTCGCCACGGGCGCGAACCTCATCCAGCCCCGCATCGACTTCCGGTACGAGGTCTCCTTCACGTACATCGACGACGTCTTCCAGTACGCCCTGTACGCCCCCGACCCGGACCGCCGCTGGGAACTGGTCCCGTACGAGCCCACCGCGGCCGACCTGGCCTTCGCCGACCGCTTCATCGCCTGGAACACGCTCTCCCACGGCATCCAGCGCGTCGACGCCTGCCGCACCCGGGACGGCGCCCTCCTCCTGGTCGAACTGGAGGACCTCAACCCCTACCTCTCCCTCGACCGGGTCCCCGCTCCCGTCCGCGACGCCTTCGTCACCGCCCTCAAGGCGTCCCTGCGGGCCTTCCTGAGCACCTGAGGCACACGGGTGAGCGAGTGTGCGCGCTCCGTGCGGCGAAGGGACGGCCGGCCCGGACGTCCGGGAGTCCCGCGCATCGGGAGTACGGCCGGTCCGGCGTCTTTCACAGCCGCACCACCGTCACCTCCGTCGCCTTCACGCTCGTCCACACCGGCGTGCCGTCCGCCAGCCCCAGCTCCGCCACGGCCTGCGGCGTCACTTCCGCCACCAGGTCGGGAGCCTCGTCGGAGGTGACCAGCAGCCGCAGCCGCGACCCGCTCGCGGTGATCTCGCGCACCGTGCCGGACCAGACGTTCCGCGGGCTGCCGCCCGGGCGCTCCCGGTGCACCGACACCGCCTCCGGCGCGATGACCGCCAGCGCCTCCGTGCCCGCCGGCAGCGGCTCCGCCACCACCAGCGCACCGCCGCCCGGCAGGTCCAGCCCCTCGGCGGTCGCCGTCCCCGGCCAGGCGTTGCGGCCCAGCATCCGGGCCACCCACGGGGAGCGGGGGTGACGGGTCACCTCGGCGGGCGGCGCGTCCTGCAGCACCCGCCCCCCGTCCAGTACGAGGACCCGGTCGGCCAGTGACACCGCCTCGACCGGGTCGTGCGTGACGATCAGGCAGACCCCGCCGAACCCGGCCAGGTGCGCGCGCAGGGTGTGCCGCACCCGCGCCCGCGTCGTCTGGTCCAGCGCGGAGAGCGGCTCGTCCAGCAGCAGCAGCCGGGGCCGCGACGCCAGCGCCCGTGCCAGCGCGATGCGTTGGGCCTGTCCGCCCGACACCTCGGCGGGCTTGCGGTGCGCCAGCGCGCCCACCCCGAGCCGCTCCAGCCACTCCCGCGCCTCCCGGCGCGCCCGCGCACGCGGCACCCCCCGGGCCCGCAGCCCGTACGCCGTGTTGCCGAGCGCGCTCAGGTGCGGGAACAGCGCCCCGTCCTGCGGCACCCAGGCCACCCCCCGCCGGTGCGGCGGCAGGGCGGTCACGTCGTCGGCGCCCAGCCGCAGCACGGCGTGGGCGCGCGGGGTGAGCCCGAGCAGGGCGCGCAACAGGGTGGTCTTGCCGGCCCCGTTGGGCCCGACGACGGCGAGCGTGGTGCCGGGGGAGGCGTCGAGGCCGAGCTCGTTGAAACCGGTCACCTCGGCGCGCAGGGACCACCTCTCGCCGGAAGGCGGGGGAGCGGCGGGCCGGGGGGCCTCGGCCGGGGGCACGGCGTCCGCCGCGGACTGCTGCTCGGGCGCGGGCGGCCGGGACGCAACGGCCGGCCGCGGCGACCCCGTCCACCGCCCCCGCAGCCCCACCAGCACCGCCATCGCGATCACCAGCAGCAGCAGCGACACCGATGTCGCCGCCTGCGGGTCCTCCTGCAACAGCAGGTACACCTGGAGCGGAAGCGTCTGCGTGGTGCCCGGCAGGTTCCCCGCGAAGGTGATCGTCGCACCGAACTCGCCGAGCGCGCGCGCCCAGGTCAGCGCCGCGCCCGCGATCAGCCCGGGAGCCACCATCGGCAGCGTCACGGTGAGGAAGACCCGTACCGGCGAAGCGCCCAGCGACGCCGCCGTCTCCTCGTACCGCGGCCTGAGCCCGCCGAGCGCCCCCTCCAGGCTGATCACCAGGAACGGCATCGCCACGAACGTCGCCGCCACCACCGCGCCCGCCGTCTCGAACGGCAGCGTGATCCCGAAGGCGCCCTCCAGCCACGGCCCCAGCACGCCCCGCCGCCCGAACGCCAGCAGCAGCGCCACCCCGCCGACCGTCGGCGGCAGCACCATGGGCAGCAGCACCAGCGAACGCACCAGCGCCTTCCCGGGGAACTCCACCCGCGCCAGCAGCCACGCCAGCGGCACCCCCAGCAGCAGGGAGAGCCCCAGCGACCAGAAGGAGACGTACAGCGACAGCCGGAGCGCCTCGACGACCTCGGGAGCGGTCAGGTGCCCCGCGATCTCGCCCCACGACGTACGGGTGAGGATGCCCACCAGCGGCAGCAGCAGGAACGCCACCGCCAGCGCCGCCGGCACGGCCAGGGCGGCGGGAGCACTGCGACGGCGGGGACGGAGGCGTTTCATCGGCTGTTCCTGGGTTCGGCGGTCGTCGTCCGTGCGGGTGGGGGAGTGGTTCATGGGGCTTCTGCGGTACGTGGCCGGTCCGCCCGCGGCACGTGAACCGCCACCGGCGGGCGGACCGCCCGCTACGGCTTCTGGAAGCCCGCGTCCTGGAGGATCTTCTGGGCCTCCGGCGACGACAGCCACGCCACGAACCGCTCCGCGCCCGCCGCGTTCCTGGACGCCTTGAGCGTGGCCGCCGGATAGGCGGCGACCGCGTTCTGCGCGTCCGGGATCTCCACCGCGTCGACCTTGCCCGCGGCGCCGGAGGCGTCCGTCCGGTACACGATGCCCGCGTCGGCCTCGCCGAGTTCCACCTTGCTGAGCACCGAACGCACGTCGGCCTCCTGCGAGACCGGCCGCACGGTGATCCTCTGCGCGTCGAGGACCTTCTGGCTGTACCGGCCGACCGGCACCGCGGGTGCCGCGAGGACGACCTTGAGCTTGCTGTCCGCGAGGTCCTTCAGCGCGCCGACCTTCTTCGGATTGCCCTTGCCGGTGGCGATGACCAGGCGGTTCCTGGCGATGACGGTCGGTTGGCCGGTTTCGGACGTCAGGCCGTCCATGGTCCTGGTGTCGGCGGTGACCAGGGCGTCGGCGGGGGAGCCCTGCTTGACCTGCGCGGCCAGCGCCTGCGAGCCGGCGAAGGAGAATTTGACCTTCGTGCCGGGGTGCGCCTTCTCGTACGCGGCGCCCGCCGTCCGGAAGACGTCCGTGAGCGAGGCGGCGGCCAGGACCGTCAGCTTCCCCCCGGAAGCCGCGGCCCCGGAGGCCGTCCCGCCCGTCTTCGTACCGCCGTCCGGTGTGCCGTCACCGCCCCCGCAGGCGGCGAGGGGGACGAGCAGGGCGGCGGTGAACAGGGCCGCCAGGGTGCGGCGGCCGGCCGGTGCGGTCTTCATGCGGGCTCCTGGGCTGCGGTGGGAGAAGTCACGGGCAAGGGGTCGGGGGTCACGCGCGGTCGATGTGCACGCTGGTGGACTTCACGCGGGCGGTGGCCTGCATGCCGACCTCCAGCCCCAGTTCCTCGACGGCCTCCCGGGTCAGGAGCGAGACGAGTCGGTGCGGCCCGGCCTGGATCTCCACCTGCGCCGCCACGTCGCCCAGCTTCACCGCGGTGACGATGCCGGGAAACGCGTTGCGGGCGGAGGTGTAGGAGGCGTCCTCCTCGCCGGGGGCGCTCTGGCCGACCTCGACGGAGAACGCCGCCAGCGCACGGCCGTCGATGACGCGCCGGCCGCTCTCGTCGCGGTGGGTCTCGACCCGCCCCGCGTCGGCCCAGCGGCGGGCGGTGTCCGGGCTGACGCCGAGCAGACGGGCCGCCTGTCCGATTGTGTAGGACTGCATGTGCGGCAAGATAGGCGAATTTCTCGCGCACCTGCAAGGTTTTGGGTGGAAAGCACATGGCAGGTGCGCCGGAGATTGGACGAATGACCGAAGGGGCGCCCAAAGGGGCGCGCAGGCGCATCCAGGGGAGTGAAGTGTGAGTTCACCCGCCGGTGTGCGCCGGGTCGGCGGGGAAGCGCCTGAGCTGCGCAAACCCGCCCCTCCTTGGAGGCGTGGACGTATGTCCTACGGATTCCGTGGTGCGAGGGTCGTCCGATTCGCCCCTAAGGTCTTGCCGGTCTTGTCAGTTCAGACTTCCCGGCCGGTTCTCCGGCCGGGGTTCCTGCCGACCGAGCGAGGTGTGATGTCCGGCGAACTGTCCTTCCTCCAGGACCGGTTGCAGGCATGGGGAATCCGCCAGGCGAGCTGGGGCGGCCCCCTCTACCGGGGGCGCGCGACACCCGGCCGCGCCGACCTCGCGCTCCTGTCCAACGACTACCTCGCGCTCGGCGGCCACCCCGTCGTCGTCGAGGCCCAGATCGCCAGCCTCCGCGCGTACGGCAACGGAGCGCTGATGTCGGGCGCGTTCACCGGCGACACCGATCCGCTGCGCCACCTGGAAGCGGACCTCGCCGACTGGCTGGACGCCCCCGCCGTGATGCTCTGCCAGTCCGGCTGGGCCGCCAACGTCGGCCTCATCCAGGCCATTTGCCCGCCCGGCGCGCCGGTCTACGTGGACGAACTCGCCCATGCCTCCCTCTGGGAGGGAATCTCCGCCGCCACGGCGGTCGCCCGTCCCTTCCTCCACAACGACACCGAGAACCTCGAACGCCTCATCCGCCAGTACGGGCCCGGACTCATCGCCTTCGACACCCTCTACAGCGTCACCGGCGACCTCTGCCCCCTGCGGGACCTGACCGCCCTCGCCGCCCGCACCGGCTGCGAACTCGTCGCCGACGAGTCCCACACCCTGGGCGTCATCGGCCGCCAGGGCACGGGCCTGGTCCCCGCGCTCGGGCTCACGGACCGGATCGCCTACCGCACGGCGAGCCTCGCGAAGGCCTTCGCCGGCCGGGCCGGACTGATCGCCTGCCCCGAGGAGGTCGCGGGCTACCTCCCGTACCACTCCCTCGGCGCGGTGTTCTCCTCGACGCTCCTGCCCCACGACGTCGCGGGCCTCGCGGCCGCCCTGCGGGTGCTGCGCGAGGCCGACGACCGGCGGGAGCGCCTGGACCACAACGCGCGGGTGCTGCGCGAGGGCCTCACCGAGCTGGGCTACAACGTCACCCCCAGCGAGAGTCAGATCATCCCGCTCCAGCCGGGCACCGAGCACGGCGTACGCGTCCTCCAGCAGGCCCTGGACGCGCGGGGCGTGTTCGGCGCGGCCTTCGTGCCGCCGTCCGTGCCCAACCGGCGCTGCGTGCAACGCCTCTCCGTCCACTGCGAGCTGACCGCCGCCGACCTGGACCGCGTCCTGGAAGGCTGCGCGGCCGTACGCGACGAGGTCGGCCTGGCCGCCTGGAAATCCACCCGACGGCTGGCCGCCGCCCTCCCCTGACCCGCCGCCCGCCCCTGTACGAGAAGAGAACCACCATGCCGACCGTCGACATCCGCCAGGCCCGCATCACCGAGATCGTCTGCGACCGCCTGGAGCTGGAGCCCGAGGAGCTCGCCGAGACCGACCGCTTCGTCGAGGAGCACGGCGCGGACTCCCTCGCGCTGATCGGTGTACTGGCCGCGCTGGAGAAGGAGTTCAAGGTCACCATCGACCAGAGCGAGATGCCGCGCATGGCCCACCTGGCGGGAATCCGCGAGGTCCTCTCCGAGACGAAGGGCTGGTGACCGCCCCCGTGCCCCCCCACCACCCCGGACCGGCCTCCCCGGCGTCTCCCCCCGGGCCCCCCGCCCCCGTCGAGGACCGCGCCCCCCTCGGGCGGCGGGGCCGTCCTCCGGGGGCGAGTGGGGCGTCCCCCGCTCGAACGGAGCCGAGAGCCCGGGGAAGGGCGGGCGAGGGGAGCGGCCCCGCCCGCTCCGGGCCCGCCCCGGCTCCGGCCCCCCTCCATCGCCCCGTCCTCCCGCACCCCGCCCCGGCCCCCCGCGTGGTGATCACCGGCCTCGGCCCCCTCTCCAGCATCGGCACCGGCACGGCCCCCTTCACCACCGGCCTCCGCCAGGGCCGCTCCGGCGTCACCCCCATCACCGCCTTCGACACCACCGGCTTCGCCCACGCCAACGCCTGCCAGGTCCAGGACTTCGACCCCGCCCCCCTCCTCCACCGCCTGGACCCCGCCCACCACGGCCGCGCCGCCCAGTTCGCCGCCGCGGCGGCCCGCCTGGCCGTCGAGGACGCGGGTCTGACCGACGCCGACCTCGCCTCCGTACGCGTCCAGATCTCCGTGGGCACCACCGACGGCGAGTCGTACGACCTGGACCGCATCACCGAGGCCCACCTGCGCGGCGGCCTCCCCGCGGTCGCCCCGCAGGTCGCCCGCCGCGTCCCCGCCCCCCTCCTGGGCATCGCCGCCGCCCGCGAACTGAACCTGTCCGACGCCGAGGTCCTCACCATCGGAACGGCCTGCTCCGCCGGCAACTACTCCCTGGGCAACGGTCTCGACGCCATCCGCCACGGCGACGCCGACGTCGCCCTGTGCGGGGGCGCGGACGCCTTCTGCCGCAAGACCTTCACCGCGTTCTACCGGCTCGGCACCATCGCCCCCGACTGCTGCCGCCCCTTCGACACCGACCGCCGGGGCATCCTCACCGGCGAGGGCGCCGGGATGCTCCTGCTGGAAAGCCTCGACTCCGCACTCGCCCGGGGCGCCCGCGTCTACGCCGAGATCCTCGGATACGGGCTCAACTGCGACGCGTACCACCCCGTCGCCCCGCAGGAGGACAGCGTCGCCCGCTGTCTCCGGCTCGCCCTGGACGACGCCGGGGTGAAGCCCGCCGAGGTCGACCTGATCTCCGCCCACGGCACCGGCACCAAGGCCAACGACGTCACCGAGAGCCGCGCCATCCGCCAGGTCTACGGAAGCACCCCGCCCCGCACGGTCTCCCTGAAGTCCATGCTCGGCCACACCATGGGCGCGGCCTCCGCGCTCGGCGCGATCGCCTGCTCCCTCGCGATCACCCACGGCTTCATCCCGCCGACCATCAACCACCGCACCACCGACCCCGCGTGCGCCGTCGACTGCGTTCCCAACCACGCCGTCGCCGCCGACCTGCGCGTCGTCCAGAACAACGGCCTCGCCTTCGGCGGCAACAACGCGTCCGTGGTGCTCGGCCGGTACGAAGGAAGGACCCCGTGAACATCACCGCCTGGTCGGCGCTCTCCCCGTACGGGCACACCGCCGCCGACTTCTCGGCAGGCGTGCGCGACCGCCGCCCCACCGCCGCTCCCGTACCCGGCGCGGAGGGTCAACCCGGCTGCCTGGTACCGGACTTCGACCCCCGCGCCGTCCTCGGCAAGAAGGGCACCCGGGACATGAACCGGGTCACCGCCCTCGCCGTCACCGCCGTCGGCGCCGTCCTCGGCGACCGCACGGCGGGCGGTGCCCCGGACGGCCGCGGCGACGCCCGCGCCGCCTGCCCCGGACCCGACACCGCCCTCGTTCTCGGCACCACCACGGGCAGTGTCCAGTCCATGACCGACTTCACCCGCTCCTCCCTCACCGGGGAGCGCCCCTACGACGTCGAGCCCGGCGTCATCCCCAACAGCGTCATGAACTGCGCCGCCGCCCAGTGCGCCATCCGCCACCGCATCCAGGGCCCCAACACCACCCTGGCGGGTGGCCGCGCCGCCGCCCTCCTCGGCCTCCTCTACGCCCGCCGCCTGCTGCGGGCCGGACGCGCCCGCACCGTTCTGTGCGGGGCCGCCGAGGAGTACTCGCACGCCCGCACCTGGCTCCAGGCCCGCAGCCGGGACGGCGCACCGGCCCTGCTGGGCGAAGGCGCGGCCGTCCTGCGCCTCACCCCGTCCGAACTCCCCGCCCGTACGCCCCCGTTGGCCACCGTCCTCGCCGTGCACACCCGTCACGCCCCGTCCGGGACCGACCCGGCCGACACCGTCAGGGCCACGGTCTCCGCCGCCCTGGGCCGGGCCCGTGTCGCCGCGTCCGACGTCTGGTCGGCCACCGGATCGGGGCTGGACACCGCCGAGGACGAGGCCCTGGACGCCCTCTTCCCCCGGCAGGCCCGCGACCGCCTGCCCGCCGTCGGCCCGCTCGTCGGCGACACCGGAGCCGCCGCCTCCGCCCTCCAGCTCGCCGCGGTCCTGGCCGCCGCGGCACAGGCCCCGGGCGGCCACGCGGTCATCGCCTCCACCGACGGACACGGACTGGCCGCCGCCACCGTCCTGCGGCTGGAAAGGGCACGCTGACATGACCCGACCCTCCCCCCTCGCCCCCAGGATCGCGCTGGTCAGCGGCGGTTCCCGGGGAATCGGCGCGGCGATCGTCCGCCGCCTGGCCCAGGACGGCTGGGACGTCGGCTTCTGCTACCGCTCCGACGAGGAAGCCGCCCGGTCGGTGGAGAAGGAGGCCGCCGGACTCGGCGTCCGCTGTCTCGCGGTCCGCGCCGACGTCTCCGACCCCGCACAGGCCGCGTCCTGGGTGTCCCGCACCGAGGACGAACTCGGCCCCGTCCTCGCCGTCGTCGCCAACGCGGGCATCACCCGCGACCGCCCGCTCGCGCTCATGTCCGACGACGACTGGCACCAGGTCATGGACACCAACCTGGACGGCGTCTTCCACACCTGCCGCGCCGCCGTCTTCCCCATGCTCAAGCGCCGCACCGGCCGTATCGTCGCCCTCTCCTCCGTCGTGGGCGTGCACGGCAACGCGGGCCAGACCAACTACAGCGCCGCCAAAGCCGGCGTCATCGGCTTCACGAAGGCCCTCGCCAAGGAGGTCGGCCCGCACGGCATCCGCGCCAACGTGGTCGCCCCCGGCCTCATCGACACGGACATGACCGACGCCCTGCCGGCCACCGCCCGCGACCGTCTCCTGTCCGCCATCGCCCTCCGCCGCTTCGGCACGGCCGCCGAAGTGGCCGCCCTGACCGCCTTCCTCGTCTCCGACCAGTCCTCCTACCTCACCGGCACGGTCCTCGAAGCCCACGGCGGACTCACCCTCTGACCTGCCGCTTCCCGTCCGCGAACACCCCGGTACGCGCTGCCCTCACCCCTGGCGGCCACCCCGGCCCGACCTCCCGGCACCCATCCGGCCCGCCCTTCGGCGCCGACCCGGCCCGCCCCGCGGCACCGATCCGGCCCGCCCCCGCGGGGCTCAGCGCCCATGACCACCCGGTCGACGGTCCACCTGCTCCGCCGGTCGAAGGTCCACGCGATCCGCCGGCCGTCGGTCCACCCCCCGGCCCGGCCGGCGGCCCCCGCCCCTCCCGCCCGGCGGCCACCGACCGCGCCACCGGCGCGGCCGCCACCGGGCGAGGGCGAAAGGCCTCCTCCGCCGCCCCCTGACTCCGGGCACGGGCCGCCCGTACCCCCACACCACCACCGCCCCCCGCGTCACCCCGCGCCCCCTACTTCCCCCGGAGGCCCACCGTGGCACAGCGTTCCCAGAAGTCCCGGCACCCCGCCGGACGCCCGCCCGCCCGCACCCCCCTCCCGTACGACCCGGTGACGGCGGCCCCCCGCGGCCTCCGCGCCTACGCCCCCACCGTCCACGCCCCGATCGCCGCCGCCCTGCGCGCCCTGCGCACCTACGACACCCTCGCGGTGCTGCCCCGGGGACTGCGCCCGTCCGCCTTCGCCACCGCGGTCCTGCGCGCCCTGCGTCCCGCACCGGCCCCTTCGGTCCCGAACACGCCCCGCCGGACACGCGGTTCACGCGGCGCTCTCCGCGCTCCCACGCCATCGGCACCGCCCCGCGCCGCCCCCCGCCGCGACACCCCGCCGAGGCTCCGCCCCACGGCGCCCCGCCGCGCCGCCCCGGCCCCCGGCACCCGCCCGTACGACGCCGTCGTCATCGGCGGCGGCGTCGGCGGGCTCGTCTGCGCCGCCTACCTCGCGGTCTCCGGCCTGCGCGTCCTGCTCGCGGAACAGCACGACGTCACCGGCGGCAACGCCCAGGTCTTCCGCCGCCGCCGCGCCTACGAGTTCGACGTCGGCATGCACTACGTCGGCGACTGCGGCCCCGGCGGCCTCCTCCCCGCGATCCTCTCCGGGCTCGGCCTCGACGCCGACCGCGTCCCCTTCCGCCCGCTGGACCCGAACGGCTTCGACCGGATCGTCCTGCCCGGCACGACCCTCGACGTCCCGGCCGGCTGGAACAAGTACCTCAAGAGGCTCTGCGCCGCCCTCCCCGCCGAACGCCGCAACCTCACCCGCTGCGTCCACACCCTGCGCGACGTCGCCGCCGACCTCCGCTCCGGCATGACCACCCGGCCCGGCGCCGCCCGCGCCCCCCTGACCCGCGCCCTGCTCACCTGGGGCGGCCGCACCCTCGCCGAGCTGTACGACGCCTGCGCGCTCAGCCCCACCGCCCGCACCCTGGTCGCCGCCCAGTCGGGCAACTACGGGACCCCGCCCTCCACCACCCTCGCCGCCACCCACGCCACCATGCTCGACCACTACCTGCGCGGCGCGTACGCCCCCGTGGGCTCCGGCCAGACCATGATCGCGGGCCTGGTCGAGGTCATCGAGGCACACGGCGGCGAGGTGCGCACCCGCTGCGCCGTGGAACGCGTCCTCGTCACCGACGACCGCCGGACCGAAGGCGTGCGCCTCACCACCGGCGAAACGATTCACGTCCCCCTCGTCGTCTCCAACGTCGACTACCGCCGCACCGTCCTCGACCTCTGCCGGGGCCGCGGCTTCTCCGCCGCCGTCCTGGACCGCACCCGCCGCGCCACCATGCGGGCCGCCGTGGCCACCGCGTACGTCGCCATGGACCGCCCGCTCGACCTGCCGAACACCAACATCTGGTGGTGGGGGAGCAGGGACATCGAGTCGGCCTACGCGCGCGCCCTCGGAGGCGACGGCTCCGACCCGGCCTTCGCCTTCCTCTCCTTCGGCTCCCTCAAGGACCCCGACAGCCGCGCGGTCTGCCCGCCCGGCCACAGCAACTTCCAGGTCATGACCCTGATGCCGCCCCTCGACGGCCCCCCGGGACGCTACCGCCGGGACCCCGCCTACGAGGCCGTCAAGAACCGCCTGCGGGAGAACCTCGTCGACATCGCCGAGACCGTCCTCGGTCCCGTGCGCCCCCACCTCACCCACCTGGAAACCGCCACCGCGCACACCAACCACCGCTACATCCAGAACGGTTCGGGCACCCCGTACGGCTTCGACGACTGGGGCGGGCACGGGCGCCGCCCCAGCATCCGCACCGGCGTCCACGGCCTCTACGCGGTCGGCGCCAACTCCAGCTTCGGCGCGGGGATCCTCGGCACCGCCCTCAGCGGCATCTCCGCCGCCGGCCGCATCCTCGGCCGCCCCCTCCTGTCGGAAGTCTGCGCCGGTACGACCCTGGGCCGCCCGGACCAACTCCCGCCCCGGCGCCACGACTTCGACCCCCTGCGCGTCTCCCGGGGCCGCGCCCGCCGGAACGCCCGCGGCCTCGCCGGCATCGGCTGACCCGCACCCCGCACCTTTCGGCGCAGGGAGGGCCCCCGGGGGCGACGGCAACCGCCCCGCGAGCCCGGCGGGGGAGCCGTCGCCCGCGCGCCGGCCCGCCCGGCGCCGTCAGGCCGGACGATCTCCGGCCCGGACGCCCCGGAAGCACCCTAGGCTTCCCCCGCACACCCGTCGCCCCACCCTCCAGGAGCCCCCGCCCATGACCACCGGCCCCTCCCGCCCGCCCTTCCCCTTCCCCGACGCGGACCGCCCCGGGGCGAGCCCCGCCCCGCACCCCCTCCTGGCCCCGGTCGTGGACCTGCTCGGCACCTGGCAGGGCCGCGGCACGGGCTCGTACCCCAGCCTGGAGAGCGACTTCGCCTACGCGCAGGAAGTCACCCTCACCCACGACGGCCGCCCCTTCCTGCACTACGAGGCCCGCGCCTGGCTGATCGACGCCGACGGCACACCCCTGCGCCCGTCCGCCCGCGAGAGCGGCTGGTGGCGCCTCCAGCCCGACGGGCGGATCGAGGCCCTCATCACCCAGCCCACCGGCATCGCCGAGATCTCCGTGGGCCGGGCGACGGCCGACGCCGTCGAACTCGTCACCGAGCAGGTCGCCGTCACCCCCACCGCGAAGGAGGTCAAGGCCACCCGCCGCCGCTACACCCGCACCGAGGCCGGCACCCTGACCTTCACCCACGACCTCGCCGCCGTCGGCCACCCCCTCCAGCACCACCTCGCGGCGCACCTCCACCGCACCGCCTGACCCGCCCCGGCCCCCGCGCGCGGCGGGCCCTCGCGGCAGGCGGCGCGGTACGTACCGCACACGCCCCGCCGCGAAGGTCCGCCCGTACGAGCACCGCCTGCCGCACCCCTCAGGGCCGCGCGGGCCCCGCGCTCCTCACGGACGTACGAGCAGCGCGTTGCCCAACGACCGCTGCCCGGTGGAGTCCGAGGGCCGGTTGACGATCCCGTCCCGAGCGGTCGCCATCACGCTCGAACCCCCGCCGTCCAGGTTCAGCGCCTCCCGCGCCCCGAGCTGCCGCATCAGCTCCGCGGCCCGCGCCACGCCAAGACCCTCGCTGCGACCGGCCTGCCGCCCGTCGACGACGACGAGCAGCAGGCGGCCGCGGTCGTCGACGCCGACCATCGAGCGCGGGTTGGCGCGCACCGTCCAGTTGTACGTGAAGGTCTGGTCGGCGCCCTCGCGGATGATGCCGTCGGTCTGCGCGTTGACCGCCACCCGCCCGTCCCGTACGAGTGCCGGGCCGACCTGGAGGATCGTCGTGCCCCGGGTCAACTGCACCCGCCTGCCCCGCCCGTCCTGCACCTGCTCGTCGAACGCCACCGTCTTGCCGACCGCCACGTTGCGCCGCAGCCACTGCGCCCCCGAGCCGGTCGCCTGCACCGTCGACCCGCCGGCCGGGATCGCCGCGCCCCGCGAGGCGTTGACCGCCACGACCTTCCCCCGGGCGTCGAGCACGGCCTCCGCCCCTGCCCCGGACGGCGCGGCGCCCCACTCCGGCGTGAACTTCACCAGCTCGCTGTCGTCCGTGCACCGGAAGTCGTGCTGCGCCTTCTGCGTCGGCACGTCACCCCCGACGCCGCCGCAGTTCCACACCACACCGGGCTGCCGGTTCACCCCGTCGACCTCGATGCTCTGCGTGCCCGCGCGCAGCGTCACCCGTGAGGTGTACGTGTCCACGTCGGCCGAGCGCCCGCCGTCGCGCAGCATCAGCCCGGCCCGCCCCCGGGTCGCCGAGCCGATCAGCTTGCCGTCCTTCACGTACAGCCCGCCCGGCGCGGAGTCGTAGAACCACTGCCCGTTCACCCCGGCCAGCGCTCCCGTGGAGGCCATCAGATCGGTCAGCCGCTCCGGCCCGAACAGCGTCGGCCCGAACTCCGTGCCGATCGTTCCGCGGAACTTCCGGAAGTCCACCCGCAGCACGTGCACCCGCTGCGGAGCCCGCGCGTCCGTGCCGTCCTGGGCGGTGTACCGCGTGCCCCCGGCGAACCCCGCCTTCCGCACCCGCCCCAGCAGCTCCGCGGCCCCCGCCTCCTCCTCGAACAGGCCCAGCCGCACCACCCACCCCAGCCGCCCCGCCTTCCGGTCGGCGAACGCGGGGGTCACGACCTCCTCCATCCGCGGCGCGAACCCCTTGGCCCGCAACTCCCGCACCACCCGCTCGGCGGTGCCCCGGGGCCCCAGCGCGGTGCCCGCGGACCCCAGGGGCCCGTCCGGCAGGGCCGGCAGGTACACGTGCACCGTCCACCGGTCGTCCGCGTCCCGCGCACCGAGCGTCAGGGACGTCAGCTCCACCCCGGGCGCCACCTCCCGCGTCTTCTCGGCTCCGGTGGCGGGCAGGCTGAGCCCCACCACCGTCACCCCCGCCGCCACCAAGGAAACCAGCCTGCGCCGCACGAGCGTCCTCCCGTCATCGACCCGCTGAAAACCAGCACTGCAACACCAGTCAAACGGGGCCCAGTTACCACCAGGCGACGACGAGTCCAACACCCCGCAGCCCCCACTGGAAGACCACCCCCCTGCCACGCCTCAGGGGCTCGCCGCTCGGCGGACGGGATGGCCGGCAGCCGTGCGCGGCCTCACTCGCCGGGCGACGGCTCGGCCCGCTCGGCCGGCCGGCGGTCCGTGAGCCGGTAACCGCCGCTCACGACCTGCATGTCCGCGGCCGGGGCCATGCACGGGGTCAGCTCGGGCTGGTCCTTCGGGTAGCTGCCCGAAACGCCCACCCGGGACCCGCCCTTGCCGCCCTTCGGGACCAGGAAGCTCAGGCCCAGCCGGAAGCCGGGTGCGGCCTGCGTCAGCCACGGGTGGTCGGGGCGGTTCGTCCGGACCAGACGGCCGGTGACCGTCGCGGTCGGGCCGCCCGTCCGCAGGCAGTCCACCGCGAAGTCGCCCCAGTAGGGCTCCCCGTTCTGCTCGTGCGAAAGCCGGAAGGTGCCCCGGGCGTCGAAGGACTGACTGCCCGGGCCGTACGAGGACCGGGCGTCGATGCTCACCCGCACGTCGTGTTCCCCGGGCGCCTGGTAGCCGAGCCGGGCCTCGCCCTTCAGCGTGGAGGTGAACCGGGCCCCGGACGGAGGAGGGGTGGCGGTGTCGATGCGTACCTGGGAGGCGGCCGCGGCCCGCGGGGCGGAGCCGGGGGCCGCCACGGCGACGGGGGCGGCCACCGCGGCGACCAGTGCGAGGAGGGCGGCGGCGCGCAGGGTGTGCTTCAGCATGGGAGGACTCCGGTCCGGGGTGGGTGGGAGGAGAGGCGGTCGACGTGCTCCGTCGGAACGCAGGTCGATCATCGCCGCCCGGCCCGGGCCCGGACGTCGTCCGAAAGTGCCGTCCGCCTCCGCCGCACGGGCGAGAAGCCCGGCCCGGCCCCCGGCCCGGACCGGGCGACAGCGCCGGCGGCACGGCTCGCGCGGCGTCCTCCTCCTGCGTGAGGCACAGCGATCTGTGTGAGGCACAGCGATCCCACTCCGAACTCCAGGGAGCACCCGGCGTGCACGTCGACATTCCCCCGGCGTCACCCCCGGATCAGCCGGCGGCGGACGCCCGGTTCTGGACGCGCTGGGCGACGGCGAGCACGACAGGCGCCGTGAGCCAGCACAGGTACGCACCGGTGCTCGTGGTCAGGAACGAGACGGGGACGGACGCCCCGAACACGGCGGCCAGGCAGAGGCTGCGCACCCGGCTCAGGGCGAGCGCCCGGGGCGGGGCACCGGTGAGGTACAGGCGTTCGCGCCGGACCTCCCGGATCATCAGCGCGATCAGCGCGGACGCCAGGACCTGCACGGTCGCGTAGAGGCTGAACCGGGGCGGGAAGGCGCCGTCGGCCGTGATCAGACGGGTCGCGAACGGCATCAGGACCTGCATGAACAGCCAGGCCAGGGTGAGGCCGGTCAGCCGGCTGCTCAGCGGGCCGACGTACCGGAAGATCTCGTGGTGGGCCCGCCAGTGGGCGGCGATCACCACGAAGCTGAGCACGAAGGCCAGGTACTCCGTGCGGTGCTCCGACACCGAACGCAGCATGGCGCCGGTGGTGTCGCCGACGGGCACGGGGAGGTCCAGCGCCAGCAGGGTGAGCGCGATCGCGACGGCCGCGTCCACGAACGCGGTGAGCCGGCCGGCCGGAACCGTGTCGGGTTCGTCGTGGTCGCGGCGGGCGCCGCCGAGGTGAGTCGCCATGGAAGTGCTCCCTGGGTCTCAGACGGCCGCTTGCGCGGCCGGGCGGGGGGCGGCCGTCTCCAGGCGCCGGGAGCGCACGGCCAGGATGATCATGACTGCCGGGATCAGGAGGTCGTTGACGAGGACTCCGCCGGTGTTGCCGGGGGAGTGGTCGCCGCGCGCGAACCACTGGTAGAGGTGGCCGGCCAGGGCTCCCCAGAGGAACATCCCGCCGCCGAGCCCAACGGTGACGCGCTCGCGTGCGGAGGCCGAGGCGGCACGGAAGCCCATGACCGCGAGCCCCAGGTTGGCGAAGGCGATCTCGAACATGAAGGGCGTCCGGTCGAAGCCGATCGCCGTGGCCATGACGTCCGGGGCGCCGAGGAACGCGACCGTCATCCACAGGCTGCCGTAACCGAAGGCCCCGACGGCCCACCAGCGCTGCCAGATCTCCAGCGCCTGTCGGCGGGAGGCGGCGTGACGGGCCCGGACGAAGGCTCCGGCGGCCGGCACCACGAGCCACACCAGGGGGAACGCGGACTGTGCGAGGTACGGGAGATTGCTCATGCCTCAGTCTTAACACGTTAATATTAACCTGACAACAGTCGGGTACAGTGGTGCCGTGGACGACGGACTCGCAGACCTGCTGCACCGCGTGGTCATGCTGTTGGGCGAGGCGGCCCGGCGGCGTACTGATGGCCCCGACGGCTTGACCTACAGCCAGATTCGACTTCTCGGCACCCTGGAGGACATCGAGCCGACGACGCAGCACCGGCTCGCGCAGGCCCTGACGGTGTCCGACCCGGCGATCAGCCGGGCGCTGCGGCCCCTCCAGGCCGGCGGTCTGGTGCAGATCACCGTCGACCCCGAGCACGCGCGGCGGCGGCTGGTCCGCCTCACCCAGGCCGGCCGGGAGGCCTTCCACAGCACGGGGAAGCCGCTGGACGAGGAGTTCCGGGCCGCGCTCCTCGCCGCAGGCTTCCCGTACGACCGCTATGTCGAGGACACCCTCCGGCTGGCCGAACTCCTCGCATCCGACTGAGGACGCCGCCCGGCGCTCCCCGCCTGTCCTGACGGACGTGATCGGGAGCCGCCCGCCGCGCGGCGCACCGCCGCCGTGCCGCCGCGCGGGCCGTGCGGCGGGCGGGCCGTGCGGCGGGTGGGCCGTACCGCCGGGCGGGCTGTGACAGCTCCGCCGGGATGGCCGGTACATGGCCTCGCCGGCAGGTGGTAGACGAGCAAAAAGCGCCACGGGTACGGGTGTTCGGCCATCGAGCCGTCGAACGACCCGGCCGCGGAGCCGTCGAGTCACCGAACCACGGAAACGGAGCACTCCATGCGGGAAGCCACCCAGACCGAAGTACGCCGTGCCTTCGACAGTGGGCTGCCGGGGCTGCGCCCCCCGCGGTCCGTCATCGTCATCGGCGCCGGACTCGCCGGCCTGGCCGTCGCCCACGAACTCGCCGCCCGTGACTGCGAGGTGACGGTCCTGGAGGCGACCGACCGGCCCGGCGGACGCGCGTACACCCTGAGGACGCCGTTCGCCGACGGCCTGCACGCCGAGGCCGGCGCGATGACCCTCACCCCGCACTGCCACTACGCCATGCACTACCTGCGCGAACTCGGTGTCGAGACGGCCACCGCCGACCTCTTCGGCACCACGTTCTCCTACTTCGCCCGGGGCCGCTTCTTCACCCCGGAGGCGGACGAGGTCGCCGCAGCCGGACTGGACCTGCACCCGCACGAGAAGGACCTCGGCGTCAACGGCATGATCGAGCGGTACGTCACCGCCGTCGCCGACAGCCTCCAGCCCGATCTGAGCGCCCCCGACTGGGCGGTCACCGAACGCCTCGCCCCCTACGACCACCGTTCCGTGCACCAGGTCCTCACCGACCGGGGCGCCTCCCAGGCCGCCATCGACCTCATGGAACCGCTCTTCCTGGAAATGCGCGGCGGCGACCTGAAGACGGCGTCCGCCCTGTCCTGGCTGCGCCACGAGGCGAGCCCGCACTCCCTGGGCCACGCCGACCCCCGCTGGGCCAAGGTGAAGGACGGCACCGACCGCTTCCCGCAGGCCTTCGCCGAGCGGCTCAAGAGCCGTATCCACTACCGCCGTCCGGTGGTCCGCGTCGAACAGGACACGGAGCGGGCCCGGGTCACCGTCCTCGACCACGGCCGCATGCGGACCCTGGAGGCCGAACGCGTCGTCGTCACCGTCCCGTTCAGCACGATCCGGCACATCGACTTCACCGACGCGGGCCTCTCCGACGCCAAGCACGACGTGATGCGCCGGGTGAAGTACGCCTCGATCGTCCGTGTCTATCTCCAGATGCGCCGCCAGTTCTGGCCGCAGCACAACGCCAGCTTCTCCACCGACCTGCCCATCCGCTGGATACGCGACGCCACCCCCCAACTGCCGGGCCCGCGCAAGATACTGGAGTGCCTGATGACGGGGTGGCGGGCCCGGGCGGTGGCGGCCATGACCGAGGAGGAGCGCCTGGACTTCGTCCTCACCGAGGTCGAGCGGATGCTGCCGGGCGCCCGCGACCACTTCGAGACCGGCACCTCCGTCTGCTGGGACCAGCGCCCCTACGCCGAGGGCGCGTACATCCTGCCCGAGCGCGGGCACAGCGCCCTGATGCCGGTGATCCGCAGGCCCGAGGGGCGGATCCACTTCGCCGGTGACCACGCCGGGTTCGAGCCCAACGGCGGCTCGATGACCTTCGCGCTGGAGTCCGCGGCCCGCACCCTGCTGGAACTCGGGGCGGCGGCCGAGGCGGCCTGAGCCCGTACCGGCGGGGCCGGGGGAGTCAGCCGAGCAGTCGGCGCAGCACCCCGGCCCCGTCGGTGGTCAGCACCGACTCCGGCCGGAACTGCACCCCCCGCACGCCCGGCTCGTCCAGCGTGACCAGCTCGTGCCGGTCCCGGCCGCAGACGATCCGGCAGGTGTTGCGGAAGGCGGCGGTGACCGGCCGTCCGAAGAAGTCCACCTGCCGCGCCAGCCCGGCACCGCCGGACCTGGCCACGACCCGGGCGTCCGGCAGGGCGGCCAGCGCCAGCAACTGGAAGCCGAGCCCCACCCCGGCCACCGGAGGGCCGCCCGGCGGCCGGCCCCGGACCAGGAGCGCGGCCGTCCGGCGCAGCGCCGCCATGCGCCCGCAGCCGGGATCGTCGGGGCGGCCGGGACCCGACGCCACCAGCACGGGCCCCGGATGCCGGACCAGGGCGCCGGCCGCGCCGGGGTCGTCGTGCCGGACCACCTCGGCGCGGCCGTGCACCGCCGTCACCAGGTGCAGCAGCGCGGCCAGTTCGGTGCCGGCGGCGCCGCCGGGATCGAGCACCAGCACCGCCGGGCCGCCCGTGGGCGGGGCGGCGGCGCCCCGGGTCCAGAACGGCGACAGCGCCGCGTGCCGCCCGGCCAGGGCCTCCCGCACGGCCTCGTCGAGGTCGTCGGGGTCCGGCGGGGCGGGGGCGGGCGGGGTGCGCGCCGGGTCCGCGGACCGCGGTCGCTCCGTGAGGGCGGTCAGCACGGCCCGGGCCTTGGTCCGTGTCTCGGCCGCCTCGCCCTCCGGCGACGACCGGCCGCCCACGGTCGCCCCCACCGACAGGCGTGCCCCGCCCCGGTGGTCCACCACCAGGGTCCGGATCACCGCCGCGGAGTCCAGCTCCTCCGCGCCCGCCCCGTCGCGGCCGATCAGCGCGAGGAGGCCGCCGTAGTAGCCGCGTCCGGTGGTCTCGCGGCCGTGGACGGCCGCGCACGCCTCCGCGAACGGGCTGCCCACCACCGTCGACGCGAACAGGGCCCGGTCGAGGGTCTCCCGCGCCCCGGCCGCCGCGGGCCCGCTGATCCGGCACTGGGTGTGCAGCAGATGCGCCATCTCGCGCAGGAAGGGCCCCTCCACCCGCACCCCGGGCCCGGCCAGCCGGCACAGCACCGCCAGCTCCGCGTCCACCGTGGTCGCCAGCTCCTCCGTCTCCTTCGGGTCGGCGAGGAAGGCGAGCAGGTCCTCGGGGCGCGACCCCTCCGGCGGACGCCGGTATGTGCCGCACAGCGGATTCATCACCACCCGGCCGCCCTCGACGCCCACATGCCCCTGCGGCGTCGCGCCCACCAGGGTGACCGGCCGCGGGCCCCCGGTGTGCACGACGAAGGTCCAGTACGCGCCCGACTCCGCGGCCAGCAGCCGGCGGAACAGCTCCACGGCCACCGCGGGCCGGAACTCCGGCAGCCGCGCGGACCAGTCCCGGCGCAGCAGGACGTTCAGCCCGCCCCGGGCCGCGTCCGACGCGACGAACTCCCGCACCAGCTCCTCGTACTGGGCGTCGCTCGTCGTGAACCCGGCGTCCCGCCACTCCACCGGCGGCGGCGCGGCGGGGAGCCCGCCGGTGAAGGCGTCCTCGGACAGGACGTGGTGCTCGCGCACCCGCAGCAGCCGCAGCGGCGTACCGTCGTCGTGGCACGGCAGGCCGTGCTCGGCCAGCTGCCGGAAGGGCAGCAGGGCCAGCAGCCCCGGCCCCGGCGCTCCACCGTCGGGCACAGCCGCTTCCGCCAGTGACCGCACCGTCTCCATCTCCCCGAACAGCAGCTCCACCGGGGCCGGTTCGCGCAGACCGGGACGTTGCCTGCGGAGCAGCGCGAAGGGCGGCACGTCGGCCCCGTACAGCCGCTCCAGCGCGTCCGCTCCCGTCGTCGGCCTCATCGGCGTGCTCCCTTCCGGTCCGGCCGCGCGGCGGCGGCCCGCCCGGGGCATTGCGTCCCGGCACGGCTCATGACTTCGGCCCGACGGGCAACAAGTAGCCCGTCGCGGGGGCGACTTGAGGCCCGCCGCGCACCATCGCGCCACCCGACCGACTACCCGTGAGGTGTCATGCGAATCGCGATCATCGGAGCCGGACCCGGCGGCCTCTACACGGCCGCACTCGTCAAACGACTGCGGCCGCGGAGCGAGATCGACGTCTGGGAGGTGAACGCCCCCGACGAGACCTTCGGCTTCGGCGTCGTCTTCTCGGAGGGTGCGCTCGGCGGCATCGAGGCAGCCGACCCCGAGCTGTTCGCCGCGCTGGGCGCCGAGTGCGCCCACTGGTCGAGGATCGACGTCCACCACCGGGGCCGCACCTCCCGCAACGGCGGCTACCGCTTCTCGGCGATCGGCCGCCGCGCCCTGCTGGCCATGCTGCGCGACCGCTGCGCCGGCCTCGGCGTCACCGTCCGCCACGGCAGCCGCGCCCCCGAGGCGGACGTCCTGGCCCGGACGTACGACCTGGTGGTGGCGGCCGACGGCGTCAACTCCGCGACCCGTGAGGCCCGCCGGGAGGAGTTCGGCACCGAGACCACCCGACGCGGCTCCCGCTACCTGTGGCTCGGCACCGAACGCTCCTTCACCGCCCTGACCTTCGCCGTCGCCGAGACGGAGCACGGCACGCTGCACGCCCACGCCTACCCCTACGCCCCCGGCCTCAGCACCTTCATCGCCGAGGTCGACGACCGGGTGTGGGAGGCCGCCGGGTTCACCGAAGGCGTCGACACGGGCGTGCCGGACGCCTCCGGCAGGAGCGACACGGACCGGCTCGCCGGTCTCTTCGCCGACGTCCTGGAGGGGCACGGGCTGCGCACCAACCGCTCGCGCTGGGGCCGCTTCGTCTCCGTGCGCAACCGGCGCTGGAGCCACGGCCGGGTCGCTCTCCTCGGCGACAGCGCGCACACCACCCACTTCTCCGTCGGCTCGGGCACCCGGCTGGCCATGGAGGACGGCCTGGCGCTCGCCCTGGCGCTGGACGGCCACGGGTCGGTCCCCGAGGCGCTCGCCGCCTACCAGGCCGCGCGCCTGCCGGAGGTCGAGGCCATGCAGCGCACCGCGCGGACGAGCCAGGAGTGGTTCGAGGAACTGGAGCAGTACGCGGACCTCGAACCGGAGGCGTTCAACGCCCACCTGATCACCCGCAGCGGCCGCCTCACCCGCGACGACCTGGCGTCCTGGTCCCCGGAGCGCGTCGAGCAGGTCCGGGAGCGCTTCGCGCGCGCCGACCGCGGCGCGCGCGGAGCCGCCGTCCGCTGAGCCGGCGCCCGGCCCGCCCCGGGGAGCGTCACGAGGAGGAGGCGCGCCCCGGGGGCGTCACGAGGAGGAGGCGCGCCGCTCGGCCACGGACCGGCCGCCCACGAACCAGTGGTGTGCGGGCGTCTCCTCCACGATCACCCGGACGGCCTCCGCCGGGGTGCCGAGCGCCTCCTGCGCGGCGGCGGTGAGCGCTTCGCCGAGCGCGGCCACCTCCTGCGGGGACCGGCCCTCCAGCAGGGTGACGTGGATCAGGGGCATGCGTGCGACTCCTTCCGGTCGTCCTTCCGATGTCCGTCGCCCTCCCGGCGCGACGTCCCGTTCGCGGCCCGTCCCCGGACGACACGGCCCCGGGACCGCGCGGTCCCGGGGCCGACGGCTCAGGACCGGCTCCGCCCGCCGGCGGCCCGCAGGTCGGCCGCGAGGCTGCGGCCCGTGTGCGAGTCCTTCGCCCCGGCCAGTTCGGCGGGCGTGCCCTCGAACACCACCCGGCCGCCCTGGCTGCCCGCCTCCGGGCCGAGATCCACCACCCAGTCGGCGTGCTTGACGACGTCCAGGTCGTGCTCGATCACCAGCACCGTGTTGCCGCCGTCCACGAGCCGGTCGAACAGGCCCAGCAGCCGGCGCGTGTCGCGCATGTGCAGCCCGGTGGTCGGCTCGTCGAAGACGTAGACGGTGCCGGTCTCCTTCAGGCGGTGCGCCAGCTTGAGCCGCTGCCGCTCGCCGCCGGAGAGCGTGGACAGCGGCTGGCCCAGCGTCAGGTAGCCGAGTCCGACCTCGGTGAGGAGGGCCAGCTTGCGCCGTACGGGCGCGTCGTCGAAGAAGTCCGACGCCTCCTCGGCGGTCATGGCGAGGACGTCGACGATCGTCCGGCCGCGCACGGTGTGGCGCAGGGCCTCGTCGTTGAACCGGCGCCCGTCGCAGCGCTCGCACACCGTGGTCACCGGGTCCATGAAGGCGAGGTCGGTCTCGATGACCCCCTTGCCGCCGCACTCCGGACAGGCGCCCTCGGAGTTGAAGCTGAACAGCCCCGGCTTCTCGCCCGAGGCACGCGCGAACCGCTGGCGCAGGCTGTCCATGATGTCGGTGTACGTCGCCGGGTTGGACCGCGAGGAGATGCCCACCGACGACTGGTCGATCACCACCGCGTCCGGGTGCTGCGCGATGAACACCTTCGACACGAGCGTGCTCTTGCCGGAACCGGCCACGCCGGTCACCGCGGTGAGCACCCCGGTGGGAAAGGCGACCGTGACGTCCCGCAGGTTGTGCAGATCGGCCGCCCGGACGGTCAGCTCGCCGGTGGGGGAGCGGACCGTCTCCTTCAGCCCGGTCACGCTGCGCAGTTGCTTGCCGGTGACGGTGCCGGAACGGCGCAGCCCCGCCGGGGTGCCCTCGAACGTCACCTCGCCGCCGTCGCGCCCGGCCCCCGGACCCATGTCGACGACGTGGTCGGCGATCGCGATGACGTCCCGGTCGTGCTCCACGACCAGCACGGTGTTCCCCTTGTCGCGCAGCGCGAGCAGGATGTCGTTCAGCCGCTGCACGTCCCGCGGGTGCAGGCCGACGCTGGGCTCGTCGAAGATGTACGTCAGCCCGGTCAGGCTGCTGCCCAGGTGGCGCACCATCTTCAGCCGCTGGGCCTCTCCGCCGGACAGCGTCCTGGTCTGCCGGCCGAGGCTCAGGTAGCCGAGGCCGACCGACTGGACGCGCTCCAGCGCGGCCCGCGCGCCCAGCACGGCCGGTTTGACGGACGGCGCGTCGATCCGGGCGAGCCGCTCGATCAGGTCGGTGATCTCCATCGCCGAGAAGTCCGCGATGTTGTCGCCGTCGATGCGCGAGGCGAGGGCGGCCGCGTTCAGCCGTCCGCCGTGGCAGACCTCGCAGGGGCCCTGGGTGACCACCCGCTCGATCTCCGCGCGCTCCTTGCTCTTCGCGTTGTCGAGGCCGGGGGTGATGTACCGGCGGGTGAAACGCTCGACGATGCCCTCGTACTCGTTCTTGTAGACCCCGTTGCGGCCCGCCCGGTCGACCGTGAACCCCTTTCCGTGCAGCAGCAGCTCGCGGTCCTTCGCGGAGAAGTCGCGCACCGGCTTGTCGGGGTCGAAGAGCCCGGACTCGCCGTAGAGCTGCCACTGGAAGGTGCCGACCGCGAACGACGGGAAGCGGATGGCGCCCTCGTTGAGGCTCTTGTCCTCGTCGAGCAGCTTGTCCAGTTCCAGGCGGACGGTCGTGCCGAGGCCCTGGCACTCCTCGCACATGCCGCGCGGGTCGTTGGGCGAGTACATGTGCGAGGGGCCCGCGCTGGGCGTGCCCGCGCGGGAGAACAGCACCCGCAGCGCGGGCAGGATCTCGGTCATCGTGCCGACCGTGGAGCGGGCGTTGCCGCCGACCGGCCGCTGGTCGACGACGATCGCCGTGGAGAGGTTCTCCATCACCTCCGCCTTCGGCCGTTCGTACTTGGGCATCCGGTTGCGCACGAAGGCCGGCAGGGTCTCGTTGAGCTGCCGCTGCGACTCGATCGCCAGCGTGTCGAAGACCACCGAGGACTTCCCCGACCCGGAGACTCCGGTGAAGACCGTCAGCTTCCCCTTGGGGATGCGCAGGTCGACGCCCTTGAGATTGTTCTGCCGGGCCTCGCCCAGCACGATGAAGTCCTCGTCGTGGTTCTTCCGGTGAGCCGCCATGTCAGTACCTTCCGCCTGGAACAGGTGGTTTCCCTGGGGAAACCATTTCATCTCCTCCTCTGCTACCCCGCGACCGCGTAGGCTTGCGCGCCGCGCGGACTGGCCGCGCCGAGCACCAGCCCGTCGCCGGTGAGCCCGGTGGCGCACACCTTGCTGAGCGAGTAGTCGGCCACCAGCTCCACCTGGTGCCCCCGCCGCCGCAGCGCCTCGACCTCCGCCGCCGGCCAGCCGCCTTCCAGGACCACGGTCCCCGGGCGGAACCGGCGCGGGGCGAAGGACGTGGGCACGTGGTCGGTGTGGAAGGTGCGCGCCTCGATGGCCGCCTGCGGGCCCATCCCGTGCTCCGTGTGGTGCAGGAAGAAGCTCAGCGTCCACTGGTCCTGCTGGTCGCCGCCGGGCGTTCCGAACGCCAGGTACGGCCGGCCGTCCCGCAGCACCATCGTCGGGCTGAGCGTGGTCCGCGGGCGCTTGCCCGGCCCCACCGTGTTCGGGTGGCCGGGGGTGAGGGTCGCCATCTGCCCCCGGGTGCCCAGCGGGAAACCCAGCCCCGGCACCACCGGGGAACTCTTCAGCCAGCCGCCGCTGGGCGTCGCCACCACCATGTTGCCCGCCGCGTCGGTCACGCTCACGCAGCAGGTGTCGCCGGTCGCGGCGGTCAGTTTCATGATCGCCGGGATGCCCTGCTCCAGTTCGCCCAGCCAGGCCGGGTCCGCCGGTGCGACGCTCTCGTCGTGCAGCGGCGGCAGCAGCGGCTCGCGCCCGCCGGGCCGCCCCGGGCGCAGTTCCCGCGAGGCCTCCGCGCCGAGCAGCGCCCGCCGCGCGGCGCTGTACGCCGGGTCCAGCAGGGCCTCGACCGGCACCTTCGCGTGGTCCGGGTCGCCGTACCAGGCCTCACGGTCGGCGAAGGCGAGCTTGGCGGCCTCGACCACCGTGTGGACGTACTCCGCGCTCTCGGGCCCCGTCGCGGCGAGATCGGCGTCGGCCAGCAGGGCGAGCTGCTGGAGGAAGACCGGGCCCTGCGACCAGGGCCCCGCCTTGTGCACGGTGAGCGAGCGGTGGTCGAGGGTGAGCGGACGCTCCACGTGCGGCCGCCACGCGTCCAGGTCCGCGCCGGTGAGCAGGCCGCCGTTGCGGCGGCCGGTGGAGTCCGCCTCCTCGGCCTTGGCGAGGTAGCTGTCGATCGCCTCCGCCACGAAACCGCTGTAGAACGCCTCCGTCGCCGCGTCGATCTGTCCCTCGCGGTCCCGGCCGGACGCCTTCGCCTCGGCGACCAGCCGCCGGTAGGTGCGCGCCAGCGCCGGGTTGGTGACCCGCTCCCCGGCCCGCGGGGCGACCCCGTTGCGCAGGTAGGTGCGGCCCGACTCCGTCCAGGTGTCGCGGAACAGCTCCGTCAGCGCGCCGATCATGGCGGCGCACTTGGGCAGCACCGGATAGCCGCCCTCCGCGTAGCCGATCGCCGGTTCCAGTACGTCCTCCAGCGGCAGCGTGCCGTACTCCTTCAGCAGCCGGAGCCAGGCGCCGACGGCGCCGGGGACGACGGCGGGCAGCAGTCCGGAACCGGGAACGACGGCCAGGCCCCGCTGGGTGAAGGCCTCCACGGTGGCGGCCGCGGGCATCGGGCCCTGTCCGCAGACGACGTCGACCGAGCCGCTCCCCGCGCGGTGGGCGAGGATCGGCACGTCGCCGCCCGGCCCGTTGAGATGCGGTTCCACCACCTGGATGACGAAGGCGGCGGCGGTCGCGGCGTCGAAGGCGTTGCCGCCGCGGTCGAGCATGGACATGCCCGCCGTGGAGGCCAGCCAGTGGGTGGAGGCGACGGCACCGCGGGTGCCGTGCAGTTCGGGTCGGAAGAGCACCTGGGAGATTTCCTTTCTCGTCTCTGGTCGGACGGTCCGGACCGCGTGGGACCCCTGGGGGCTCAGGGCCGTCCGGGGGGCGTCAGTCGGCCGGACGCGGTGGCGGTGACGCGGCCGTGGACCGCGGCGGCGCGGGCCCGGCCCTCGCCGAGGTCGACGGTGCAGGACAGGAGGGCGGGGCGGCCCAGCTCCTCGCCCTGACGGACCTGGTAGTCATGACGGCCGTCGGTGCCGGGCAGCGCCTTCTCCCGGCCGAGCCAGACGCCCAGCGCCAGCGCGGCGGAGGCGCAGGCGGGGTCCTCGGGCATGCCGTAACCGGGGGCGAACACCCGGACGCGCGCGGTGCGGCTCGCGGGGTCCCAGGCGAGGAGCACCGCGTCCGGGCAGTCCGCCCAGACCGGGTCGCCCAGGTCGGCAGCCGCACGGGCCAGGGCCTCGGCCCCCACCGGCAGGAAGTGGAACGCGGGACCGAAACCGGCCAGGTGCGGGGTGCCCGCCAGGTCGGCGTCCGTCAGACCGCACGCCGCCAGCAGCGGGCCGGGGTCCCACTCGGGCCCGGAGAGCGGTTCGCCCGCGACGGACAGGGAGGAGCCGTCGGCCCCCGCGGCCACGGTGAGCTGCCGCCCGCCGCACTCCTGCACCGCCTCCCCGGCCGCCAGCCGGCCGGTGCGCACCAGCGTGCTCGCGGTGCCCACGGCGCTGTGGCCGCCGAACGGCGACTCGCCGGCCGGGGTCATCACCCGCACCCCGTACGTCGAGCCCGGCAGCCGGGGCGGCACCACGAAGGCCGTCTCGGTCAGGGCGGTCTCCCGGGCGACGGCGAGCATGTCCGCGGCCGAGAGCCCCGCGGCGTCCGGGACCACCGCGAGGGCGCAGCCGTGGTAGGGGGTGTCCGTGAACATGTCGACGATCTCGTACGCGATCAACGTCCCTCTCCTTCGCCGTGGGGGCCGGTCTCCGCTCCGCCGCCCGGCGGGGCCGTCGCGGGCACGGCCGCCCGCCCGGGGCGGAGCACTTCCTCCGCCAGGGCCTCCAGCACCCGCGGGTCCCCCTGGTACGGGAAGGACGCGCGCGGCCAGTGCACCACCAGGTCGGTGACGCCCAGTTCGCCGAAGCGGCCCACCGCGTCCCGGTAGGACTCGACGGAGTCGAGCACCCCGCCGACCAGGGCCCCGGTCAGCAGCAGCCGGTTCAGCGTGGCCGGGTCCCGGCCGGTGGCCTCGCACGCCGCGTCCAGCCGGTCCAACTGCCGGGCGATCTCCGGCAGCGTCTTCTCGTAGGGCAGCGCGTCGAAGCGGCCCGGGGGACCGGCGGTGACCCAGGTGTCCGCCCGCCGGGCCGCGAGCCGCATGCCGCGCGGCCCGGTCGCGGCGACGGCGAACGGCACCCGCGGCCGGGTCAGGCACCCGGGATTCACCGGCACGTCGTCGAAGGCGTAGTGCTCGCCCGCGTACGAGGTGCTGCGCTCGGTCAGCAGCCGGTCCAGGGCCTCGACGAACTCGGCGAAACGGTCGGCGCGCTGGCGCGGGGTCCGTTCGGTCGGGTCCACCACCCGGTCGTCCAGGCCGCCCGCCCCCGCGCCCAGCCCGCAGACGAAGCGGCCCCCGGCGATGTCCTCCAGGGACATCACCTCCTTGGCCAGCGTCACCGGGTGGCGGTAGGTGGGCGTGGCGACCATCGTGCCCAGAGTGATCCGCGAGGTGACGGCCGCCGCGGCGGCCAGGGTGGGGACACCGGCGAACCAGGGCTCGTCGCGCAGCCACCGCCACATCAACTGGTCGTACGTCCAGGCGTGATCGAAGCCGAACTCCTCGGCCCGGACCCACTGTTCGCGCGCCCGCGACCAGCGCCGCTCGGGCAGGATCACCACTCCGTGCCGCACGCGTGCTCCTTCCTCGTTCCTTCGTCGTGTCGTGCTTGTCGGGTCGTGCCGCGTCCCGTCCCGCGCCCTGCGGTCAGGGCGCGCTGTGGTGCAGCACCCTCGGCCTGAGCTGCCCGGCGGCGGCGTCGATCCGGCCCAGGACGCTGGCGAAGCCCTCCTCGTAGCCCTGCCGGACCTCGTCGCTGCGCAGCTCCTCGGGGAAGGCGGCGTCCTCCTGCGGGGTGAGGCCGGGGTAGAGGCCGTTGGCCCGCACGTCCTGGGTGATCGCGCGCAGCCGGGACCGGAGCTGGTCGACCAGCTCCGTCGCGTCGACCGGCGCCCGCAGGGTCAGGAAGTAGTGGTCGTACAGGAGCGCCTGGGTCTCGGGGCGGGTCGGGGTGACCTCCGCGGCCGACTCCTGGAGCAGCGACCGGCCGCCCGGCACCAGTTTGGCGGCCACGCCCGCGTGCACCGTGTGGTACATCCGCACCGCCCGGTTCAGCCGGTCCGCCTCGGGCGTTCCCTCCCACTCGGTCTTCTTCCCCCGCAGCAGCGAGCGCACGGGCACGAAGTCGGGGGCCCAGGTGCCGCTGAAGCTGCGGTGCTGGAGGTACATGCTGGGCCGGATGACGGTGCCGTAGACGTCGGCGGGGCAGGAGCTGGTGTACAGCAGCATCGCGGTGTAGGCGTCGGTGAGGTCCGTCATCGCCCGCAGGGAGGGCGCGGGATCGGCGAGGGAGCGGGCCTGGTGCAGGGCGTGCGCGGTCAACTGCCAGATGGCGAAGGTCGCCTGGTGGCCGGTGATCCACCGGAACCAGAACAACTGGTGGGAGATCTCCTCCGCGGCGAGCGCCGGGCCGGTCCGCGGGAGCGGTTCGGCGGGGCCCACGCGGGACGGGTCGGCGGGCCGTATCCGGGATATCGCGGTCTCGGTCCCCGGTGTCGGCGGCTCGGGCAGCGTCAGCGGCTCCAGGCCGTAGGGGAAGTCCCCGAAGTCCCAGTCGTCGGGCACCGGCAGTTCGGTGACGGTGCGGTGAACGCGCGTGCTCATCGGTCTCCTCCTGGTGGTGCGTAGGTGAACTCGAACTCCAGGCCGTTGACGTCCAGGACGTAGCAGCTCTGCACGCCGTCCGCGTCGACGACGATCTCGGTGGGCTTCTCGTCGACCGCGAAGCGGAAGCGGCCGGACGCGTACAGCCGCAACCAGCGCTCGCGCCAGGCCCGCAGCTCCTCGGGGGAGCCGACGGCCAGGCAGATGTGCTGGAACTGGCGGGTGTTGGCACCGGGGACGGCGCCGTCGTGCCCGGTGCGTTCGAAGAGGTGGAAGCGCAGGCCGGCCACCGTCACCTCGGTCAGCCGGGTGATGCCGGGCAGGCGGCTCAGCGTCAGGTCGCAGAAGGTGTCCAGCGTCCAGTTGGTCGTGCAGCCGAAGAACTCCTCGTACCAGGCGGCACAGTTGTCGAGGTCGTCCGTCTGCACGCCGACGTGGTGCAGCTCCGGTACGAGAGCGAGGTCCGTCGGCCGCTCTTTCGTGGTCCCGGTTCGCGGCAAGGTACTGCGCTCCTCTCATGGTGTTCGGATCATTGCGTTCCGACCAGCAGGGATCAAAGAGCCTTCTTTTTCTCGTTCAGGCAGGCGATTTCCCGGAAATCCCGTCGACTAACCGACGAAAATAAGCGGAAGAAGTGAATCCGTAGATTTTCCGGAATTTTTTCCGTCCGGGTACACAATGCTCTTCTCACGGGTAACACTGGAGTCATGACACAGAATCAATGGAGTGCGGTGGACGGCTACTTCGACGCGGTTCTCGGTGACGAGGACCCCGCGCTGGCCGCCGCCGCCCAGGCCCACACCGGATTCGATCTCCCCGATATCGGGGTCTCCCGCTCCCAGGGAAAGCTGCTGCATCTGCTGGCCCTCGTCCAGCGCGCCGAACGCATTCTGGAGATAGGCACCTTCGGCGGGTACAGCTCCATCTGGCTCGCCCGCGCCCTGCCGCCCGGCGGACGGCTGGTCACCATCGAGTGGGAGCGCTCGTTCGCCGAGGCCGCCGCGGGCCACCTGGAGCGGGCCGGCGTCGCCGACCGGGTCGAGCAGAAGGTGGGCAAGGCGCTCGACATCCTGCCCGAGCTCGCCAAGACCGCCGAGCAGCCCTTCGACCTGGTCTTCATCGACGCCAACAAGCCCGACACGCCGGAGTACTTCGACTGGGCGCTGGAACTCTCCCGGCCCGGCGGCGTGATCGTCGTCGACAACGTGGTGCTCGGCGGCGCGGTCGCCGACGCCGACAACCCGGACGGCGGCGTCCGCGGCATGCGGCGCTTCCACGAGAAGGTGGCCGCGGAGCCCCGGGTGAGCGCCACCACCATCCAGACGGTGGGCGCCAAGGGGTACGACGGCTTCACCATGGCCGTGATCCTGCCCGCCCCGGACGCCCGGCCCGAGGCGCCCGGCCTGCCCTGACGCCCGGCGGGAGGCCGGCCCCGCGGGGGCGGCGGCGCGGTCGTCGACCGCCCGTCGCCCCCGTCGCCGTACCGCGCCGGCGCTCATGCCTGGTCAGGCCCGATCAGGTCCGGCGCCGTCCAGCCGTCCAGGTCGTACTCCGCCATGCACTCCTCGGCGAAGCCCCGGTAGTCGTCGACCAGGCCGGACGCCGTCTGCGCCATCAGGAGCTCGATGCGCACGTTCTCGTGGTTGCCCGAGTAGTTGCGCTCGTACAGCTCGTGGCGGCCCGCGAACTCCGTGCCCACCGAGTCCCAGATCAGCTTCATCAGCTTGACCCGCTCCACCGAGTCGTATCCGTTCGACCCGCGCATGTACCGGTCCAGATGCGGCCGCAATTCGGGGTTCTGGAAGTCCTTGGCGTGCGAATTCAAGTAGATGAGGCCACTGCTGAGGTCCTGCAGAATGATCTCGCGGACCCGCGGATATCCGATCGTCATGAACCAGCGGTACGCCATTCCGTAATCCAGGTTCGGCAGCAGCCCGCCGTCGTGCCAGCCGTTCGGATTGCGCGCCATCGCGTCGCTGAGGCCCCAGAACATGTTCCGCCAGGCGAGCACCTCGCCCACCCGGGTCTGAATGCCCCGGAAGTCCTTCGTCCCGGTCACGTCCAGCCCCTTGAGCAGCAGGCCGGCCAGGAAGTCGAGTTTCACCGCGAGCCGGGTCACTCCGTGGAAGGTGAGCCGGTGCGTGAACCCGGAGGTGTTCAGGAAGGTGCCGGCCTTGGCGGTGTCGCCGTAGATGAAGACGTTCTCCCAGGGGATCTTCACCTTGTCCAGGATAAAGACGGTGTCGTTCTCGTCGAGACGGCTCGACAGCGGGTAGTCGAACGGGCTGCCCATCCGGGTCGCGGCCAGCTCGTACGACTGACGACAGATCAGCTTCACCCCCGGCGCGTCCATCGGCAGCGTCGCGACGAGCGCGAACTCCTTCTTCTTCACCGGCAGCCCGTAGTGCGCCACGAAGTTGAAGTGGGTCAGCGCCGACCCCGTCGCCACCACCTTCGCGCCGCTGACCACCAGGCCGTCGTCGCACTCCTTCTCGACGTGCACGAACACGTCGCCGACCTCGTCCGGCGCCCGGTCGCGGTCCACCGGCGGGTTGATCACCGCGTGGTTCCAGAACAGCACCCGCTCCTGCGCCTCCGCGTACCAGCGGCGGGCGTTGTCCGCGAACTCCCCGTAGTACTCCGGGTTCGCGCCCAGCGTGACGAGGAAGCTCGCCTTGTAGTCCGGGCTGCGGCCCATCCAGCCGTACGTCATCCGGGCCCACTTGGCGATCGCGTCCCGGTCGCCGACCATGTCCTCCACGCTGCGCGGCACCCGGAAGAACTTGTGCGTGTAGCCGTCGCTGCCGGTGTCCGTCGGCGCGGTCAGCGTGTCGCGGTGCTCCGGGTCGTGCAGCGCGTCGTACAGCCGCGCGGTCATCCGGGCCGTGTTGCGGAACGCCGGGTGCTTGGTGACGTCGTCGACCCGCTCCCCGTACGCCCATATCTCCCGGCCGTCCCGGATGCTCTCCAGGTACTCGTCGCCGGTCAGCGGGCGCGTCGTGCGGCGCGGCCCGGTGTCCCCCGCGGCGCCGGCGCCGGGGGCGCCCGTCGTGTCCGTGCTGTGCGTCGTGTCCGTCATGTGCGTCAGTCCCCTGTCCTGTCCGCCCTGCTGGGCTCGTCGTGTAGCGGGAGGTGCGCCACCGGGTCCATGCCGTCCAGGCACAGCGACCAGGCGACGGGCGAATCGTCCGGAATCAGTTCCGGGAAGGCCCCGCCGTGGAACAGCAGGGGCCGTCCCGGGCGGCTCTCGAACTCCGCGACCCTCCCGATGTGCAGCGTGTGGTCCCCGCCGTCGTGGATCTGCCAGGGCTGGCAGACCAGATGGGCCACCGTGCCCGCCAGCCGCGGGTGCGGCCCCTGTTCGTCCACCCACGGCACCGGCTCCGCCATGGGCCGTCCGGCGAAGTGCATCGCCAGGTCGCGCTGCGAGGCGTCGAGGATGTTGACGACGTAGTCCCCGCCCTCCCGCAGCAGCGCGCCCGCCCGGCTGCGCCGGTCCAGCGCCACCAGAGCCAGCGGCGGGTCCAGCGACACCGAGGTGAAGGCGTTGACCGTCGTGCCGTGCACCAGGTCACCGCGACGGCAGGTGAGCACCGTGACCCCGGTCGCGAACTGGCCCATGCAACTGCGCAGGGCACGTGGGTCGATGGGGCGGGGCGCGGTGTCCACGCCCCCTCGCTCAGGCATGCTCATGGGTCCCCCTGGACTCCCGGGGGCCGGTGCCGTGCCTGACGGGTGCACCGGCCCGGTGGCTGTCGTGGACGCCCGGCCGGTGCGCCGCGGCCGGTGCCAGGGCGCCGGTCAGCAGGTCGGCCAGGATGCCGGGGCCGTCCTGGGTCAGGAACGACTCCGCGTGGAACTGGATCGTGGACAGGGCCGGTCCGCGCAGCGCGACCACCTCGTCGCCGACGCGCTGCACCTGGACCGGGCCGCCGCCGAACCGCGGGCGCAGCCAGTCCTGGTCGGCCCGCGCGACGTAACTGTTGTAGAAACCGGCCATGCGCGGCGTGCCCCACAGCGGGACCCGCAGCCGCCTGCCCTGCGCCGGGTCGGGCAGCCGGGTCATCCGCAGCCCCAGCAGGGCGCACACCGCCTGGTGCCCCAGGCAGACCGCCGCCAGCGGCAGCCCGGCCGCGAGCCGTTCGGCGGCCGTGGCCCGCAGGGCGCGCACCCGGGGGTTCGCCCCGTCCCGCGGATCGCCCGGACCCGGGCCGAGCAGGACCACGCCCGGCGCTCCGGCGACGCCCGCGCGCGAGGCCCGGGACCAGGGCACCAGCCGCACCGCGCAGCCCAGTGCCCGCAGTTGGTAGGCGAGCATCGAGGTGAAGCCGTCCTCGGCCTCGACGATGGTGACCGCGGTGCCCGCGACGGACCGGGCGGCGGCCGCGTCAGCGCTTCCCCGCAGCCAGAACGCCGCCAGCCCGTCGTTGCGGGCGGCCAGCGCGCCGCGCACCGGGCCGGCCTCGGCCAGCGCGGCGGCGGACGCCGGGACGGGGGCCTTCGCCGACCGCCGCCCCGACAGGGCGTCCAGCAGGCCCGAGAGCTTGGCGGTGGTCTCCGCCGTCTCGTGCGCCGGCACCGACTCCCGTACGACACTGGCGCCCGCCGTCAGCCGTACGGAGCCGTCCGCCCCGAGGTCCGCGGTGCGCAGCAGCAGCGCCGCGTCCAGCCGTCGCTGCCCGTCCGCCCGGCCCAGCAGGGCGATGACCCCGCTGTAGTAGCCCCGGCCGTGCGGCTCGTACCGTTCGATCACCCGGCAGGCGTTCTCCACCGGGCTGCCCGTCACGGTCGGCGCGGGCATCGTGGTGCGCAGGATCTCGGTGAGCGGGCGGTCCGAGCGGCCGGAGAGGTAGTACTCGGTGTGCGCGAGGCGCGACATCCACTTCAGGGACGGCCCGCTGACCCGTACGCCGTCGTCGCACAGGGCCGTCATCATCTTGAGTTCCTCGTCGACGACCATGTAGAGCTCGTCGGTCTCCTTCGGGTCGTGCAGGAAACGCAGCAGCCCCGGCAGGTCGGCGCCGGTCCGCGGATACCGGTAGGTCCCGCTGATCGGGTTCATCTCCACCCGGTCGCCCCGCACCCGCACCTGCTGCTCGGGGGTGGAGCCGATGAAGTACCGGTCGCCGGTGAAGATCAGGAACGTCCAGTACGCGCCGGTCTCCGCCGTCATCAGCCCACGCAGCACCGCCAGGGCAGCGCCGCGGTCGAAGGCGCGGATCCTGCCGTGCAGGCTGCGCGCCAGGACGAAGTTGGAGCCCTCGCCGTGGTGGATCTCCCGGTGGACGATGCCGTCCACCGCCGCCGCGTAGCCGTCGTCGTCGATGTCGAAGCGGGTCTCCTCCACCTGCGGCGCCCGGTCCGGCAGACAGGCCAGCAGCCGGTCGAGCGGGACGCGCCGGTGCTCGCGCACCTCCATGGCGAGCAGCGGCTCGCCGTCGTCGGGGTGCGCGAAGCCGCGCTCCCGGATCTGCCGGTAGGGGGCCAGGACCAGGGTCTCCGTGCCGTCCGGGCCGCCGTCCAGGTCCAGCCCGAGGGCGTCCAGGCCGCCCGCGCGCCGTACCGGGCCGCTGAGGACCTCCACCGGCGCCCCGCGGTCGGCGCCGGGGCGGTGCAGCAGCGCGAAGGGCTCACCCGGCGCGGGCAGCAGCTCGTCGAGGGAGGGCGCCGGAGCGGTGCTGAGGGACGTGGTCATGCCACAGCCCCCACCGGAAGCCGCCAGTGCGCGGCGGCGGCGACGGCCTGGACGAGGCTCAGCCGGGGGTCGCACAGACTGCGGTAGCCGGGCCCGCGGGCCGGGCTGCGGCCCGCGCCCTCGCACTCGGAGATGTCGTCGGGGGAGGCCTCCAGGTGCAGGCCCACGCACCGTTGCGCGTTGTCGGCCAGCACGTCCACGCACTGCCGGATCTCGGACATGATCGCGTCGAGGCGGCGCGTCTTGAGCCCGTCGGGCGTCTTCACGGTGTTGCCGTGCATCGGGTCGCACATCCACAGCACCGGGTGCCCGGCCTGCCTGACCGCCCGTACCAGCGGGGCCAGTTCGGTGATGCGATGCGCGCCGAACCGGGCGATCAGGGTCAGCCGGCCCGGGGTGCGGTGCGGGTCGAGCACCGAGCACAGGTCCAGCACCTCGTCGACCGTGGCCTCGGGGCCGATCTTGCACGCCACCGGATTGTCCAGCTCGGCCATCAGCCGCACGTGCGCGAAGCCGGTCTGCCGGGTCCGCTCGCCGATCCAGGGCCAGTGCGTCGACGCCAGATAGCTGCCGCTGTCCGTGTGCCGCCGCACCTGGGGGAGTTCGTAGTCGAGCAGCAGCGCCTCGTGGCTGATCCACACCCGGTCCTCGGGCGCGGCGCCCTCGCCGCGGCCGAGCCGGTCGAGGGCGGTGACGGCGCAGCGGGCCGCCTCCAGGCCGGAGACGACGCGGGACGGGTCGGGAGTGCGGTCCTCCGCGCAGGCGTCCGGCCCGTTGACGAGCGGGCCCCGGAACACCGGGAGCCGCCCGCCGGGCACGTTCTCCCAGTCGTCGGAGCGGGGCTTGGCGAACTGCCCGGCCATCCGCCCGACGCGCACCACCGGCAGCCCGGAGCCGGTGCGCATGACGTCGCCGAGGACGTCCAGCATCTCCACCTTGCGGGCGACGTCGCGCGGTGCGCACTCGGTGGTCAGCTCCACGCAGTCACCGGCCTGGATGAGGCAGAACTCGCCCTCGGCGGCACGCGCCAGGAGCCCGTGCAGCTCACGGACGCTCGCGTACGACACCAGCGGGGGCTCGAGGGCGAGCCGGTCGTGGACGGGGGGCAGGAGGGAACGGTCGGGCCACCGGGGCTGCTGGCGGGCGGGGAGCCCGGCCACCATCGAGGCGATCAACGGGTCGTGTCCAGCACCCGGAAAGGGATGTCGAGGCATGCTGTCGGCCTTCGTTCGGAGGCGACCCGTGAGGGGTGGCCGCCTGCGGATGTCTGGGCGGGGGGAGCCGCGCGACGCCCCGGTCTACGCGTTCTGGCGTCCGGGGGGCCGGCGGTCCAGTTCACCGGCGGCTTCGAACCAGCGGATCATGCGGGTCAGGGAGCTGCGCTCGATGTCGGGCCAGCGCAGTCCGAGCCGGTCGAGGAGCCGCGTCGTCCGATCGTTGGCGTAGGTGTTGTCGCCGAGTTCCAGCGCGCCCTCCCGGAACAGCGGCACGGCTGCCGCGAGGGCGTTGCCCCCGGGCCGGCGGGCCGCGTCCTCCAGGCGGGTCAGCCACTCCTCGGCCGGAACCGTGTCGAGCCGGTGGCCGCACTCGCGGACGGCGGCGTGCACGGGCGTGAAGTCGGAGCCACGCGGGTGGAACAGGTGGTAGGTGGCGCCGACGGCGGACGGCTCGCGGGACAGGGCGTGCACGGCCCTGCCGACGAAGTCCACCGGCAGCAGGTCGGTGGTCAGCTCCTCGGCGGGCGGGGCCGAACCGAGTTCGATGAAGCTCTTGATCTGCCGCCACAGGAAGTCGTCGGCCTGGCAGGCGCCGGTGACGCTGTCGCCGGAGATCCGGCCGATGCGGTACACGGTCATCGGCATCCCGCGCTCCTGGGCCAGCCGGGCGATGCCCTCGGCGACCCACTTGCTCTGCGTGTAGCCGATGCCGAGCCCCTCACATGTGTCGGGGACCGCCTCCTCGGTGATCGGCCCGCCCTCGCGGCCCGGGGCGAACACGGCGACGGTCGACATGTGGTGCACGTGCTTGAGCCGTCCGGTGGCGGCGAACTCCAGTACGGAGCGCAGCCCGTCGACGTTGGCCGGCTTCACCGAGGCGTACGGCAGCACGAAGTTGATGTGCGCCGCCGCGTGATGGACCGCCTCGACCGACTCCGCCAGTTCGGCGTGGTCCGCCTCGGACAGTCCCATCCGGTCCCGGGCGAGGTCACCGGGGACCGCGCGCACCCGCTCCCAGGCGACGCCGTCCGCGATGCCGTACCGGTCGGCCGTGGCGCGCAGCCGGGCCAGGGCGGCGTCCGCGTCCTCGGCGCGCACCAGGCAGGTGACGGTGTGCCCCGGGACGGCCGCCAGCTCGCGCAGCAGCCAACTGCCGAGGAAGCCGGTCGCCCCGGTGAGCAGGAACCGGGTGGCGGCGTCCGGCGCGACCGGTTCGCGGTCGCCGGGCCGGACGGCGTCCGGCAGGGTCACATCGGCGCGCAGGTCGGCGGCGGGCTCCGTGAACGCCTGGGCGCCGCCCGTCCGGCACGCGTCGATCCGCACGGCCATGCCGGCGACCGTGGGGCTGTCGAACAGGGCCCGCAGCGGGATGTCGACCTCGAACAGCTTCCGCAGCCGGTAGACGAGTTCGGTGGCGATGATGCTGTTGCCGCCCAGGGCGAAGAAGTCGTCGTCGCGCCCGGGGGAGCCGCCGCCCAGGACGTCCGTCCAGGCCTCGGCGACGGCGCGTTCGGTGCCGGCCCGCGGCGGCCGGGCCGGGCCCTCGTCGGTGTGCCGGTCGCGCAGCTCCTGGGCCAGCCGCCCGGCCAGCCCGGCCCGGTCGATCTTCCCGCTCGGCGTGGTCGGCAGCCGGTCCAGCCCGACGAGGTGCGCGGGCACCAGGTACTCGGGCAGTTGCTCGGCCAGAGCGGCCCGCAGCCGTGCGCCGTCCTCGGCGCCCTCGCCCGTGACGGCGGCCACCAGCCGCCGGTCGCCGGGCCCGAACTCCACCGCGACCACCGCCGAGTCCCGCACCCCCGCCAGGGCGTCGAGCCGGGCCTCCACCTCGCTGGGCTCCACCCGGTAACCGCGGATCTTGATCTGGTCGTCGGCGCGGCCCAGGTACTCCAGGTCGCCGTGCCTGTTCCACCGCACGAGGTCGCCCGTACGGTAGAGCAGCTCGCCCTCCGCGCCGTAGGGGTCGGGCAGGAAGCGGCGCGCGGTCTCCTCGGGGCGGCCCCGGTATCCGGGCGACAGGTGGGGGCCGCCGATGTACAGCTCGCCCGTGACGCCCGGCGGCAGGAGTTCGCGGTCCGGACCGAGGACGCGCAGCCGCATCCCGTCGACCGCCCGCCCGATCGGCGGGGCCTCGGGCCAGTCGGCGGGGTCGCCGGACAGCTCGTACCAGGTGGCGAGATGGGTCTCGGACGGGCCGTACATATTGAGCAGCCGGGCCCGGGGGTGCCGGGCGAAGAACTCCCGGATCTGCGGGGAGACGACCAGCGCCTCACCGACCGAGGTCACCTCGCGCAGCGCCTCGCAGCGCACGTCCTCCGCGACGGCGAGGGCCGCGAACCGCTGGAGCGCGATGTACGGCAGGTACAGCCGGGTCACGTCGTGCTCGGCGACGAAGGCGGCCAACTGGTGCAGGTCCTTCTGGAGCTCGTCCGGGATCAGGGCGAGCGTGCCGCCGACGCAGAGCGTCCCCAGGATCTCCATCACGGAGACGTCGAAGGAGAGCGTCATGTACTGGAGGGTGGTGCCGGTCGCCCCGCACGGGGAGACCCGGTGCTGGGCGGAGACCAGGTTGCCGACCGTGCGGTCCTTGATGACGACGCCCTTGGGAGCGCCGGTCGACCCGGAGGTGTGGATGACGTAGATCTCGTCGTCGGGCGTACGGGTGGGGCCGAGCGGCGCGGGATCGGCCGCGTCGATGCGCTGCGCCTGCCGGTCGGTCTCCAGCAGCCTCGTCGTGGTCGGGAGAAGCGCACCGGTGGCGCTGTCGGTGAGGACGAGGTGCGCCTCGGTGTCGTCGAGGACGTACGCCACCCGCTCCGGCGGGTGCGACGGGTCCAGCGGGACGTAGGACGCCCCGGACTTCACCACCGCGAGCAGACCCGCGACCATGTCGGCCGAGCGGGGCAGCGCGATGGCGACCCGGCGGCCCGCCGCCGCGCCCTCCTCGCGCAGGACCCGCGCGAGCCGTCCGGCCCGCTCGTCGAGTTCCCGGTACGTCCACCGACGGCCGCCGTCGGTGACGGCCACGGCGTCCGGGGTGGCCGCGGCCTGCCGCTCGAAGAGCTCGGCCACCGGCACCGGGGGCGCGGAGCGGTCCACCCGGTCGTCGTGGGCCAGCACCTCCCGTTCCTCGTCGGCCCCGAGCAGACCGAGCTCGCGGACCGGGGTGTCCGGCGAGGCCTCGGCGAACCGGGACAGCAGCCGGCCCAGCCGCTCGCTCATGCTCCGCGCGGTCGCCTCGTCGAAGAGGTGCGCGTCGTACTCCAGGGTGGCGTGCAGTCCGTCCGCCTCCCGTGCGAAGACCACCGACAGGTCGTACTTGGCGCCGTGCGCCATGTCCCGCCGGACGTTCAGCGGCGTTCCGTCGTGGGTGACGCGGGCGGAGCCGGGGTCGGTGAGGACGAGCATGGTCTGGACGACGGGGGTGTGGCCGCCGCCGCGGTCGGGCCGCAACCGCTCGACCACCTTGTCGAAGGGGGCCCACTTCAGCCGCAGCGCGTCGGCCACCTCCTCGCGTGCCCGCCCCAGCACCTCGCGCACGGTCATCGCGCCCGCCACGTCCTGGCGCAGCACGACCATGTTGACGAAGTAGCCGACGAGGTCCTGGGTCTGCGGGTCGTCCCGCAGGGAGACGGGCGAGCCGACCAGGACCCGTTCCTGGCGGGTCAGCTTGGCGAGGAACGTGCCGTACACCGCGAGCAGCGCCATGAACAGCGTGACGCCCTCGCGCTCCGCGAGCCGTTCCAGCTTCTCGGCCACCGGCGCCGGGACGTGCAGGGGGACGGTGCCGCCCCGGTGTTCCTGCGTGGCGGGCCGCGGCCGGTCCGCGGGCAGCGCGAGCACGGGCAGCTCCCCGGCGAGCCGGTCGGCCCACTCGTCGAGCAGCCGCGTGGTGCGTTCGGGGGTGAGGTGCGTGCGGTGCCAGTGCGCGAAGTCGGCGTACTGCGGGCGGCCCGGCACGGCCTCCACCGGCAGTCCCCGCCCGACGCGGTCGTAGGCGTCGAGGAGTTCGCGCAGGAAGACACCCGCCGACGCGGCGTCGGACGCGATGTGATGGATGTTGCAGACGACCGCGCTCTCCGCGCCCGGTCCGAGCGCGCAGGTCACGGAGAGGACCGGCCCGTGCTCCAGGTCGAGCCGGGTGTTCGCCACCCGCTGGGCGAGCGCGTCGAGTTCCTTCTCGTCGCCGTAGTGCTCGACGCCGTAGTGGAAGGCCGTGTCGTCGTCCGAGACGACCTGGAGCAGCCGGGCGTCACGCAACGCGTAGGTGGTGCGCAGGACCTCCTGGCGCCGCAGCACTCCGGCGACGGCCCGGCGCAGCCGGTCCCCGTCGAGCCGGAACGGCAGCCGCGCCAGGAACGGCCCGTTGTACGCCTGCGGGGTCGGCAGGTACTGGTCGATGAGCCAGATCCCGCTCTGCCCGAACGAGGCCTCCGCCGTGTTGCCGCTGCGCGGCGCGGACCCGGCCGTCAGCTCCTGCCCGCCCTGCCCGGCGGCGCCGGACCGGCTCCGGGCGAGCCGGTCGGCCACCGCCGTCGCGCTCTGCCCGCCCAGTCCGCCGCCGGACGGCGGGTCGACGCCGAACACGGCCCGTAACACCGTGCCGAGTTCGGCCAGCAGCGCGGGATCGTCGCAGTGGTCGCCGAAGGGCTCGTCCGGTCCCAGGCCGGGAGACCGGAGCGTTCTCCGCGCCAGGTCCAGAATTGCCGTGATCAAGGGGTTGTGCACGGGTTCGCCACCCTCCGAGGACGTCGGGCGACCGGCTCATCGCGGCCGGTCGCTGTCGGGCACTGCGTCAGCCGTGCGACGCGGACGAGGAGGTGGCCGCCTGGTCGCGGGACTCCTCGATGAAGCGCGCGAGCTGCTCGACCGTGCCATGCCGGAACACCGACTCGGTGGTGATCTCGATTCCGAATATCTTCTGCAGCCTGGAGGCGAGCTGCACGAAATGCAGGGAATTCCCGCCGTGTCCCAGGAACGAGTCGGTGGTCGAGAACTCGTCCATTCCGGAGATTTCGATCCAGGCCTGGAGGACGACACTTTCGAGGGGGTTCTGCATGGTCTTCTTGCCTTTCTCTGGATTCTCGTTCCGGCTGTTCCGGATTTTCTTCTTCGGGGATTCCACGGTGAGCGCGGTGCGGTCGGTCTTCCCGTTCACGTTCGTCGGCATCCTCTCCAGGTGCCGGAACGCGGAGGGGACCATGTGGGAGGGCAGGTCCGCCGAGAGCCGCCGGACCAGGTCCCCCGGGTCGGCCGGGCGGCCGTCGGGGGTGGTGTAGAACGCGACGAGGTGCTTCTCGTGGGTGTCGTCGTCCTCGAACGCCTTCACGGCGGCGTCCGCGACCCCGTCGAGGGCGCGCACCGCCAGCGTCACGGCGCTGGTCTCCACCCGGAACCCGCGGATCTTCACCATGCTGTCGGACCGCCCGACCAGCACGATGTCGCCCCGGCCGTTGCGCCGGGCGAGGTCGCCGGTGCGGTAGAGCAGCCCGCCGCCGTCCGGGTCCTCGGTGAACTTCTCGGCGGTCAGCTCCGGCTGGTCGGCGTACCCGAGCGCCACACCGGTGCCGCCCACGCAGAGTTCGCCCACCTCGTCGGTGGCGCAGGGGCGCATCAGCGGGTCGTAGACGTCCAGGGTGACCGTCGGCAGCGGCCGCCCGATCGGGACGACGCCCGCGCCGTCGACGTCGTCGGGCGAGGTCAGCGGGTGCAGGGCGGTGATGGAGGAGTTCTCGGTGCAGCCGTAGCCGTTGTAGACGACCGCGTCGGTGTGCGCGAGGGCCCGTCGCAGGTGGCCGGGGGAGGGGAAGTCGCCGCTGAGCACGATGATCCGCACCTGGCGCAGGCACTCGGGTTCCTGGTCGACCAGGGCGTTGAACAGGCCGCAGGGGAGGCTGAGCACGGTCGCGCCGCGCTTCTCGACGGCCTCGCGCAGGTCCGGCAGCGAGGGCAGTCCGGGCGGCATGGGCAGCAGGGTGGCGCCGTGCAGGAACGCCAGCCAGATCTCGATGGTCGACGCGGCGAACGAGAAGGCGGCCGACTGGGTCAGCCCGTCGTCGGGGGTGATGTCGAGCGGACCGCTGTGCGGCCCCAGCCGCGCCAGTCCGCGGTGCGCGATCCGTACGCCCTTGGGCCGGCCGGTGGAGCCGGAGGTGTACATGAGGAACGCGGTGTCCTCCGGGCCGGTGCCGGGGTCCGGGTCGCTGTCGGGAAGGCCGTCGCTGCCCGTGACCAGGTCGTGCAGGGCGAGCGCGCCGTCGCGGGCCTCGGGGGGCAGGGCGTGGGCATCGTCGCAGATCACCGGCGACGGGCGGGCCTCGCGGAGGATGCGGGCGAGGTATTCCGCGGGATACGCGGGGTCGAGCGGGACCACGCAGCCCCCGGTCTTGAGGACCGCCAGCAGGACCGCGTAGAGGTCGGGGGACCGGCGCATGTGCACGCCGACGCGGTCCCCCCGGGCGACGCCCCGGTCGCGGAGGTGCCGGGCCATCCGGTTGGCCCGCCGGTTGAGGCGGTCGTACGTGATCTGTTCCGCGCCGTCCGCCAGGGCGACGGACCCGCCGTGCGCGCGGACGACCTCTTCGAACAGGGTGGTCAGGACGAGCGGGGGCGCCGGGGCCGGCGGACTTCCCGTGCGTGCTGTTCCTAATGGCCGTGGTAACGAAGGAGCTTTTACGTTCTTTTCCATAGTCGCTGATCTCCTCGGGGTGGGGGGTAACCGGAGGAAGGGCTCCCGTCGGCTCCACGGATGCGCATCGCGCATTCCACGGAGGAGCCTGACGTGAGTTTGTGCATTGTCAGCAGAGAAGGACAAGAATATAGTTTCCTTGCGGAAATCGATACTAATCACGCTTTCGTATCGATGTCAAACACCTGTGCTGTTCCATGCTGTTTCACGGGGTGCAACGCTTTTTCCGTGTGTTACCCGCATGCGTCGTCCAACGGAATGGGGCATGAAGCGCAGCCCCGTCCCCGCCGGGTCGGATCCGGTCGGCCGGCGGCCTGTCGGCGACCGGCTCTCGCACACCGGTACCCCCGGTTGGCGCGATCACGCCCCCCAGATGGTGTCCTCAGGGAAATCATTTTCCGGCCCACCGCGCGGCCCGGGTCCGCGCCCCCTTGGTACCTTGGGGCCGTCCCCCGCCGGTCACCCTTCGTACCGGAAGCGTTCATGACTCCACGAGACGGCTCCACCCCCACCCGCCCTGCGGAGCAGACCGTTCTGCAGGCGGCCCTGACCCACCTCCAGTGCCTGCTCGTCGCGCGCCGCTCCCGCGTCAACCCCGAGGGCGTCAACTGGCAGCAGTACGACGTGCTCGAACTGCTGCGGGCGCGCGGCCCCCTGCGGCCCTCCGAACTGAGCGAGGTGCTGGCGGTCTCCCGGCAGACCACCTCGAAGGCCCTGCGCGTGCTGAAGGACCTGAACCTGGTGCAGCAGGTGACGGCCGGCGAGGACCGGCGCGAACTGAGCACCTCCCTCACCCGCGAGGGCCACCTGTTCCTCGCCCGGATCGCCCGCGGCCACCACGACATCGGACAGCTCGCCGCCTCGGTGCTCACCGAGGGCGAGAGCGCCCTGTTCGCGGAACTGTGCGAGAAGGTCTCCGCGGCCATGGAGTCCGAACAGGGACGCTGACGGGCCCGGTGCCTCACCGGGACCTCACTCGTTGCACAGGGCATGAACGACGCGACGCCCACCACCCCCCACGCCCCGGTTCTCGTCCTCGGCGCCCGCGGCACCACCGGCCGCCGGGTCGCCGCCCGGCTGCGCGAGGCCCACCACCCGGTCCGGGCCGCCTCCCGGGACTCCGAGGTCCCCTTCGACTGGCACGACGACACCACCTGGGAACCCGCGCTCACCGGAGTCGAGCGCGTCTATCTGATGCTCCCGCACGAACTGCCGCTGGCACCGGAATTCGTCTCCCGCGCGGTCACGGCCGGCGTACGGCGGTTGGTCCTGCTGTCCAGCCGCGCCATCGAGGAGATGGGCGACGAGCGGCTGATGGCCGCCGAGCGCCTCGTCCGTGACTCCGGGGCGGACTGGACCGTCGTGCGGGCCGACTGGTTCAACCAGAACTTCGACGAAGGCATCTTCCGGGAGGCCGTCCGCGACGGTTCGCTGGCGCTGCCGCTGGGCGAGTGCCGTCAGACCTTCGTCGACGCGGACGACATCGCCGCGGTGGCCGCCGTCGCCCTCACCGAGGACGGCCACACCGGCCGCACGTACGAGGTGACCGGTCCCGAGGCGCTCACCTTCGCGGACGCGCTGGCGGCGATCGGCCGGGCCGCCGACCTCTCCGTCGCCTTCCACGGAGACCCGGACTCCTATCGCGCCGCCGGCCGCGCCGAAGGCCGCCCCGACAAGGACGTCGAACGCGAGATCGACGCCTTCGCCGCCCTCGCCGCCCAGGGGGACGCCCGTCCCACGGACACCGTCCTCCGCCTCACCGGCCATCCCCCGAAGCGCTTCGCCACCTACGCGAAGGAGGCGGCGACGCGGGACGCGTGGTCGGACGGGGAATGAGCGGCCAGGGGGGGGCGGGGACCGCGCCGTCTCAGGACACCGCCCACCCCGGACTGCCCAACTCGGTTCATGACCGCGGAAGTTGTTCCTCTCCGGGATGACTGGTGGCCCGTGCGACGGGGTAGGGCGTGAGGGGCCAGTGATGTGGTGCGCCGGGAGAAGGGCGACGATGCCGTGAAGAGAACCACCGCACGAGGGCGGGCCCGTACGGGCCTCGCCCTGGGGGCTGCCGTGACCGCGGCCGCGCTCTGCGCCCCCGCCGCGGCGGCCGCGCCCGCCGCCGCGGGCCCGGCCCACGCACCTCTCCCGCGCACCTGCCCCTACGCCTACTTCGACCTGGGCGAAACCCTCATCCACACCGCCGAGGACGGCAGTACGGACTACCGGCCCGGTGCGCGGGCCCATCTGCGCGCCCTGCGGGAGCGCCACATCAAGGTGGGGCTGATCACCAACGTGCCGCCCGCCTGGGGTGCGACCGACGCCGAGCGCGCCGCACGGCTGAAGAAGGAGGTCGACGCCACCTGGAAGGGTTCCGTGCCCTTCGCCTGGGAGGACTTCGGCGACCGTGTCCACACACCCCGCACGGAGGCCGAACGCAAGCCCGCCCCCGCCCTGTGGCAGCGGGCGAAGAAGGCCTCGGGCCGCTGCGTCGTCGTGCACCAGGCGGAGACGGCCGAGGAGGTCCGGGCGGCGGCGGCTCAGGGGTACGTGGCGTACCAGGTGCACCGGCCGCTGCGGCCCCGGTTCCTGCCGGTGCCGGTGATCGAGCTGCTGGGCCTCGCCCGCGGATGACCGCGGCGGCGGGCCCGGACCTCGACCCCCGCCGGGGCCGGGCCGACAAGGGGCCGGCCCGGCCCCGGCAGGGGACCGGCGGGGGTCACGGCGACGCCGAGCCGCGGCCGTCCCGGCCCTCGCCCGCCCGGGCCCGCAGGTCCGCGTTCCCTGCGGCCGGTCCTGCCGCGGACGACGGCCCGTACCGCGCCCTGCGCACGGCCCCCGTGCGCAGCAGCAACTGGAACACGCCGAGCAGGACCGCCGTCACCAGCGCGCTGTGCCACAGCAGCGCGTCGAGATGCCCCGCCGCGAGGTAGGCGCCCGCGGCGACGGCCGCCAGCGCGCACACGGCGCGGTCCACGATGCTCTCCACCGACAGCAGCGTGGCGCGCGGCGCATGCGGAGGCACCGCGTCGTTCACCAGCTTGCGCTGGACCGGATACGCGAACCCGGTGGCCGCGGCGAACAGGCACAGCAACGCCACGGTGACCCACGGGCCGCCCAGCGCCATCGCGGCGAGGGTCCCCGCGAGGAGGACGCTGAGGACCGACACCCAGGCCACCGGCGGCAGCCGCCCGCTCAGCCACTGCGGGCGGGCCGAGGCCACCGCCTCCGCGACCGTCATCGCGGCGAGCACCCCGCCGTGCGAGGCCTCCGCGATGCCGTGGTCGAGAAGGATCGGCTGGAAGAGGTTGACCTGGCAGATCCGCGAGAGCGTGAACACCGCCACCCCCTGCACCATCACCATCGCCAGCCACGGCGAAGTGACGACGCAGCGCAGCGCCGTGCCCGCGTCCCGCAGGAACGCGCCGCCGCGCCGCCCTCCGTCGCCCCGGGCGGCGGCCGGCGCCGGGCCGCCCCCGGGACCGGCGAGCCGGGGCAGCGCGACCGCGCACGCCACGGAGCCCGCGGCACTGGCGGCGCTCAGCAGGTACGGCGTCGCGTGCGCCACCGCCATCAGGGGGCCCACCAGCGGCCAGCACACCACCTTCGCCGCCAGACCCAGCGCGCGGGCCGTGCCCTCCGCCTTCAGGTAGTGCCCGTCGCACCGTTCGGCCCGCAGCCCGTCGTACAGGTACGCGCTGGCCGCCCCCGAGGTCAGCGAACGGCCTGCCGCGATGGCCAGGAAGTGCACCAGGAAACCGGTGTAGGAGGCGCTGAAAACCGGGGCCAGGTTTGCCGCCGTCATGACGACCGCCCCCGCCCGCAGGCAGTTGCGGGTGCCGATCCGGTCGGCGATCAGCCCGGTCGGGACCTCGAACAGGCAGAACGCCACGTAGTAGATGCTCTGGATGCCGAAGATCTCCGTGTCGGAGAGCCCGGCGGCCTTCTGGTAGGCGTAGAAGACCGGCATCCACCACAGCAGGTTGAACAGCAGTTGGAATCCGTAGTTGAGCCGGACGATCCGGCGGGCGGTGGAGGTGAGGCCGCCCGCCCCCGCGGCCCCGGCGCCGGACTTCCCCGGGCGCGGCCTCACAGCGCGTACGGGCGGATCTGGACCAGCCGGAAGTCGCCCCGCTCGGTCATCAGCCACTCGATGTCCAGCGGCCGGTCGACGTCACCGCCCCCGGGACCCGATCCGCTGAAGTGCGACTGGAGCAGACGGCCCGTCAGGGACAGCTCGGCGAGCCGCGCACGCGTCGCGGCCGGCAGCCCCTCGCCCCACGATCCCAGGGCCACGGTGCGGCCGCCGCCCTCCACCGTGTTGTACAGGTACTGCTGCGGCAGGACGGTGCCGTCGACCACCTGCTCCGGGGAGCCGGGGGAGCAGTTGAGGTAGACGTTGCGGAAGTCCTCCCGGCGCGTCGGATCGCAGGTCACCAGGACCCCGCCGAGCACGGCGGGCTCGTACCGCTGGACGATCACACCCATGTACGTGTCGTCCAGCGAGATCCCGACCTGGTGGCGCAGGCGCACACCGCGCGGCGAGACCAGCGACGCCCACACCTGACGTATCGCGTCCAGGAGTTCCGCCGGGGAGCGGACGGTGGTGACGGAGTCGTACACGCCCGCGGCCGAGAAGCCCGGCAGGTCCTCGGCGTTGGAGGAGGAGCGCACCACCAGCCGTTCCCCCCGGTGGGCGCCGGGGAACGCCTGGCCGATCCGGCGCGCGATCGACTCGGGCACGGGCGTCTGCCGGATCAGGTGCTGGAGCTGGAGGCACAGCGGGTCCAGGACGTCGCCCGCGTCGAGCTCCAGCGCCATCTTCAGCTTGCCGATGCCCTGCTGGAGCGCGGGAGACGAAGCGAGGAAGTGCTGCTGGAGCGCGAAGGGCAGGGCCACTCCCTCCGGCGCCGCCACCGTCGAGGCCGCGAACTCGGCCGCGCGGGAGGCGAGTTCGGCACGCGTCGGGGAACTGAGGCCCAGGCGGGCGGCCAGGTGGCCGAGCAGGTCGGCGCGGGGCGGGCGGGGCCGCCCGTAGTACGCGGTCAGGTCCGCGGTGCGGCTGTCCAGTACGTGGTGCAGCTCACCGAGGTTGGCGGCCTTGGTGCCGTACCGGTCGCGGTCGGCGGCGCGCAGCCGGTGCAGGTCCAGCACCGGGGTGTCGTCCAGCAGCGGGGGCTCCAGACGGATGCGCTGCTGGTGCCAGGCCGGGGCCCGCAGCGCGGGCTCCTCGTCGAGGCGTTCCAGCAGGATGTCGTCCTCGCGCACCCGGTAGCGCACCCACGCCCCGTCGAGACCTCCCGCGTCGACCAGTTGTGCCAGGTCGCGCACGATCGCGTTGGGTATCCCCCACCCGGACGCCAGGACGTTGGTGTGCGAAAGCGGCGTGGTGGGGGCGGTGTTGAGGAACCCGGCCACCCGGGGCACGTCGTCCGGCAGGCACGGCATGGCCACGATGTCCGCCCAGCCGAGACCGGCCGCCGACTTCGCGTACTCCTCGTGGGAGCGGAAGAACCGCAGGCGGCCGACGGCCTCTCCCGGGTTCAGCGGGGTCCGGGTCCGGTTGCCGAACAGCTCGTGGCTCAGGACGCGCGGTACGCGCTGCTCGCTGATCGCCGACAGCTCCTCCTCCTGCCGGTGGTTGGCCGGCTTCAGGAGGAGGGGCAGCCTGCCGTCGACCCGCTCCCGTACGAACTCGTAGAAGAAGGTGAGGAGTTCACCGTGCATGGTGTCGGCCTCGGTGGTCTCCAGGACCAGGAAGATCCGTTCCCGGCCCGCCACGTCCTCGTCGGTGTGCAGGGACAGCACACCGAGCAGGAAGCGGCGGCCGGGGTCCGTGTAGACGGAGGCGTTGAACGCGTCCAGGCCGGCGTCGAGAGCGGCCATGTCCATCCCCAGGACGCGGGTGGCGACGTAGTCGACGTGGAAGGGGTGGACGGCCGTGTCGAGCAGGTGCCAGGTGTTCTCGACGCGGTCGACCACGACCTTGAGGTACGGATGGCCCGCCAGCACTCCGGACAGCGTCCGGAACAGCGGCAGGGACAGGTTCTCCCCGACGACCGTGCGGTCCGTGGCGGGCCCGGCGGCGCGGGTGGAGACGCGGGCGGTCATACGGAGACCTCCTCGGTGCGTGCCGCGGGCAGCACCCGGGGGAGCGCGTCCACCAGCGTCTCGAAGTCGCGCAGGACGGTACGGGCGTCGGCCGCGGACAGCAGGCACAGGGCGGCCATCGTGTTGGCGCCCGCCGCCGGGTCGTACACCGGCACGGGACAGCCGTCGGGCAGCGAGCTCTCCGCGACCACCGAAAGCTCGCTGCTCCGGCTCAGCGGCACGTCCGCCGCCACCCGGGGAAAGTCCCAGGTCCTGCGGTCCGGCCAGGCCCTGCCGCGGCCGTCGACCGCCAGCACGACGAGCGAACCCGCCGCGCCGCGCGCCTGCGCGGCGGTGAGCGCCCGGTCGGGCCACCGCGCGGAGCGCCCCAGGAGGTGGTCGACGAGCATGCCGACGAGGTCGAGGCCGAAGACCTCCTCTATCTGCGGCACGGTCATCGCGCCCCCGAACCGGGCGGCCGTCTCGATCAGCCACATCTCACCGCCCGCACCGAGCTTGATCTCGGTGTGGATGCCGCAGTCCCGCAGGCCGAGGGCGTCCACGGCGGCCCGCGCGAGCTCCACCACTCGCTCCTGCGCGTCCGGCGGCAGCGGCGCGGGGGTGATGCCCGCCCGTTCGGTGAAGGGTTCGACCGTCGGCATCCGGGCGCTGAGGCACACCGGGTGGAAGGTCCCGCCCGCGACGACTCCCTCGACGCTGACGTAGTCGCCCCAGCCGGGCTCGTCGAACCAGTCGCCGGCCGTGCCGGTGACGATCTGCTCCACGACGAAGTCCGCGTCCGCCGACTCCACGTGCAGTTCGGAGAAGCCCAGCCGGGCCGATTCCGCCATGACGTCGCGCGAGCGCCGCCAGGCGGCGGACACCTCGTGCGGGGCCCGGATGATCTGGTGCGCGGTGGAACCGGCGCTCCAGGCCGCCTTGAGGAGCAGCGGCCCGGGCAGCTCTCGGGCCGCCCGGTGCAGCTCTTCCTCGGTGGCGACGGGCCGGAACAGGGGCTGCGGCAGGCCGTGTTCGCGCCAGGTGCGCCGCATCAGGCGCTTGTCGCGGGCGAGCCGCGCCGCGCCGCCGGCCCCCGCCAGACCGAGCACCTCGCAGGCATCCGCCACGGCGACCACCGCGTACTCGGAGAAGGTCAGCACCGCGTCCGCGCCCACGGCCCGGGCCCGCGAGACGATCAGCGACACCAGGTCGGCCCGCCGCGGGGCGGCCGGCGTCTCGACGGTGGCGCACAGTCCGCGGACGGCGCCGGCCACGGAAGGCGGAAGAGCGCTCAGCGCCAGCAGGTGCACCTCCGCCCTGGCGGCCGTCCTGGACAGGACGTGGCCGAGCGGCGGGCCACCCTTGGCATGCACTAACAGCACCTTGCTCACGGAACTCCGTCTCCTTCGTCGCTTCGTTTCGGTGGGGCAGCGCACGCGGTGCGTACGGCACGCGGTGCGCGGGGCACGCGGCGCGGGGCCGGGCGCCGGGCGGGGGCCGACGGCGTACGGGACGGGACGCGACCACCCACCCCCGCCGACAGGTATGCGTGCCGTGCGTCCGCGGGCCCCTGTGCCCGTACTTCCAGGAGATCAGGTTGCGGGCGTGCGCGGCCTCGCCGGGAGCGTCCACGACTCAGGCAAATGCCTGAATCCCGGCCGGTACGTCCCCCTCCGGATCGCGTCCGGAAGGAGTACGGGCCGCTCCAGGGCCCGAACTTCCCCGCACCACCGGCCACTTCGGCAGAAAACCGTCTACGCGCGGGAACGGCGGAGGCTTCCCATGGTCACGTGACTGAGCGTCAGCCAGTCGTATACGGACGGAGACAACACTGTGGACGATTCCCGCCTGAAGGACCTGCTCGCGCACCTCCCCGTGCTCTGGTGGAAGGCCGCCGACGAGCCGTGCCGGATGCGGGAGGGGGGCGGCACCGCGTCCGCCCCGCCGAATCCGGCACGGGGTTTCCCCGACCGGGCGCGCCACGGACTCGCACCGGAGCGGACGGCGGCATGCCACGGCGTCGCGGCGGGACCGCCCCCGGCGTGCCCCGGTCCCGCGGCCGGGCTGTCTCCGGCACAGGACGGCGGACGACCGCTGCCGCTACTGCGTGACGGCCGTGCCGTCGTCCCGGGCCGGCCGCTGAACGACGGCACGCTCCGTGGCCCGGGCCGACCGCTGGACGGCAGCGCCCTCCGGGACCCGGGACGGGGAGACGGCGGCGCCCCCGGACCCGCGAGAGGGACCGGCACTGCTCCATGGGGGTCCACCCGGTACGAGGCCTTCGCCGACCTCGTGGACCTGGCACCCGCCTCGGCCTTCATCCGGGACAGCGACGGACGCTACCTGTGGGCCAACCACGCCTACGCGCACCTCTACGGCACCGTGCCGGGAGAACTCGTCGGCAAGCGCATCGAGGACTTCGACCCCCCGGCCGAAGCCGACCGGTTCCGGGCCCTGGACCAGGAGATACTCAGCCGCGGCACGCCCGTGCGCCACACCCTGCACTACCGCCGCCCGGACGGCACCGAGGGGCAGGTGGTGGGCCACCGCTTCCCCGTCCGGGAGGACGCGCGGACCTGCGTCGCGGGGATCTACGTGGACGTCACGGACCACCTGCGGGCCACCGTCAGGCGGCAGGCGGCGGAGGAGAGCCTCCAGGCGCTGCGCGACCACAGCGGCCTCGCCTGCGCGCTGCTGACGGCGAACGGGCGCGTGGTCGAAGCGAGCGCGGCAGCCGCCGAACTCTTCCACCTGAACGTGCCGGACCTGCTCGGCCGCCGCGCGCACACCCTGCTGGCCCCCGACCCGGACCTCGACCTCCTGCACCGCAGGTGGAACGGGCTGATCGCACGCCGCACCAGGCGACTGGAGACCTCCGCCGTACTCGTCGACGCCCTGGGCCGCACCCGCCGCGCCCAGCTCCACCTGACGTCGGTCGGCAACCCGGCCCTGCGGGCCCGGCAGGTCTGGGCCGTGGTCACTCACCAGAGCCTGGCCCACGAACCGCACCCCCCGCTCACCGCCGCCCAGGTGAGGATCCTCTCGCTCCTCGCGGAGGGCAGCAGCAACGGAGACATCGCCTCCTCGCTGAACCTGTCCCGGCAGACGGTCGACTACCACCTCAGCCGCCTGCGGGAACTCCTGGGCGCGGCGACCCGCCCCGCACTGGTCGCCCGCGCCTACGTACTGGGCATCCTCGCCCCGCGCGCCTGGCCCCCGCGTCCGGCTGCGGCGCCGCAGCCGTTCAGTACGGCCTGACGGCCCGGCCCGACGGCGGCCCCTTTCCGGGCGACGACCTGCCCGCGCCGGAACACCGTCCACTCCGGCGGCTGGGACGGCTCAGGAACCACCTCGACCCGTGTCACCCCGAGTGCCGGCGCCGACGCCAGAACATCCAGCGCGTGTGACGGCTCGCCGGGCGCCGAAGCGCGCCTTCGGGCCGGCCGGGCCGTGCGGCGCTCGGGGTGGCGTCCGGTCCGGCCGGTTCGGTCGGTTCGGGGGACGAGCGCGCGGGGCCCGGCAGAGGGGTGCGGTCGACGGGTGCGCCCTGCAGACCGTTGCCCGCCGCCTGGTTGTCCTGGTAGTAGGTGATGAGGTCGGCGAACTGGGGCATCCGCCGGCGCAGCCGATCAGCCGCATCGGTGGTGAGTATCTCGCTGTTGAGGGCGATCCTGCCGTCATCACGCAGTGCGGCGCACAGCACCTGACCGCGGGGTGCGTGGTGGTAGCGCGTCCAGGCGCGGAGCCGGGCCTCCCGCAGCTCCAGTTCCTGAGCGGTCATCCGGCGCTGCTTCGCCCAGCGCAGGTCGTCCTCGATCCTCTGCTCGTGCAGTACCCAGGCCCGCACCCGCACCGCGGCGGAGTATTCCTCCTCGGTCAGGCGCCTGCCGCCCTCCCAGGGCTTGGGCAGGGCCTCCAACTGGGCCACCTGGTGCAGGTAATGACGCTGGAGCGACACGTCCCGGCGTGCGCCGGCGGCGTAGGCGTACTGCCGCAAGCCCTCGATCGTCATCACGAAGTCGGCCCGCAGCATGCCGGCCCAGTTCGTGCTCCCACCGTCACCGGCCACGAGAATGCCCCCCGTCAGGTCCTGTCGTGCCGGGCACTCCGGCTCCCCGTCGGCACCGCCGCGCACGGGCGGGGTGCGCTGCACACGATGATGCTCGCCGTTCGATACGGGCACCAGGGGACGGTGCGGACCCGTCACCGTCCATGCCCGGCGCACTGGCGACACGACGCGCAACCACAGCCGCAGCGGCTGCCCGCACCGGAGATCACCAACGCTGACCGGCCCCCTCCTGCCCTTCGACAACCGGAACGAATCCGCCGCCCCGGCCGCGCGAGGGCGCGGCGGAGGCACAGGGCTTCTGCGGGACGCTCCCCGAACCCTCGGACTCGTGCTGCCGGCCGGACCATGCGCCTGCACGGCCGGGGCGATGGGACATACGCCCTGAGAACTGATACGCGCTGGGAAAAGCGCTCAACTCCGCCCTTCCGAGACCGTGTCGAAGTCGAGCCGCCTGCCCCGGAACCCCATTGCCCTTGCGCGGCCGATTGCACATCCTGCTGGGATGCGCTTCTCCATCAACATCCCCAACTTCGGAGACTTCGCCGCCCCCCGCAACGTGGCGGCCGTGGCGGTCGCCGCCGAACAGGCCGGCTGGGACGGACTCTTCGTCTGGGACCACGTACTGCATCGACGACACCAGGGACGCCCCTTCGGAGACCCCTGGATGCTGCTGACCGCAGCCGCGCTGGCGACCTCGCGGATCCGGCTGGGCACGTTACTGACGCCGGTTCCCCGTTGTCGTCCGCAGCAACTCGCCCGCCAGGTGGCCACGCTGGACCATCTCAGCGGCGGCCGGGTGATCTTTGCGGCCGGCTTGGGAGGGCCGGTCGAGGACGAGTACCGCAGCTTCGGAGACACCGCTGAGCCACGGATCCTCGCCGAGCGGCTGGACGAGGGACTGGAGTTGTTGCGGCGCTGGTGGTCCGGCGAGTCGGTGGACCACCATGGCCGGCACTACGAGGTCCGGGACGTGACGCTGCTGCCCGCAACGGTGCAGCAGCCCGGTCCGCCGGTGTGGATCGGCGGGTTCTGGCCGCGTCGCCCGCCGATGCGGCGGGCGGCGAGGTGGGACGGTGCGGTGCCTCTTTTCGAGACGGCCCGGCACGGGCACGTGCCCGATGTGGCAGAGGTTCGTGATCTCGTCAGTTTTGTGCGCGAGCAGCGCACGGACGAGTCCGGGCGGCCCTTCGAGGTCGTGCTCGGCGGTGCCACGTCCTCGGATGCCGCGAAGGCCAGGGACGTGATCGGTCCGCTACGGGACGCCGGTGCCACCTGGTGGGACGAGCGGCAACTCCAGACGGGCCCCGATCTGGATCGCCTGCTCCCGGTGATGCGCCGGATCGAGGCGGGGCCGCCGGTGCTCTGACGACCCGACCCGTTCTCAGCCGAAGCCGTTGCCGATCGTGACCACAGCCGTACGACACAGGAACCCCCTACAGCTTGAACCGGCACCGAAGCAGATCGGGTAGACCGACTGGTCCCGGGCCGCTCCGCCCCCGCCCGACTGAACGCGGGCCGCTTCCCGAAGGAGACGTGCTCGCCCGTACAACGGCGGGATCCGCTGCCCCCTCCCGGACAAGGCCGCCCACGCCCGTAACCGCAAGAGCTCGGTGCCCACGGCAGCCGCCCGCCGAAGTTCGGACAAGCCCGAGCTCCGAGAAGGCCACGCGGCAGCCGGTGACATCACCCGCCGAATGGCTGTGACCGGCACGGAAACCCACTCGCTTCACTGCGGATGGCCCGTGAAACTCACCCCATGAGCAAGGACTTCACCGTACGCCCGGCGAAACCTGCCGATGCGAGCCGCCTGGCAGAAATGCGCTGGACGTTCACACAGGAAAGCCACGAAGGACGGCCACCTGCCCCGGCACGGCCCGTGGAAGAGGCGGAGAGCTGGATCCACGACCGGCTCAGCGATGGCCGCTGGCTTGCTTGGGTCGCGGAGACCGAGGACGAAATCTGCGGCCACGTCTTCATCTGTCCGATGGAGCGGATGCCAGAGCCGTACGAGAACAACAACCCGGTCGGTTACGTCACGAACTTCTTCGTCCTGCCGTCACGACGGAACAACGGAGTCGGCGCAGCGCTCCTTGCAACATTGAAGGAGTATGCACGCAACGCCCGCCTCGAATGCCTCATCGTCTGGCCCTCGGAGCGCAGCATCCCCCTCTACCAGCGCGTCGGTTTCCAGGCCCCGGAGGAACTGTTGGAACTTCCACTCGACACCTGACAGGACCCACTTCCGGTACACGGCCCAGCAGCTTGACGTGCCCGGCCTGCATCAGTGCGTACACCTCAGCACGCCGACCCCGTGCGCGCCGGCGAACCATGCCCGTAGGCCCGATGAGCCGGGAGACTCCGCATCCGGCGCGAACTCCCGCGCGGGCCGACACCTTCGACGCCCGGTTCAACGCAGAGCGATGAGTCCTGCATCCGTCCGTCGGAAGCCACAGGCGTCGAAGTAGAAGGGGCGCAGATGCTCGTCGAAATCAACGTGCAGCCACTCGCAGTGCGCCGAACGGGCCTCGCGGGCCGCGGTGGTGACCAGTTCCGTTCCGACACCGGTCTTGCGTAGATCCGGAGTGACCATGGTGTCGAGGATGAAGGCATGAACGCCGCCGTCCCAGGCGACGTTGACGAATCCGACCAGCCTGTCGGCCTCCCGTGCGCAGACCCAGCCGAGGCTGTGACGATGCACTTGTGCGTGCCAGTCCATGGGCATCTGGTCATGCCCGAACGCCTCCGCATGCAGTGCGTTGACGGCTGCGTTGTCGAAATCCCCGCGCCATGCATACGTGATCGTCATGGCCGCATGGTAGGTCGCGCTTCGACCGAACGATCTCCGGGAACCACGATCATCCGGACCATGAAGTGCTCTCCCCGCCGTCAGACGATCACCTGGCCATCACACCCAAAGCCCGCCCCGGCCTCGGGCCACCTGCGTCCGTTTCCCCGCAACCCGCCCTCCACTCCGTACCCCCAGCCGGTGCACACCTCATCTCCCCGCACCGGCGAACTGCCCCGCGCCGGCCCGGGACGCACCGCCACTCCGCCCGCCACCCCCGCCCGTCACCCCGTCCGGCCACCCGCACGACTCGCCCGCGTCCATGCCAGCAGCCCGTCCACGTCCCAGGTGTTCACCACCCGCTCGGCCGGCACCCCGCACTCCTCCGCCCGGGCGCAGCCGATCACCTGCCAGTCCAGTTGGCCGGGGGCGTGCGCGTCGGTGTTCACCGCGAACAGGGTGCCCGCCCGCACCGCCTGGCGCAGCAACCGGCGCGGCGGGTCCAGGCGTTCCGGACGGCTGTTGATCTCCACGGCCGTGCCCGACGCCGCGCACGCCGCGAAGACCTCGTCCGCGTCGAAGGCGGACTCGGGCCTGCCGCGCCCCGTGACCAACCGCCCCGTGCAGTGCCCCAGCACGTCGGCCCGCGGGTTCTGCACGGCGGCCACCATGCGGCGCGTCATCGCCGCCGCGTCCATCCGCAGCTTGGAGTGCACCGACACCACGACCACGTCGAGCCGCTCCAGCAACTCCGGCTCCTGGTCGAGGGAGCCGTCGTCCAGGATGTCGCACTCGATGCCCGTCAGCAGCCGGAAGGGCGCCCACCGGGCATTCAGCTCCGCCACGAGGTCGAGCTGCTCGGCCAGCCGTTCCGCCGACAGGCCGTGTGCCACGGTCAGGCGGGGGGAGTGGTCGGTGAGGACGGCCCAGTCGTGGCCGACGTCCCGTGCCGCGCGGCCCATCTCCGCCACCGGGCTGCCGCCGTCCGACCAGTCGGAGTGCAGATGGCAGTCCCCCTTGAGCAGCGCGCGCAGCCCCGTGCCCGCCCCGCCCTCGACGAGGGGAACCGCGGCCTCCTCCTCCAGACGCGCCAGATACCCGGGCACCTCACCCGCGAGGGTCTCGCGGATCACACCCCCGGTCGTGGCGCCGATGCCCTTGAGCGACTCCAGGGTCCTGTTCGCGGCCCGCCGGTCCAGTTCGGCGGGAGTCAGTCCTCGTACCACCGTCGCCGCCGTACGGAAGGCCCGCACCCGGTACGTCGGAGCGCGGTGGCGCTCCAGCAGGAACGCGATGCGTTCGAGTGCCTCCGCGGGGCCCATCACTGCCTCCCGTGCTCACCGGTCCGCCTCGTACCTCTTCCGTACCTCCAGGCTCGCCCGACATGCGCCGTACGGCACCTCAGCGGACGCCGTACGGCCCCCCGCAGAGGACGGGGGAACCTCATTGGACACCGCACGCCCCCAGCGGACGCCACCCGGCACGTCATCGGACGCCACCCGGCCGTGGAATCGGCAGCACCCGGCCGTGGAAGCGGCAGCACCCGGCCATGGAATCGGCAGCACCCGGCCGTGGAAGCGGCAGCACCCGGCGGTGGAAGCGGCAGCACCCGACGCGGATCCCGGGCAGACTGCCCCCGTACGCCCTGCGGGCCCCGCCGACGAGGAGGACCTCCGATGCGCAGCGTGACCTGTTCGATGAGCACCTCCCTGGACGGTTACGTCGTCGGCCCGGACGGCCGCTTCGACTGGGCCACGCCCGACGAAGAGACCTTCCGCTTCGCCACCGACGAGGTGCGGGACCTCGGCGTCCACCTGATGGGCCGGCGCCTGTACGAGACGATGCTGTACTGGGAGACCGTCGAGCAGAATCCCGCGCTGGACTTCCCGACCCGGGAGTTCGCTGCCGTCTGGAAGCCGCTTCCCAAGGTGGTGTTCTCCACCACCCTCACAGCCGTGGAGGGCAATGCCCGCCTGGCCTCCGGCGGTCTGGCCGAGGAGATCGAGCGATGGCGGTCCGAGCCGGGGGAGGGGAACATCGCGATCGGCGGTGCGACCCTGGCAGCAGAGGCCGCGGCGCTGGACCTGATCGACGAGTACCGGATCCGGGTCCACCCCGTCCTGGTCGGCGGCGGCACCCCCTTCTTCCCCCGGCACGAACGCCGTGCGGACCTCGAACTCGTCGCCACCCGCACCTTCGGCGCGAAGGTCGTCTTCCAGCACTACCGGGTCGTGCGACGCTCCCGCACGACCCGGCCGAGTCCCCGGTACGAAAGCGAGCCGACGTGACCCGCACGCTCAACCTCTGGCGCCACGGGCTCGGCACCGTGCCCGACTCCGTCTGGCAGCGGACCGACCTCCGGGTCCTGATCCTGGCGGACAACGGCCTCACCGCGCTCCCGGCCGCCGTCGCGAAGCTGCGCAACCTCACCACGCTCGACCTCGGCCACAACGCGCTCACCGAAGTACCGCCAGAACTGGGCGAGTTGACCGGCCTCAGTGACTTCCTCTACCTCCACGACAACAAACTCACCCACCTGCCCGCATCCCTGGGCGATCTGACCAGACTGCGCTATCTCAACATCGGCGAGAACACCCTCACCCGCCTCCCCGCCACCCTCGGCGGCATGGCAGGACTCATCGAACTCAGGGCCCAGCACAACCGGCTCGCCGCCCTGCCCGACAGCCTCGGCGGGCTTCACCGCCTGCGCGAACTCTGGCTCCGGGGCAACGTCCTGGACCGCCTGCCCCCGTCCTTCGCGGCCCTGCGCGAACTGCGCCACCTGGACCTGCGCGAGAACTGCTTCACCGACGTGCCGCCCGCCCTGGCCGGACTGCCCCTGCTCCGCCAGATCGACCTGCGCGGCAACCGGCTGAGCCAACTGCCGTCCTGGCTGGCCGACTTGCCCTGCCTGGAGAAACTGGACCTGCGCTGGAACGAGGTCGACCCCGCCCTGCCGCTCCTGGCCGGCCTGGAACGGCAGGGCTGCGTCGTGCTGACCTGACGGCCGACCGCCCCCTCAGCGCCACCCGTACGCGTAACGCGGCAGCACCCGCCCCGCCGCCAGCGCCGCGCCCAGTACCAGCAGCACCCCAGGAACCAACGGATCCAGTACGTACCCCAGGCCCGGGTCCTGAAGGCCGATCGCCGCCGCGGCGGGCACGGCCGGCACGTGCGGCGCCCCTGCCCACGCCATCAGGGCCACCGACACGGCGACCGCGACCGCCGCCGTGTACGGGGAGGGGCCCGCGACGGCGGTGACCGCGAGCGCCGTCGCCGCCGCCACCGGATAGGCGACCAGAATCGCCCGGGGCCGGGCGAGCGGCGCCCCCGGAGCGAGCGCGAGCACCGCCGCCGTCGCCACGAACGGGATGGCGAACACGTGCAGCCCGGCCGCCGACTGCGCCACGGCGAGCACCAGCACCAGCCCCAGGGCAACCGCCCCTGTGGTCAGTGCGCCGAGCGCGTCCCGCAGCCGCGCCCCGGGGACCCTGCCCGCCCCGCCCGCCCGCAGGGATTCCGCCCCGCTCACGGATTCCGCCGCAGGAAGTCCCGTACCAGAGAGGCGATCTCACTGCCGTGCGTCTCCAGCGCGAAGTGTCCCGCGTCCAGCAGGTGGATCTCCGCGTCCGGCAGATCCCGCGCGAAGGCCTTCGCCCCCTCGGGCCCGAAGATCTCGTCGCCCGCACCCCACGCGACCAGGGCCGGCGGGCGGTGCGTGCGGAAGTACTCCTGGAAACGCGGGTACTGCTCCACATTGAACTGGTAGTCCCAGAAAAGCTGGAGCTGGATCTCCTTGTTGCCGGGCCGGTCGAGTCCCGCCTGGTCGAGCAGCCACGCCTCGGGCGCGATGCGTTCCCGCCGGTCGGCGGGCACCCCGTGCTCGTACTGCCAGCGGGTCGCCTCGACGGTCAGCAGCTTCCGTACGTCGTCCTCGTGCGCGGCGCGGTCGGCGGCGTGCCGGAAGAGCAGGTCCCAGAAGGGCGTGAACCCCTCCTGGTACGCGTTCCCGCTCTGGGTGATCAGCGCGGTGACCCGGTCCGGCCGGTCGGCGGCGATCCGCAGGCCGATCGGCGCGCCGTAGTCCTGGACGTAGAGGGCGAAACGATCCACTCCGATCCGGTCCAGGAGACCGCGCGTCACCTCGGTCAACTTCTCGAAGCCGTACGGGAATCGATCGACCGGCGGGGTGGCGGAACGGCCGAATCCGACGTGGTCGGGGGCGATCAGCCAGAACTCGTCGGCGAGTTCGGCCAGCAGCCGCCGGTACATGTGGGAGCTGGACGGAAAGCCGTGCAGCAGCACGAGCGCCGGCCGGGACGGGTCGCCCGCCTCCCGGTAGAAGACCTCGACCCCGTCGACGTCGGCGGTCCGGTACCGCACCTCGTGGCTCTCACCGAAAACAGACCCAACAGACACAACTGTCCCCTGCCTCTAGGCGGTCAGCGTGGAGAACGATCGTTCTCCCGCTGTCGGCTACGATAGGAGAACGATGGTTCTCAATGCAAGGGATGATCAGGGAATGGACCCGGAGACCGCCGAGATCCGCGTCCTGGACGCGGCCGAGGCCCTGTTCAACGAGCGCGGCGTGCAGTCCGTCGGCATGGACGCCATCCGCACCGCGTCGGGCGTTTCGCTCAAGCGGCTCTACCAGGCCTACCCCTCGAAGTCGGACCTGCTGGAGGCGGTGCTGCGCCGCCGCGACGAGGCGGTGAACGCGGGCGTCGAGGGCTATGTCGCGAGCGGCGAAGACCCGCGCGCCCGGGTGCTGGCCGTGTTCGACTTCCTGGCCGACTGGTTCACCGACCCCGCCTTCCGGGGCTGCGTCTTCATCAACACGTACGGCGAGATGGGCGGCGTCTCGGAAAGCGTCGCCACCGTCGCCCGCGGCCACAAGCTCGGCCTCCGCTCCCGCCTGGCCGAACTCCTGGCGGAAACGGATGTTCCGCCCACCGCCAGGGAGCCGCTCGCCGCCCAGCTCGCCCTGCTGGCCAACGGTGCGATGGCCACGGCCGCCATCACGGGCGCGCCCGACACCGCCCAGCAGGCGAAAGCGGCGGCGGAGCTGCTGCTGGACGCGGCGGGGGCGTGATCCCGCGCGGAGGGCGTCGACGCAGGCCGGGGGAGCGGGCCTGCCGCGTACGACTTCACTTGCACGTGCGGCACCAACCGCGTATCGAGAGCGACGAGCAACACCAGAGCGGCTGTTGAGCAACGCTTCCGTCCGCCTCAGAAATGCCCGTCAAAACGGAACCGAACGATCAACTGAGCACGGCACAGCGCCACCCCGCACCGCTGCCTCGCCAATGCGACGATCAACCGGGACCGTCAGATGTCGCCGGTCGCGTCGTGCTCGGCTTCGGCCACGACCCCGTGTCACCGATCGCGGAGCGCTTCGGCGACACCGTCCGGCTCACCGTCAACGCCGAGCAAAGCGACAGTCCGGTGATCGAGCTGTCCGTCGCTGAGCTCCACGACCTGCTCGCCGGTGCCGAGCGCGACCTCGCCGACTTCCTGGCTCTGGCAGCCGACTGGGCCTCCAGACACCTCCCTGACCACTGCGCTGCCGTCACAGCCGCCATCGCCCGCCTCGTCGACCTGCCCGCGCCCGCCATTGCCGTCAAGGCGTAGGGCGGCGGGCATGGCTTCGCCGGTCACAGCGGGGCCCTGCACTGTCATGGCGAGCTGCGTGAGGAGCATGTCCGCGGGTGCCTGTCCGGGCACTTCGTGACATCAGAAAAAAGCACCCCCTGAATGAGTGGGGCGAGCTGGTGGGCCCAGGCATGCGCGGGAGAAGTCTTCGAGGCGACCCGCGCTGGCGGGAGACCGGCGCGAAATGGCGCACGTACGTGATGGACCTCACCGAACGGGAAGAATGAGCCCATTAACCCTGATGCTGCCTCAGCCAGTGATCAAGGACGGTGAAGTCCTCGTCCGTAAGTCCATGTCGGGGGTCGACACGATGCAGGAGGGCGTGCCCTGGCTGGTGTGCTTCCACCCAGGCATGGTCGGCATCTGTGATTTCGTCGTCGAGCCAGGCGTAGGGGCGTCCGGCCGCCCATCGAAAGAGGTCGACGGTCTTCCAATGAAGCCCGTTCTGCTCGTCTTTGGGGGACGGCTCGGCCCAGTCCACCACGGGGAGCTCGGGCAGGCCGAGCCACGGGGCGAGGCAGTCGTTCGCGTCGTGCATCCACGTGGTGGCCCATACGAGCTCGCACGGCAGCGCCATCAGCCGGGGTCCGTGCGCCGGATTGATCCGGGTGATCAGCGGACTCGCGTCGCCTCTCGGCCTGTAGTGCCGGGACCGGTAGGTCGGGTATCCGTTCGGAAGCTGTTGCCGGGTTGCCCCGAAGGGAATGAGTGGCCCATCGACATCGAGAAAGAGAAGAGGCAGTTGCGAACCGGTCACGACTGCACGATAGCGGTGTTCATGCTCATGAGGCCGTGGCCCGAGACCGGTTTCCGGGCAGGGCGGCCCCCCTTCGGAAAGGCAGTGGGAGCGCCGCTGAGCACCAGGATGGAAGAAGCTTCGGCAGATGGAAGCGGCGGCTCACGCACAATCCACCACCGCGCTACAAGTGACACGCGGTGTACGCAGTCGAGCACCACAGGCTAGGCTCCCGCCCCTCGGCGCGCGACACGGTCGAACTCGGGGTCGACGCCGCACAAGGAAACCTCCTGCGCCTCCCTCCGTGCGCGACACATCCAGCCTCCGGCTACTTCACCCGCCCCGCAGCCTCAATGTGCGCCAGTTGGACCGCGAGGATCTCCTCGAACGCGGCCCGACGGTCCACCCCGAGCGGCCGGATGTCACGCGCGAAGTGGGCCAGGGCCGGAAAACGCTCAGGGTCGGCGCCCAGCACCGCGACCCGGAACAGCTCCATCCCCTGTTCGTACTCCGCCGAATCGCTCGCGACGAGCGAGGCCTCGGAAGCGATCAACGCGGAGAACAACACCACGATCCGGTGGTAGTACACGGGAACGTCCGCGTCCGGCACCCCCGACTTGCGCAGCGCCTGCAGCACTTCCTCCATGACCATGCGGGAACCGGCGCCGCTCGACGCGTACCGACCCCACACCGCGGCAAGTTGCGGCTGCTCCCCGAAGGCCTCCCGCACCCGCAGCGCCAGGGCGGTGATGTGCTGCTTCCAGTCCCCTCCGGACTCGACCTGCCGGCCGTCCATGGCGGCGAACAGCACCCGGTCGGCGACCGCCCGCATCAGCTCGGTCTTGCTGCGGAAGTGCCGGTACAGGCTGGAGGAGTCGGTCCCGAGGACCGTGGCCAGCTTGCGCAGGCTGAACGCGTCCGCGTCGCTCGTACGCAGCAGCTCCGCGGCCGCATCCAAGATCTCCTCGGTCGACCAGCGCCTGCGCCCCGCCATGATGCTCCTCTCGTCCGGCTCTCACCCTAACTCACGCCCACGGCAATGCACTTGGCGTTGCACGCACCGCGTGCATAATGAGGACGACGGCATGCCGCGCAGCCACCGAGGAGTCGCGCCGCCATGCCGGCCGTGCCTTGCTGCCCGCCGGAGGGACACCGGTCCGACAGGTGCATCCCGCCCTGCGACGACGAAAGGACCCGCTTCGCCATGCGGAACCCGCTCGATGCCACAGCACTGAACGAAGCCCTCGAAGACGTCCACCACGCCGGAGTACCGGGCCTGTTCGCCGAGATACGCAACAGCGACGAGACCTGGCGCGGCGCCGCCGGAGTCGCCGACCGCACCACCGGCCGGCCCGTCAGCGCCGACATGAAGCACCGCATCGGCAGCGTCACCAAGACCTTCACCGCCGCCGCGGTCCTGCAACAGGCCGAAAGAGGCACCATCGGCCTCGACACCCCGATCGGCGCCTACCTCCCGCACCTGGTGCCCGGGTCACCCGGCGAGGCGATCACGGTGCGGATGCTGCTCAACCACACCAGCGGCCTCGCCGAGTACCTGCCGTACGTCTACACCTCGCTCCGGGCCTTCCCCGACCTCGCGCGCACCACCCCCGAGTGCTTCGACGAGCACCGCCACACCCACTTCGACCGCACCGACCTGATCAGGCTGGGTGTTACGGCCCCCGCCTTCGGCCCGCCGGGCGGCGCCCCGGGCCTCTACTCCAACACCAACTACCTGCTCCTCGCAGCCCTCCTCGAACACGTCACGGGCATCCCCGCCGAGGACTGCATCACCGAGAACGTCATCCGGCGCGCCGGCCTCCACGACACCGAGTTCCCGACCGGCCCCCACATCGACGGCCCGCACTCACGTCTCTACGAGTCCTGGTTCGGCAAGATCGACCCGCCCCGCGACTACAGCGTCTTCGACATGTCCTACGCGGGCCCGTCGGCCAACCTGACATCCACCGTCGCCGACCTCAACCGCTTCTACGCGGCCCTCCTGTCCGGCACGATCATCTCCCCGTCCTCCCTGACGGAAATGCAGCAGACCACCCAGGTCGTCTCGCAGGAACTCAGTACCATCCCCTACGGCCTCGGCCTCCACCCGGTCGAGTCCTCCGGTGGGCAGACCTTCTGGGGCCACGGCGGCACCGTCTGGGGCGGTGGCACCCTGGCCCTGATCCGAACCGACGGCCAACGCCAACTCGCCCTCGCGTTGAACCTCCAGAGATGGAACACCCTCGACGCCTCGGGCCGCCCCGAGCCCCACCCCATCGACAAGGCCCTCGCGACCTTCTACGACCTGGCCATGAACGCCTGACCAGCCCATGACCGGAGCCAGCAGAAACACGAAGGGTGAACTCCGGGCCGCCTGAAAGCCCCTGCACCTGCTCAGGGCCCGGCCGCTGCTGCGACGCACAGTCAGGACGTGCCTGCGCGACGGGCAACGGTTGGTGCAGCAATGGGGGCAGCGGCTCGATGAGTGCGGGAACTCCCAAGCGGGCAAGGTGCGTGTCCTGCTCACGGCAGCGTGCCGACGCCCGTCCGCTCCGACGGCAGATTCCACCGTCGGGGAAAGGGAGGGACACACTGGTCGGTGTGCGACCGCGCGCGGTTCCACGGGCATCGCGCCCAGTCGTCACGGGCGAGCTGCCCGTGAGCGGGGGCAGGCGATGCCCGCCACTGAAATGGGAAGAGTGCCCCGATGCGCCAAGCGGCACTCGACCTCACGGCGGGGCGCTCGTACGACTGGGACCCCGGCCCGCGGCCCAGGACGGCAGGGGCATCGTGACCCCGCGCGCCGAACTGACGGACCTGCTGCGGAAGGCGGGACCCGGCGTCGAACAGCCCCTGCCAGAACACCCCGGAGACCGGTGACACCCGGAAGCCCGGCGGGTTCGTGCCGTCTGCGTGACCGGCGCGAACCTACCGGGCTCCGAGCGTCACCGGCGCCGGGCGGCGGCGGTGAAGACCACCCCCTGCGGTGACTTGCCCCGTCCCCCTCCCGCACACCGGCCATCGGCGGTGGCGGCTGCGGTCCGGCACGACGTCCGGCCCCCGGACTCAGACCGGGAGCTCGGACGTGTGGACGGACCCTGGCCTTCCCCGGCTCAGCGCGCGGCGATCGCCTGAAGTGCCGCGCCCTGGTAGCGGGCCCCGGCGTTCCAGAGGATGAAGGAGTTCATCTTGTTCGCCGCGGCGGCCTTGATCTGCTCGGCCACCTGGGCCGGGCCGTAGGTGCTCCCCATGGAGAAGTCCTGCAGCCACGGGACCACCTCGCTCTGGGTGCCCTTCGTCTGCCGGGCGAAGTCGGCGAGAGAGCGCTGCACGATCGCGTACGGAGCGGTGTCGGGGTTGGCCACCCCGTACTCTCCCGGACCCCAGTGGGACGGGTAGACCATCGGCGCGATGTAGTCGCTCACCTTGGCCAGGGCGGGGATGTCCTGGGCGATCTCGGTGGGCCGGGTGGCCGCTATGCCGAAGACGGAGACCCCGAGGTACTTGCCGGTCGAGCGCATCGCCGTCCGGGTGTCGGCGACGAACGAGGTGATGGCCTGCTCCGGCGTGCGGGAGCCGATGCCGGGGAAGCGCATGCCCGACAGCGGGCCGTCGGGGCGGCGCACGTAGTCGTACAGGATGTCGTCGAAACCGAGCTTGGCCGCTTCGACGGCGAGGTCCTGGTTGTACTTGCGGACCGTGGGGTCGGCGAAGTTGGTGAAGGCGAGGGCGCCGTAGTTGCCGCCGCCGTAGGGCTGCCCGCCCGAGGTCAGTACGACCTGGTCGCGCTGGCCGGACTTCCAGGCCGCCGTGGCGAGCTTGGGGTCGCGGAAGGCTACGATGCGCCCGATGACCTGGGCGCCGGCCGCGTGGATCTCCGCCACCGCCTTGCGCGCGTCGTAATAGCCCTTGGCCGCGCCGACCTTGCGCGCCAGCGGCACCTGCGAGGCGTACCCGACCTCGCCGTCCTCGTCCTTCACGTCCAGCTGTACGGCGTTGAGCTTGCCGCTGCGCACGAGGTCGAGGACGCCCTTGCGCAGAGTGTCGTCGCCCCAGCCGATGGCGGTGATGTGCGCGGCCCGGATGACGGGCCGACGGCCCTGGGCCGACACGGAGCGGGTCGTGGTGTTGCCTGCGCGGTCGACGGCGGCCACCTGGACCGTCGGCGTCCCCTTGGGCACGGTCACCCGGAACGCACCGGCCTCGTCGACGGGAACCTCCTTGCCGTCGACGGTCACCGTCGATCCTGCGGCGGCTTTCCCGGTGAGCGTCACCGGTTCGTCCGACTTCTTCACCTCGGGGTTCGCGACCGCCAACTCGGGAGCGGTGGTGTCCACGGTGAAGTCCACGACCTCCCGGGAGGAGCCGAACGGGAATCCGCCGTCACCCTCGATCACCAGGGTGTGCTGCCCCTCGGTCAGGCGCGGAAGCGCGAGCTTCAGCCTGTCGCCCTCCGGCTTGGCGGGCACGGCTCTGCCGTCGAGGGTGGTGCGCAGGCCCTCGGCGCCGTCGGCGGTGTCCAGGTAAGCGTTCACCTGCGCGGCCCGGCGCTTGTCCAGCACGTCTCCGTCGGCCAGACCCTGCACGCCGGGGCCGGGGCTCAGAAGCGTCCATGCTCCGACGCCGGCCCCGGTCACGGCGAGCAGGCCGGCCGTCGCCAACAGAGTGCGTTTGCCCGTACGGCGTCGCCGACGGGGGGTGGGCTCGGGGTCCGATATGCCGCGCATAGCCATCTTGGTGCCCTTCGTGTCCTTCAGCGCTGGGTGGCTGGGGGATGTCCTTTCACTGATTGCCGCGCGGCTGCGCCACCACTACCGATTCGCGTCGATCCCACCCGGTCGGGCGTACGCCGTCGCCGCGCGGCGGCTGCGCCATCCGGGGGCCGTGCGGTACGGGAAATCCCCAGGCCGGTAGGGATGACGCGACACGTCCGTCTTGGAGGTTTCCCACCATGCGTCATGCCCTGCTCCCGCTCTGCGTCCTCACCGGCGCCGCCCTGCTCACCACCGGCTGCTCCTCGGGAGCGCCACCGGCCGCCGTGGGCCGACCGGCAGCCGCCTCTCCCGCGGCAGCGAGTTCCGCCGCGGCGGTGAACCCGGCGGAACTGGGCGTCAACGAGCTCGGCCAAGTACCGGTCCTGATGTACCACCAGCTCACCGAGAAGCCCGCGAGCGTCTACGACCGCACTCCGGCCGACTTCCGGGCCGAGCTCGAACGCCTCGCCCGCGAGAAGTACGTGCCGGTCACCGCCCGGGACTTCCAGAAGGGCCGCATCGCCACACCGGCCGGAACGCACCCGGTGGTCCTCACCTTCGACGACTCGACCAACAGCCAGCTCCGCCTCGGCGACAACGGTGAGCCCGTCCCCGGCACGGCCGCCGCGATCTTGGCGGAGACGGCGCGCAAGTACCCCGCCTTCAAGCCGGTGGCCACGTTCTTCGTCAACGCGGACGCCTTCGGGGCCACCGGCCCCGGCAAGGCGCTGACCTGGCTGACAAAGCACGGGTACGAGGTCGGCAACCACACCGATCAGCACCAGAACCTCCGCTCCCTGGACCAGGCGGGCGCCGCCCGCGCCATCGCCGCCGGTCAGCAGGCGATCGAGAAGGCCGCCCCGGGAACCGCCGTCACCTCGCTGGCCCTGCCCTTCGGGGCGATGCCCCAGCCGGCCTCGGTGGCCGCGCGGGGCCCCGGCTACCGCTACGACGGGGTCTACCTCGTCGGCTCCAACCCCGCGGTCTCGCCGTTCGCCAAGGACTTCAAGCCCACCGCGATCCCACGGATCCGTTCGGCCGGCCCCAAGGACGAGGACGCCGAACTGGGTTCCGCACGCTGGCTGGACCGGCTCGCCGCGCAGAAGAGCTGGTACGTGTCCGACGGCGACCCGCGCACGGTCGCCTTCCCCCGCTCCGCCCAGGAGAAGCTCGCCCCGGCCTTCTCCGGAATGGCGCGTCCCTACTAGACCGCCTCCGCCCGAAGGGCCTTGAGCGGGCCGCGGAGCCAGAGGACGAGGGACCCGGGGTGCACTCCGGTCCGGCAGCGGTCGGCGGCGGTTCTCCGTGCCGGGAGGTCTTCCTGGGCCGGAGCTGCGGGTTTCGGTGCGCGGGCCGGGCAGGGCAAGTGCGGTCGTAGGTTCTGGAACCCGCCTGCGGACTCGGGCCGGAGCGAGGCGTACAGGCCCGGCCTGCTTTGCCCGGGGCGACGGGGGCCCGCCGCGGCTCCACGGCTGCGGCGGGGCCCGGTGGGGGCGGCGGTCCCGAGCCACCTCCGGCGTTCTCCGGACCACCGGCTCTGAGGTCCGTCCGGAGACGGATCAGCGCGCCTGCGACGGAAGCGAACTCGCCCATGCGGTCGCAGGGCGCAACGACTGCCGCCGACGGTGGGGATTTCCCCCGGGACGATGTACCTGCTGCCCGTATGGGTTTGTGGATCTTGAACGGAGAGCCTTGAGGGGTCCGGCCGCGCACCGCGTCCGACGTCCGTGTCCCAGGAAGGTTCTCCATGTCCGATCGTTCCGCCGACCGTTCTCCCCGGCAGCCCGAGACGCCCGCGCGGGTCCTGACCCCGGCCGCGCGCCGTCGCGGCATCGCGGCGGTGGCCGTGCTCGCTGCCGCGCTCGCCGCCGGAAGCGTCCTGCCCGCATCCGCGGCGTCCACCGCGACCCCGGCGGCCACCGCCGCCGCGTCCGACACGCGGGACGCCGCGCTGCGCCAGGGGCTGTCCGGCCTCGTCCAGAAGGACAAGTACCCGGCGGCTCTGGCCGCCACCGTCGACCGGGACGGGAAGACCCGCAACTACGCATACGGCACGGGCGACGTGAGAACCGGTGCGCCCGCCCCCGTCGACGGCCAGGTGCGAGCCGGCAGCAACACCAAGACCTTCGTCGCGGCCGTCGTGCTGCAACTCGTCGGCGAGGGGAAGGTCGACCTCGACGCCCCCATCGAGAAGTACCTGCCGAAGCTGGTGCGCGGCAAGGGCATCGACGGCCGCAAGATCACGGTCCGGCAGATCCTCAACCACACCAGCGGCGTGCCGAACTACACGGAGCACATGCTCGACGACCTGCTCGGCAAGGACCTCCACACCTACTACCAGCCGCGCGCGCTCCTGGACGGCGCGCTGGAGCACGAGGCCCTGTTCGCGCCGGGGGAGAAGTGGTCGTACAGCAACACCAACTACGTGCTCGCGGGGCTGCTGGTCGAGAAGGTCACCGGGCGTCCGCTGGCTGAGGAGATCACGCGCCGCGTCATCGACCGCGCGGGGCTGCGGCACACGTACTTCCCGAACGTCGGGGAGCAGCGCATCCGCGGCAAGCACCCGAAGGCGTACCACTCTTCGAAGCCGGGAGCGCCGCTGGTCGACGTCACCGAACTGGACCCGTCGTGGAGCTGGGCCGCCGGACAGATCGTCTCCTCGCCCAGTGACCTGAACCGGTTCTTCAAGGCCCTGTTCGACGGCAAGCTGCTGAAGCCCGCGCAGATCAAGCAGATGCGTACGACCGTCGCGGTGCCCGACCAGTGGAACGGCAAGCAGGTTCGCTACGGGCTCGGGGTGATGAGCACGGCGCTGAGCTGCGGCGGCGTGATGTGGGGCCACGGCGGCGACATCCCGGGCCACGCCACCCGCATCGGCGTCACGGACGACGGCCGCGCGACTGCCATCGCCCTCACGGCGAACGCGGCTCCGACGCCGCAGGGCCCGGAACACGCGCTGGCGGTGCTGGACGCGTCGTTCTGCAAGAAGTAGGGGCGAGCGGCGCGAACAAACCGCGGTCGAGGTCCTCCAGGAGGAGAACCGCCCCAGCTCGCGGCGGACCGCCGGAAGTGGTCACCGTCTTCGAGCCCACCGGGTTCGCGCCGGAGGACCGCGTGGCCTTCGGCGTCCTCCTCGAACTCCCCCCGAGGGCGGGGCGGGAGGGGCGCCTCCAGGCCCAGCAGTCGCCGGATGACGCCCTTGGACCCGTGCGCCTTCGCGCAGGCGTGCTGCGGGCCGTCCCCGCCGCATCGGCGGGGACGGCCCGTCCCGCCCGCTCCCCGGAGCTATGACTCCAGGTAGCGGAGCACCGCCAGGATCCGTCGGTTGTACCCGGTGGTGCGGGACAGCTCCAGCTTGTCGAAGACGGCGTTGAGGTTCTTCTCCACCGAACTCAGCGAGATGTGCAGCTTCTGCGCGATCGCCGTGTTCGTGTGCCCCTGTGCGAGCGCCTCCAGGACCGTGCGCTCCCGGGGCGTCAGCCGCGCCAGCGGGTCCCCGTGCGTGGTGCGGATGACCAGCTGCCGTACGACCTCCGGGTCGATCGCCGCCCCGCCGGCGTGGATCCGCTCCAGCGCGTCGAGGAACTCCTCGACCTGCGCCACCCGGTCCTTCAGGAGGTAGCCGACCCGCTCCGCGCTGGACGCCAGGAGCTTGGCCGCGTAGTTCCGCTCGATGTGCTGCGAGAGTACGAGCACGCTGACCTCGGGCCAGCGCTCCCGGATCTCGACGGCCGCCCGCAGCCCCTCGTCCGTGTGCGTCGGAGGCATCCGGATGTCGACGACGACGATGTCCGGCCGCTGCTCCTCGACCTCCTTGAGCAGCGTCACCGCGTCGCCCAGGGCCGCCAGTACCTCGTGGCCCTCCTCGACGAGCAGCCTGACCAGGCCCTCTCGCAGCAGGGTCGAGTCCTCGGCCAGGATTACGCGCATGGAAGCTCCGCGGTGACGGTGGTCGGTCCCCCGAGGGGGCTGTGGACGTGCAGCACGCCGTCGAGCGCGGCCACCCGGCTGCGCAGTCCCGTCAGCCCGCTGCCGGTCTCGTTCGCGCCGCCCGTGCCGTCGTCCTCGACCCGCACGGTGAGCCGCACCCCGTCGAGCGCCACCGCCACCGAGATCGCCGAGGCCGAGGAGTGCTTGGCCGCGTTCGTCACGGACTCCGACACCACGAAGTAGGCGGCGGTCTCCACCGGCCGGGGCAGCGGGGCGTCGACGTCGAAACGGGTCCGCAGCGGGATGCTGCACCGTTCCGCGACGCCGCCGATCGCCTCTTCGAGACCGAGACTGTCGAGCGCCGACGGGTACACCCGCCAGGCCGCCTCGCGCAGTTCGGTCAGCACGCCCTGGGACTCCTCGTGTGCCTGGAGCAGCAGCGCGTCGGCCTGTTCGGGGTCACGGCCCCGGCGTGCCCGGCCGATCAGCATGGCGAGCGCGACCAGACGCTGCTGGACCCCGTCGTGCAGATCGCGCTCGATGCGCCGGCGTTCGGCGTCGACGGCCTCGACGACCGCGGCCCGGCTGGTGGCGAGTTCGTCGATACGCCGCCGGAGCAGCTCCCGCTCCGAGGGGCCGAAGCACTCACGGGCGATACGGGCGTCGAGCGCGGCCAGCGAGGAGAGCCCCTGGACGTCGAGGAAGAGCAGCACGCCGCCGAGGAGGATCTGGGTGAGCAGTTCGTCCCAGCCGAGGGTGCCCCGTACGACGCCGGTGGTCAGGACGCCGGCCAGGACGCCGCCGAAGACGAGCAGTCCGATGACCACTCCGCACAGCAGTCCCGTGCAGCTGCGGATCGCGAGGTAGCGCAGGATCTTCTGGTCCGAGACCTTGTAGTGCTCGGGGAAGAGATCGCCGAAGAAGGCGGAGCGGCGGACCCGTTCGAGGCCGACCAGGCGCCGGGCGCCGGCCACCAGGATCTCCAGGGCGCCGGAGCGGGTCCGCGGGCAGAGCAGGAACGGTCCGAGGGCCGCGCCGACGACGAGGAAGTAGAGGGCGCCGACCAGGGCGGTCGCGCAGCCGAGGAGGGCCCCCAGCCCGCGGCGCGGCCAGGACGGGATGGTCGTACGGGTGACGGTCTCGTCCTCACCGGTGCCGTGCCCGCCGGAATTCCTCGGCGGTCGGTTGGACGTGGTACCTGCTGGATCCCCCTGCACGGGGCCCGAGATTAGTGCGCCCGCACAGCCCGGGCAAGATCGCCCGGGGTGTGCGGGCAGCAGTGCCGTACCGGTGGGACGGAAGCCGAGGGTCACGAGGCGCGCCGGTGCTGGGCCCGGCCGCGGCTGCGGACACGGACCGCCACGTAGGCGACGACGGCGACGACGACCATGACCAGGACGGCTTTCGACAGGACACCGACGTAGGTCTCCACGACGTCCCACTGGTCGCCCAGCCAGTAGCCGGCCAGCACCAGGATGCCGTTCCAGATGAGGCTGCCGAGCGTGGTGAGCATGATGAAGAGGGGCATCGGCATCCGCTCGACACCGGCGGGCACCGAGATCAGGCTGCGGAAGATCGGCACCATCCTGCCGAGGAAGACGGCCTTCGTCCCGTGCTTGGAGAACCACTCCTCGGTGCGGACCAGGTCGGAGGCCTTCACCAGGGGCAGCTTCCCCCAGATCGCGTGCATCCGCTCCCGGCCGAGGAGCACTCCGATCCAGTAGAGCGCCACCGCCCCGACCACCGAACCGAGCGTTGTCCAGAAGAGCGCCGAGGCCAGGCTCAGCACCCCCTGACCGGCGGCGAAGCCGGTCAGCGGCAGGACGACCTCACTGGGCAACGGCGGGAAGAGGTTCTCCAAGGCGATGGCGAGACCGGCTCCCGGGCCGCCCATGGTGTCGACGAGGCCGGCGGCCCAGCCGGCGACGCCGTCCGCGGGCTGCTGGGCGAGCGCCATGGCGGTGAGGTTCATCAGGGACTCCAAGCTGGCGGGGACGGCGGGGGCGGGTGCCCCCTTCTTCTTCCTCGAAGTTAGAAAGCGCTGCTCAGTGCCGGTATGAGGGTTGCCGTCCACCTCGGTGGTGTTCTCCGCAGTTCCGACCCCGCGGTTTTCCGCAGGGTGCAGCACCGTTCCGGCAGGTGAAGACGCGAGCCCGCCAACTCGACGGGTTCGGGAACGCCGGGGCAGCACATCGCGGATCGCGGTACGAACCTGGGCGACCGGCTCGGCGGACTGGACAGGAAGCAGGGCCGCCTCGGGGGCGAGGTGCGGACGGGTGGACGTCCTTCCGGCACAGGGGGCTCGGGGGGTGTTCGCGTGTGCGGGTGCGCGATCGCTTCTCTGGCCTGGGTGCGGCACGGTCACGGCACTCTGTCCGCGGTCGCGGCAGAGGTCCTGTTGACGCGATTCCGACAGGCCGACAGGCCGACGGGCGAGTCCGGGCAGAGCAAGGGCGGTTGAGCAGGTGCCGCGCCACGCCCCAGTCACCCTGCACGCGGGGGCACCGGAGTGCTCAGCCGCTTCGCCGCTCTTACGCAGGGCCTTCACATCCCGGGCCGGTATCCGGCACCAGGGCGGGAACGCGCGGAGAATCTGTTCGCTGGGAGGCAATGTCGTGATCGTGGTCGCAGTTCTGCTGCTCCCCTCACTGGGCCTGATGCTGTTCGTGATGACCCGCATCGAGGACCGGGTCCTGCTGGAGACCGAACCAGCGCGTCATGCGCGACGCAGTCACTTGCGGGTGATACAGGGAGGCAGGCAGGCGAAGGCAGCACGCCACGCACGATCCTCCCGTCATCTGGACGCCGCCTGAACATCACGGCCGCGCTTGGCCGTACGGGTGAGGCAGGCGAAGGGCTGCGGGATTCCCCTTCAGGAGGAGGCAGGGGGCCTGGTCTCCTTTCCCGCCTGGCCACTTGCAGCGGGCGAGGATGGCGTCAAGTGCCCTCCTCAGGGCGTCGGAGTCGGCTCGGCCGAACCACGTGATGCGGCTGTGTTCGTTGGACCGCCCGCCGCTTCCGTGACGTCGCCGCCGCGGCGGTGTCAATGCCCAGTTCGTCGTGCGCGAGCAACAGGAGGCCGCCAACGCGCCGCTCGCTGCGGCGGTTGCCGTCCGGGCGGCAGCGTCATGAAGGGCCGATGAGGCGGCTTTCGTAGGCGAAGATCACGGCCTGTATCCGGTCCCGGAGTTCGAGCTTCTGCAGGATTCGCCCGAGGTGGGACTTCACGGTCGCCTCCGCGAGGTGCAGGGCGGCCGCGATCTCGGTGTTGGACAGGCCGCGGCCCACCCGGATGAGCACCTCGCGCTCACGAGCGCTGAGGCGGCTCAGCCGCTCGTCGCGGGCGAGGCTGTTGCCGTCAGGGATGTGCGGGCGGAGGTTCTCCAGCAGGCGGCGGGTGATCTGCGGGGAGACCACTGCGTCGCCCGCGGCCACGCTGCGTATCGCGGTGAGCAGCTCCTCGGGCCTGGTGTTCTTCAGCAGGAAGCCCGAGGCTCCGGCGTTGAGGCCGGCGAAAGCGTATTCGTCCAGGTCGAAGGTGGTGAGGATCAGCACTCTGCTCCGCGGGGAGACTCGGATGACCTGCCGGGTGGCCTCGATCCCGTCGGTCCCGGGCATCCGGACGTCCATGAGGACGACATCGGGGCGCAGCTCCCGGGCGAGGCGTACGGCCTCCGTGCCGTCCGGAGCTTCGCCGACCGGCGCCATGTCGGGCTGGGCCTCCAGGACCGTGCCGAAGGCCATACGGAGCAGTGCTTCGTCGTCGGCGATCAGGATGCGGATCGTCATGCGGACACCGCTCCGCTGCTGCCGAGGAAGAGGCGGGTGCGGGTTCTCCAGCCGCCGCCCGGAAGCGGTCCGGTCTGCAGTTCTCCCCCGTAGGCGGCCGCGCGCTCGCGCATGCCGGGGATGCCGTGGCCGGATGGTCCGGCACCCGGAAGCGGCGGGCGGGGGCCGCTGTCCGTGACGTCCACGGTGACGGTCTCGGGCGAGCACCGTATCCGGACGTGCGCGCGTGTGCCGGTGGGTGTGTGCTTGAGGGTGTTGGTCAAGGCTTCCTGTACCAGGCGGTAGACGGTCAGTTGCGCGGTGCTGGGCATGTGGGTGTGGCCGCCCCGGACCTCGACGCGGGTCGGCAGTCCGGCGGCGCACATCTGGTCGGCGAGAGCTGCCAGTTGTGCGATGCCGGGCAACGGGTGGCGTTCCGCGTCCGGTTCGTCGGTCCGCAGGATGCCCAACGAGCGCCGCATGTCGGTCAGGGCCTGCCGGCCCGTCTCGGAGATCTGAAGCATCACGGTGGTGGCCTTGTCGGGCGACCGGTGCTGCGCGTAGACGGCGGCGTCGGTGAGCGCGACCATGACGGACAGGTTGTGGCTGACGATGTCGTGCACCTCCCGGGCTATACGCGTCCTCTCCTCGGCGACGGCCAGTCGCGCCTGCTGGTCCTGTTGCAGCTCCAGGCGTGCGGCCCGGTCCTCCACGGCCGCGAGGTAGGCGCGCGTGGTTCGCGCATTCACCCCCAGGACGGCGGAGGCGACGACCAACGCCGTCACGGCGACGAAGAGGGTCAGGAACGCGCCTTCGGCCGCCCAGCGCAGACAGGCCAGCAGGGCCCCGCCCTCCACGACGGCACCGGCGACAAGCGTGCTGCGCCGGCCCGAGTTCGCGGCCACGGTGTAGAGCGCCACCAGCAAGGCCATGTCCGCGGGCAGTTGGACGTCCGCCAGCCACTGGACGAAGGCCGCGGCTGCCACGACGCCGAACACCGTGCGCGGAGCCCGGCGCCGCCACACCAGGGGCAGCGCAAGGGCGGCGGTGAGGGCCACGGCCATCGGGAGCTCACTCGGCGCGCGCGTGGTCACGACGTTGAGCAGCAGCAGCGCCGGCAACAGCAGGGCCCCCACCGCTGGCGGCAGCCGAAGACCCCAGCGCCGGGCGGCACTCGCCAGCCGCCCCGTTCGCACGGAGGCCAGGTCGGCGCACCTCGTCAGCCGTGCGGCTGTCTTCGTCCGCCACACCCGGTCCCGGTGGTGCGCAGAGAGGGCATTGTCGGCTTCCGCAGCCGCCTGAGTCATCACATGTCCCCGTCGATCGAGCATCACGGCGGCCCCGGCCGGGGCCGCCACCGCGTACAGCCGGATCCGAGCCGGACAAGGGGAGCGAGGTCCCGGGCCGCCCGGCGTGTCTCGCGGCCCTGTCACGGTAGGCCGCGGATTCAGCGGAAACATGAGTCCACCGTCTGACGGCACCGAGCCGAGATGCGACCGCAGGAGGAGTCCCGCTACCCCCGTAGTCGCAAAGCGGCTGCTGAAACGGCGTGCTCGATTGCGACTCCGGTCGCACGGGGGACATGCCGGCGATTGCGACTCCGGTCGCACGCGATGGCGACCCGGGGTCGATGTGGCGGCGTGCGCCCCACGCTGAGGATGGCCGCATGACCGACATCGTCACGGGGCTGTACATGTCCCCTCTGGAATTGCTTGCCCTGCTGAGCGCCGTCGCGCTGGTGGTGGCGCGCTGGCTTCCCCCCGCTGCCCGCCCGCGCGTCACGATCGCGGCGGGGGCGGTGCTGGTGGTGTCCGCGACCGTGCTGAGCGCGACGGGGATCCGCTGGCAGCTACTGCCGGTACTGGCAGGCGGTGCCCTCGCGCTGCCGTTCGCCCTCTCCCCCCTCCTGCGACGCCGTGGCAGCCGGCCGGCGCGGCGGGCGCGGTGGTGGCTGGCGCTGCCGGGGTCGGCTGCCTGTGTCGGCCTGATGGCCACGGGCCCGGTGGCGGCCTGGTCCTTTCCCGTACCCGTGTTTCCCGAACCGTCGGGCCGTTACGCGGTCGGCACCCGTGTGGTGCAGTGGACCGACGCCCACCGCCCCGAGACCTTCACCACCGACCCCGGGGACCGGCGCGGGGTCGTGGTCCAGCTCTGGTATCCCGCGCAGAAGAGCCCCGCAGGCACGCAGCGGGCTCAGTACCTGGGACGCACGGAGCACGAGGCGCGCATCGTCTCTGACGCCCTCGCCCGCCAGGCCGGCCTGCCCGGCTTCCTGGTTGACGGCGCCCCGCGGGCCCGCACCCGTGCGGTCTTCGACGCCGCGGTGGCCGGCAGGGGCGGACGATTCCCGGTCGTACTGTTCTCGCCGGGGTCGGGCGGGGTGCGCACCCAGAACACCGCCTGGGCGGAGGAACTCGCCAGTCACGGCTACGTGGTCGCCGCCCTCGACCACCCGTACGACTCCGCCGCCGTCGTCCTCACCGGCGGCCGGGTGATCCACACCAAGACCGCCTCCACCGGCGACCGGGACAAGGACAACAGGCTGGCGGCCGACTGGACGGCGGTCCGGGCCGCTGACCTCAGCTTCGTCCTCACCCAGCTGGACCGTCTGCACCGAGGTGAGATCACCGGCCCGCTGACCGGACGCCTGGACACCAGCCGGGCCGCGGTGACCGGCCACTCCATGGGAGGCGCCGCCGCCCTGCAGGCAGCCCGGCAGGATCGCCGGTTCGACGCGGTCATCGACCTCGACGGCTACCCCCACGGCCCCGCCTCGCCCGCCCTCCGCCAGCCGACGCTCGCGCTCACCCAGGCCGTCACCCCGGCGACCGACCCGCACTACGTACCCCGCCTCACCGAGGTCCTCGAGCGGAACACCGCGACGAGCTACCGGCTCACCGTCCCGGGCGCCGCGCACCTCACCTTCATGGACGGCCCCCTGTACCTCCCGCCCGTGCCCTCGGTAGTCGGCTCCCTGGGCCGCACCGGGAGCCCGCGCGTCGTCGCCGCGACCACTCTCGCCTTTCTGGACACCGCCCTGCGGCACAAAGCCGGTGACCTGGCCGGCGTCCTGTCGGCCTACGGCGACCTCAGCGTCCACCGCCCGGGCGACAGCACGGCCGTCCCCCGCGCATGACCTCGTGGTCGGCCCCCGTCCGCCGGCGTAGACGCGCTCGGGGCGGCACAGGCACCGGCCCGTCAGCGCGAGGCTCACCGCGGCTCCGCGAGGACGTGTCCGGCGGGGTGCGGAGGCGGGAAACGGGCAGGGAGATCGCGAGGTCGAGCTGCTTGTCCGTCTCCAGAGACGTCGGGCGGCCTTTCGGGGCGGCGGCGTGCGGGCGGGAGCGGCACCTGACCCATGCGGTTCACGGGAGGCGCCGGGCTTCCTGTCGTGCGCCCCGCACCGAGCTGCCGGGATCACCGCCCGTTCGTCGTCCGATCGACGTTCCGGCCACCACTGCCCGCGCCGCCCTGTGAACGGAAGTGACGGTCGCGACGGGGGCGCCGCCCGCGTGCCGGCAGACGGCGGTCCGCTGCCGCCCGGGGGCGACGGGGTGCGGGCGGGGCCGCCCACCGGCAGACTGTGTCAGAGGGCCACGCCGCCGGCGCGCCTGACCGTGGGCCCACTGGACCGACGTGAGGTCCCCTCACGAAACCGGGACGATCGCATGTTTCGCGCACACGACGCCGACGAGGGCGACGCCCTTCTCACCAGGCTCGGCGCCCTGACCGCACAGGCCCGGGAACTGGCGAAAGTGCAGCGGTCACGGGTCGAGCTGGCGGTCGCCCTGCAGCGCGGCATGCTTCCCCAGGAACTGCCGGAGGCTCCCGGCTTCCGCCTCGCGGTGGGCTACGTGCCCGCCCACCGAGGGCTTTACGTCGGGGGCGACTGGTACGACGCCTTCACCATGCCCGACGGGCGCATCGGCCTGTCCATCGGCGACGTCCAGGGGCACAACATCGAGGCCGCCGCCTTCATGGGCCAGGTCCGGGTGGGACTGCGGGCCCTGGCCCATGTGACGAACGATCCCGGGGAGCTGCTCGCCCGTACCAATGATCTCCTGGTCTCGCTGGGCGCGGACCTGTTCGCCACCTGCACCTTTCTGCGGCTCGACCCGGCGACCGGCGTGCTGGAGTGCGCCCGGGCGGGCCACATCCCGCACATCTGGGCCACGGCCGACGGCCGGTCCGGTGCCGAGGAGGGCGAGTGCGGACCCCCGCTGGGCGTGCTCGAAGGAGCCGAGTATCCGGTGACCTGTCATCGGCTCACCGCGGGGAGCGTGGTGGTGCTGCTGACGGACGGAGTGGTGGAGGGGCCGTCGCTCAGTCTGGACGAGGGTCTGCGACGGGTGCGGGGGCTCGCCGAGATCAACGCAGGAGCCGGCCTCGGCGCCCGTGTCCTCGCGGACGGTGTGATGCGGTTGGCGGACAGGGTGGGGCACGAGGACGATGCCGCGGTTCTGATCATCAGCCACGAGGCCGACGCCGGACAGCGGCAGCTCCCGTCCTTCGCCCGGGGGCCGCGCGAGGCCGGGGGCCCGCCGAGCCCCGCGGACCCGGCCCCGGGGCCTGCGGACCCGCCCGCCGGCCCGCCTGGCCGGAACGGCCGGCGCGGTGTCTGATGGCTACTGTGTGCGTGACTCGTCGATTTCGCCTGTCCGTGAAGACGGTTCTCACGACATCGGCCGTCGCCCTGCTGTACTTCGGGGCCGGACGTCTGGGGCTGCTCGGCGGGCTCACCGTCGAAGGGGCGACGGTCACCCCCATCTGGCCGCCCACCGGCATCGCCCTCGCCGCGCTGCTCGTGTGCGGCCTGTGGGTGTGGCCCGGAATCGCCGTCGGGTCCTTCCTCGTCATCGCCTCCCTCACCGTGCCTCAGCCGCTCTCGCTCGTCACCGTGGCGGGCAACACCCTCGCTCCGGTCTGCGCCTGCCTCATGCTGCGCAGAGCCGGATTCCGGATCGGCGTCCCCCGCGTGCGCGACGGGCTCGCCCTGGCGTTCCTCGGGGGGCTCGGCGCCACGCTCATCAGTGCGACCGCAGGTGTCGTGCCGCAGGTGGCGACCGGTGCGCTGGGAACGGGGGAGTTCTGGCCGGTGTGGCTGGCGTGGTGGGTGGGCGATGCGATGGGTGTCCTGCTCGTCGCTCCGCTCCTGCTGGCGCCGGTGGGGGCGACGAAGTCGGCCGGGCTCGGGCGCTGGAAGGAGATGCTGTGCCTGAGCGCGGTGGCCCTGGTCGTCGTGCCGCTGGCCGTACTGGGGGAGATGAGCGTGCTCTTCCTGGTCTTCCCCCTGCTGATCTGGGTGGCGCTGCGCTTCCAGTTGGCGGGGAGCATGCTGTGCGCCTTGTTCGCGTCCGTGCTTACGACGTACGAGGCCAACACCCAGCAGGGTGCTTTCGTCGGCCTGTCCGCTGTCGAGGTCATGGTCAAACTCCAGGCGTTCAACGGTGCGGCCGCACTGACCGCGCTCATGCTGTCGGCCATGGTCTCCGAGCAGCGCGCCACCCGGCGATCGGTGCAGGACGCCTGCGGGGAACTCGCCGAGGTACTGGACCACCTCGCCGCGGGAGAACCCGCGCCCCCACGTTCCGCGGAGCCCGCCGACGACACCGCGCAGGAGGGCGACCCGCCCAGCCGGGAGACGTAGCGGCCGTCCGGCCGCGCCCGCTCGGACTGCCCACCGGCCGGGCCCCCGGCCGCCGCACCCCTGCCGGAGTGGTCCGGTGCGGCGGCCGGACGACTCCGACAGGGGCGCCCGGCGGCGCGGGCGCCCCCTACAGGCGTTCGAAGCCCCGGACCCGCTCCCAGTCGGTGACCGCCGTCTCGAAGGCGGCGAGTTCGGTACGGGCGGCCTGCGCGTAGTGACCGACGACGGCCTCGCCGAAGATCTTGGCGGCGAGCTCGCTGTTCTCCCACCGGTGCAGCGCCTCGGTGAGCGTGCGGGGCAGCCTCCGCACCGACGGGTCGGCCAGCGCGTTGGCGGTGTGCGGCGCCGGGAGTTCGAGGCGGTGCTCGATGCCGTACAGGCCGGCGGCCACCGCGGCGGCCACGGCGAGATACGGGTTGGCGTCGCCGCCCGGCACCCGGTGCTCGATCCGCAGGGAGTGGCCGGAGCCCACGACGCGCACCGGGCAGGTGCGGTTGTCCCGGCCCCAGGAGACTCCGGTGGGGGCGAAGGCGCCCGGCTGGAGGCGCTTGTAGGAGTTGATGTTCGGCGCCATCAGCAGCGCGAAGTCGGCTAGGCAGGCGAGCTGGCCCGCGACGAAGTGGCGCATCAGCTCGGACATGCCGTCCTGCGCCGCCGGGTCGGCGAGAACGGCGGAACCGTCGGCGCCGCGCAGCGAGAGGTGGATGTGGCAGGAGTTGCCCTCGCCCTCGTCGTACTTGGGCATGAAGGTCAGCGCGACGCCCTCCTGGGCGGCGATCTGCTTCGCGCCGTTCTTGAAGACGACGTGGTTGTCGCAGGTCGTCATCGCCTCGTCGTAGCGGAAGACGATCTCGTACTGGCCGGCGTGGCACTCGCCCCTCGCGGTCTCCATGCGGAGCCCGGCGCCCCCCATCTCCCGGCGGATGCGGCGGACCACGGGTTCGATCCCGGCCAGGCCCTGGAGGGAGTAGTCGACGTTGTACGCGGTCGCGGTCTCCAGGCCCTGGTAGCGGCGGTCCCAGGCCTGGCGGTACGTCTCGTGGAAGACCAGGAACTCCAGCTCGGTGCCCGCGAAGGCGGTCAGGCCGCGCTCGGCGAGCCGGTCGAGCTGGGTGCGCAGGACCTGGCGCGGGGCCACCTCGACCGGCGTCCCGCCCGGCCAGACGGCGTCGGCGAGGACGAGCGCGGTGCCCGGGTCCCAGGGGAGGGTGCGCAGCGTCGCCGGGTCGGGCCGCAGGACGAAGTCGCCGAAACCGCTCTGCCAGGCGTCGATCGCGTAACCGGGTCCGGTGCCCATCTCGACGTCGGACGCGAGGAGGTAGACGCAGGCGCCGAAGCCGTTCCCGGCGGCCTCCTCCAGGAAGTACGGCACGGACAGCCTGCTGCCCTGGAGCCTGCCCTGGAGGTCGGGGACGCTGACGACGACTTCCTCGACGCGTCCCTCGTCCGCTGCGACGCGGAGTTCTTCGTACGGCGAGTCGGTCATATCTGCTCCTGGTGTTCCTGAGGGGCCCGGGGCGCACCGGAGGCGGCGGTCGGGGTGGCGAGGGGGTTGCGGAGGGTGCCGTGGACCAGGTCGAAGCCTTCGTCCTTCTCGGCGCGGTCGTGGAAGCCGCCGCCGAGGAGCTGCTCACGGTTGAGCGCCACCCGGTCGAACTCGGCGGCCAGCAGGCCGAAGTCGTCGTACCGGTCGGCCAGTTCGGGGAAGCGGGCGTGGTAGCGCCCGATCTCTGCGCGGACCATCGCCCAGAACTCCTCCTCGGACACGTCCAGGTGTTCGGCGGCCAGCGGGGCGAAGAACCGGAAGTGCCCGGCGAAGACCGCGCTGAGCAGCGAGTGGGCCAGCTCGCCCGCCGGCCAGCGCAGCAGCAGCGCGTCGGCGCGCGCGGAGAGCCCGGCGTACTCCGGGTGGCTGCCGGGCAGCAGGTTGACGTCCTCGGCGAAGTCCTTGACCGCGATGCCGATCGGGGTGTCGGCGGCGTCGTAGAGGACGACCGTGTTCTCGCCGTGCGGGCAGTAGGCCACGCCGTACCGGTAGAGACTGTGCAGCAGGCCGGGCAGCAGGGCGCCGAAGAAGCGCTCCAGCCAGGCGTGCGGGGAGAGCCCGGACCTGTCGACGAGTTCGCTCACCAGGGCGCGGCCGTCCGATCCGGTCTTGAGCAGGGCGGCCATGGTGCGGGCCTGTTCGCCCTCGCCCAGCAGCGCCGCGACCGGCTCGCGCCAGACCGCGCCGAGGAGTTCGTGGTAGCGGTACGGGGCGTCCTCGACCGCCTCGTACAGCGGGTGGTGCACGGCCACGCCCGCCACCTCGCCGAGCGGGTGGAAGCGCAGCTCGTCGCGGAGGTAGGGGTCGGCGTCGCGGACGGCGTGCAGCCAGGCGCTGACGTCGGGGGCGGCTTCGGTGGGCTCCGTCGACAGACCGCGCCAGACGAGGGTGTTGCGGATGAGCAGCGGCACCTTGACGTTGCGGCGGTGCGGGTGGTCGAGGTTCGCCAGGGTGCGGATGGACTGGAGCGGCCGGTAGCGGTCCGGGCCCTCGCCGAGCAGCACGATCCGGCCGTCGGCGAGATACGGGGCGAAGAGGGTCGCCACGGCTTCGTCCCAGTGGAAGGGGTGCACCGGCAGCCACCGGAAGTCGGCGGGCTCGAAGCCGGTTCCGGCGCACGTCTCCTGGAGCGCGGCCCCAAACTGCTCGCGGGTGTCCTCGTCGAGCTCCTCGGCCAGCAGGGTGTCCTCGTCGAGGCCGGGCACCCCGGAGTAGGACGCGAGGCTGCTGTGGACGCCGGCCCAGAGCAGGTGCACGGAACCGGCGGCCTCGGGGGCGTACGCGGCGGCGTCCGAGGCGGAGAAGCCGAGGCGCCCCTTGTTGAGCAGCATGCACGGGTGCCCGTCCTGGTGGGCCTCCAGGTCGAGGTGGTCCAGGTCGGCGAGTGCGGCGGCGGGCAGGGCGCGGGAGAGGACCTCGGTCTCGGCCCGCCGGGTGGCGGTGAGTTCGCGCAGCACCTCGGCGGTGGTGGGGCCGTCCCAGCCGAGTACCGGCCGGGCGTCGAGCAGCAGCTGTTCGGGGCCTGCGGTGCTGCCGTCGGCGGGCGCCGGGTGCCGCTGGAGGGTGTCGGGCAGCAGCCGCCAGGTGCCGAAGGTGCCGCGCGTCGCCCGGAACGTCCAGTGGACCCCGTCGGCGAGGTCGAGCCGGTACGCGCCGGGGACGCCGGCCGCCGGGTCCGCCGCCGGGACGAGCAGCTCCTCGTAGGCGAACTCCTCCACGGCCTTGACGAGCAGCCGCCGGCCCGCCTGGGCCCAGGCGTCGCGAGTGGTGCGGTTCATCGGTGGTTCTCCTCGGAGTACGGGGGCGGGGCCGGGGCGGTGAGGGGAGCGGGGCGCCGCCGCAGCAGCACGGACGTGGAGGCCGCCTTCGCCTCGTCCCGTGGCGCCGGGGCCGCGTCGTGCACGGTCACGGGGGCGGCGGGCGCGGCCGGGTCGCGCCCGCCCGGAGCGGACGCACGTGAGCCGGGCGTCCCGGGAGGGAGCGGCCCCGGGCCGGACCCCGCCGGGGCGGGCGGGCCCGCAGCGTGTCCGTCCGGGCCGGGCACACGCGAGCCGGGCGCCGTCGGGGCGGGCACGCCCGGGGCCGGCGCCCCCGAAGGCGTACGCTCCGGTCGCCCCGCCCCCGGTTCCGGGGCCGCGTTCCCGAAGCGCCGTACCGACAGGGCGGCGGCGCAGAGCTGCACCGCGGCCGCCACGGCGAGCGGCAGTGCCAGGTCGTGGGAGACGGCGGCCGTGGCCGCCAGCGGTGCGGCGAGCAGACCGGCCGAGCGGACCGTTTCCACCGCGGTGAACGCGGGCCCCTCGGTGCCGGTCGCGCGGAACATCCGCAGCTCGACCGCCACGTGGCCGAGGCCGAGTCCGACACCGAACAGCAGCCTGCCGCCGACCAGTCCCGGCAGGGAACCGGCCAGCCACGACCAGGCCGTCCCGGCCGCCGCCGCGGCCAGGGCGAGCGGCAGCAACCGGTCGCCGAACCGGTCGTGGCAGCGGCGTACCAGCGGCAGCACGGCCAGCGCGGACACGCTCGGCAGGAAGAACAGCACGGCCGACCCCGCCGGACCGCTGCCGAGGCCCTCGGAGAACTCGGTGAAGAACGGCCGGGCGACGTTGACGGAGAAGTCGAAGGCGACGCCGATCAGCGCCGCGTACGCGAGCACCGTGAACCGGGTCAGGCGACTCGACGCCCCTCGCCCGGTGGAGGCGGCCGGTACGGGAACGGCCGGGGCGGAAGGCCCGGCGCCGGCGGGCACAGGCGGCCCGTGCCCGCCGACGGCCGACGCCGCGGGCGCCGCGGCCGGCGCGGTGGGCTCCCCGTCGCGGCGGCCGCCGAGAATCCGGTACGTGAACACGGCCAGCAGCGCGTCCAGGACCGCGAACGCCGAGATGCCGATGCGGGGTTCCGGCAGCGCGAGCACTCCGGCGCCCACCGTCGTCGAGACCACGACGGACAGGTGGAAGACGACCACCAGCGTGCAGACGCCGGTCAGCCGGGCCCGCTCCCCGTCCTGCGACGCGTCGCCGTACTCGGCGATGAACGCCGGATAGGCCAGCAGCAGCGCGCTGTTGGTCGTCACGATGAGCGTCGACAGGGTCGTGTACGCGGCATAGCTGGGCGCCATGCCCAGGAGCAGGTCGAGGACGGCCGTCCCGCAGAGCCCGGCGAGCACCAGTCGGTGCAGCGGCCAGCGGCGGGCCGCCAGCCCCCACAGCGGCAGCGCGGCCAGCCCGGCGACCCGGCAGATCCAGATGTACAGTCCGGTCGCCCCGGGGTCCTCGATGCCGTACAGCCGTGCGAAGAGCTGGGGCAGGAAGGGCGTCAGTGCCGTCTCGGCCACCAGGTGGAGGCCGATGACGGAGATGAGCACCGTCCTGGCGTGGCGCGTCCTGCCGCCCGGGGGCGGCGCGGACTTCCCCGCGACCGTCATCGCGGCGTGCCGGCCGGGGTCTCGGCGGCCGCCTCGTCCGGGACCTCCACAGGCCCGGCGGGCACGGGCGGCCGCGGTGCGCCGAAGGTGGTGAACGCCTGGCGGGGCGCCAGGGGCAGGATCTCGCGTCCGGCGGCGGTGTTGAGGATGGTGGCGGCACGCCAGGCGCCGAGGGTCAGGTCGGGAGCGCCGACGCCGTGCGTGTGCATCTCGGCGTTCTGGACGTAGAGCGTGCCGCGCACGCGCGGGTCGAGCGCGACCCGGTACTCGCCGTCGATCCGGTAGCGGCCCCTGTCGTCCCAGTCGACGAGGTCGCCCATCGGCTCCAGGAACTGCGGGCGGGACGCGGTGTAACCGGTGGCCGAGACGACGGCGCAGGTGCGCACCTCGAAGAGCGTGTCCTGCTGCTGGGTGCGGCAGGTGAGCAGGTAGCCGTCGCCCTCGGCCCGGGCCGCGACGAGTTCCACGCCGGGCTGGAGGGTGGCGCGGGGTTCGCCGCCGCCGATGGTGCGCTCGTACAGCTCGTCGTAGATCTCCCCCAGCGTCTCCTCGCTGACGCCCTTGTAGAGCTGCCACTGCTCGCGCACCAGCCGCTCGCGCGTGACCTCGGGCAGCGCGCGGAAGTAGCGGATGTAGTCCGGGGTGAAGTGCTCCAGGCCGATCTTGGAGTACTCCATCGGGGCGAAGGCGGTGGTGCGGGCGAACCAGCGCACGTGCGGGCCGCCCCGCCCTTCGCCGTCCTGGTGGCGGAGCAGGTCCAGGGCGACTTCGGCACCGGACTGGCCGGAGCCGATGACCGTGACGTCCTCTGCGGCGGCGAGGCGGGCGCGGTGGGTGCGGTAGTCGGCGCTGTGCAGCACCCGGCCGGTGCGGTCGCCGGCCAGCAGCAGGCGCAGCGGTTCGGGGACGACGGGGGCGGTGCCCACGCCGAGTACGACCTGACGGGCCAGGACGCGGGTCTCGGCGCCGGCGGCTGAGCGGTGCACGACGGCGAACGCGTCCGCGCCCTCGTCCCATTCCAGGGAGGTGACCCGGGCGTCGAAGCGGCAGGAGGGCAGCCGCTCGGCGACCCAGCGGCAGTAGTGGTCGTACTCCCGGCGCGGGATGTGGAAGCGCTCGGAGAAGAAGAACTTGAACATCCGCTCGTGGGCGCGGAGGTAGTTCAGGTACGACCAGGGGCTCGTCGGGTCGGCCATGGTGACCAGGTCCGCGAGGAACGGCACCTGGAGCGTCGTGCCCTCCATCAGCAGGCCCGGGTGCCAGGAGAAGGCGGGCCTGGCGTCCAGGAAGAGGGTGCGGAAGCCGGGTACCGAGTCCGCCAGCGCGGCCAGGGACAGGTTGAACGGGCCGATGCCGACGCCGACCAGGTCGTAGGGCAGGTTCCGGTCGTCGGAAGACGGGGGAGCGGTCACCGCTGGGCCTCCGTGAGGGGGTTGGGGAGATCGATGTAGACGGACTGGGTGTGGACGTCGCCGACGAGTTCGTCGAGTCCGTCCACGCAGGTCAGGTAGTTGCCCTTGCAGCGCAGTACGGGTGCGTCGAGCAGGAGGTCGAGCAGGCCCCCGGCGCCGGGCTCGGCGGCGCGCAGCCGCTCCAGGGCGGTGCGCACGGTGGTGAGGAGGGCGCGCTCGTCGGCCAGGCCGAGTGCGCCGAACGCGCCGACGAGGCCGAGCAGGTTGTTGATGCCGAGGTAGTAGGCCACCCGTTCGTCGACGAAGGCGTCGTCGAAGACGAGCTCGACGCCGCCGGTGGCGCCAGGCAGAAGCCGTTCGACGGCGTCGGCGCGGGAGGCGGCCAGGTAGTAGCCCTGGCTGTCGCGGTACCAGCCGGCGCGGGGCAGCCCGTGGGCGTCGAGGGCCACCAGGGTGTTCTGGTGGTGCGGCTCCAGCGCGATGCCGTACTTCGCGTGGAGGCGGACCAGGGGGACGACCAGGACGTCGAGGTAGCGGGTGAGCCACCGCTCGGACGCCTCGGGCACGGGGACGCCGAGGGCGCGCGCGGCGCGCTCGACGGCCTCGCCCAGCAGGGCGCGGTGACGTGGCGGGGTGCCGTCGCCGGGGCCGGTGCGCTCGGCCAGCAGCCCCGCCACGCACAGTCCTTCGGGGGCGCCGTCGCCGCCGCCCCGGAAGGGGTTGTCCCGGATCGCGGTCTCCAGACCCGTCTCCGGCCCTTCGGCGCCGACCGAGATCCAGGCGAACTCGCGCAGGATGCCGAACTCCGGGTGCTCGGCCCGCAGCCACTGGCCGGGGCCCGCCGCCAGCAACTGCGCGGCCCGTACGCCCAGACGCATCTCGCCGCGCAGGTTGTTGCGCCGGGAGTTGGTGATCCGCATGCCCAGGGACAGCTTCAGCATCACCTCGGCGTCCGGCCGGTGCACGGTGCGCACGGAGGACGTGGGGTACCAGTCGGGGCCCGCCGCACCGAGCGGACGCAGCAGACCGGCGTCGAGCAGGGAGGCGACCTCCGGCCGGGACAGCACCTCCCTGGCCTGCCACGGGTGCGCGGGCACGGCGACCATGCCGTCGGGCACCTCGAGTCCGGCGGCGAGCGGACGCAGCAGGTCCGCCGGCGGACGGCCGTCCGCGCCGCCGCCCACGACGACGTCCGGGTGGGCGGCGAACCAGTGCAAGGGGAAGGAGCCGCGCAGTTCGGGCGAGTACGCCTCCAGCTCGGTGTCCGACGCCTCCTCCCGGCTCTTGGGCGCGGGGTGGAAGGGATGGCCCAGCAGCAGCGCCTGTTCGCTGTCGAGGAACGGGGTCGGCCCCCGCCCGCCGCCCTCGGCGCGCCGGTGGACGAGGTGCGCGGCGGTGCGGCGGGCGGAGTTCAGCACCCGGGCCACGGCGTCGCCCCCGTGGTGCGGGAGCACGCCGCGCCCCAGCGTGGTCTGCCGGATCAGCGCCGCCGCCACCAGCGAGGCGTCGGCCGGCAGTGGTTCGCTGTCGTCGCCGGTGACCACGGCGGGGGGCCCGAAGCGGTGCCAGCCGGTGGCCGACCGGTAGCGCACGGGCACCCGCAGGGTGAGGCGGCTGGCGGGCAGGCCGAGCAGCAGGGTCCGCCCGGTGGCCGGCACCTCGGTGCCGGTCTCCCGTACGTAGGCACGCAGCAGGGTCTCCGTCGCCGCGGCGTCAGCGGCGCGCAGGGCGTCGGGATCGTCGAGCGGGTCGGGGCCGAGGGGGCCCTGCGCGCCCGAGCCGGCCTCCGAGGGGACCGCCGTACGGACGTGGTGGTCGTTGGTCCGGTTCACCGGTCCTCCTCCTCCGCGAGCCCGGCCGCGACGACCGCGTCCAGCAGGCGTTCGACCTCGGCCGGAGTGGTGTGCGGGTTGAGCAGCGTCAGCTTCAGCCGGACCCGGCCCGGGCCCCGGCCCGGGAGCTCGGTACGGCCCACGACCGCCCGGCCCTCTCGCAGCAGCCGGCGGCGCAGTGCCGCGTTCACGCGGTCGGTGTGCGCGGGGTCGGCGCCCTCGGGCACGTAGCGGAAGAGGAGGGCGGACAGTACCGGTACGGAGTGCAGCTCCAGCCGGGGACGGGCCCGCACCTGCTCCGCGCCGCCCACTGCCAGCGCGTGGCAGGCGTCCACGAGCCGGCCCAGGCCCTCGCGGCCCAGGGTGCGCAGGGTGACGGCGATCTTGAAGGCGTCGGCGCGGCGGGTGGTGCGCAGCGAGAGGCCGAGGAGGCTGGGGTAGCCCGCCTCCTCGTCGTCCTGGGGGTTGAGGTAGACGGCCCGGCGGGCGAGCGAGGCGTAGGTCTCCGCCCGCCGGACGAGGAAGATGCCCGCGGCGACCGGCTGCCAGCCCAGCTTGTGCCAGTCCAGGGACACGGAGTCGGCGAGGGCGATGCCGCGCAGCAGCGGTGCCAGTTCGTCCGAGAGCAGCGCGCCGCCGCCGTACGCGGCGTCCACGTGCAGCCAGGCGCCGAACTCGGCGGCCAGCGCCGCGCAGGTGCGCAGCGGATCGACCGCCCCGGTGTCCGTGGTTCCGGCGGTGGCGACGACGGCCACCGGCAGCTCACCGCGCGCGACGCAGTCGCGGAGCGCCGACGCCAAGGCGTCGGGCCTCATGCGCAGTTCGCGGTCGACCGGCACGCAGACGACCGCGTCCTCCCCGAGCCCGAGCAGGGCGGCCGAGCGCTGCACGGAGAAGTGCGCGGCGGCGGAGGCGAAGATCCGCGGGCGCGGCCCGGCGCCGGGTACGCCGCTCAGCTCGATCTGCCGCCGGAGCGCACCGCCCAGCACCCGGTCGCGGGCCAGCATCAGGCCCATCAGGTTGGACTCGGTGCCGCCCGAGGTGAGCACTCCGGCGGCCTCCGCCGGTTCGTACCCGACGAGTTGGGCCAGCTCCTGGAGCAGCAGGGTCTCCACCGCGGTCGCGGCCGGCGCCTGGTCCCACGAGTCCTGGGAGGGGTTGACGGCGGACACCGCGAGGTCGGCGGCGACGGCGACGGCCAGCGGCGGGCAGTGCAGGTGCGCGGCGCAGGACGGGTCGGCGGGGTCGGCGCTGCCGTACGCCAGGAGTTCGGTCAGTTGCCGCAGCGCACCGTCGCCCTCCGCCTCGGCGAACTCCCGGGCGAACCGCGCGGCCAGCTCACCGGGGGCGCCGGCGGGCACGGGCCCGCCGCGCCGCGCCGCACCCTTGGTCAGGGCCTCCAGCACGGTGTGCACCAGCGGCTCCAGGACGGCGGGCCCTCCTGGGGCACCGGACAGTGCGGTGCGCGGAACGGCGCCGATGCCGCCCCGGGGCGCCTCCCCGGGGCGCGGGACGCCGCGTGCGGATACGGGCTCCGGCTGTCCCGGATGCCTCCGTCCGGGGTCCGGCCGCCCGGGCCCTCCCCGCTCGTCGTGCGGCTCGCGGGCCGTGCCGAGCCCCCTGTCGGCCGTCGCCCGGCCGTGACTCTCCTCCGTCATGCCCGCACGCCCCGGCCCTGAGGGGCCGTCACCGCGGCGATGGCGTCGGCGAGGCGGTCCAGTACCGCTTCGGCCTCCTCGTCGGTGATGACCAGCGGGGGCAGCAGCCGGACCGTCGAGTCGTAGCGGCCGCCCAGTTCCACGATCAGACCGCGCTCCAGGCAGGCGGCCCGGACCTGCACGGCCACCTGCGGGGCGGCGGGGCGCGCACCGCAGGAGTCCGGCTCGGCCTCGGGGTCGACCAGCTCGACGCCGATCATCAGACCCCGGCCGCGCACGTCGCCGATCGCGGGGAGCGCCCCGCGCAGGGCGTTCAGCCGCTCCGTCATCCGGGCGCCGACCACGGCGGCCCGGTCGGTCAGGCCCTCCTCGACGACGTGGCGCAGGGTCGCCGTACCGGACGCCATGGCAAGGGTGTTGCCGCGGAAGGTGCCGGTGTGCGCGCCGGGCAGCCAGCCGTCGTAGTCCTCGTGGTAGACGAGTACCGCCAGGGGCAGGCCGCCGCCGATCGCCTTGGACATCACCATCGCGTCCGGCACGATCCCGCTGTGCTCCACGGCCCAGAAGGCGCCCGTGCGCCCGACACCGGTCTGCACCTCGTCGACGATCAGCGGAATGTCGCGTTCCGAGGTGATGCGGCGCATGTCGCGCAGCCAGGCGTCGGGAGCCGGTACGGCGCCGCCCTCGCCCTGCACGGCTTCGAGGATCATCGCGGCGGGCGGGACGACCCCGCCGTTCGGGTCGTCCAGCAGGCGTTCGGTGTAGACCGAGGACAGCCGGGCTCCGCGTTCCCCGCCGACGCCGAACGGGCAGCGGTAGGAGTACGGGTAGGGGAGCCGGGTCACGTCCGCGGCGATCCCCGGGACCGGCTGCTTGGTGGTGACACCGCCGGAAGCGGCCAGGGCCCCCGCGGTCATCCCGTGGTACGCACCCGTGAACGCGGCCAGGCCGCGCCGCCCCGTGGCGGTCTGCATCAGTTTGAACGCGGCTTCCACCGCGTCGGTTCCGGCGGGCCCGCAGAAGTGGACGCGGGCCCTGTCCGCGAAACCGCTGGGCAGCGTGGCGAACAGCGCGTCGGTGAACGCGTCCTTCTCCGGCGTGGCCAGGTCCAGGACGTGCAGCGGCGCACCACTGCCGAGGGTCCGCCGGAGGGCCTCCGTGACGACCGGGTGGTTGTGACCGAGCGCCAGGGTGCCTGCTCCGGAGAGGCAGTCGAGATAGCGGCGGCCGTTGGCCCCTTCGATGGTCATGCCCTGGGCGCGGGCCGGCACGATGGGGAACGACCGGGCATACGTGCGGGCCGAGGACTCCCGGGCGCGCTGCCGTTCCAGAATGGCGTCGGCCGGGCCGGCGGTGCGACCGGTGTCGAGGGGTTCGGTGCCGGTGCGTTCGGCGGGGTGCACGGTCATGGTGTACGGCTCCAGGGAGGGGAGGGGAGAGCAGGGGGAACCAGGGGAGAGGGAGCGGGGGCGAGCGGCTGGACGGTGCGGGGGCCGGAGTCCCGTGCGGCCCGGCGTGCCTCAGAGCAGATGGCGCTCGGCGACGGGATGGCCGAGGAAGCCGTGCATGGCGAATTCCCAGCCGTAGGACCCTGCGTACGGGAAGACCACCAGGTCACCGGCGCGCACCCGGTCCACCCGGACGTCGCGCAGCAGGGTGTCCTCCGGGGTGCAGAGCTCGCCGACGACCGTCACGCGTGTCTCTTCGGCGCACGGGCGGGGAAGACCCTCGGGCCAGTCCGCCACGGGCAGCACCGCCATGTTGTGGACGATGTCCCAGGAGGTCGGCAGCTGGAAGTGGTTGATGCCGCCGCGCAGCACCACGAACGTCTCTCCGTACGACTCCTTGACGTCCGTCACCTCGGCCGCGTACCAGCCGCAGTCGGCGACCAGGAAGCGGCCGGGCTCCAGTACGACCCTGACGCCCGCCGGGACCTCGACGGCCGCCGCCAGCTCGCCGAAGCGCGCGATGTCGAAGGGCTTCTCGCCCTCGAAGGCGACTCCGATGCCGCCGCCGATGTCGATGTGGCGCAGGTCGATTCCGTTGTCCACGGCGGTCCTGAGGCTCCACTCGACGCACCAGCGCAGGTACGCCGCATGGGCATCGGCGTCAAGGTTGTTGGACGCGGCGTGGATGTGGAAGCCGACCGGGTCCAGGCCGGGCAGCCGCCTGGCCTCGCGGAGCACGCCCGGCACGTCGGGCTCGGCGACCCCGAACTGCGAGGGGACTCCCCCCATGTGGAGCGACCCGGTGACGGGAAGGGCGGCGGGATTGACGCGGAGCGCCACCCTGGCGCGGATGCCTTCGGCGACGGCTATCCGGCTGATCCGGTGCAGTTCGAGCAGGCTCTCGGCGTTGATCGCCTCGACTTCGGCCCGGACCAGGGCGGTGAGGACGGGGACGGACTTCGCGGGACCCGCGGCGACCACGGGAGCGGGCACGCCGCGCGCCACCGGCTTCGCCGACACGGCGAGTTCGAGCTCCGTACAGGAGGCGACCTCGAAGCCGTCGACGTGCGGGGCCAGCGCGCGGACGACCCCGGGGAAGGAGTTCGCCTTCACGGCGTAGTGGACGGCGGCCCAGTCCGGGAGAGCGCGGCGCAGCTCCCGCGCGCGAGCGACGGCGACGTTCCCGTCGTAGACGTAGGCGGAAACCGGCACGGGAGCCTGCGTCAGTTCCCGCAGGCGGTGCCGCACCGCAGGGGGAAGCACGTCGACCGGGTAGGACGATCGCGGGGCGGCGGACGGCGGCAATTCAATGGACACGGCTCTGCCTCGGGTCGGGAACGGCGACGGAATCGGATGCGGAAGGCGCTCCGAACTGCCTGGCGCGCGGGTGGTCGCGGGCACTGGACCGCACGCTGTCCGGACGAGACACCGCCCCCAAGGGTTGGCACCGCCGAGACGCTCTCCGTCGTTCTTAGGTGAGGCTAACCTAACCAAAGGTGTGTCGGTTTCCAAGTGCGGTGACGTGCCCCGGCGTCCGGCAGCTGTGGCGTCGGGCTTGTGCCGTTCCCGGACGACAGCCATCCGCTGGAAGGTGCCGGCCCGCACCGGCCGGTGGGAGGCGTAGCCGACGGCCTTGCCGTCGGTCTACGGCGAACGCGAACTCCAGCCGCCCGTCGGCCGGCACACTCAACTGGTAGGGGACACCGGCCTGTCCGCCGTCGACGACGGCCCCCCTGGCGAGCAGGCTCATCGGGGCTCCGGTCCGGTCGATCCGGACGAACACCTCGACGGTGAGGCCCCCCAACAGGTTCAGCGACTCCTGCGGGACCGCTGTCTGGCAGCCCTCGATCGGGCACGGCGGACTGCTCGGCCCGTCGAAGGTCCAGTGGCCGAGCAGGTCGGGTTCGCGGCCGGAGAGCCGCTGGTGGCGCTCGGCATCGATCTCGCGCTGAGTGCGGGCGGTCGAGGGCCCGGACCTCGTCCCGTCGCCTGACGGCCCCGCAGCACGGCCCGCGCCGCGCACGGATCGCGTTCTGCGACTCCGCCGCCGAGCAACGGGAGGCCACCATGACCACCGGGGCGGGGACCCACGCCCCGGACCGCGTCCTGGGCGAGGCGCAGCGCCGCGTGACTCGGTGAGTTCGTGGCACGTGGCGCCGCCCGGCGCGGACGTGCTGGACAGAGGCGAGGAGCCGGAAGGGACGAACTCGGCGGTCAGGAGTGCCGGGCGTTGTGGTGCCGGGCGAGGAGGCAGTGTCCGACGGTTGTCGCGTCACCCCCGCTCCGCTGGTGGCACGGCACATCCGCAGGTCGGCTTCACCGGGCCCTTGGGAAGCCGGTGTCACGGGAGACGCACCGCTGGGTCGGCCGCACGGATCCGACCCGTGCCGTAGCGGGGGCTCCCGCCTCCCCTGGGAGCCGGGGTTTGTATCCGCTGTGTATCGGCTGGCACTCGGGTGTGCCTCCGGGCCGGGGCCCGGTCGGCGAACGCGGCAATTCGGGCGCTGTCTGCCGTATCGTTTCGGTCGTGGGACGGTCGTCCGCGCGCCGGGGCGGGGCGTCGGGCCGTCCGCCCGTCCACCACCGCCCGAACAGGAGCCCCCCTTGTCCTCGCCCGCCTCCTCCGCGCAGACCGCCCGCGTGCTCCTCGTCGAGGACGACGACCTGATGCGCCGGTCGTTCTCCGTCGCCCTGGAGCGCTACGGCTACCAGGTGCGTGCGGCGGCCGACGGGCTCACGGGGCTGGAGGTTTTCCGCGAGGAGGAATTCGATCTGCTGATCCTCGACGTGATGCTGCCCGGCCTCGACGGGATCGGGCTCTGCCGCAGGGTCCGGGAGACCAGTCTGGTGCCGGTTCTGATGATGTCCGCCCGCGGCGACGGGCTCGACGTGGTCGCCGGGCTGGAGGCCGGGGCGGACGACTACGTCGCCAAGCCGGTGGAGACGTACGTCCTGGTGGCCCGCATGCGTTCGCTGCTGCGGCGTGCCACGTACGCGCCCGCTCCTCCGGGCGGTCCGGCGCCGGGCGAGGGCCGGCCGGCCGCGGGGGACGTGCTGGAGTTCGGGGACCTGCGGATCGACACCGCCGGAATGGAGGTGTTCCTCGCCGGCCGGCCGGTGGCACTGACCCCGACGGAGCTCAAGCTCCTGCTGGAGTTCGCCGCCCACCCCGGGGTCGTGCTGGAGCGGCACACGCTCCTGCGGGACGTGTGGGAGTACGGCTGGGACGGGGACAGCCGCGTCGTGGACCTGTGTGTGCAGCGGCTGCGCCGGAAGGTGGGCCGCGACCGGATCGAGACGGTCCGGGGCTTCGGGTACAAGTTCCAGCGGTGATCGTGCGTCCCCGTTGCGGGCCGTGGGCGGGCCGCACCTCGCTGCGGCGGAAGATCGCAGCGCTCGCCGGGGCCACGGCCCTGCTCGTGGTGACGGCGGTCGGTGTCCTGGTGCACCTGTGGACCGCCCAGGACATCCGCAGCCGGGGGGAGGCGCGGGCGCTGAACACCTTGTACGGGGCCATGGACGTCTACTGCCGCACCGGCGTCCTCACCGACGGCGCCGAGCTCGACCCCGGCGGTCTGCCCGCCGCGCTGCGGGCCCCGGCCGACGACCGACGGCACCGCTCTACGACGGGCACGTCGAGGGCAACGTCGGGCCGAGCGTCTGGGGGGCCCAGCGCACCGGCGGCCCCGGCAGCCCGGTCCTCGCCGTCCAGATCAACCTGAACCCGGACCGCGCCAACCTGTCGCGCCTCGACGCGGCCATGGCGGTCGCCTCGCTCGTCGCGCTCACGGCCGCCGTTCCCCTGGCCGTCTACGGCGCGGGACTCCTCTCCCGGAGACTGGGCCGGGTCGCCGCGACCGCGGCGCGGATCTCCACCGGGGACCTGGACGCCCGCACGGGACCCACGAAGGGCCGTGACGAGGTCGCGGACATCGCCGCGACCGTCGACCGGATGGCCGACAGCCTCGCGCTGCGGCTGCGCACCGAGCGCCGGTTCACCGCGGACGTGGCCCACGAGCTGCGCACCCCCGTCGGAGGACTGCTCGCCGCCGTCGACCTCCTGCCGCCCGGCGAGACCGAGGACCTGCTGCGGGCGAGGGTGCGCGACCTGCGCGACCTCGTCGAGGACCTCCTGGAGATCTCCCGCCTGGACGCCGGGGCGGAGGAACCGGTCCGTGTCCGGGTGCCGCTCGGCGCCGTGGTCGCCGAGGCGGCGGCCCGCACCGGTCTCGCCACCGAGGTCCGCGACCTGTCGGAGGCCGCAGGGACCGCCGACGGCTCCGGGCGGACGGTGGAGACCGATCCGCGCCGCCTGGAACGGATCGTCGCCAACCTCGTCGTCAACGCCCACCGTCACGGATGTGGCCCGGTCCGGGTCACCGTCGACGGGCCGACGGTCGTGGTCCGTGACCACGGTCCCGGCTTCCCTGACGACCTGCTGCTCCACGGCCCGCGCCGCTTCCACACAGGAGCCCGGGAACGCGGCTCGGGTCACGGCCTGGGGCTCACCATCGCCTTCGGCCAGGCCCGGGTCCTCGGCGCCGAACTGCTGCTGGCCAACGCCCCGGACGGAGGGGCCGTCGCCACCCTGCGGCTGCCCGCGTGACGAACGGACGCGGGGCCGGTACGCGGTGGAGCGGGCACTGATGCACGGCGGCTCAGAACCCGATACGTTGCTCCGCCACCCTTCGAAGGACACCGCGTCCCATGCCGTACCCGGTGCGGGACCCATCCCGAGGAGGCCACCATGAACCCGTCCTTCCGCACCGCCGCCCTGTCCCGCGGGGCCCTGGGCACCGGTGCGCTCACCGCCGTCCTGTCCCTGCTGCTCGTCATCGGCGGCCTCACCGCGAACACCGCGGCGGGCGAGACGGGACAGCCCGCCGGAGTGCTCGGCGCGATCGGGCTGTTCCTCGGCGGGACGCTCCTGGCCGTCGGCGCGCTCGCCCGCAGGGTCGTCGCGCTGAGCGGGCGCCGGTAGGGGCGGCACCCCCTCAGGGCCTTCCTGCTGCCCGCGCTCTCGACGCGCGGACCGCGGGGAGGCCCTTTCCCGTGTCCGGCCCGCTACGCCCTTGCCGCACGCCCGAGCGGCCACCGATACGCGACGGACCAGGTCCCGATACGTTCCCCGGACACCCTTCACGTGCGTCTTTCCGTACGAGAAGAGGAGCCCCATGACCGCCGACCTCCTGCCCCCGCACCCGACGACCGGCATCGCGGCCGCCACCACCGACCTGACGAAGGTCTACGGCAGCGGCGACAACCGGGTGGTCGCCCTGGACCGGGTCGACATCGCCTTCCGGGAGGGCGAGTTCACCGCGATCATGGGTCCGTCGGGCTGCGGCAAGTCCACGCTGATGCACTGCGCCGCCGGACTCGACTCCGCCACGTCCGGGTCGGTGCGCGTCGGCACCACCGAACTCGCCGGCCTCGGGGACCGGGAGCTCACGCGGTTGCGCCGGGACCGGATCGGGTTCGTCTTCCAGGCGTTCAACCTGCTGCCGACGCTGACCGCGCTGGAGAACATCACCCTGCCGATGGACATCGCCGGACGCCGCCCGGACCCGGCGTGGCTGGACCGGGTCGTCTCCACGGTCGGCCTCTCCGACCGTCTGGGCCACCGGCCCGCCCAGCTGTCGGGCGGCCAGCAGCAGCGCGTCGCCGTCGCCCGTGCCCTGGCCTCCCGCCCGGCGATCGTCTTCGGCGACGAGCCCACCGGGAACCTCGACTCACGCGCCGGCGCCGAGGTCCTCGGCTTCCTGCGCCACTCGGTGCGCGAGCTGGGACAGACCGTGGTCATGGTCACCCACGACCCCGTGGCCGCCGGCTACGCCGACCGCGTCGTGTTCCTCTCCGACGGGCGCCTCGTCGAAGAGCTGGCCCGGCCCACCCCGGACCGCGTCCTCGACCTGATGAAGAGCCTGGGCTCCCGCTCCCACGGCGGCTGAGCCGCACTCCCGCCGCCCGTCCCGCACCGCCCGGGGACGTCCCCGAGCTCCCCAAGACCTCCCGGAAAGCCCGCACATCCCATGTTGAGAACAGCCCTGCGCAACCTTCTGGCCCACAGGGCCCGGCTGGCCATGACCGTCCTCGCCGTCTGCCTGGGCGTCGCGTTCGTCAGCGGCACCCTCGTCTTCGCGGACTCCACCGCCGCCGCCCATCGCGCCGCCGTGTCAAAGACCTTCGCCGGGATCGACGTCACCGTGACCGAGAAGGCCCCCGGCCCCGCTACGGACGGCAGGCCGCGCGTCGGCGTGCTCGACGACACGCTCGTCACGGAACTGGCCCGGGTGCCCGGCGTCGCCGCCGCACGCCCGTCGGTCGACGGCTCGGCCGTCCTGAACGCGGCGGACGGCAGCCCGCTGCGGGCCGACCGGGCCTGGTCCCACCTGGCCGGCGCGTACATACCCGGCAGGGACGGCAAGGACAGCCGGTACCCGCTGGCCGAGGGCAGCGCTCCCGCCAACGGCGGCGAGATCGCCGTGGACCGCGGCACCGCCGCCGCGGGCCGCCTCCGCATCGGTGACACGGTCACCCTGGCCACGGACGGCCCCGTCATGACCAAGCGGCTGGTCGGCATCGTCACCACCGACGACACCCGCGTCACCGCCGGCGGCACCCTCGCCCTCTTCGACAAGACCACCGCGCAGCAACTGTTCTCGGCCCCCGGCCACTACACCGGCGTCGACCTGACCGCCGCGCCCGGCACCACCGCCTCCGAACTCGCCGACCGGGTCACGGCCATGCTGCCCGCCGACCGCGCAGAGGCCACCACGGGCCAGGCCCAGGCTGCCCAACAGGCCGTCCTCGTCGACACCCTGACCCGCGGTTACGAGAAGGTGCCGATGGTCTTCGCCGGAGTCTCGCTCTTCATCGGCTCGTTCCTCATCGTCAACACCTTCACCATGCTCGTGAAACGGCGCACCCGCGAGACCGCGCTGCTCCGGGCGGTCGGCGCCTCGCGCCGCCAGGTGTCGCGCTCCGTCCTCCTGGAGGCCCTCGCAGTCGGTCTGGTGGCCTCGGTGGCCGGCTTCCTGCTCGGGCTCGGCATCGCGGCGGTGCTGCCCCACGTCCTGGGCGGCGGCGACAGCGCCCTGCCCACCGGCCCCCTGGTGATCGGCCCACGCCCGGTCGCGGCGGCGCTCGGTGCAGGGGTCGGCGTCACCGTGCTCGCCGCGTGGCTGCCCTCCCGCCTGGCCGCCAGGACCTCGCCCATGGAGGCGATGCGCACGGCCGAACAACCGCCCGTGGCACAGCGGTTCCGGCTGCGTGGCGCAGTGGGCCTCGCCCTCCTCGTCCTCGGCGCCGGCTGGCTGGTGTCCCTCAGCGGCGCCCAGGACGCCTCGGAGGAGAACCTGCGTGACGCGATGGCCGGCTGCGGCCTGTTCGCCGCCGCCCTGATCATGCTGGCTCCGCTGCTGGCCGCCCCGGTGATCCGGCTGACGGGACGGCTGACCGGGCGCCTCGGGGTCACCGGCCGCCTCGCCCGCGAAAACGCCCTGCGCGACCCGCGCCGCACCGCGGCCACCGCCGCCACCCTGCTGATCAGTACCGGCCTCGTCACCGGTCTCGCCGTCATCGGACACTCCACCGGGCAGGCCCTCGACCGCCGGGCCGCGGCCGGGCTCGGCGCCGACTACGTCGTCAGCACCCGCTCCACCACGACGGGCATCGACCCCGGTGCCGTACGACGGCTGGCCGACACCCCCGGTGTACGTGCCGCGCACCCGATCACCGACTCGACCCTGTTCACCGGCAGCGGCGTCCGCCGGATCTCCGGCGTCGACCCCGCCGCCGTACGCGACACCATGAAGCTCGACTTCGTCTCCGGCTCCGCCGAGGAGCTGGCCCCGGGCCGGATCGCCATCTCCACCTCCATCGCCCGGGAACACGGGGTGACCACCGGCGGCCTGCTGAACGTCCGGCTGGGCCGCGCGGGGCAGTTCACCCCGTACAGGGTCGTGGGCGTCTACAAGGACAACCCGGTCGCCCGCGACACGCTCGGCAGCCGTGCCGAGGTCGCGGCGAACAGCTTCCTGCCCGGCTCCGTCCAGCGCGTACTGCTGCGCACCGACGGCCCGGCGGCGGCGCCGGAGACCCGGCTGCGCACCGCCGTGGGCAACAACCCCCTGCTCACGGTGCAGGACCGGGACCAGCTCGTCCGCGAGGCGGCGGGCACCATGGGCGACCTGCTGCACGTGATGTACGGCATGCTCGGCATCGGCGTCGTCATCAGCGCGCTCGGCATCGTGAACACGCTGGCCATGTCGGTCGCCGAACGCACCCGCGAGATCGGCGCCCTGCGCGCCCTCGGCATGGACCGCGCCGGCATCCGCCGCATGATCCGCGTGGAGGCCCTGACCGTCACCGGCTTCGGGACCCTCCTCGGCCTCGCGGGCGGTCTGTTCGCCGCCTGGGCGGTCGGCTCCCTCGCCAACGGCGCCATCGACCAGTACACCCTGGCCCTGCCCTGGGGAACACTGCTCCTGGTGTGCCTGCTCTCCCTGGCGACCGGCGTCCTCGCGGCCGCCGTCCCCGCCCGCAGGGCCGCCGCCCTGAGCCCCCTGGAGGCGGCCGCGCACGCCTGACGGACCCGGCACGGTCCCGGGGCGGCCGTCATCGAGACCGGGAGACGAACCGGATCGGCACCTGCGCCAGGCCTGCCTGGGCCGTGCCGGCCCTGCGACCTCCCTCCTCACCCGCCACCGGCCCGCCGGTCCGGATCCGTGCCAACCCGTACCGGGCCAAGTGGAGACGGCACAGCTACTCGGCCCCACGTACGTGGCGTTTCCCCTCGGGAGACGAGAGGACTGCAGCGAGTAGCTGACGTGCGGCGGGACCGGCACCAAGAAGACCGGTGACGGACGGCTGCAGATCTACGGCACGTGGGGTCCCCGCCATTGCATGCCGTCGCAGCCATGCGGGAGGCGACTCCTGCTGGTCAGCCCGGGACCCGCCGATGCCACTGAGCTTCCGCCAACCCGAATCCGCAGGTCAAAGGGGGATGCGGCTGGCCCTCGGGATACTCACGCTGCACGTCAGCCGGAGGCTGTGGACCACGATGTGGCCGGCCCGGCTTTCGAGCGAGGCGCCACCCGGACGCCGGCGACCGGGCCGAAGGCCGTGGTCACGGCTGCCCCGTGCCGGTCGCGGCGGTGGACGGCGGGGACGTGGCACTGGCCAGCGTGCAGCCCGGGCGGGACAGCTTCAACCGGGAGCCCCCGGTGAGACAGGCAGCGATCTGATGGACCTGCTGGCCGTAACCGCGGCCCTTCACCGCGGTCACGGATCCGTCCCGGCCGACCTCGCAGGGGTTGTTGTCGGTGCACTGCTCGCCGTCGCGGTTGTGGGTGTTGTTGATGCCCACGACCGTGTTCCCGTCGGGCGCCAGCAGTGCGGTGCCGGAGTAGCCGGGCCTGCTGACGCAGGTGCCGCCGGTGGCGTAGCGCACCGCACGGTCCTGCTGGTGGCCGTCCTCCCGCAGGTGCGGCACCACGGCCTCCACCGTGCACGACGGACGGTGGAAGCCGTGGGCCATGGTCAGCCGGTCACCCTTGCGCATCGGGACGGTGGACAGCCGGAAGACCTTCGCACCCTCCGCGGCCAACTGGGCGTAGGTCTTGTCCAGCCGGTACAGCGCGATGTCGGTGCCCGTCATCGTCGCGTACACCAGCCGGGTCGCGCGGGCGCTGGTCCGGGTGTAGCCGGTGGTGTCGGCGATGGTGACCGGCTTCTTCAGATCGGCGGGCCGGTCCACCAGCGCCTTCCCCGGCGCGGGCCGGCCGCTCGGCACGCAGTGCCCGTTGGTCAGCACCAGCGCCGGGTCCTTGGGACGCGCGGTGGGGGTGCGCACCACGGAACCCAGGCAGTCGCCCACCTTGGCCGCGCCCTCCACGTTCGGGACCGGGTCGAACGGCGGTACGTCGGTGCCGCTCACGATACCGTTGATCCAGGCGGAGTTCTTCGTGACATCGACGTACAGACCGGGGAAGTTGGCGCCCTTGGCGCTGGCACCGGTGACCACTCCCGACAGTTCCCACTCGCTGCCCGCGCGCACCAGGGCGGGACTTCCGGAGTCCGTCGTCCCCGGCCCGACAGGAGGAGTGAGGCGGCCGATGCACAAGGTCGAAGTGGCGTCGCCCTCGTCCCAGCACTCACTGTCCGGCACGACCTCGGTCTCGGCCTCGCGCAGCCTGCTGGAAAAGCACGTGGAGTCGTCGAAGTCTTCGCAGTCCTCCGAGGACGGGCCCCAGCCGAGGATGCGGACGGGCGTCTTCACGGCAGGCGTGGTCCCGGCCACCCGCACGGGCTTGGCCTGCACCGGGTTGCGCAGGTGCAGCAGCGCGATGTCCTCGCCCGGGGGGTCGTAGGTGGCATGACGCCGGTAGAACCTGTCGACCTCGGCGACTTCGCCGCCGTTGGTGACGTCCAGCGACCCGACGCGGACCTTCCAGCCGCGGGGAACGCCCGCCTTCGCGCCCGTCGGGGAGTTGGCACAGTGCCCCGCGGTCACCGCCCACTGCGGAGCGATGAGCGCGGCCCCGCACCGGTGTCCGTCCGGGCGGGGAGCGTCGTACTGAAGCGAGACCATGAACGAATACGGCTGGGCGGACTCGGTACCCCCGACGATGGCCTGTGCCGGCAAGGCGTTGACCACGGTCGTGATCGCCACGGCCCCGGTCGTCAGGACGGCGGCCGTCCTTCGGCTCATCCACTTGCGCATGTGTGACTCCCGTTCGTTCCCCGCCGGACATGAGGCCGGGCGGGCATGTACGGAGGAACGGCATCGGGCCGTTCCGCGTGGGCATGATCTTGAACTCGGGGAGCTTCCGGTTGATCTCATCCGTGTGTCAGGCACCCCACGGCAACCGCTCAGCCGTGTATCGGTGAGGGGTGTTCCGTCATCCGTGGATGGTTGGCTTTGTTCACGGGTCGTGGGTTCTGGCACAGACCTTGATCTGTGCCAGAACCCAAAAGCTGTGAACATCCCCCGGTCGCGAACCGGGGGCAAGGCCCAACGGCACCCCCACCGTCGCAGCGATCACCGCTGGCTCCGCGACACCGTCCAAGAGCCATCAGAAACGCCCGAGGAGCAAGGGCAACAAGGGCAACAAGGGAACGATCGGGGACACGGCGAACTCCTGACGTACGGGTGCCGTGCCGGTCACGGCGACGTCCCAGCAGGTTCGGCCCGCCGGCCTCTGGACAGGGGCCAGAGAAATCTCCCCTCGGGCCGAAACCGGCGAATCGGGACCGAAAAGGCCAAACCGGGCTCCCTCGTCCAGGGTGGCCGGCCCGACCGCGAACCCGACCTGACCCCCTGCCCACCTCCGCTACTGCCCGACCACGGCCACGTTTCTCCTTGACCCGGCCATGATGAGACCGCGGACAAGGGGCTTCCTGCACGTTGCTCCTTCGCTGCCCCGGCGGCCCCGGCCGGGGCCGCGAAGGAGACGAGACGACGGCGACCACCCACCCGAGGGCCGGACAGCGGCACCGCTCGGGCAGATCACGCCGGAAGACCGGCTCGCGGCGGGCAAGGGCTTTGGCACTGGCGGACTCTCGTGATCACCTGTCACCGGTTCCCCGTGGAACCCAACCTGCCGGTGACCGTGTGTGATCCCCAACGGCGTATCGGCTCCAGGTCCCGCCGGTCTCGTTGAGCCGGCGGGTGGTGGGTTCGTCGTGGTTGCCGAGGACGTTCGTCGTTGCCTGCCCCGGAAAGAGTGGGAACCGAATGCGCGGGAAAGGGGCCGCCGCCGGAACCGGCTACGCGCTGCGGGCCGTGAGCCAGGTGTCGATGACCTCGGCGACGAGGGCGGCGCCGCGGCTGTTCTGGTGGATGTGATCGGTCGTGAGCACGAGACCTCGGCGCCGCGAGATCGTGTCGAGGCTGCGGCGCAGCACGGAGCGCCGGACGAGGACGCTGACGCTCGCCGCCGGCGTCGGGTCCCGGTAGGGGATCGGCGGCGGGTCCGCCCGGCGTAGTTCCTCGGTCTGGCGTTCGTGGAGCGGGAGGTAGGCCGCCTTGTTGGTGGTGGCGACCTCGGCGATCATGCCGCTGTACGCCTGTGACGCCCGCGCCGCGGCTCCGTCGAGCTGTTGGCCGAGGACGGGGAGGGACAGCAGAGCGATCGTCGCGTCGGTCTGTGTCCGCAGCCGTTCGACGGCGGCTCCCAGGCACTGCTGGAACCAGTCGGCCGACGGGCGCTCGGGGAGTCGTTTGCGCTTCATGGCCCGCTCGACGGGGTAGTCCGCGAGGCTCGCTCGGGCGTCGTTGGTCCCGATCAGCACGGTGATCACGTCGGGCGGGTCCGCGAGGACGGCATCGAGGCGCCGCGAGAGGTTGTACGCGAAGTCGCCGTTGACGCCGAAGCGGGCGAGCCGTATGTCGCCGGGAGGGCGGCGTCGTTCGAGGAGGTCCAGGTAGTCGACGCTGAGCTGCGCGCGGGTGAGGCTGTCGCCGAGGCACGCGACACGGGTCGTCACGGTGTTCGGGGGCCGGACGTGCCGGCGTGCTCGGTCGGTCGGGCTTCGGACCGGGGACGGTGGTCGGTGCCGAGGCCGGCGGTGATGGTCAGGATGGACGCCGGCCCCGCCATGTCGACCGCGTGCCATGTCCCGGCCGGGTTGACGGTGGCCTCGCCCGGCCCGAGCGCGACCCGGTCGGGCACTCCGTCCACCTCGCGGGTGACCGTTACCGACCCGCTGAGGCAGACGACCAGTTCGTCGCCGGCGGGGTGGCGCTCCCAGTGGTCGCCGGGGCCGTCGCCGTCGAAGATCGTCACCATCCGGCCCTCGGCGCCGTCCGCCGCGACCGCGGCGCTGTAGGCGTGGAGCACCTCAGGGTCCCAGGCGAAGCCCTCGACGGGTTTCGCTCTGGACCCCAGCCCGAGGTGCACGGGGGTGGTCCGCAGGTCGATGGCATGGGGTTCGTGATTGACGAGTCTCATGCCGACGATCGTCACAGGACGGCAACCGGATGGTCTTGAAGAAAAGGGAACGGGAACCGGCGCGATGGGCAGCCGGTCGGCGACTACCCGGTCCCGAGCAGGACTTCGCCTCGACGCCATGCTGTCGGCGACCGGCCCGTGAACTCGCTCCAGTCCCGGACGAGATGGGCCTGGTCGGCGTAGCCGGAGACGGTGGCCACAGCGGCCCACGGAAGCGGATCGTGCGCGGTGGCCAGCTCGTGCGCGTGCTCGAAGCGCAGAACCCGGGCGAAGGTCTTCGGCGACAGGCCCACCTCATCGCGAAACCGCTCGGTGAGGTACCGGCGGCTCCAGCCCAGTTCTGCGGCGACCGCCCCGACCTGGACGCGGCCCCGCGCGGCCAAGAGGCGGCGCCAGGCCTCGGCCACCTCGGGGCGCACCTGGGACACGCGGTCGCCGCCGGCACTGCGGGCGACTGCTCGCAGAAGCAACTCGTCCAGCGCGGCGAACCGCGCGGCCCATGTCGTCGCCGCGAGGAGCCGGTCGACCAGCTCGACGCCGAGCGCCCCGAGGAGCTCGTCGAGCGGGACCAGCCGGTGGGCGAGATCAGCGGCGGGAACGCCGTAGACGACCCGGGCCCCGAGCGGTGTCAGCGACACCTTCACGCCTTTCTGGCGTCCGTCGTGGCGGATCGCGACGGACCGGCGCATCAGACCGCCGGCCACGCTGCCGAAGCGGGAGACCGGCGACCCGTCGTCGACGCCCGCCGACACCTTTAAGGGGCCGGACAGACTGATCACCGCAGTAAGCACACGTCCCGGCGGACCGCAGTGCACCCCCGCCGGGAACCCACGAAGATCGAAACCGACATACGAGCCGACGTACCGCCGCAAGGCGGGCGCCGGACGTGCCTCGATCCTGGTGGCCGTATGGTCTTCCACCCTCGCAGTGTACGAACCGGCGGTCCACTGGCGGACTCTCGTATTCATCCATGCGGATACTGCGGATTCCTCGGGGCCCAACCCGTCGGTGACCTTCCATCACCCTCATCGGACAGGAGGGCGTCCGCCGCGCCAACACCGGCGGCCCCCGGCCCCCGGCCGCCGCCGCCTTCACCCGGCGGGGCCCGCTCCTCACCCTCAGCGGCAACCGCGGCGTCACCGACGCCCAGCTCCTGGCCGCCGCCGAAGCCCTGTGGACCGACGCCACCGCCGACCCGCCCCTCACTCGCGTGCTCCCGCCGGAACCGCAGTGCGCCACCTCAACCGCCTTGTCCGTGAGCGAACCCGCACCGTGGACGGCGAAGTCGTCATCCGGCTGGTCATCGACCTGACGAACGCCTCCACCGGCTGAACCGGCACACCGGCGAGCGCGTGCCTGCGGAGGGACGCGGGGGAGTGCGCCTGCGGAAAGGAACCGCGCACCGGTCCGCCCGCCCGCGGTTGACCGCGAATGGCAGACGGTGCTCGTCGCACCCGCCCCGGCGTCCGGCGTGCCGAAGTAGCGGTCCCCGAAGTCCCCGATGCCCGGGATCATGAACGCGTGCTCGTTGAGCCGTTCCTCGATGGAGGAGGTGACGATCTGGACGAGGGGGTGTGTGCCATGGACGGTCCGGATGCCTTCGGGCGCAGCGAGGAAGTCGACGAGGACGATGTTCTCCTCGGACACGCCCGCTTTCAGCAGCACCCCGACGGCCGCGTTGGCCGACCCCCCCCGGTGGCGAGCATCGGCTCCAGGAGCAGCACATGACGCTCGGCCTCCGTGCTCTCCCCGGCCCTGATGACGGGGACCGCGCACAGCTTCGGTGTGAACCTCAGCCCCGGGTAGCTCTCGCCGACCGGGGTGCGTACCTGGTGCTCCTCGAACGGAAGCTGGTCCAGGGCGTGTTCCAGGAGGAGGCGGATGATCCTGCGTGCGTACCGGACGAAGTCCTCGCGACGGGCGTCACGGTCACGCACGACGGTGTGCAGGGCACGCAGTTGACGGGTCTGGGCAGCAGGTGCACCCGGCTGCGGGAGTCGGAATGACGGACATGCGAGGGATCGGTGAGCCGACGCCGTTCCTCCGGCTCAGATCACCGGGTGGAGACCTTGTGGACGGTGGTGTCGTCGGGGTTCAGCAGTCGCCCGTCCGCCGACCGGACTTCCAGGGGGCGAAGGGGGTGTCCCTGTCGGCTGTCGACCATCTGCGAGTGCGGTTCGCCGGGGGCGAAGAAGTTCTGTTCACCCCACTGCCGCAGCGCCACGATGACGGGGAAGAGGGCTTTGCCCTTCGGGGTCAGTACGTATTCGCTGTAGGCACTGCCGTCCGAAGCGGGGACGGATTCGAGGACACCGCCGGCGACCAGGGCGCGCAGGCGCGCGGTGAGGATGTTCTTTGCCACGCCGAGGTTGCGCTGGAACTCCCCGAAGCGACGGCACCCGTCGAAGGCATCCCGCACGATCAGGAGAGACCACCAGTCGCCGATCGCGTCCACTGACCGCGCGACGGGACAGTCGCTGTCGTTGAAGCGCGTCCTTGCCACCATGCCGTCCTCCACTCTCACGCTGGTTGCAAGATGCTACCAAAGGAAGCTACGGTCGCTACCGGTAGCAAGATGAAACCAAATGTGCGGAGGGGTGCTGAATGCTCAGCAACTGTGAGGCTGTGACACCGCGGTCCGCGGCCCACGGCAGTGGTTCCAGGCTCGTCCTGTCCCGTGGCGTGGTCATACTGTTCGCCATCGCCTGTGGAACCGCGGTGGCCAACGTCTATTTCGCCCAACCGCTCCTGGTGACCATGGGCCACGACCTCGCCATGAGCCCGGCACTCGTCGGCAGCGTCGTCACCCTCACGCATGTCGGATACGGGCTGGGACTCTTCTTCCTCGTGCCGCTGGGCGACGTGGCCGACCGCAGACGGCTCGTCGTGGCCCAGCTGCTTCTCCTGGTGGTGGCGTTGACAGCGGTCGCCACCGCCCACACCGCCGCGATCCTGCTCGCGGGTATGGCCGCGACGGGACTTCTCGCGGTGGTCACGCAGACGCTGGTGGCCTTCGCGGCGTCACTGGCCCCTCCCGCCCGGCGCGGACGCGTCGTCGGCCTGGTCACCAGCGGCGTGGTCGTCGGGATTCTGCTCGCCCGCACCGCGTCCGGCCTCATGGCCGACCTCGCGGGCTGGCGCTCCGTCTACCTCGCTTCAGCGGCACTCACCGCTCTGCTCGCCCTGGTCCTGCACCGAGTGCTGCCGCGCCACAACGATGTCCCGCCGACACCCCTGCGCTACAGACAGCTCCTGCGCTCCACGATCACCCTGTTCGCACGGGAACGGCTTCTGCGGCTCAGGGCCCTGCTCGGTCTGCTGATCTTCGCAGCCTTCAGCACCCTGTGGAGCAGCATCGCGCTACCGCTCAGCGAGCCCCCGCTTTCCCTTTCCCACACCGCGATCGGGGCATTTGGCCTGGTCGGAGCCGTAGGTGCCCTGGCAGCGACCATGGCGGGCCGCCTGAACGACCGCGGGCACTCCCAACGGACCACCGGCGCCGCCCTGGCGCTGCTCACTGCCTCATGGCTGCCCCTGGCCTTCACCCGCAGCTCGCTCTGGGCCCTGGTCGTCGGCGTGATCCTCCTCGATCTCGCCGTGCAGGCGGTCCATGTCACCAACCAGACCCTGATCTATGCGCTGCGCCCGGAGGCGGGCAGCCGGTTGATCGGCGGATACATGGTCTTCTACTCGATCGGCAGCGCCACCGGTGCCATCGCCGCGACCTCCCTCTACGCGACGGCCGGCTGGGGTGCCGTATGTGCGCTCGGCGCTGCAATCAGCTGCCTCGCCTTTGCGCTCTGGGCGCTCACGCGACACAGCGTTCCGGACCCCACCAAGGCCACTGACTGAAGTCGTCCCATGGCTGTTGACGCACCGACCCCCACCGCTTGAGGGTCATCCAACTGCCCCTGTCTCTAGCCGAGTTCACGCTGCTCGACCAGACCCTCGCCGGGCGCGGCCCCGTGGCCGAGGCTGCCGCCCTCGAATGGGAGGTCTACGCCTCCACACCCCTGCACGGCGGCACCCTCACCGACCCCCGACTCTCCACCCTCGTCCAACTCCTTCACCAAGACCTGAGCATTCCGCAAGCCTGTCTGCTCGCCATCGCGTCCTGACCCGGGGTGACACGGACACTGGTCTCGGCGTCGACTGCGGCCCACTGGGAAACTGCCCGCTCCGCCCTGGATCGCGACCCGCTCCCGGCCCCTGGGGGGTACTAGGGCCGCACGCTGGACCAGCACGCCCACCGCCCCACCCACGGCGCGTACTTCCGGTCGGCTCCGGCATGAGCAGAATCCTGGCGCACTACCGGGAAACGACGGCGGAGGAAGCGGCATCCCTAGACGAAAGCACTGGCACCCCGCTCGGCGCCACCGGTCTCGAGCCAGCCAACGGATTCCTCACCGAGATGTTCCTGCAGGAGTACCGGCCACCGGAGACACGCCGACAGGTCCTTCTGTCAGCCGTCAACGCCTTCACCGAGGACAACCCTTCCTCGAACCTCACCCCAGGGGCCGTTGCGGCCCGGATCAGGCGACGCCGGCTGGAGCGGTGCCACCAAGACCTCGTGGCACCGGGCTTGAGTGTTCTGCCGGTGTACGCCGCCGGGGCGCGCTGGGGCCTGACGAGCGCTGGGTTCAACAGGCCTTCCGGGCTTCGTACGGCGTGGATCCGGGGAGTACCGAAGCCTGGCGCTGCCGCACCGAGCCTTGCCCGTACCGACCACCGCACGCAATGACGACAACCCCAGCGCACCACGGCAATGACAGGACGCCTCCGATGCCCGAGCGTGGTGCGCGGCACATCGGGAGGGACTGAAGCGGTCCCGTGATCTGGGCCGCGAGGTGATCGCTGAGAAACGGCCTCAGTGCTTGGACGGCACGATCGAGACCGGGAAGGTTCCGGACCAGGGCGAACAGGCCTGAGCCGCACCGGCGCGGCGCAGGTGCGGCTCTCGGTCGTGTCGGCCTGCGTCCCGCCCGTCAGCCGGTCGTGGCAGGCAGGGGCTTGTCCAGTACGGCCTTGCTGTGGCTGAAGGTGTCGATCGAGTACTCGCCGTGGTAACGGCCCATTCCGCTCTCGCCCACGCCGCCGAAGGGGAGTTCCGGAGCGGTCAGGTGCGCGACCGGGATGCCGAAGGTGAGCGCACCTGACGAGGTCTCGGTCAGCAGCCGCTGCTTCGTGGCCGGCGAGTCGGTGAACGCGTACAGCGCGAGCGGCTTGTCCCGCCCGTTGATGAACGCCAGTGCCGCGTCCAGGTCGGGGACCTGCACGACAGGCAGCACCGGGCCGAAGATCTCCTCCCGCATCACCGGGGAGTCACCCCGGACGTCGGCGAGCACGGTGGGAGCGAGGTAGCGCGTCGCACGGTCATGGATGCCGCCGATCACCGTGCGTCCGCTGTCCAGGAGCCCGGTGAGCCGGTCGAAGTGACGTTCGTTGACGATCCGTCCGTACTCGGTGCGGGCGGCGGGGTCCGCCCCGTACAACTCGGTGACGGCTGCGGCGAGGTGGGGTTCCAGGGCGCGGGCGGTGTCACCGACGGCCAGCACGTAGTCGGGGGCGACGCAGGTCTGGCCCGCGTTGAGGAACTTGCCCGAAACGATCCGCCGGGCGGCCGCCGCGAGGTCGACTCCCTCGTCCACGAGTGCCGGGCTCTTGCCGCCGAGTTCCAGCGTGACCGGGGTCAAGTGCTTGGCGGCGGCGGTCATGACGATGCGGCCCACCGTGCCGTTGCCGGTGTAGAAGATGTGGTCGAAGCGCTGCTCCAGGAGGGCGGTGGTCTCGGGGACCGCGCCTTCCACCACGGCGACCGCGTCGCGGTCGAGGTGACGGGGCAGCAGCCGTGCGATCTCGGCGGAGGTCGCGGGCGCCAGCTCGCTGGGCTTGACGACCACGCAGTTGCCCGCGGCCAACGCGCCGACCACCGGTGCCAGGGCCAGCTGGAGCGGGTAGTTCCAGGGCGCGATGACCAGGACGACACCGAGCGGCTCCCGTACGACGCTGGCCTCGGCGGGCAGCAGCCGCTCGGGCAGGGCAGCGGGCCGCGGGGCGAGCCAGGCGTCGAGGTGGGCGAGGGTGTGGTCGATCTCGTTCACGGTGAAGCCGACCTCGGTGCGGTACGCCTCCTCGGGGCCCTTGCCGAGGTCGGCGTGGAGCGCGGCCAGGAGTGCGTCGCTGTTCTCGGTGAGGAGAGTGCGCAGTGCTTCGAGCTGGTTGCGGCGCCAGGCGACCGGCTTGGTGCGGCCGGTCGCGAAGACGGAACGCAGCCCGTCGACGAGCCGGGGCGCGTCCAGGGGGGCGGTTCCGTGGGCGGTGGTGGTGTCGCTGTGGGGGGTCATGGATTCCAGCTTATACGAAACGAAAAGCTTTCGTTTCGTATATCATGGCGGTGTGACAATCCACTCCGATGCCGATCGCGACCCCCGTCACGGCGACGCCGCGCCGTCCGCGCAGTCCGTACCATCGGGGCCGTCCGGACAGCAGGCCGATCGCGGCCCCGGGCGAGCAGGCCACCCGAGGCACGCGACCCCTCTCCATCCCATCGGACCCGTCGACCTCACTGAACCTCTTGAATCCCGCGCCCCCGCCAGGCCGACCGGGGCCCCCGGAGCCGTCCGTGGTCGACCCCGGGACGCCGCTCTCGACCGCGCGCTGCTCGAAGCCACGCTGGAGGTCCTGTACGAGAAGGGCTACGGCGGCCTGACCACGTCAGCCGTCGCCAAACGCGCCGGAGTCTCCACTGCCACCCTCTACCGCCGCTGGAAGTCCAAGGACGACCTCGTCGTGGGAACCGCCGTCCGCTGGGCCCATGACCTCGGCCCGGGCGAGGACACCGGCACCCTGTCCGGCGATCTCACCGCCCTCCTCACCGACAAGGCCCGCACCCTGGACGGACCGGGCGGCAGGCTCCTGCACGTCCTGATCGGCGAGTCCGCGCACAACCGAGCCCTGGCCCAGGTCCTGGACGACGCCGTCGTCCAGCCCGTCAGGGACCGTGCCGGCGCACTGATCGAGCGGGCCGTCGGCCGTGCCGAAATACCACCCGTGGCCGATCCGCACGTCCTGGCGGACCTCGTGGTCGGCGCCATGGTCAGCCGGGTCTTCCTCACCCCGCGCCCGCGTCCCGCCGAGACGCGTGCCCCCGAGGCACCCGCCCGCGCGGGTGAAGCCATGATCGCTGAACTGCTCCCCTTCCTGCTGCGCGCCCTGGGAGCTCCCGACCACCGGCCCGCTCACGGCACAGGGACGTAAGCTCTTCACGCCTCGTCCCGAGGCCTCCCCGCCGGCCGGCCGAGAGGCGGTGCGGTTCTTCGAGGCTGAGCACGCATCATGCTGTCGGAGCCATCCCGTACGTTCATGGCGGAGGCCTGCGACGGCCTGCGGGCCGGGCCGTCGACAGCTCCTTTGGGGATCGTCGGCGGCATTGTGGCGTTGGCCGCCCCGGCCCCGCTGTCCGCTGCGGATGCGGTTCCCCGTGCGGCGGTCGCGCCGCAGCGAGGGCAAGGCCCACGTCCAGCACGTCCTGACCGCCATCGCGGTCAGCCTCGAACGCATCGACGTCCGCCTGCCACCGGCGCCGACCAGGCGGCCCCGAAGACCGACAGCCCTCCAGAGCTTCCTCGACTGGCAGCACATCCCGCGGTCCCGGTCCTGGCGCGTCGCCACCCACCCGCAGGCCGAGCTGATCATTTTCAAAGTGACGCAGGAGGTCAGGCCGACAGAGGCACGATGCTCACCGCTCGGTAGTCGTAACCGTCTTGTTTGAAGCCGGGGGCTTCCCACGTGAGGTTTACCTGCTGCCCGAGCGACAAAGCGCGGAAGCCGGTCATCTGGATGTCGGAGTAGTGGCCGAAACAGCCACCGGGAGTCTCAGGCGAGTCGAGCACCCCCCACCCCTCTTCATCGCTCCACCATCGGACAGTCGCCATCACCATGACCAGAACCCTACGAGTCCTGAGGACACCGAGCACTGGAGAACGGGACTTCTTAAGATCCCCGACAGCGTTAGGCACTGACACTTGTTCACCGTCCCTTTCCCGGCCGCCCGTTGCAGCGGGCCGAGAGTGCCGGGCCAGGACATCGGCCGACAGACGGACCCAGCGCTCCAGACCCTTTGGCGCCCTCCCGGCGGTGAGAGCTGCTGGCTGCGGTCTCCCGTACGGCCTGATCGATCAGCGAGGCGGCATGGCCGGCGCGTCGAGGACCCGGTGGCGGAGACGCACCCCCGCTTCCCCCGCGAAGGCCTCGCCGCGCGCTACGCGGACCATCCGGACGGCAAGTACCGACGGCTGGCTGTCCGGGACCCGGCCGCCACGCCCACGCTGATCGAACGGCTCAGCCATGACCCCGCGGTCTGGACACGCCAGGCGGCGGCCGGCGACCCGCGCCTGCCGCTCCACCGGCTCCGCGAGGCGCTTCATGTCCCTGAATTGGCCTTTAGTGCGGGTGCCAACCCTGCGCTCCCCGAGAACGAGATGGCCGCTGTCCTGAACCGGGCCGACGTTCCCGCCTGACCGCCGAGCAGAACCGCCCGGCCCTGCGCCGTCCCCTACGGCTCGTACGGCGGTCATACACAATCGCCGCGAACAATGCCTCATCAGGGGTGCCCTGCGTCCCGCCACCCTGCGGCCGCACCTTTGACGGCGGGATGAGAAACCTCGCCATCTCCCACAACTCGTCCGGAACAACCCAACTCCACGTCTCTTGAACCATATTGGACCGCTCTGCCCGGACTCACCACATAGGACACCGTCTTAGCCCACCCGGGCTGCCGTTCTTACGACTGGCCTTCTCATGCCCTGCCATGGTGCGCGCGGCGCACTTCAGCTTCTGCAAGAGGAACTGCCGTCGCCCGCGGCTGGCTCCACCAAGCTCTGCCCGCCGTTCCCGCTCTTGCCGAGGTGCCCGCCGGACCGGGAGCGCGGGCGCAGGACCCGTGTCCACGCGGAGCGTCACCGAGGTGGCAGAGGGTTGAAGGTGCAGAGGAGTGTGGGCGGTTGGCGGCAGCGGGATTTGGCAGGTGCGCGGCCTGGCGGGGCTTCATGGTCCTCTCGGTCTGAATCTTCCGTAAGGCCGCCCGACCACCCGGTGCGTTTCTCCTTGACCTCAACTCAGGTCAGGGAGAAACGCACCGCCTCAGCCCGGGCCCACTCCACTTCATCGCACCGCGTCCATCCGGTGCGTACTACTCCCGCGCCCACCACACCGCGTGGAGGCGCTCCGCACCGGATCGGTGCGTTCCACCGCATCAGTGCACATCGGGCGTAAGCCACATGCTGGATTTCCTTCCTGGTGATCACCACCACGCCGCTTGGACATGCGCCGAGGGAGCCGCAGCCGGTCAGTTCTGCTGCGAAAAGAGTTTGAGCAGGCGTTCCCGCTGCCGGGCGCCGAGCCCTCCACGCGGCGGCGTTCGGAGGTGCCGAGGTCGCTCAAGAGCTGGCCAGCGCGAACCCTGCCGAGACGGGGCAGGGGTCAACAACCTGCGGATGTACGTCTTGGCAACAACTACCTCAGCGGGCTGTCGGGCCGCGCGCTGGTCACCGGTGATCGCGGACGTGTGGCTGGCCGCAGTGGCCGGCACGCCCGTGCCGGAGGAGGACACTGGTGTTCGAAACGGACGTTGTTTCCGAACTTGACCGCTGGCGCAGAGCTTGACCGCTGACGCGGAGACAGGCGGACGCGGGACCGAGTGCCCGGACGGACCGGCCCGCCCCTGCACACCGGGCGGGCCGACGGGCCGGACCCGTCCGCGACCGGTCAGCCCGAGGTCTCCACCGCCTGCGCCGGAATCCGGTCCAGGCCGGGCATCACCCCGAGCGGCCCTTCCAGCCCCAGGATCCGCAGCGTGCGCAGCAGCAGCGGGCTGTCGACGACGACCCGTAACCGGCCGTTCCGCGCCAGGGCCTGGTTCCGGACCCGGCACAGCATGCCGATGCCTCCGCAGTCCAGAAAGCCCACCTGCCGCAGATCGAGCACCAGGTCCGCCGCCGGCCTGCCGGCGAGACGCATCAGAGCGGGACCGAGCCGCATTCCGGCCCACAGGTCCAGCTCCCCGCTGAGCTCGACGACAGTGACCGTTCCGGCCTCCCGGACCTCGATCTCACAGAAAAGCCCAGAGTCCTCGCACATGATCCGCACCTCATCGCCCCAGGGCGCAAGCCGATGTGGCAGGTGCAGTGCCACGCCGCTCAGGGACCCGCACCACAGGAAGGCTCCGGGTACTTCGACCGAGAGGCGGGCACGCCTGCGACCGACCGACGCCGCGCTGTGCCGGGAGCCGCCAGGGTCCCGAGCCGCCCCACCACTTCTGCCCTGGATTTACCCCCAGGGCCGGACCCCAACCTCGTTCGGTGACGCTCTGTGCAAGCTCTGTGGCCCCTTTCAGTCCGCTGTCACCTCCTGCCTCACAGGCACCGTGCGTGCCCCTCCGGCCGCGCCCGTTCTCACGCTCCGTGAGCGTTTCCGCGCGGGCGCGGGAGCCGGCTGCCGCGCCCGGGTCAGCGCGTGACCACGTGCCGGGTGTCGGGCACGCAGTGCGTCATCGTCAGCCCGGAGACGTCGCGCGGCGGGTTGTCGCCGAGGTGCTCCAGCCTCTTGAGGTCCTCGTCGGTGAGCGTCTGGCCGTCCAGCGGCTTGAGATGGGACACGTCGGAGGGCGTGAGGCCGAGACCCTCGCCGACCCGCAGCCCGAGGTCGTTCTCCACCAGCAGGAAGTGCCAGACCATGCGCTCCTGGACCGCCCGGTCGCACTGGGAGATCAGGGAGACGAAGTTGTGCACCAGGTCGTCGCGCTCCCAGTCCTCCAGCAGCAGGTAGCGCTGTCCAGCCTGGAGGTAGTCGTTCGTGCGCGGAATCCGCTTGCGGGTGAGACGGCCCCGGATCTCAGGGCCCTGCTCGTCGTGCGTGGGGTACTGGGCCTCCCGCAGCCCGCCGGTGATCGACGGCTCGTAGTTGACCTCGGGGTTGTCGTTCCTGGCCCCGTTGTCGTACGCCATCGCGCCGTCGCGCTGGTTGGTGCGCACCTGTGCGTGCTTGGCCTGGTTGACGGGCAGCTGGAGGTAGTTGGGGCCGACCCGGTAGCGCTGGGTGTCGCTGTACGAGAAGGTGCGGCCGACCAGCATCTTGTCGTCGGAGAAGTCGAGCCCGTCCACGAGGACACCGGTGCCGAAGGCGATCTGCTCGTTCTCCGCGAAGTAGTTGTCCACCGTGCGGTCGAGCACCATGCGCCCCACTGGCCTCGGCGGGAATTCCTGCTCGGGCCAGGTCTTGGTGTCGTCGAGCGGGTCGAAGTCCAGCTCCGGGTGCTCGCCGTCCTCCATGATCTGCACGAGGAGTTCCCACTCCGGGTGGTCGCCCCGGCGGATCGCCTCGTACAGGTCCTTGGTGGCGTGGCCGAGTTCACCCGCCTGGACGTTCGCGGCGTCCTCCTCCGTCATGCTCCGTACGCCCTGCTTGGGCATCCAGTGGTACTTCACCAGGACGGTGCCGCCCGCCTCGTTCACCCACTTGTACGTGTTCACGCCGAAGCCCTGCATGTGCCGGTAGTCGGCCGGGATGCCGCGCGGGCTGAACAGGTTGACCAGCATGTGCATGCTCTCGGGGGTCTGCGACATGAAGTCGAAGATCCGCGCCGGCTTCTGCTCGTGCGAGACGGGGTCGGGCTTGAGCGCGTGGATGACGTCGGGGAACTTCACCGCGTCCCGGATGAAGAAGACCCCGAGGTTGTTGCCGACGAGGTCCCAGTTGCCGTCCTCCGTGTAGAACTTGACGGCGAATCCGCGCGGGTCGCGGGCCGCCTCGGAGGAGTCGCGGCCGCCGATCACGGTGGAGAAGCGGACGGCGACCTCGGTCTGCTTGCCGGCCTCCTGGAAGAGTTTGGCGCGGGTGTAGCGGCTGATCGGCTCGTCGCCCCACTTCCCGTACGCCTCGAAGCGGCCGTAGGCGGTGACTCCGCGCGCGTGGACGACGCGCTCGGGGATGCGCTCGCGGTCGAAGTGGCTGATCTTCTCCAGGAAGTGGTAGTTCTCCAGCGTCGCCGGGCCGCGGGCACCGACCGTGCGCTGGTTCTGGTTGTCGTAGACGGGGTGGCCCTGGCGGTCGGTGAGTGCCGGGCGGTCGGCGTTCGGGTCGTCCGCGGGCGAGCCCATGTTCGAAACGTCGGTCACGGTTTTCAGCTCCTCGGGTGGGGGTGCGTACCGAGTGCGGGCGGCTGCTTCGGGCGATCGTCGGGGCCGCGTACGGGCACAGGCGCACGCACCGGTACGCATGCACGAGGTTTCGGGGTACCCCGAAACCCCGCATTCCACACGGACGACAGGGCCGGGCGGGTGGGCGGCGAGCGGGGGGGGGGGGGGGGGGGGGCGCCCCCCCCCCCCCCCCCCCCCCCCCCCCCCCCCCCGCGGGGGGGGGGGGGGGGGGGGGCGGGGGGGGGGGGGGGTTCCCCCCCCCCCCCCCGCGCCGCATCGGCCGAGCCGCGCCACCGGGTGACGGCGCCCGCCGCCACCCGGTGGCCGCTGCCCGCCTCGGTCAGGAAGAACCCACTGGCGACAACCGCCCGCAAGACGGCCTTCGGCCAGGGGCCGGTTCAGGATGCTGTGGGTCCCGATCCGGTGCCGCACGACGTGGGGAAGTCCGGCGACCATCTCCTCGCCGTACGACCACGTCGGGCGTCCGTCCGGGGCCAGGGTGAGCTCGTAGACACCCGGCGCGCGGCGCACCCCCTTGATCCGTAGGCCGGGGCGGAACTGGCGGCCGGTGCGCAGGTCGGGGACGAAGGCCTCCAGGACGAGGCGGCGGAGCGCCGGCGCTGGGCGGGGGTGAGGTGTTGGAGGCCGGTGGTGAAGCGGGGGAGGGGCTCGAAGGTGGGCACGGTGTCTCCTCCGGGCAGCACGACGAAGCCCCCGGCCGGTGCCGGGGGCTCCTGCAGGCGGTGCTCATTGGTGGTGGGCCGCGGCCTCGCTGCGCTCGGGCTCGCACCGGGTGAGGAAGTCACCGAGGCGCAGCTGCGGAACCTGTTCGGCGAGCGGGACCGCCACCCGGACGCGGACCAGATCGGGGCCGACCGGCTCGCCGCGGGCGATTCCCCGAAGAAGGCATATCGGGCCGGCCGGTGCCGAAAGCGCGGCCGGGATCCGTTCAGTGTTCGTGCGAGCCGGTCAGGGGGAGCTCGGCCGCACGGGCGTGCGCGGGGCCGGCGGGTGCCGGGGCGGGTTCCGCCTCGCCGGTCGTGGGCGCCGCGACCGGTTCGGTGAAGTAGTCGGGGTCGCGGGGGCGGGCCCGGGTCAGCCGCAGGGGGCGGGGGGCCGGTTCGAGGTGCGGGATGTGCTTGGAGCAGTGCACGTACGCCTCGTGCAGGGTGATGTACGTCCACAGCACTGCCTGCCGTCCCGGAGCGGGGTCGACGGGTATCCAGGGGTGGGCGGCGCGTAGCTCCTGTTCTCCGAGGAGCCGGGCGGAGCCGTTGACGTGCAGTCCGATGTGGTCGCGGGTGAAGTCCATGAAGAGCAGGCCGATGTGCGGGTTCTCGGTGATGTTCCCCGCGCTGGCGAGGACGCCGTTGCCGCGGTACTCGGGGTAGGCCAGGGTGTGCTCGTCCAGGACCGTGACGAAGCCGGGAGGGCCGGCGCGGAAGGTGGCGTCGCAGTGCCCGCGGGCGTCGGCGGTGGAGAGGAAGACCATGGACTGGCGGCCGATGAAGTCCCGCATGGGCGGGGTGAGGTGGGGGTGGACCTGCCGGTCGTAGAAGGCGTCGGCGCGCTCGCTGGTGCCCAGGTGGGCCTGGAGCAGGCGCTCTCCCTGCGAGGGGGCGGCGTCGGGATGGGTCACGGTGCGTCGGTCTCCTGGACGGGTCGGGGCGGGGAGAGGGGAGCGTCGAAGAGCGGTGTGTCGAGCGGGTCGTAGTGGATGTGGGCCTCGGGCGTGCCCTGCTGAAGGAGGGTGTGCACGGCCGCGGTGACCATGCCGGGCGGCCCGCACAGGAATGCCTCGTGCTGGTTCCAGGGCCCGAACTCGCGCAGGACCTGCGGGAGTGTGCCCATCTGCCCGGGAATGTCCTCGTGGGAGACGGCCCCGCGGACGGACAGCCAGTGGTGACGCTGCGCCAGGCGCAGCATGTCGTCGAGGCCGTAGAGCTCCCGGGCGGTCCGCGCACCCACGAACAGGTCGGCGTACCGGCGCATGCCGGAGGCGGCCGCTTCCTCGAGCAGGGCGCGCATCGGTGCGAGCCCGGTGCCGCCGGCGACCAGCAGCAGGTCGCGGTCGCCCGCGGCCGCCAGGGTCATGTCACCCTGCGGGGGCCCCAGCCGTACCCGGTGTCCCGGGGTGGCGTGGTGGACGAGCGCGGTGCTGACCCGGCCCCGGTGGACCGCGCGGACGTGGAAGGTGAGCGTGTGGTCCGCACGCGGTGGGTGGGCGGGGGAGTAGTGCCGCCAGGTACGGGGGTACCAGGGCGTTTCCATGCTGACGTACTGCCCGGCGACATAGGGGTAGGGCAGGTCGGGCCGGACGGTGATCTCGGCGATGCCGTCTCCGCGGTGTACGTGGTGCACGACCTCGGCCTCCCAGGTGGCCGGCCGCAGGCGGGTGTCATCGGCGGCGGCCGCGGTCATCACCTGGGCGGCGACGGTGTAGGCATGTGTCCAGGCGGCGCCGACCTCGGCGTTCCACGCGGTTCCGGCGTAGCGGGTCAGGGAAGCCAGCAGGCATTCGCCGACGGCCGGGTAGTGCGCCTCCAGGGCCCCGAACTTGCGGTGGTCGCGCCCGAGCCGGGAGCAGAACCGTACGAGGTTGTCGACGTCGTCGACGAGATCGATGATGCGCAGCAGCCCGCGCAGCAGCCGGTCGCGCTGGACGTCCATATTGTCCGGGAAGAGCGTTCGTACGGCGGGATAACGGGCGAAGAGGACGGTGTAGAAGTAGACGGTCATTTCCGCCGCCCGGGGTGCGACCACCGCCAGGCTCGTGCGGATGAGGGAGATCTCCCGGTCCGTGAGCGGCGCGGACGTCACGACCGCCCCTTGGACGGTGCCGGGCGACGGTACGCCCCCCGCCGGAGAGCGGAGACGGTGTGCGGGAAGCCGGGCGAACCGCAGGACGAGCGGAGCTCCGGGCCTACCGGATGTGCTGACACGAAAACGTTCTCAATCGTCGGAGGGAGACTCATTCCACTTGAAGCCGCATGCGTCGAAAATGTGATCAGCGGACGAGTCATTGTGCACGGTGTCCGACGAAGTGGAACCTCCTACCCCGCAAGCCCGTTGGCAGCGGAGTGCCCTCGGGTGTCTTGGTGCTGGTCAGAGGCGTGAAGCCGGGCCGGAGGCGGGAACGGGGGCCCGGTCGTGGTGGCGGCGGGTCAGCCCGCCGCGGCGCGGCCCGTCCACCGTCGCCCGCCACCGGCACACGGAACGCGGGAACGGGCCGGCATCCCGGCCGGCCGTTCTACATGCTGAGACTTTCGGTTCCGCTTCGGCGCCGGAGGCCGATACCGACCGGGTGTAATGCCTCGTCACCCGGGTGCGTACCCACCCGGGTTCACCGACACGATCGTTGCCTCCGGGCATGTCCGCCGCCCTCTGCAGTCCCGCAGGCCCGGGAGCTCAGTCCTCCGGTTCCGTCAGTACGGCCGCCAGCCGCCCCAGCCGCCCCAGCCGCCCCAGCCGGGCGCGGACGCGAACGGCGGTGCGGTACTGGCCGACCGCGAGGACCGCGAAGACGCTTGCCGCGATGCCCACCCAGGACGAGTTGTCCCGGACCAGCATGACGGCGGTGGCCGGCACGGAGACCGCCAGGCCCGCCACCCAGCCCGCGCCCGCCCGCTGCCGGCCGATCCGGACCCGGATCAGTTCGGCCGTGATCCGCCAGGCCCGGGGATCGGCCGGAATCCGTTCCTGCCGCACGTACCGCAGTAGCACCGCCGCCTGTCGCACGGACGCACCGGTCCTCTTCTGCAGACGCACCAGAATCCGGTCGTTGGCGAGGGCCATGAGTACCGAAAGCACCAGGCCGAGCGATATCCCCCCTGCCCAGCCCGTGACCCCCGCCGCCCAGCACAACCTGCGGTCAGGGCGCACCCGCCGACTGTCACCAGCGCGAACGACGCGGGCCGCGTGTCGTGCCGGCGGCCCTCGACCTCCCAGTCGACATCGCTCACCGACGAAGCCCCGGGGCCCGCCCCCGGCCCTGAGCCGGGTACCGGACCTGGATCAGACCCCGAGCCAGGTCCCGCATCGGGGTCGGCGTCGCCACCGGGTCTCGCGCCGCTCACCGCACCGCTCCGTCCTGCGGGCTCGGGCACCCTGCCGCAGGCGGATGGTACGGATCCGACGCGCCCCGCCAACTCACCGTCCGAAAACACGCGCAACGGGTCGGTGGCCGACCCTGGCCAAAGCCGGTGCGCACGGGCAGGATCACGCCATGCCCGCGAGAAGAGACGAACTGCCCTTCCCCGTACCGCTAGCCACCGTGGACACCGCCTCTCGTGACGGTGACTGGCATCAACGAGTGGTCTACTGGTCGGACCAGAAACCTTCGTTGCCGGCAGCGTTCTCCTCCCTCTCCGTGAACGCCGCCGCGGACGGAGCCGACGAGGTTCTAGGGGTCAAGGCGGAATGGGCCGGGGGCAGCAGCCGGCACGCCGGGTGGTACGCGTACGGCACGGCGGTGTGGTACCAGGAGGGAACCTGACCGACGCCGCACGCTCTGGCGCGGACCGCGTGCGCACCGACCACTTCCGGGCCGACCGGACAGGACCGGCCCGGCGACGTCGCCGCCCATGAGCCGGTTCACCGTGCCGCCGCGGCTACTTCGCGCGCACACCTTGCTTCTCCAGCGCCCCGCGCAGCGCGCGCACGGCGTAGAAGGCGCGGCTCTTGACGGTGCCCGGCGGTATGCCAGAGGTGCTCGGCCGCCTGGGCGACGCTGCATTCCAGGGAGTACATGAGGCGGATGACGGCCCGCTGCTGCTCGTTCAGTTGCCGCAAAGCCTCCAGCACCGCATGGGAGGTGATCGAGGATTCCGTGGTGTCCCGGGAGGTATCCAGGTCCTCGGCCGGCATGAACTCCAGCGACCGGATCTGCTGGCCCCGGTGGTGATCGATGACGAGGTTCCTCGCCACCGTGTACAGCCACGGCCGGATGTGCTCCCGCCGGGTGCGCAGGAACCGGGCGTGCTTCCAGGCGCGGGCCGCGGTCTCCTGGAGGATGTCCTGCGCCTTGTGCCAGTCGCCGTCCAGCTGTCGCGTGGCGTACTGGAGGATCAGCGATCCGTACCGGTCGTAGATGTCGCGTACGAAGGCGTCGCAGTCGGTGTCCGGTACGACGTGGTGGGCATGCGCCCGTTCCGGGGCGAGGGGAGTGGTCCCCGCTGCCATGAGCCCGTTCATGTGTCGCACCCGTTCCTGTTCAAGTGTGCTGCTGCGGCGTGCTCTTCCCGTACGAGCGGGCGAGCGGCTCCACATTTGCCGCGCCCCCTTCGCTGCACCTTGTCGTCTCCTTGTCGCGCCCTTCGGCGAGCGGCGAGGGACCGGAGCCGGGCCACCAGCCGCCGCCACCTCCAGGTGAACCGGAGCGCCCTCCACCTCGTTCAGCGGACCGAACGGTGTTGCTCGCCGACACCCCGACTCCAGTGGAAGGAACACCTCACTCATGAAGCGCACCATCTCCCGGCTCGGCCTGGTCCTGACAGTGGGAGCCACGACGGCTCTCGTGTCCGTCTCCCCGGCTGCCGCGGTCAACCAGACGGCCTGCGGCGACCGTACGGACCTGGTCAAGGTGTGGTTCGACGGCGACAGGACCGCGTGCTTCGCCAACGCGGGCGTCATGGCTCCGGGACTGCCCCGGGTTTCGCGCGTCACCTCCGGCAACAACCACATCGAGATACTTCTCGGCGATCACGTGCGGGTCCTGCCCAAGTGGTCGGGCATCCGCGACGTGGAGGGGCTCGGCGCGACGCTGCACATCCTGCAGATCCGCTGACCCCGCGGGCGGTCGTCGGCGCGCGGACGACGTACCGCGCGCCGGCCGTGCCGAGGACGGCAGCTCAGTCGGCGCTCCGCCCCTCCCTCACGGCCGGCCGACCCCGAGCCGGAGCCCGGTCGCGGGAAGGCGATCGACATGACGGCGCTGCGGGCCCTGCGGAAGTCCCGCACGGACCTGGAAGCCCTCGATCTCACCGCCGACCGGCTGCGCCGCATCCGGGAGGCGGCCACCAAGACGGTCAACGCCTCCCGTGCCCGCGCGAACCGCCACACCGCACAGACCGACGCCGCCGCGGTGCGCCCGGACGACCAGCAGGCGCACCACCCACAGCAACCCGGACCGCACCGCGGCCGGAAGGCCGGGCCACTGAGCAGACCCGATGGCGCACACCCGGTGGGGTGGATCCCACCGCTTGAGAGTGGACGACACCGTGAGCGGCATCCACTCCACCGAGTGGAGCCCACCGAGTGGAAGTGGACGACCTCAACGGGCGTGGGGCCGCATATCCACCCGGTGCATTTGTCTTTGACCTGAGCTCAGGTCAAGGAGAAACGCACCGTCTTCATCCGGTCCACCGCACCGCTTCCACCCGGTGCGCGCACCACTCCCGCACGCCCCCCGCACCATCACGCCGAGTGGAGGCGCACCGCGCCGGTGCGGTGCGTTCCACCGCGCTGGTGCGCGTCGGGCGTGGGTTATGGGCGCGCGGTCATGGACTGCATGGTGCGGGCCCGCTCCAGGTGTGCGTCGTGCATCGTCTCCAGGCAGTCCGATGCCGTGATCACTCCCGCCGTCCTCCGAGGCATCCCAACGCGTCGGCCAGGCCGAAGACCCCTCACGCGCGATGATTCGCTCGCCTCCGCGCATGGTGAGCGCGCGCCGCCATACCCAGCAGGACTACACCCGCGAAGCCGATCAGGAGTGTTGTCCACTCGGGCATATGAGCTGCCCGCAGGAGGCCGGCGACACCGAAGCTCGTATTCCACCCGGCTTCCGTGATGGCCGAGCCGAAACCCTGGACAACGAGGATGGTGCCGAACAGCCACAGCAGTCCTTCGCCTGAGCTGCTTTTCGACCTCTTGAGCTGCTTTGCCATGGGTGGCTTCCCCTCTCGGCGTAGACACATCGTTCTGATGCGTTCGCATCACATCGTGCAGTGCGATCGGGATATGATGCAAGTGCATCGAAAAAAGAAGGAGCAGACCGTGCCCAAGCAGGTCGATTACGAGGACCGGCGCCAGCGCATCGCCGACGCGGTCTGCACCCTGATCGCATCCTCCGGAATGGAGGCTGTCAGCCTCCGCGATGTCGCCGCCCAGGCCCACGTGTCCATGGGTGCCGTCCAGCGGTGCTTCCGCAACAAGCAGGACATGCTGCTCTTCGCCCTGGAGCACATCACCCAACATGTCAGCGAACGTGCCGACCGGCGCATCGCCGCCACCTCCACCCCCGAGGCCGCTTCGACTCTGCTCTCCCACACCCTGGCCGAAATCGCCCTGCTCGACGAGGGATCGACGAAACAGGCCCACGTCTGGCTGGCCTTCGTCGCCCAAGCCCCTGCCAGCGAGAAACTGACCGCGGTGCTGCACGAGACCTACGCCAAGCTCCACGACCTCGTGGTGTGGCTCATCCGCTACGGCCAGGACACCCAGGAAGTTCGCCAGGACCTCGACCCGGACCTTGAGGCGCAAACGCTCCTCGCCCTGGCCGACGGCCTCACGGCCCACGTCCTGGCAGGCCATCACACCTCGACTGCGGCGCTGGCCGTCCTCCAACACCACATCGATCGTCTGCTGGAAGACTCGCCCGCCTGCGGCTGACACCTTCAGCCAACGTCATCCGCCGAACCAATTCGTTGCAGAACACCGTGCATGGGCCGCAGCGCCCAGAGCGGAAGTGCACAACACATTGTTCTGCGAGCCACCAGGCAGACGACGGCTGACAGAGCCTCATCATCGACCGTGACGCACGCCCGTCCAGCAAAGCGCGCCGAGTGCGCACGGAGTACCACCGTTCGCAGTGTTTACTTCGCGCGGAATCCGGCTTTTCCGCCGGGCCGGTGCACAGGAGCAGGCGGGATCCACAACACGGGAATGAGCCAGCACTTGTACCAGATCTGCCCGCCATGCCGGACAGTTCCTGGAATGCTGTGTCCGCTGTACAGCACCGCCTCTACCGCCCAACCCACGTGCAGATCACGGGGGTGACGGAAGGGGCCGGCCCGACCCGCTCGTACGCAGCGACACTGACGCCTCCCCGACGCTGTCCGTCTCCAGCAACGAAGCCGGGCCGCATGCGACCACAGTGGAATTGGCCAACAGGGTTCTCAGCTCAGGTCAAGGAGAAACGCACCGTCTCCTCAGCAGTACGCGGAAGCCGAGGACGTAGTCCGCAACCTCCAGAGCGCCCTCACCTGCATCGCCTCCGCCTGAACTCATACCGTTCCACCGGCGACCGCACCGAGTCCCCTGCTCCTGCCGCCGGGCGTACCACTCGTTCCCCACCGCACTCACGCCGCGCTCCGCCTCGCGGTGCCCGCCATCCGTCACATCCCCCTGCCTGTCGAACTCCGGGTATTTCGCCGTCACGCAGCTCATGCCTCTCGTCGACGCGATCCCCTGGGTTCGGGGCCGAGTTGGCCATCCGCGTCGCACACCGGACTCGCTCTTCGCTGACCGCGGATACGACCACGGCATCTACCGTGCGAAGGTCCACGCCCGGGAGATCGTGTCGGCCATCGCCCGCCGCAGTACCCGTCACGGCAGTGGTCTGGGCACCTACCGCTGGGTTGTGGAACGGACTTTCGCCTGGCTGCACGGGTTCAGACGGCTGCGCGTCCGTTGGGAACGGCGGGCCGACGTCCATGAAGCCTTCCTCAAACTCGCCTGCTGCCTCATCACTCGTCGACAGCTTCGTTCGAGGACCAGTTGCTACCAGTAGCCTGCCGACATGAATGAACAGACGTCCTGCAGGCCCGGGATATGCAAGCCGAGCGAGCTGCGGAATGTCTACGAGCTCCTGGAGCAGGTGAGACTGCGCCCAGGAGTGTGGGTGCGCTCCAGCTCCCTTCAGCACCTGGACTCCCTTCTCGTCGGCTACGCAGTTGCCTCGGAGATCAACAACAGTGCTGAGCATTTCGACTTCTGGAACGGTGGCCCTTTCTCCGAGTGGCTGTGGAGGCGGATGGGCATGGTCTACCCCAGCAACCTGGGCTGGGCAGTCGAGATCGAACGTGCTGCGGAGTCGGCGGGTACCCCAGCGATGGAGATGTTCTTCTTTCTCTTGGACGAGTTCCGTGCTGAACGCGATCGCCCGCAGAGGTAACCCGGCCCCAGGCCGACGCAGTCTGCGCGCAACTCCTTCCCCGGCTATTCCTTCATTCTGTTAGGACTTCTTAGACCATGTCCTACACGGCCAGTTTGAGGAGCCGTTTGTAGCAGCAGAGGGCGGCGGCAAGTCCGAGAAACGCCAGGTAGTTGGTGGGCTGGCGTTCGTAGCGGTGGTTGAGTCTGCGGTAGCCGGTCAGCCACGACATGGTCCGTTCGATGACCCACCGGCGGCGTCCCAGCCGTTCGCTGGACTCGACGCCTTTGCGGGCGATGCGGACCCCGATGTGCCTGCCCCATAACCATTTCCGCAGGTGAGGGATGTCGTACGCCTTGTCCGCGTAGAGGCGTTGGGGCTTGGAATCGGCTGCATGGGATTCGTGTCCCATATGGAAATGGGCGAGGATCGGCTTCAGCGCGAGACTGTCGTGGGTGTTGGCCGCGGAGATGCCGACGCGTAGGGGCAGTCCGTCCGCCTCGGACAGGACGTGCATCTTGGTACCGGGCTTACCCCGGTCCACGGGGCTCGGACCTGCAAATTCGCCCCCTTTTTAACCCTGACGTGCGCGGAGTCCAAGACCGTCCGCGGCAGGTCGACCAGGCCCTGCTCGTCGAGAAGCTGAAGAATTCTCTGGTGCAGCCGGCCCCATACCCCGGCCCTCGACCAGATGACGAATCGCCGGTGCACTGTCGACTTCGACGCTCCGAAGCACGGCGGCAAGGCCCGCCATGCACAGCCGCTGACCAGTACATACACGATGGCAGCGAACACGGCCTCGTCATCAATGCCCACGAGCCCGCCGCCCTGCGGGCATACCCGGGCAGGTGGCAGCAACGGCTTCGCGATCTCCCACAATCCCTCCGGAACGATCCATCCCCAACGCGTACTCCCCATGACCAGGTATTGCCCCAACTGGCCATGTAGGAGACGGTCCTAGCCATCCCATCAGCCGTGAATCGGGTGGCTGCGCAGGGCGAGGGCATGCCCTCGCCGCCGGCTCCGCCGTTGCGGGGAAGGTCCAGGGGCAGTTGGTTGAGGTTGCTCAGCACTCCGCTGCCCTGCGTCGTGCGGGCCACGGCCGTGACCTGCTTGTTCATGTTGATCATCGTGTTGTCGAAGGCGGCGTTGCCGATCCCCACGATGTTCTCGCTCGCTGCGGCTGAGGCGGCCGGAAGGGCTGCACCGGCGGCGATCATCCCCGTGACTGCGGTCAGACGGAACGTGATGCTAAGAAGACATCTCATTTGGTGAGTCTGCGGTAGCAGATGAGGGTGCAGGCGATGCTGGTGAAGGCGAGGAAGTAGGCGGCTTTGCGTTCGTAGCGGCGGTGGAGGCGGCGGCAGCCGGCGAGCCAGGCCATGGTGCGTTCGATGGTCCAGCGGTGGCGGCCCAGGCGTGGTGAGGACTCGTCTCCCTTGCGGGCGATGCGGTGGGTGATGCCGCGTTCGCGTAACCATCGCCGCAGGTGGGCGTAGTCGTAGCCCTTGTCGGCGTGGAGCTTTGCGGGCTTGCGGCGCCGTGGGCCGCGGCGTGATCGGATCGGTGGGATGCCCTTCACGAGGGGGACCAGGGCTTGGCTGTCGTGCAGATTGGCCCCGGAAATGCCGACGGAGACGGGCAGACCGGAGCGTTCCGTGATCAGGTGGATCTTCGAGCCGTACTTGCCCCGGTCGACAGGATTCGGACCCGTCAGGTCCCCCTTTTCAGGGCCCGCATGTTCACCGAGTCGATCGCGCACCGCGACCAGTCCAGCCCGCCACGGGCACCGAGTTCGTCGAGGACCAGGCGGTGGAGCTTGGCCCACACCCGGGCCTTCGACCACTCCGAGAACCGCCGGTGAGCGGTCGCCCCGGACGGACTGAACGACGCGGAAGGCAGCTGCTGCCAGGTACAACCCGACGTCGCCACGAAGACGATCGCGGCCAGCACCTCCCGGTCGCCGTGCCGCCGCCGACCACCACCCTGCGGCCGCGACGGCGCCTCCGGCACCACCCTCTGGAACAAGTCCCACAACTCGTCCGGCACCAACCGCTCAACGATCCCCACCATGACCCACAGAATACCGGCCAAGCCAAATGAGATGATCTTTAAGCGGAGCCGATGAAGTTGGGTGTGCTGGCTAGGCGTCCTGCGGGAGGAACGTCATGGGGAAGAGCCATCGTGTTGAGCTGACCGATGATCAGCGCCCTGACCTGCACGGCTGCTGGCTCGCAGTGATCTGAGTGCGTTACGCCTGGCAGCGGGCCGCATGCATCCGCTTCCCGTCGCCCCTGCCGGGGCGCTCCCAGGGATAACCCCGACCCGGCGTGCGGTGCCGCTCAGGGGGCACCGAGGGATCGACTCCTCCTCGACGACGACCTCGATCGAACCACCGGGGTTCAGGATGGATCACGCCAACTCCGGCGTAGCCCAGTGCACTTGGAGCCTCCGTGACCCGTCGCACCCGCACCGCCCTTGCCGCCGCTCTCCTCCTCGGCCTCACGGCCGGCCCTCTCGCGGCACCCGCTCTCGCCCAGGGGCGGCCCGTCGTGGCCGAGCAGAGAGGCCCGGACCGTACCGCCCTGAAGGAAGCGCTCAAGGGGCTCCCCGACGCCCAGGCCACTTCCGCGATCGTCCGCGTCGGCGGCCACGGCACTTGGCGGGGCAGCGCCGGCGTCCGGGACATCCGTACCGGAGCGAAGGCCATCGGCAACGCCCGCTTCCGGGCCGGTTCCACCACCAAAGTGGTCACCGCTGCCCTCGTCCTGAAGCTCGCAGCCCAGGGCAGGATCGGCCTCAACGGCACCGTGCAGCACTACCTTCCCGGGCTGCTCACCCGGGACTTCGCGCCCATCACCGTACGTCAGCTGCTCAACTACACCAGCGGCCTCCAGCCGGGGAAGTCCCTCGGAGACACCGTCGACGAGGCGTACCCGCACCGCTTCGAAACCCTCACCCCCCAGGAGGTCGTCGCCGCCTCGGTGGCGAAGGGGCCCCGCCACGCACCCGGTGCGGAGCAGCACTACGGCAACCACCACTACCTCGTGCTCGCGATGCTCGTCGAGAAGGTCACAGGCGACACCTACGCCCACCAGGCGCGGGTGCGGGTCCTGCGGCCTCTCGGCATGCGCGACACCTCCTTTCCGGCCGGGGGCGACCCTCGCATCCACGGCCCCCACAACCGCGGGTACGAGGACATGGGAGGCCGCCTCGTCGACGTCACCGAGTGGAACGTCTCCGATCGCTGGGCCGCGGGCGACATGATCTCGTCGCTGCCCGACCTGGAGAAGCTGATGGTGGGGCTGTTCGACGGCAGGCTCCTGCCGAAGGCTCAGCTCGACGAGATGTTCGCGGTTCCCGATCTGCCGGGCGCACGGTACGGGGCCGGGCTGGAGAGGATTGTGGTGAACGGCCGTGAGGTCTGGGGCAAGACCGGTGCCCGCCCCGGCTACCACACAGTTGTCGCCGCGACCCGTGACCTGTCCCGGACCCTCGTCTACTCCGTTACCGCCACCGACGCCCACACCGACGGCCTCGCCCTCGCCCAGCGCTTCGCATTCCCGGCCTTCAACAGTTGAGGGGCGTGCGAGGCGAAGAAGGGTGCTAAGCGGTCTGAGTCCAGGGCCTCACGGATGCTCGGATCCGGTCGCGTTGGCAGGTCAGGACCTCGTCGACGGCCTGGCCGATGGCGTCGGTGCTGGTCTGGGTGCGCTGCGGGTAGTTCGTGTACTTCGCCTGACGCCAGACGAGTTCGATGTCGTTCAACTCCGGGCTGTAGGGCGGCAGGTAGAACAGCTCGACCCCGATCTTCGCCAGCTGCCGGCGGCGGCCTTTGAAAACCTTGGCCGTGTGGGTGGAGGCGTTGTCGAGCACGACCGTGCACGGCCGGTGCCGTTCCCAGACCGGCATGACGTCGGCGGCCAGGTCCAGTACCTCCGCGCCGCCGCCCAGGCCCGCCAGGCGGGCAAGGACGAACGCCAGCAGCGCGCCAGCGTCGATCTTGCCGTTGGTGCGCTCCCAGACGAGATCCGGCTCGGTGCCGAAAACCTTGGCGCCGAGCACGTTGACCCGCCGGTTGCGGGTGTCCTCCTTGGGCACCACGGCTCGCTGCCCGATCCGCGACCAGGTGTAGCCGGTGGGCATGGTCGGGGCAAAGCCGGACTCGTCCAGGAAGATCAGGTCCCGCTCTCCGGCATGTGCGGCCTGCCGCAAGGCCGCAAGTCCTCCAGCTGGGCCCGGGCGGCCTGCTGGAGGACGGGGTCGGCCTTGTGCCGCACGCTGTCCCGGGTGCGTTTCCAGCGGAAACCCTCGTGGTGCAGCAGCTCGTTCAGCCAGTCCGCGGAGATGAGCACCCCGCGCTCGACGCGCAGCCAGTCGCACAGGACCGCGGCACTCCAGGTGATCCCCTTGGCTGCGGAGTCGTCCAGCAACTCGACCAGTGCCGCCCGGTCGACAGGTCCCAGCAGCCTTGCCGGACGGCCGGAACGCGGCGCATCGGGCAGCCCTGCGATCCCGCCCTTCTCCAGGCGGTGGACCGCGGCACGGACGGTAACTGGATGGCACTCCAGCAGGTCGGCGACTTCAGCAGTGCTCCTGCCACGGTCTAGGAAGCGGATGCACTGGGCGCGCTGCCGGGTGTACGCGGTCAAATCGCGGCGGACCAGAAGCTCGTGCAGGTCACGGCGCTGATCCTCGGTCAGCTCAACGTAGAGGATGTTCGGCATGAAGTCTCTCCCGAAGGACCCCTGCCCACAACGCGAGCAACTTCATCCGAGCCGCTTAGCGCTGCTCCGCGGAAGTTCGTGGAGGGGTGCCGAAGGCAGGTCTGGGCACGTCGGATGTCTCAGGCGAAGGAGAAGTGCGCGGCGGCTTTGGCGGGCGTGGTTGCCTGGCGACGTCCGGGGACATCGTGGACAGTGGTTGCGTCCTCGGAGCGGAGCTGGCCGGCACTGGCGTATCGGGCCATGGCCGCGGCGTAGGCGTGGATGTCTGCGGCGGTGAGGTCGGTGCGGCCTCGCCCGGTGTACTGCTGAAGGAGGTCAGTGACCTTCGGGTTGAATCGCAGCATGGTCACCGGGGCGTTGAAGCTCCTGGCGATGGCGATGAGTCGTTCGCGTGCTTGCGGGGTGACGTTCGTTGACTCAGCTACTGCGCTGCGTCCGGTGGCGAGTCTGGCGATGATCCTGCGGTCGCGTTCTTCGAAGATCCGTGCGTCCGCCACGTCGGATTCCGCTCGTGCGGGTGAGGTGCCGAAAAGCTCCGCGCGGATCTCATCACTGGACACCACGGCTTCCGCGTCGATCTGCCGACGTGCGATCAGCGCCTGGACGAAGCTGGTCTTGCCCGAGGCTGGTGGGCCGACAAGGACCACGAGTCCTGTCGGCACCTGGATGGCCGGCACGAGAGCGTTGAGGTAGAGGGCGCCTGCGCAGTCGAGGGCTTCCTCCGGGGAGCCGACCGGCAGTCCGCTGGGCAGGACGTTGTCCCGGTAGCTGTCGTTGCTGGCCAGGTAGAGGGCGAAGCCCCAGGTGTGCGGTACGCCGGTGAAGCGCAGTCGGCACAGCGGCAGACTCTCCCCGCAGGGCAACTCTGCTGCCACGTAGGCGAATCCTGCGCGAAAGCGGATCGTGATGGCGTCCACGTGGGGCCAGCCTGCGCGGGCGTGGTGGTTCAGACGCTGGCGCAGGTGGTGCTGCATCGATTCCGCAGGGCCCTTCGGCACGGGCCCATCCTGCCGGATGCGGCAAAGGAAGCACAGTGCACACGGCCCTGAAAGACATAGGGGGTTGAATCGCGCCCAATCTACGCACGGCGTTGCCCGCACAGCGCGTGCCCGCGAAACACAGCCGTCCCACCACCCGGATGGCCCCCGCTGTACCGTTCCTGCACACGACGCCGCGTCCCGCACCACCTGGTCGTCGCCGAACCCGTCCAGCAACGCGAGCGTCCGCGCCGCAGCCCGCGTACGCACCGCGACTACGCCGAGCTGGTCGGCGGCCCGCTCGATGGGTTGCTGCTCGACATCACCGGCTGGACCGCGGACGAGGTCAGTGAGGGTGCCGCGCTGATGACCGAGCTCGGGCAGTTCGGCGCCGGCGGGCGCACTCTGTACGACCCTCGGCCCGGCGAGCGGAACCGATGGGACTGGTCCGGCGACTCTCCCTGATGCCGGGGCTGGGTGCAGCATGTGCGCCCGGCCCCGGCGCCCGCCGCCGGTCAGCCGATCAGCTTGTGCAGCACGGGAACGCAGCCTCCAGCGGTCACCAGGCCCGCCGCGACGGCTGCGGGTACGGACTTGTCGGGGAGGAACATGAGGTCGCCCGTTGGCCAGGACCATACTGCGCCCCCGTGGCCAACAAACTTAGGGCGTGTGATCTATGAGGAGCAGCGCTTCCCCAACGACTTAACGGGGGAATACCTGTGATGGTAGGAATAGTAGACAACGGTGCTCCCGGTGTCGATCCTCTCCTCACGTGTGGGCCCGTGGGTGAGCCACGTGAACGTATTAAGAAACGTGAAGTTGGCTCGCGAGAACGGCGCGGTTGTGCCGCACAGGCTTGCCCAGTGAGGAGACCAGTCGTCCCTTCCGCCTTTCCAGAACTGAACGCTGGTCGGCTGGCCAAAGCCCTCGGGGACGCGGACGGTGTAGGTGCGGACCTCGCCTCGTTCGAAGTCGTCCCCCGAAGGTCAAGTTCCGTCCATGCCGAAGCTGTTCCCTGCGCGTTGAACAGGCGGGCCTCAACATCGCTATCAGTGCCACTATTTGTAATTCCCGATGTCGCGACGGTGAGGCGATACGAGGCGGCTGCCGCCTGTTCCTGAGCACTCGAAATGCCCGTCGGCAAGACAAGCGCAGTAATGGCGGCTACTTGCATAAAGCGGTGGTGACGCATACCAGGCTCCTAGAGCTCACAAAGCGAGAGCGTTGTTTGCAGAGGTATGCCCTTTCCGGGGCGGGGGCAACGCAGAGGGCGGATAACTGCGCGTAAACACTCCTTATGGAGGAGCGCGAACCCGCGAGGGTGGGGCGCCTGGTCATCGGTCAATGCCCTATCTGGTATCAGCCGCGTGCTCCGGATCGCGTACGGGCGTCTGCGTCTCGGCGGCCGGGGTGCGCATGATGCGCCAGCTGGTGCGCGGCGCGGTGGGGACGAGCGCCTTTACGTCCACCGCATGCCGATTGTGGACAGCTGCTCGACCCGTTCGGGGGACAGCCCCGCCGCTCTGCTGCGTTGGTTGTTGACCCATGCCCCCAGCCGGTACTGGTCCTCCCGGCCGCCGTCCTCGGCGAGCACGGTCTCCACATGCTTGCGAGGAACTTTGAGGTGGCCCTCGCGCTCGAAGAACTGCCGGGCGGCAGCGAGGTGGGCGTTCCATTTGTCGGCCTGTGTACGGGGCCGTCGCGGTTTCTCGTCCTCGGCCGCGGGTGTGATCCCGAGGACCTGCTCGCACATCCACTGCTGCACGGTGGTGAGCTGGTCCCACCCGTGCCGGACCGACTGCACCCACCGTCCGAGATCTTCGCCCTGGCGCAGGACCTCACCCGCCCCGGTGGGCAGCGTCTTGCCCGCGTTCAGGTGCATCCGCACGAGGTGGAAGCACCTCTGCCAGGTGACCGGCCAGTTCGGGCACCAGGACGCGTCGATCTCCTCCAGCTGCTCGCGCCGGGTGTCCGACAGCGCCCCGGCCGACGACCCCACCGGCAGCCCCTCCGCGCGCCGCTGCTCGATCTCGGCAGCCTTCCGGGCGGCGGCCCGCGCGTTTTTCAGAAAGATCCCCACCCGGTACCCCTGGAAGGTGGCGTCCAACGGCGCCAGCAGGTGGCCCGCCTCGGCCGCCCATCCGCGCGCCGCTGCGAGGCCTTCCTCCCACGCGACGTCGAAGTGCGACCAGATCATGCCGAGCTTCTCCAGCTGCGCGACGCGGTCCTCGTCCATGTCGCCGCGGGCGTAGAAGCGGCGGGCGTCGGCGGTCCACTGCCCCAGCGGGAACCCGGCGAGCGAAGCCGGCCACCCCGCGCCTGCGGCCTCCTGCTCCTGGTCGTTGACGGCGGGTACGCGGAACGTGAACGGGACGCGGAGGTCGCCGTGTTCGCGGGCGTAGATGACGGCGGCTTCCACGCCGCGCCGCCAGTGCTCGTGCTCGGGGTTGAGGACGCGCAGGTTGATGAACGCGGCCAGCTGCGCCGGGTCACGCGGCGTGGAGAACTTCAGCAGCGCCTTGGCGGGGGCGCTGACGCCCCCGGAGCCCTCGCCACTCCCGCCCGTGCTCGTCCCGTTCTCGTCCTTCTTGCTGACGGGCTGGTAGCGGCTCGGGGCCTGCTGCTCCGCGAGGCTCTCCACGATCCGCGCGTCGTGCGCCCGCAGCGCCTCCAGCAGCTTGGCCAGCCCGCCGAAGGCACGGGAGGTGAGCATGTTGTCCGCCGTCTCGCCCGGCCCGAGCAGTACGGGCACTACGAGCGAGGCGACCTTGCCCTCGCCCGGGTGCATCCGCAGCGCCCGGCCCACCGCCTGGACCAGGTCGGGCATCGACCCACGTACGTCAGCCCAGTACACGGAGTCGCAGTGCTTGGTGTCGACGCCTTCGCCCAGCACTTTCACCGAGCTCAGGAAGCACTTCTCCACGACGGTGCCGTCCGTGGCGATCCCGGCTGCGAACTCCCCGAGGAGCCGGCGGCGGTGGAGCGGTTTGTGGTCGCCGCACAGCCAGTCCGCCCAGATCGTCTTCGGGTACAGCTCCGGGTCGGATGCGTGCAGCTGCGCGGCAACGTCGGGGAGGCCGGCCGCGAACGCTTCGGCTTCCTTCACCACGTGGTGGAACACGAGCGTGCGCCGGAAGCCCTCTTCCGAGGACGCCTTCACCAGGGCGGTCTGCAGCGCGGCGAGCCGGGCCCCGCGCACCTCCTCGGACCGCGACTCCGCGCCCAAGAGCTGCGTGGCCTGGAGGGCGGTGTCGGTGACGTCGACGCAGACGACCTGGTAGGGGGCACAGATTCCCCGGTCGATTGCCTCCGAGAGCGTCAGCGTGAAGGCCCTGCTGCCGAAGGAGCCCTTCGGGTCGTCTTCCATGCTCGCGACCAACTCGCCGGGTGCGCCGGCCTCGTCCTCGTCCCCGAGCTGCCACAGCCGGGGCGTGGCCGTCATGTACAGGCGGCGCAAGGAGGGGATCTTCTGGTTGTCGTGGACGACTGCCCATGGCTTTCCGATCCGGCCCGAGACGCGGTGGGCTTCGTCCACGACGATCAGGTCCCAGGCTGCGAGGCCGGCGGCGTGTGCCCGCTCCAGCGTGCCGAGGCCGAGGGAGGCGTATGTGGCGTAGACGGTGACCTTGTCCAGACCGCGGGTCCACTCCACCAGCTCGTCCACGTCTGTGGTGTTAGGGAAGGACACTTCTTCACCCCGCAGCGAGGACACCCCGATCATCGGCCCCCGGCGGCCCCCCTCCTGCCACGCGGCCTCGGTCTGGGCGAGCAGGTCCAGAGAGGGCACGAGCACCAGAATGCGACCCGCGTGGAGCTCCTCCGCGCTGCGGACCGCCACCCGGGTCTTCCCGGACCCGGTCGCCATGATCACCTGCGTCCGAAACCCCCGCTCGGGCACGAGCGATCGTGCAGGCAGTTCGAGGGCGCGTACGACCGCGTCGATGGCTTCTCGCTGGGCTGCTTCGCGCTGATCAGTGTGGTGAGGGGGCACCGTATCTGCCTGCCTTCTTATGGAAGTTGCCCAGTCTCCTGGAGCGATGGGTGGCGGGAAACCTGCACGTGGAGCACTTGCGGTGGCTACGGACGAAATGCTTGACGGCAGGGTTTCTCGACGTACAGCGAGTACCGGAAGGATCTTGTGGTGGATCCCCGAGAGACGTTCAAGTTCCACCAGGCGGTGTGCTCTAATTCCAGAGTCTATCTCAAACGCAAAAATGAAGCAGATGTTACGACGGAAGCCCGAGAGGTGAACTGACGGCATGACGGCGAGGGCTGTGGGCAGCAGCTCGGCATGAAGAGCGAATGGTCGAATCAGTCAAGCGATACTTCTCCGCAGAGCAGACGGTCGGGCAGCTCAAGTTTTCGTGCTGGGTGTTTGTCGTATTCGCAGTTCTCGAGCTGTTCGGCTTCGTAACGACCCTGATGGAACGTCAACCGAGCACCTGGACGCTGTTATGGACCGGGGTCGGCACGGTCTTCTTCCCCGCCATGCTCCTCCTGGCGCGACGTGAGATGCGCAAGAAGCGTCAAGCCACCGAAGACGCTTGACGCTTCCCCTCGTCGCTGCTCGGGCCGTGAGGCCCGTGGGTGGGTCGCGCGGAGCGTGGCACGTCTGCCCTGCGGGGGAGTTGGTGGGCTGCCAGCGGGTGGCTGGAGCGAAGCAGAGGCCACGGGACGGCCGGAGGCCGGCCCCCGAGGCGCGGAGCGGCCCGGTTTCCCTGGGCTCCCGGAGCGGAGCGGAGGGAGC
>NZ_JBIVLB010000006.1:0-76041 GCF_044751045.1 Streptomyces sp. NPDC088745
CGTCCCGGTCGACCGTCAGGTCATCGGCGAAGTGCCGGTCGCCAGTGGCATCGGGCACGTACTTCACACAGACAACGATCCTCAAGCTCACGCCGAGTCTCCTTACAGATGGGGCACACACGGGCTGCGCGCACGAAGCGGATGCGGGACGCGCACGATGAATACCTCGAACATAGGGTACTGAGTACCCTCTGTAAATGCATTGGGTGCCACATTTGTGGGTTCCGGTGTTACGTTCCCCGCATGACCGAGGTGCGGAGGCGGCGCAAGCCGACGGGAGAGGCCCCCGAAAGTGCGGCCTCAGCGGGGGACGTGACGAAGACGCCCATGCGGGAGGTCCTGGCGGAATCCGCGTTCGCGCTGTTCCTGGAGCGCGGTTTCGAGCGGACCACGGTGGACGACATCGTGGCGCGGGCCGGGGTGGGCCGCCGTTCCTTCTTCCGGTACTTCCCGTCCAAGGAGGACGCGGTCTTCCCCGACCACGACCGCTGCCTCGCCGACATGACGGCCTTTCTGGAGGCGGCGGGCGCGGCCGAACCCGTCGGCGCGGTGTGCGACGCGGCCCACCTGGTCATGCGCATGTACGCGGCGAAGCCCGAATTCTCCGTGCAGCGCTACCGGCTGACGCGCGAGGTGCCCGGTCTGCGCACGTACGAACTCTCTGTCGTGCGCCGTTACGAACGCACCCTCGCCGCCTATCTCCGCACCCGGTGGGAGGGCGCCGCGGACGGCGCGCTGCGCGCCGAAGTGGTGGCCGCCGCGGTGGTCGCCGCCCACAACAACGCCCTGCGGACCTGGCTGCGCACGGGCGGCGAGGGCGACGCGGACGCGGCCGTCGAGCACGCGCTGGCCACGGTGCGCCAGGTGTGGGCGGGCAGCCGTGAGCCGGTGGGGGAGGCGGTGCGGGAGCCGGAAGGGGACGAGGTCATCGTGATGGTGGCCCGCAAGGGCGCTCCGTTGTGGCGGGTGGTCCAGCAGGTCGAGGCGGCGCTGACGGAGGAGTGAGGGGCACGGACGGAGCCGGCCTCAGCACTGAGTACCACGCCTGATGGGTACGGGCAGGTACTCAGTGCCGTGGGCGGTCCCGCGGATGACGCGGGGCGACTCGGGGCTCAGTTTCGCTTCTCCCACACGGCCCGCGTGAGGTCGTACTCCACCTCGCCGTGTTCGGAGCCCTCGATCGCCTCCGGCCAGTCGCCCGTGAAGTGCCGCACGAAGGTCAGACCCGCCTTCTCCATCACGCTCCGGGACCGCGCGTTGACCGCCATCGTGTTCGCGGTCACCCGCTCGACCCCGAGCTCCGCGAAGCCCTTGTCGACCAGGGCCCGCGAGCCCTCGGTGGCGTAACCCCGGCCCCAGGCGGCCCTATTCAGCCGGTAGCCCAGCTCGACCACGAAGGGGCGGCTGTCCTCCAGGGGGCAGAACTCGAACCAGCCCAGGAAGGTGCCCGTGGCCTTCTCCTCCGCGGCCCAGTAGCCGCGGGTGCCGAAGTGCGGGTAGGTGTGCAGCAGGCGCGGCAGCGTGCGCGTGCGGATCGTCTCCGGGCTGGTCGGCTTCCCGCCGGTGATGAAGCGCATGACGTCGGGGTCGCCGTCGAGCGCGCACAGGTGGTCGGCGTCGGCCTCGGTGAAGGCCCGCAGAACGAGCCGGTCTGTCTCCAGGAAGGGTTGCATGCCCTGAGCCTCCGCGGCGTCGCTGCCGGCCGCCAGTGAATTTCCGCGGTGTCCCGGTCTCTCGGTGCCCCGGCGTCGTACGCCGGTGAGCGGCCCGGCAGTTGGCGCTGCGCGGACCTTGACGGTGACTGACCGGTCAGTCACCTTTACGGTATGCCGAAGAAGGTGGACCGCACCGCCCGCCGCGAGGAGTTGCTCGACGCGGCGCTGCGGGTGTTCGCGCGCAAGGGCTTCGCCGCCTCACGCATCGACGACGTGGCGGCCGAGGCCGGAATCGCCAAGGGGAGCGTCTACCTGTCCTTCGACAGCAGGGACGCCCTTCTGGAAGCCGTGTTCCAGCGCTACGCCGCGCGGTCGGAGCAGGCGCTCGCCGCCGCCTCGGCGGTGCGGGGCCCCGCCCTGGACCGTCTGGCGGCACTCGTGCGCGGCACGGTCGCGTTCCTGGCCGCGCACCCCGAGCACGCCCGTGTCCTGGCGGACGTGTGGGCCTGCCGGGCCCCGCTGGACCTGGCGGCCGTCCACCGGGCCCACCGCGAGGCGGTCGCCCGGCTGCTGGCGGACGCGCGTGCCGAGGGCACGCTGCGGCCGGGCGTCGGCGCGGCGCACGCGGCGGTCGTCGTGGGGGCCGTCGAAGGGTGCCTGGTGCAGTGGCTGGCGGACCCCCGGACGCCGCTCGCGGAGCTGGCCGGGCCGATCGTCGAGGTGTGCGTGGAAGGTCTGCGCGCATGACCGCCCCCGGCCGGCCCCCGGGCATCCCCGAACCTTCCGCCGCCGGGGCCTCCGGCCGGCGTACTGGCGCCCCCGGACCGCCCGCAGCCGGGCCCTCCGCTTCCCGTGGCACCGCCTGGACGCGGCTCACCGACCGGCTCGTCGCGCCCGGTGCGACGCGTGGCGAGATCACGATCAGCCTCGGGGCCGCAGCGGTCGGCGCGGCACTCGCGTCGGTCCTCGCGCTGCGGGCCCCGCTCCCCTGGCCTGCCTGCGTGGTCCTCGCCCTCGTCGCCTTCGACCTCTTCGGCGGAGCGGTGGTCAACTCCACCCGCTCGGCCAAGCGCTGGTATCACCGCCCGGGGCGTACGGCCCGCCACCACCTGCTGTTCGTCGCGGCGCACGGGCAGCCCTTCCTGCTGGCCTGGGCGGTCCCCGGGTACGGCTGGACGACGGCCCTCCTCGTGTACGTCTCGGTGGCGGCCGCCGCCGTCCTGGTGACCGTCGCCCCCGCACCGCTGCGCCGGCCGGTCGCCTTCGCGCTCACCGCGCTCGTGCTGGTCCTCGTCACGGGCCCGGCGGACGTGCCGGACGCGGTGGCGTGGTTCGCCCCCCTCCTGCTGGTCAAGCTGCTCCTCGCGCACCTGCTGCCCGAGGCGGACACGGGTTCAGACGCGGGCGGCCGCACCCCGTGACGCGGGCTCCAGCGCGAGCCGGCCGCCCTTCCAGCGGCGGCGGAGCAGCCGGTCGTGGCTGACGACCACCAGCGCCCCCGGGAAGGCGCCGAGCGCCGCCTCCAGTTCCTCCACCAGCACCGGCGAGAGGTGGTTGGTCGGCTCGTCCAGGAGGAGCACGTCCAGCGGGGCGGTGACCAGGCGGGCCAGCGCCAGGCGTTGCTGCTGGCCCGTCGACAGCCGGCCCACCGGCACGTCGAACATCTCCTCGCCGAAGAGGCCCAGTGCCAGCAGCCGTTGGGCGTGCTCCTCCGGTCCGCCGGGGCGGCCGTCGCCGAAGGCGGTGAGCAGGGGCAGGTGGGGCACCCTGAAGCGGGGTTCCTGCGGCAGGTAGCCGATGCGGCCGCGCCGGGTCATGTCGCCGCCGGCGGGGGTGAGTTCACCGGCGAGGACGCGCAGGAGCGTCGTCTTGCCCGCTCCGTTGGGACCCGTCACCAGCAGCCGTTCACCGGAGGCCAGCTTCAGGTCCGTGGGGGCGAGGCGGCCGTCGACCCGGATGCCGGACGCCTCGACGACCGTGCCGTGCCGCTGCCCCGTACGCAGCACCGGGGCGAAGCGCAGCGGCTCCGGTGGGGCGGGCACCGGACGGGCGAGCAGGCGGCGCAGGCGCTCCTCCGCCCGGCGCACCCGGCCGGCCTCCGACGCCTGCACCCGGTTGCCGGCCATGCCGTACGCCATCTTGTTGCGGTCCTTCATGGCGCGGCCCGGCACCACCTGGTGCGCGGTCGTCGCCAGTGACGTACGGGCGTCCTCGACATCGCTCACCCACTGGGCGTGGGACCGGACCCAGCGCTGCCGGGCCGCCGCCTTCTCGGTCAGGTAACCGGCGTAGCCGTTGCCGTAGCGGACGACCGTGCGGCGGTCGGCGTCGACCTCCAGGAGCGTGGTGGAGACGCGCTCCAGGAAGACGCGGTCGTGCGAGACGGCGACCGTCGTGCCGCGCCGGTCGCGCAGGTGGTTCTCCAGCCAGTGCAGGGCGTCCGCGTCGAGGTGGTTGGTGGGCTCGTCGAGCAGGAGGACCTCCGGGGAGGCCGCGAGCAGCGCGGCCAGGCGCAGGCGGACCTGTTCACCGCCGGAGAGGGTGCCGGCCGTGCGGTCGCGGGCGAGCAGGCCGAGGCCCAGCCCGTGCAGGGCGCGTTCGAGGCGGGCGTCCGCCTCGTACCCGCCGCGCAGTTCGAAGGCGGTCAGCAGGGCCCCGTACGCGGACAGCACGGACCCGGCGGGGTCGTCGCCGTCGCCGCCGTCGGCCATCGCGGCCTCCAGACGGCGCAACTCGGCTTCCATCGTGCGGAGTTCGCCCAACGCGCGGTCGACGATGTCCTGCACGGTGGCCAGGGGAGGCAGCTCCTCGTCCTGGGCGAGGAAGCCGACGCCGCCGTCCGCGTGGACGACGATCTCGCCCTCGTCGGGCTGTGCGGCACCCGCGAACAGGCGCAGCAGGGTGGTCTTGCCGGAACCGTTCTCACCGACGATTCCGGTGCGCTCGCCGGGGGAGAGGGAGCAGGTGACCGCGTCGAGGACGGTGCGGCCGTTGAAGGACTTAGTGACGGAGAGAGCGGCGATCTGGGTGGGCATGCGGGGGCTCCGAAGCATTCGGGGACGGAGCGGCCGGTACGGGACGTACGGACCGCGAGGTCGGGAGAACGCTTCGCTTGAGCATGGAGGGCCCCATTAGTGCGACAACAGTTGCGTTAGAATCATGACATGAGGACTCCGAGGACGGCAACAGGTGCCCCGTCCGTCACCGCCCCTCCGCGGGAACCGGAGCGGGCGGCCCCCGCGCGCCGACCCGGGGGGCGCACCGCCCGCACGCGGGCGCTCGTGCTCGACGCCGTCCGCGCCCAGTTGGTCGAGCACGGCTACGACGGACTCACCGTCGACGCGGTGGCCGACCGCGCCGGTGTCCACCGCACCACCGTCTACCGCCGCTGGCAGGACGTCGGCGGTCTCCTCGCGGACCTCCTGACCCTCGGCGCGGAGGACGACTGGCGGCCCGCCGACACCGGCACCCTGCTCGGCGACCTGGCCGCCCTCAACCACGAGGTGCACGCCTCCCTCACCGAGCAGCCCTCCGTCGCCGCCGCCCTGATCGCGGTCTCCTTCCGCTCCGCCCCGGCCGCCGACGCCCTGCGCGGCTTCTGGGAGGAGCGGTACGCGCAGTGCGAGACGGTCGTGGAGAGGGCGGTCGTACGGGGCGAACTTCCGGCGGAAACCGATGCCCGCGCCCTGCTCGTCGCCGCCACCGCCCCGCTCTACCACCACCTGGTGCTGCTGCGTTCCGCCCCGGACCCCGGACTGCCCGACCGGGCGGCGCGGACGGCCGTACTCGCGGCGGAGGCGGGCGCGTTCAGCCGCTGAGGGCTGAGGGCTGAGGGCTGAGGGCGGGGCGCTGGGCGCTGGAAGGGTGGTGCCGCCGGGTCACTCCCCGCGTTCCATCCTCCCCACCACGCTTCCGTCCAGCTCGGCCAGCAGCTCCGCCGGGTCCGCGTAGACCTCCGCCGCCCCGGCCTCCACCAGGTCCGCGCGCGGGATGCCGCCCGCCAGCACGGCGACCGTGCGCACCCCCGCCTTGGCGCCCGCCTGCATGTCCCACACCGTGTCGCCGACGAACACCGCGTCCTGCGGCTCGCATCCGGCGATCTCCAGAGCCTGGTGCACCGGGTCGGGAGCGGGCTTGCCCTGCTCCACGTCGTCCGCGCTCGCGACCCCCGCGATCACGTCGTCCGCGTCGATCGCCCGGCGCAGCGCCTCCAGTTCGGCCCCGCCCGCCGAGGTGGCCAGGACGATGCGCCAGCCCCGGGAGTGCAGGGAGCGCAGCAGGTCGCCCGCCTTCGGCAGGGCGGCCAGCCGGTCGAAGTACGTGCCGTACAGCGTGGAGTGCGCGGCGCTCAGGGCGTCGTCCTCGTCCGTGTCGCGGTCGTCGCCCAGCAGGTGGGCGATGAGGTCCTCCGAGCCCAGGCCGATGGCCCGGTGGATGTCGTGCGTCCGCACCTGGTGACCGGCCTGGCGGAAGGCCTCCCACCAGGTGACCACGTGCAGGTGGTTGGTGTCGGCGAGGGTGCCGTCGACGTCGAAGAGCGCCGCGCGGGTCATCGAATTCGTTCCTTCCGGTGCGGTTTCAGCGGCCCAGGGCCTTGGCGAGCTCGTCCTTGGTCATCGAGGAACGGCCCTTGACGTTGCGGGACCTGGCCTCCTCGTAGAGCTGGTCCCGGGTGGGGCCCTGTGAGCCCTTGTGCGAGTTCAGGCCGCCCCGGCGGGAGGACGAGACGTCCTGGGTGGAGGTCCTGCTCGCCTCCTTGGCCTCCCCGCTCCTGGCCCGCTCCTTGTTCACCGTGCGCGCCGCGATCTCCTCGGCGCGCTTCTTGCTCTCACCGCGCTGCCGGGCGCTGTCCTTGATGTGTTCGTACTGCCGCTCGCGCTTGGCGTTCGATCCTCGGGGCATGGTGCGACGTCCTGTCTGTGCGGAGGGTCTGCGTTTCCTGTCCGTAAGGAGGTCCGCGTGCGGGGTGCGGGGCCCGGTGCGTCAGGCGTCGGACGCCGACAGCCGGAGCTGGACCTCGATCTCCTGGTCGCCGGAGGCCGAACCCCGCTCCTCGACGGCGAACGCCGAAGCGAGCGCCTTGCGCAGCCGGTCCACGGCCACCGGGGCGCCCTGGAGTTCGGCGGTGACGCCGCCCTTCAGCTCCGTGCCGGACAGGGAGCCCGGGGCGTCGGCGGCCACGAAGGACTCCGTCCAGGTGTCGGAACCGGAGTCCGGGCTCCCGCCGGAGGTGTCGGAGGGGCGGCCGGAGGAGAACGCCGAGCCCAGTGCGGACAGGACGGCCTTCGCGTCGTCGGCGGCGCAGTCGCTCAGCACCACCTGCACCAGGTCGGGGGAGTCGGCCTGCGAGGAGTCGTTCATGGGGAAGTCCTTCTTTCCGCTCGTGTTTTCGCTCGTGCACATGCGTGGGGTGCTCTTCAGAGTTCGCGCAGGGCGGGCAGCAGCTCCTTCTCCGCCCAGGAGATGAAGGGCTTCTGGTGCTCGCCGCCCACCTGGACGAGGGCGATCTCGGTGAACCCCGCCTCGGCGTACGGCCGTACCGCCTCGACGAAGTCCTCCACCTTCGAGCCGCAGGGGATCGCCTCGGCCACGTCCTGCTCGGTGACGAACTGCGTCGCCCCGGCGAAGCTCGCGGGTCCGGGCAGCTCCGCGTTCACCGACCAGCCGCCCGCGAACCAGCGGAACTGGTCGTGCGCCCGGCTGATCGCCGCGTCCCGGTCGGGGTCGAAACAGACGGGCAGCTGCCCCACCCGCGGCTTGCCCGTACCGCCGTGCCGCTCGAAGGACTCGATCAGCTCGGCCTTCGGCTCGGTCGCGATGACCAGGTCGGCCAGCCGCCCGGCGAGCGAACAGGACCGCTCGCCGGAGACCGCCACACCGATCGGCGGCAGCTCGTCCGGCAGGTCCCAGAGCTGCGCGTTCGCGACGTCGAAGTGCTCGCCGCGGTGGTTGACGTTGCCGCCCGCGAAGAGCGCGCGGATGATCTCCACCGCCTCTTCGAGCATCTCCAGCCGCACCCCGGCCGACGGCCAGCCCGCGCCCACCACGTGCTCGTTGAGGTTCTCGCCCGAGCCGAGGCCCAGCCGGAACCGCCCCTCGGAGAGCTGCTGGAGGGTCGCCGCCTTCTGGGCGATCACCGCCGGGTGGTAGCGGACCGTCGGGCAGGTCACGTAGGTCATCAGCGGAATCCGCTCGGTGGCCTGCGCCGCCGCGCCCAGCACGCTCCACGCGTAGGGGGCGTGGCCCTGGGAGTCCAGCCACGGGAAGTAGTGGTCGGACGTGACGGAGAAGTCGAACCCGGCCCGCTCGGCGGCCACCACGTCATCGACGAGGGCGCGCGGGCCTGCCTGCTCGGTCATCATCGTGTAGCCAATTTGCACCATTGGGTGCGTGTAGCCGCTCTTGTCCGCCGTCAAACCTCGCTCGGCGCCGAGCGGAACCGCCTGCCCCGCTGTACCCCGGCCGCCTCGGGCGATGTGTGTGCGGCCCATGTTTCCTCCCGGCGATGAGGGGCAGTGGAGAAATCGCCCCGCCAAGATCCGCGGCATGCGGGCCGCGCGGCGGCACCTCAGAGTGTGGGAAGGGGCTCGCCCCGGGACGGCTCTACCGTGCGGCGGTCTCGTCCTGAGGGGGTGTGCCCCGAGGCGGCTCCGCCCCCGGGAGTTCCGCCTCCTTCCCCCCGTATCGGCCCCGGGAGTTTGTTCCATGCGTGATGACCTGCCCCCTTCCACGGCCCCCGAGGCCCTGGACGCCGACGCAGGACCGCTCGCGGCGCGGCGGCAGGCCGCCGAGGGCTTCCGCTCGGTCCTGGCGCGCGTCGACGCCGGTGAGCTGGAGTTCCCCCTGCCCGGCTCCGGGCGCACCCGTGACCGGTTCGCCGCCCTGCGGGCCGTCGCCGGGACCGACCTGTGCACGGCCCGCCTGGTGGAGGGGCACGTCGACGCGGCCGCCATCCTCGCCGAGCTGGGCGCGCCACCGCCGGGGCCCGGTGAGCGGTGGGGCGTCTGGGCGGCCGAACCGCCGGGCGAGGGGCTGACCGCCCTGCGCAAGGACGCGGGCGACGGCCCCGGGGGCGCCGGAGGGCGGGCCGAAGACGGCTCCGGCTGGGTGATCAGCGGGCTGAAGCAGTACTGCTCCGGAGCCCACTCCTGCACCCACGCCCTGGTCACCGCCCGCGCCGGTGACGAGCGCAGGCTCTTCGCCGTACGGGTCGACGGCGACGACTGCCGCCCCGTCGACGGCACCTGGCAGGCCGTGGGCATGGCGGGCAGCGACACCCCCGACGTCCGCTTCACCGACGTGCCCGCCCGTGCGGTCGGCGGCCCCGAGGCGTATCTGCGCCGGCCCGGCTTCTGGCACGGCGGCATCGGCGTCGCCGCCTGCTGGTACGGGGGAGCCGTGGCCGCGTCGAGGGTGCTCCGGGAAGCGGCGGAACGTCGTGCCGAGCCCCACACCGACGCCCACCTCGGCGCGGTCGACAGCCGGCTCCAGGCCGCCGGGGCCCTCCTGGAGCAGGCCGCCGCCGAGATCGACGCGGACCCCCTCGACCCGGACGCCGCCCGGCTGCGGGCCATGCGCGTGCGCGCCTTCGTGGCATCGGCCTGCGCCGCCGTCCTCGACCACGTCGGCCGGGCCACCGGCGCCGGACCGCTGTGCCACGACGCCCGGCACGCCCGTACCGCCGCCGACCTGGCCGTGTACCTCCGCCAGCACCACGCGGAACGCGACCTCGCCGCACTCGGCGCTCTCCTCGCCCGACCGGAGGACACCCGATGACCGACACCGCACCCGTGCGCCCCGCGGCGGCGACCCCCGCCCAGGCCCCCACCGCTCCCGCCGCCTCCGCCCGGACCCGCGGCACCGCGTCCGACCCCATCCAGGCGCCCGGCACTCCCGAGGCCGTCTGGCGGGCCTGGCCGGGCTGGGCGGACCTGCCCGAAATCCCGGTCGGCCCGTTCACCCGAGTGGTCGTCGTCGCCGCCCATCCCGACGACGAGGTGCTCGGCTTCGGCGGCACGATCGCACTGCTCGCCGCCGCCGGCACCCGGATCACCGTGGCGATGGTCACCGACGGCGAGGGCTCCCACCCCGACAGCACGGTGCTGACCGCCGACGACCTCGTACGCGTCCGGGCCGCCGAGACCCGCGACGCCCTCGCCGAACTGGGCGCGGCCCAGGCGGCCGTCGTCCCCCTGCACGTGCCCGACACCCGGGTCGGCGCCCACGAGGACCGGGTCGCCGCCCGCCTCGCGGAGCTCGCCGAGGGCGCGGACCTGCTCGTCGCCCCCTGGACCGGGGACGTGCACGGCGACCACGAGGCGGCCGGCCGGGCCGCCCTGCGCGCGGCGGCGGCGACCGGCGTCCCCTGCTGGCTCTACCCGGTGTGGATGTGGCACTGGGCGACCCCGGGCGACTCCCGCGTCCCGTGGGAGCGGGCCGCGCGCATCGCGCTCCCGCCGGACGTCCGGGCCCGCAAGCGCGCGGCGGCCGCGCGCTTCGTCAGCCAGACCGAGCCGTTGGGCCCCGGCCCCGGCGACGCGGCGATCCTCCCGCCGGAGGAACTCGCCCACCACCTGCGGGAGACGGAGGTGGTCTTCCGGTGAGCCGCGCGACCGGCGACCGGGCCCAAGGGCCCACCCCCGCCTCGTACTTCGACGAGATGTACCGCGACACCCCCGACCCCTGGCACCTCGCCGAGCGCTTCTACGAGCGGCGCAAGTACGACCTCACGGTCGCGAGCCTCCCGCTGCCCCGCTACCGTCGCGCCTTCGAACCCGCCTGCTCGGTGGGCGAGTTGACCGTCCGGCTGGCCGAGCGCTGCGAGGAGCTGGTGGCCTGCGACCGGGTGGAGTCCGCCGTCGCCACCGCCCGCGAACGCACCGCGCACCTCCCGCACGTCGACGTGCGCCGCCTCACCCTCCCCGAGGAGTGGCCGGACGGCTCCTTCGACCTGGTCGTCCTGTCCGAGCTGCTCTACTACTTCGACGCACCGGGCCTCCACGAGGTCCTGACCCGCACCGCCGCCGCCCTGGAACCCGGCGGCACCCTCGTCACCGCGCACTGGAACCACCCCGTCCCCGACCACCGGGGCACCGGCAGCACGCTCGCCGGGACGGTCGCCTCCGTGCCGGGGCTGACGCCCGTGGCCGACCACCGGGAGGCCGACTTCGTCCTCCAGGTGTACGCCAGGACCGGGCCGGACGGCTCCCCCGCGCCCTCGCCCGCCGCACGCGAAGGTCTCGTATGACCGCTCGTGAGGTCCCCGGCACGGCCGCTCGCACGACCCTTGAAGCGGCCGTTCGCGCGGCCCCCGGCACGGCCCCTCGGCGGGCCGTCGCCGTCGTGATTCCCGCCTGCGACGAACAGGCCCTGCTTCCGGCCGCGTTGGACGCCGTACGGGTGGCCTCCGAGCACCCGGCGCTGGACGGGGTGCGGGTGCTCACCGTGGTCGTCGCCGACCGCTGCACCGACGACACCCCCGCCCGCGCCCGGGCGGCGGGAGCACTGGTCGTCCCGGTGGGCTTCCGCAACGTGGGGCGGGCGCGGGCGGCGGGGGTGAGCGCGGCCCTGAGGGCGCTGGGCGGCGGCACCCCGGAGGGCGGCGTCCCGTGCGGGCCCCGTTCCGTCTGGCTCGCGTCCACCGACGCCGACAGCACCGTCCCGCCCGACTGGCTCGCCTTCCAACTGGCCCGTGCCGCCGAGGGCTGGGACGCCGTCGTCGGCACGGTCACCGTCGACCGGTGGCCCGCGCACCGGCCCCGGCTGGCCGCCCGCCACCGCCGTCTGTACGAGGTGTCCCGCCCGCCCGCCGGGCAGCCCTGGCAGCACCCGCACGTGCACGGCGCGAACCTGGGCGTCGACGCCCGCGCCTACGCCGCCGCCGGAGGCTTCCCGCCCCTGGCGCTCAGCGAGGACCACGGCCTGGTCGACGCCCTGGAGCGCACCGGCGCACGCCTCCTGCGCACCGCCGACTGCCCCGTGACCACCTCGGGCCGCACCCGGCCCCGGGCCAGGGGCGGCTTCGGCGACCACCTCGCCGGGCTGGACCGCGGCATCCGGGCGGCGGCGGGCGCGGGTGAGGAAGCGGCGGGCTGAGGGGTAGACGACCCGGGTCCGGTCCGCACGACCCCCGGAAGGAACACCCGCACCAGACCTCGAGCAACGTCCGTACCACCCCGGAAAGGGAAGTGAGCACCGTGCCCCTCGACCACAGCGAGGCCCCCGTCCTGGAAGCCCTCGCCGCCTACCACGAGCGCGACGAACTGGGGTTCACCCCTCCCGGCCACAAGCAGGCCCGCGGGGCCGACCCGGAAGTGCGCAAGGTCCTCGGCGACGCCGTCTTCTGCGGCGACGTCCTGGCCAGCGGCGGCCTGGACGACCGGCGGACCCGCAACCGGATCCTGGAGCGCGCCGAGGAGCTGATGGCCGACGCCGTCCACGCCGACCACACCTTCTTCTCCACCTGCGGCAGTTCCCTGTCCGTCAAGGCGGCCATGCTGACCGTCGCCGCCCCGCACGAGAAGCTGCTGGTCAGCCGGGACGCCCACAAGTCCGTGGTGGCCGGCCTCATCCTCTGCGGCATCGAGCCCGTGTGGATCGACCCGCAGTGGGACCCCGTCCGCCACCTCGCGCACCCGCCGTCGCCCGAGGCGTACGACAAGGCCTTCGCCGCACACCCCGACGCCCGGGGCGCCCTCGTCACGAGCCCCACCCCCTACGGTGCCGCCGCCGACCTGAGCGCGCTCGCGGAGGTGTGCCACCGCCGCTCCCGGCCGCTGATCGTCGACGAGGCGTGGGGCGCGCACCTGCCCTTCCACCCCGGGCTGCCGTCCTGGGCGATGGACGCGGGCGCCGACATCTGCGTCACCAGCATCCACAAGATGGGCAGCGGCCTGGAACAGGGCTCGGTCTTCCACCTCCAGGGCGACCTCGTCGACCCGGACGCGCTCGCCCTGCGCGCCGACCTCCTCGGCACGACCAGCCCCTCCGTCCTCCTCTACGCGGGCATTGACGGCTGGCGGCGTCAGATGGCCCTGCACGGCGAACGGCTGATGGACCACGCCCTCGAAGTCGCGGCGACCGCACGGGAGTCCATCGAGGCCATCGACGGCATGCACGTCAACGACTCCGCCGACTTCTGCGGCCCCGGCGCGGCCGCCGGCTTCGACCCGCTGCCCGTGGTCATCGACCTGAGCGGACTCGGGATCTCCGGCTACCGCGCCGCCGACTGGCTGCGCGAGCACCACCACATCGACCTGCACCTCTTCGACCACCGCAGGGTCAGCGCCCAGATCACGCACGCCGACGACGCCACCACCGTCGCCCGCCTCCTGGACGCCCTGCGCTCGCTCGCCGACCACCGCGAGGAGCCGGCCGGCGGCAAACGGGTCCAGGTGCCCACGCCCGCCGACCTGCGGATGGAGCAGGCGGTGCTGCCCCGCGACGCCTTCTTCGCCCGCACCGACGATGTGCCGCTCGCCGAAGCGGAGGGCCGGATCGCCGCCGAGATGATGACCCCGTACCCGCCCGGCATCCCCGTCGTCCTGCCCGGCGAACGCCTCACCGAGCCGGTTCTGACGTACCTGCGCACGGGCGTCGAGGCGGGCATGAACGTGCCGGACGCCACGGATTCGGGACTGGACACCGTCAGGGTGATGCACGAGGACGCCTGACCGTCATCACCCCTCCTGATGCGCGTCCGTACCTCCGGCGCGCGTCACCCCGCCCTCCCCGGGCGTCAGCACCAGCGCCGCCGCGTCGTCGGAGAGGTGGCCGCGGGTGTGCCGGGCGAGGGCGTCGAGCAGCGCCTCCTTCAGTGCGACCGGGCTCTGCCTCGGGGCGGGGCCGGTGAGGAAGGCCGCCAGGTCGAAGAAGTCACGCCGCTCGCCCCGGGCCTCGGTCACGCCGTCGGTGACCACGAGGAGCGACTCGCCGGGCGCGAGCGTATGCGCGACCGGCTCCGGCAGCCCCTTCGGCACGAGGTGGAACAGACCCAGCAGTCCGTACGTGGGCAGCGCGACCTCACGGGCCCCGCGCGCGTCGACGAGGTGGGGGCGGACGTGCCCGCAGTTGACCATGCGCAGCCGTCCGTCCGCTCCCGCCTCGACGATCAGCGCCGTCGCGAACCGGTGGTCCTCCGAGATGCGCTGCCTGCGCCGCAGCGCCCGGTCCATCACCAGCGCCACCCGGCCGAGATCCGCCTCCTCGTACGCCGCCTCGCGGAACGCCCCGAGCAGCGTGACCGTCGCGTCGACCGCCGGAAGCCCCTTGCCGGAGACGTCCCCGAGTACCACGCGCAGCCCGTACGGGGTCTCCAGCGCCTCGTAGAAGTCGCCGCCGACCCGGGCGTCGGAGTGCGCGGCCTGGTAGAACCCGGCGATCCGGTAGCCGCCCAGCTCCGGCGGCAGCGGATGCAGCAGCGCGCGCTGCATCCCGCCGACGACGTCGTGCAGCTCCTGCACCTGCCGCTCCCGGCGCACCCGGGCGGCCGCCGACAGGGCGCTGGCCAGCGTCACCCCCGACATGGCGGTCATCGCGGTGGTCCAGGTCCCCGTCTCCGCCGCCTCCACCACGTAGAGGAACGCCTGCTGGGTCAGCGTCGCGGCCAGCCCCGACACCAGCACGGCCCGCCAGCCGTGCGCGACCGCCACCAGCGGTGGCACCGCGGCCAGGACCGGCCCGAGCCGGGTGTCACTGCCCGTCAGGACCTCGGCGATCACGGCGACCGCCCAGACCACCCAGGGCAGCCATGCCTGTGCCCGGGCACGCCAGCGTTCACGGGCGACGGCGCTCTGCAACGGAGGAGTGGAGGAGGGCATGCGGTACCTGACCCGAGTGACGGAACGCGGACTAACCTGCCCATCCTGCGCGTCCGCCGCCGCAGTCATGCGGGCCCTTGGTCACCAAGGGAAGAGCACTTGGTCCCGGGCCAGCCGCGCCCCACCGCCACGGGAAGGAGCGCGTCGCCGGCGTACGCGGCCAGGGCGCGCAGGACGGCCCCGCGCTGCTCGTTCGCACAACGCACGCTCCGCTCGGGGGAGTTGGGGCGGTCGAGCGACCACGTCTTCGGGCGGCCCGTCAGCGGCGCCGGGAAGCGGGCGAGCAGGCCGCGTTCGGCCGGGGGGCTGCGGCCCCCCTCGGCCGGGCGCGCTGGCGCCGTCCGGATACTTGTGTGTGGCAAGCGTTTCTGCCCGTACGAACGGAAGCACTCCACGTGACCCACACGCCCCCGCTCCTGCAACTGACCGACGTCGGCCGCCGCTACGGCGAGAGGTGGGTCGTCCGAGGGGTCACCCTCGCTCTCGCCCCCGCCGAGTGCGTGGCCCTGGTGGGCGGCAACGGGGCCGGGAAGTCGACACTGCTGCGCCTCGCCGCGGGCCGCGAGGAACCGACCGAGGGGCGGGTCTCCCTCGCCGGCGGCCCCGTCGGCGAGGACACCCCCGCCACCCGGGCCCGGGTAGCCACCGTGATGGACCCCGGCGCGCGCTACCCCGACCTGACCGTGCGCGAGCACCTCATGCTGGTCGCGCTGGCACACGGCCTCGGCACGGACGCCGAGGCCGCCGTCGACCGCGCCCTCGCCGACCACCGCCTCGCCGGGCACGACGGCGTCCTGCCGTCGGCCCTCTCCTCCGGTCAGACCCAGGCGATGCTGCTCGCCTCGGCGTTCGTACGGCCGCACGACCTGCTGATCCTCGACGAACCCGAACAGCGCCTGGACGGCCGCGCCCGCAAGGAGCTGGGCCGCCGCCTGGCCGCGCACAAGGAGCGCGGCACGGCAATCCTGCTCGCCACGCACCACGAGGCACTGGCCGACGCGGTGGCCGACCGGGTGCTGACGCTGGAGGACGGCATACCGGTGGGAGCGGACCGCTGATGTCCGCCGCGGCACCGGCCCCCGGGGAGCCGTCCCCCGCGGCACGCGCCCTCGGCTTCCTGCGCGAGGCGCGTGCGCCGTCCCGGCAGGAGCGCCGCAGGAAGAGCGCGTACGTGGTCTACCTCGTCGCCCTGTTCGCGGTGTTCTGGGCCGGCCCCCTCCTCGCGGCCGCCGCCCGCGCGGGCGGCCGGGGCGACTGGCACGGGGAGACCGCCCGCCTGGTCACGGCCGCGCTGCCGTCGATCGTGCCGGCGCTGTTCGCCCTCACCCTGCTGCTCATGGCGCGCAACGCGGCCTGGCGGGGCCCCGTGCGCGTCGACCTCCCCACGGTCCACTGGCTCCTCCCGCTGCCGATCGCGCGCGGACCGCTCCTGCTTCCCCGGCTGCGGGCGGCCGCGCTCCGGTCGGCGCTGGCCGGGTCGGCCGTGGGCGCCGTGCTGGGTTACGTGGTGCACGTCGCCGGGGCGGGCGGCCCCGTCCCGCTGACGGCGGCGGGCGCGTGGGCCGGGCTGGTCACGGCGCTGACGGGCGTCGGGGCCGGGGTGCTGGTCGAACGGTGGGGGTACCGCGGCCGGACCTTCGGGGCGGGCTGCGCGGCGGTGGCCTGTGGCGTGGGGTTCCTGCCGCTGTGGTCCGGGCCATGGGGGTGGGCGGCGCAGCCACTGGTCGCGGCGGCGGGACACGGTGGCCCTTGGCCGGTCGGGGCGGGGCTCGCGGCGGTGTGCGCGGCGGGCGCGACAGCCGTGGCGTGGCGGGTGGCGCCGCTGATCCCGGCGGCGGCCCTGCGCGCCCGCGCGACGCTCGCCTCGCAGGTCACCGCCTCGCTCTTCGCGCTGGACCTGCGGCAGACCCGCTCCACGGTGCGCGGGCCCCGGCGCGGCCGGGCACGGCCGTGGGCGCGGCTGCCGATGCCGCGCCGCCGGTGGCTGCTCGTGCCGTGGCGGGACGCGACGGGGCTGCTGCGCGAGCCGGGACGGCTGGTGTGGGGCGCGCTGTGGGCGGGGGCCGCGGTGTGGCTGTGCGGGCAGGCCGCGCAGGGCGGGCGCCGGCAGGTGGCGCTGGGCGTGTTGGCGCTCGCCGCCGGGTATCTGGCCGCGGCCCAGTTCGTGGAGCCCGCACGCCTGGAGAGCGACGACTTCCGGCGGGCGGCGGGGCTGCCGTACTCCTTCCGCGCGCTGGCGCTGTGGCACGCGGTGCTGCCGGGGGCGCTGCTGGGCGTGCTGACGGGCGGGGCCGCGCTGGTGCTGTGGACGCCGGGCCACGCCGCCCTGCTGGGGGCGGTGCCGGCGCTGGTGGGCGGGGCACTGGTCAGCGCGTACCGGGGAGCGGTGCCGGTGGAGGTGCTGCTCGGCGGGGAGACGCCGCTGGGCAATTCGGGGCCGGTGCAGGCGGTGCTGTGGTACGGGCGGGGGGCGGTCTGCGCGGTGGCCTCGTCCGCGCCCCTGCTGCTCCTGACGGTACGTCAACACACCCTGCCTCCCACCCCCTTGGCCCTGTTGCTGCTGGCCGGGGCGGTCATGCTCGGGTGGGGCGGGGCGGTGGCGGGGCGGCTGCACGGCGAGCCGCGCCGCCGCGTGCTCGCGACGGCACGGGCCCGCCTCCTGACCCTGCTCGGCTGACCCCGTACGCCCCCCGTCGGCGCGCCCGGGTCCGGCGTCACTCCGGCCGGGCGTCCGGGCCCGCGGGCCGGCCCGCGAGACGGCGGCGCAGCCAGCGGGTGCGGGTGTCGCGGGCGTCCCGGGTGAGGGCCGCCCGCGGGGCCAGACCGTCGAAGCCGTGGCAGGCCCCCGGCCACACATGGAGCTCGGCGTCCCCGCCCGCCCGCCAGATCGCGTTCGCGTACGCGACGCCCTCGTCCCGGAAGAGTTCCGCCGACCCGACCTCGACGTAGGCCGGGGGCAGCCCGGACAGGTCCGTCGCGCGGGCCGGGGCGGCGTACGGCGGCAGCTCCGTCGAGCCGTGCAGGTCGCCCAACGCCGCCTGCCAGGCGGTGGAGTTGGAGGCGCGGTCCCAGACGTCGTGACCCGAGAGCTGGTGGGCGGAGAAGGTGTCGTTGCGGTCGTCCAGCATGGGGGAGAGGAGCAGTTGGCCCAGCGGGGACGGCCCGCCCCGGTCCCGGTTCAGCAGGGCCAGGGCCGCCGCCAGCCCGCCGCCCGCGCTCTTGCCGCCCAGCACGAGGCGTGACGGGTCGACGCCGAGCGCGTCGGCGTTGGCGACCGCCCAGGTCAGGGCGGCCCAGCAGTCCTCCAGCGCCCCGGGGTACCGCGTGCCGGGGGCGAGCCGGTACTCCACCGAGAGGACGGCCAGGCCGAGCGGCTCGGCCCACTCGCGCAGCACCGTCGGCAGGACGGACCACGCGTTGCCCATGACCAGCGCGCCGCCGTGCAGGTACAGGAGGAGGGGGCGGGGCCCGGCGAGCCCGGCCGGGCGCGCGCTCACCAGCGTGACCCGCGGACCGCCCGGCGGCCCCGGCACCCGCAGTTCGCTCACCTCGAAGCGGCCGTCCGCGCGCAGATCCGCCGCCGTCGGCCGGGGCCGGGACGCGGCGTCCCGCGCCTGCCGGGACGCGAGGTTGTGCGCGGTGAGCGGCTCGGCGGACGCCGAGCCCGCTCGTACGGCGGCGAGTTCGGGATCGAGAGCGGGCACGGGCGGCGCGCCGCCGCCTCGCACCGTGCCGCCGCCCCCCGTCGCGTCTCCGCGCCGCGACGTGCTGCCGTCCGGTGGCGGCGGCGTACGGTCCTGGTCCCCGCCGGTGCTCTGCGCGTCCATGGCGCGAAGCCAACCACACCCGGCCGCCGCACCCGTCCGTGTGGTGTGCGGAAATCCGCAGGCATGCCGGGCGGAGGTCCGGGAACCGGTGTCTGCGTGCCCGTACCGCGGACGACCGGTCCGCAGGGTTCGAACGCCTCCGCCCCTGGTCGGTGCGGTGCGGCGAGATGTACAGCGAGATGGAGGACCGCATCGTGCGCAGTGTGGGAGTGGAGGAGGAGCTTCTCCTCGTCGACCCGGAGTCCGGGGAGTCGCGGGCGGTGTCCTCGGCCGTGCTGGCGGTGCCCGCGCAGGACGCCGACGCGGAGGACGTCTTCGAGAAGGAGCTCCACGGAGAGCAGTTGGAGTTCGCGACCCGGCCGCAGTTCTCGATGGGCGACCTGGGCGCGGAGATCCGGCGCTGGCGCGCGGAGGCGGGACGGCGTGCGCAGGAGGTGGGAGCGGCGGCCGTGGCACTGGCCACCTCGCCGCTCACCGTCAGTCCGACCGTCAACACCGGGGACCGGCACCGCTGGATCGAGAAGCAGTTCGGCATGCCGGTGCAGGAGCAGCTCACCTGCGGCTGCCACGTCCACGTCTCCGTGGAGTCCGACGAGGAGGGCGTGCAGGTCCTCGACCGCATCCGGCCCTGGCTGCCCGTCCTCACCGCCATGAGCGCCAACTCGCCCTTCTGGCAGGGCTCCGACACCGGCTACAACAGCTACCGCAACCGCGTCTGGGGCCGCTGGCCGTCCGCCGGCCCGGTGGAGATCTTCGGTTCCGCCGAGAACTACCACCGGCAGGTCGCCGACCTCCTGGAGACCGGCGTCCTGAAGGACAAGGGCATGGTCTACTTCGACGCCCGGCTCTCCCACAACTTCCCCACCGTGGAGATCCGGGTGGCGGACGTCTGCCTGGAGGCCTCCACGACCGTCCTCCTCGCCACCCTGGCCCGCGGCCTCGTCGAGACCGCCGCCCGCGCCCACCGCGCCGGTGAGCCGCCCGTTCCGCACGGCGTCGGGCCGCTGCGCCTCGCCCAGTGGCGCGCCGCCCGCTCGGGCCTCACCGACCGCCTGGTGCACCCCGAGACCCTGCACCCGGAACCGGCGGCCGACGTGGTCCAGGCCCTGCTCACCCATGTCGGCCCGGCCCTGGAGGACGCCGGCGACACCGACGACGTCCGCCGCGCCACCGCCGAACTCCTGAAGGGCGGAACGGGCGCGGAGGTGCAGCGGGCCCTCCTCAAGGAGACGGGCAGCCTGCGCCGCACGGTGTCGGAGTGCGTGCGCCGCAGCGCGGCGTGAGGCCCCGGCCTCCCGCCGCAGGTCCCGGGAGGGGAGCAGGCGGACCCCGTGCTCACCGTGACCACGGGGTCCACGTCCTGGCGAGGCTCGCGGGCTGAGCGGAACCAGCGTCCCGCGCGGGAGGCCCGGCCCGGTCGGGGCATTGCTCGGTGCGGGTGCTGCGCGCAGGTGACGAAGCGTCAGGTACGTCCGTACAGGGCCGCCAGCTCCTCCGCCAGCGCGGCCAGTCGTGTCCGGGCCTCGGGCGGGCCGACGACCTCGACGCGCCGCCCGAGCCCGGCGAGGCGCTCAGCGACGACTTCCACACTGGGACCGTCGACCTCGATCTCCAGCCGGCCGTCGGCATGCGTGCCGGTGATGCGCAGCAGCCCGCCGAGGACCCGCTCCAGGATCGCCCGCGACGCGGGTTCGGCCAGGGCGCGCACGGTCGCCGCGTGCATCCGTTCCTCCAGCCGTGCCGTGAGCGAACGCCACGCGGTGGCGAGGTCGAACCCCGCCGGCCGCACCACCGGCTCCCCGGTCGGCTCCACGGAGGTCACCCGGCTGAGCCGGAAGGTCCGCAGGCCCCGTTCCGTGTCGGCCAGCAGGTAGTCGGCGCCGGCCTTGGAGGCGAGGCCGAGCGGGTGCACGGTGCGCAGCGACTCCGGCTTTCCGGGACCCGCGTACCCGAGCCGGACCTGGACGCCGCCCACCACGGCCCCCTGGAGGACGACCAGCCGGGACCGGTCGGCGGTGACGGCGGTGTGGGCCCAGTCGGTGCCGTCGTGCACGTTCGCCTGGGCGGCGGCCTCGGCGGCGGACCGCAGCGGCGCCGGGAGCGCCCGTATCAACTTCCTTACCACGGTACGGAGTTCGGGCGAGGCCGCCGCGGGCCCGGCCAGCAGGAACAAGGCCCGGACCTCCTCCGACGTGAGCCCGGTGAGGTCGGTCCTGGCCCCGCCGACCAGCGACCACCCGCCGCCGCGCCCACGCTGCGCGTACACGGGAATCCCGGCGGAGGCCAGCGCCTCCAGGTCCCGGCGGGCGGTCCGCTCCGACACCTCCAACTCGGCGGCGACTTCGGCGACGGTGACCCGGGTGCGGGTCTGGAGGAAGAGCAGCGCGGCAACGAGCCGATCGGCTCTCATCGGCGGGACCGGGGCGCGGGGCGAGTCATGGGGGCCATTCTGACGTGGGGGTGTGGGGGCGCGGGGGTGCGGGGGTGCGGGGCTACGGAGTCGCCCGGGACGCCCGGTGCACCCGGGAAACCCGAGACGCCCGAGCCGCCCGGGGCGCAGGCCATCGGTGCGCGAAGCGGGCCCCTGGGGGCCCCTCGCGAATTCTCCCGCGACACCTCCGGAAAAGTGGCCAGGAGATGGCCACTTCACCTCCCAGGATGAAGCCATGAATCAGCCCGAGGCCATCTCGACCACCGACCCCCGCCCCGCCCTCTGGGCGGCCGTCGCCCTCGCCGGCGACACCCTCGTCGCCGTCCGCCCCGACCAGCTCGCATCCCCCACCCCGTGCCCCGACTTCACCGTCGGCCGCCTCGCCCGCCACCTCGTCGCCGTTCTCCGCCGCATCGCCCTCGCGGCCAACGGCGGAGACACCCTGAGCGCGCCCACCGTCGCCGAGGACGTCACCGACGACGCGCTCCCGAAGGCCTGGGAGGAGGCCGTCCGCGAGGCCCGGGACGCCTGGGCCGACCCGGCGGTGCTGGCCCGCCCGCTGACCCTCCCGTTCGGCACCCTTCCCGGCGCGGCGGCGGCCCTGGCCTTCACCACGGAGTTCACCGTCCACACCTGGGACCTGGCCACCGCGACCGGTCTGCGCCCCGCCTGGGACCCGGAGGTCGTGGCCCTCTGCACCGCCACCGCCCGGCGTGCCATCCCCGCCGATCGCCGCGGCGGCGCGGTGCCGTTCGGCCCGGTGGTGGAGGTCCCCGCCGACGCCCCGGCCGTCGAGAAGCTGGTCGCCTGGGCGGGCCGCACCCCGTGAGCCGCGAGTCGCGCTCTCCCTCAGGCCCTCGGGCTGATATGACCGCATAATGTGACACACCTCTCCTGTCCCACCGGGCCAACTGTCCCGGTGGGACATTTCGAGGAGTACAGTCGAATACATGAGCACCCCCGAGGGCCGCCGGGTCCGCAAAGTCCAGGAGAGCCGCGAGGCCATGGCGGCCGCCGCCGTGGACCTGGTGCTCGAAAGGGGCCTCGACGGCGTCACCGTCGAAGCGATCAGCGACCGCGTCGACGTCTCCCGGCGCACCTTCACCCGGTACTTCTCCGGCAAGGAGGACGCTGTCGCCGACGCCCTGCGCGCCGACTTCGCCCGGATCAACGCGGCCCTCGCCGCCCGCCCCGCCGACGAGGCCCCCCTCACCGCCTACCACCGCGCCCTGCACACCTGGCTCGACGGCGAACCGCCCGCCTGGCCCCGCCGGTCCCGCGCCGCCGAGCTGCTGCACCTGCTCCACCAGGAGCCGGCGCTGCGGGCCGCCTACGGACACGTACGGGAAGAGGCGCAGAGCGAGTCCGTACGGATCGTGGCCGAGCGCCTCGGGCAGGACCCGGAGCGCGACCTGCGTCCCGCGCTCGCCGTCGCGCTCGCCGTCGGGGCCTTCGGCACGGCCGTGCGGTTCTGGACCGCCCCCGGCGCGACCACCCCCCTTCCCGAGCTGATCGACACGGCGTTCGCGGCCCTGGCCGACGAACCCGCACCCAGCACCACCCCCGGCAAGTGAAACCAGGTACCACCATGAACAGCACGCTTGAATTCGCCGGCAGGACCGCGCTCGTCACCGGCGCCGCCTCCGGCATCGGCCGCGAGGTCGCCCGTCGCCTCGCCGAGGCCGGAGCGGCCGTCGTCGTCGCCGACCACAACGAACAGGGCGCGCGGGAGACCGCCGAGGCCCTCGTCGCGGCCGGCGGCAGGGCCGCCGCCGTCGGCGTGGACGTCACCGACCCCGCGTCGGTGCGCGCCGCCGTCGACTTCACCGTCAAGAAGTTCGGCGGCCTCCACCTCGCCGTCAACAACGCCGGGATCGCCGGAGCGACCGCTCCCACCGGCGAGTACGGCATCGAGGACTGGCAGCGCGTCATCGACACCAACCTCAACGGCGTCTTCTACTCCCTGCGCTACGAACTCCCCCTGATCCTCGCCTCCGGCGGCGGCGCGGTGGTCAACATGTCCTCCATCCTCGGCACCAACGGCTTCGCCGGTTCCCCCGCCTACTCCGCCGCCAAGCACGCGGTCGTCGGCCTCACCAAGACCGCCGCCGTCGAGTACGCCTCCCGGGGCGTCCGCGTCAACGCCGTCGCCCCCGGCTTCATCGACACCCCGCTCCTGCGGGGCGGCGACGACGCCCAGCGCGACCACCTGATCTCCCTGCACCCGCAGGGCCGCCTCGGCACCGCCGAGGAGGTCGCCGAGCTCACCCTCTTCCTGCTCTCCGACCGCGCCTCGTTCGTCAACGGCAGCTACCACCTGGTCGACGGCGGCTACGCGGCCCGCTGACCCTTCGTACGGCCGTCCCCCCACCCAGGCTGCGAGAAAGAAGCTCCCCATGTCCCCCCAGATGAAGGCAGTCCAGTACCGCACCGTCGGCGAGGCCCCCGAGGTCGTCACCGTCGACCGGCCCGAGCCCGGCCCCGGGCAGGTGCTGCTGAAGGTGACCGCCGCAGGCGTCTGCCACTCCGACATCGCCGTGATGAGCTGGCCCGCCGAGTCCCTGCCCTTCCCGCTGCCGCTCACCCTCGGCCACGAGGGCGCGGGCACGGTCGCCGCGCTCGGCGAGGGCGTCACCGGCTTCGAGATCGGCGACCCGGTCGCGGTGTACGGGCCGTGGGGGTGCGGAAGCTGCCTGATGTGCGCGCAGGGCAAGGAGAACTACTGCCTGCGCGCCGCCGAACTCGGCATCCGCCCGCCCGGACTCGGCGCCCCGGGCGCGCTCGCCGAGTACATGGTCGTGGACGACCCCCGGCACCTGGTCCCGCTCGGCGGCCTCGACCCGGTCACCGCCGTGCCGCTCACCGACGCGGGCCTGACCCCGTACCACGCGATCAAGACCTCGCTGCCGAAGCTGACCCCCGGCAGCACCGCCGTCGTCATCGGCACCGGCGGTCTCGGCCACGTCGCCATCCAACTGCTGCGCGCCCTGACCCCGGCCCGGGTGATCGCCCTGGACGTCACCGAGGAGAAGCTGGACCTGGCCCGCGAGGTCGGCGCGCACGAGACGGTGCTCTCCGACGCCGACGCGGCCGGCAGGGTCCGCGAACTCACCGGCGGCCTGGGCGCGCAGGCCGTGTTCGACTTCGTCGGCGCCCCGCCCACCGTCGCCACCGCGTCGGCCTGCGCCGGGGTGGAGGCCGACGTGACCGTCGTCGGCATCGGCGGCGGCGCGGCCCCGGTGGGCTTCGGGGTCGTCCCGTACGACGCGGCCTTCCGCGCCCCGTACTGGGGTTCGCGCTCCGAGCTGATCGAGGTCCTGGACCTGGCGCGCGCGGGCGTGCTCGACGTCCACGTGGAGACCTACCCGCTGGACCGGGCGCCCGAGGTGTACGAGCGCCTGCACGCGGGCCGCGTCAACGGCCGCGCGGTGCTCCTTCCCCACGGCTGAGCCCGTCCCGTACGTCCGTCCGCCCCCGTTCCGCACACGCATCGGGGGCGGACGCATGACACCACGGGGAACTCGGAGGCGGGCCGGTCCGGCCCCCGCCCGGGAGCGGCGCGGGTGCCCGGCCTGATCAGGGGTACCCGAAGCGGTGACCCCGCGCGTCAGGTGCGGGGGTGAGCGTCGAGGTGAGCGGCATGCCCGAATCGCGGGAGGCACGCAGGGTGCGGGCTGCGGCCGAGGGGGACTTCACCCTGTTGCCGCAGCGGCTGGCCGCCGCGCTGTGCGCGGTGCTGGAGGTGGACGGGGTGACGCTGTCCCTGGCCACGGACACACCGGAGCGGCAACTGCTGGCGGCGACGGGGCCGGTCGCGGTGCGCCTGGAGGAGCTTCAGTTCGAGTGCGCGGAGGGGCCGTGCGTGTCCGCGTGCGCGGAGGGCGTACCGATGCTGTGGCCCGACGTGCGGCAGGAGCCGGGGCGGTGGCCCGTCTTCGGCGCGCGGCTGCGGGAAGAGCTTCCGCAGATCGGGTCCCTGAGCGGGTTCCCGCTGGGGTCGTCGCCCGCCGTGGGGTCGGTCGACCTGTTCTCCTTCCGGCCCCGGCGGCTGACCGCGCGGAGCGTCGGGCGGGCCCTGCGGGCGTCCGCCGCGGTGCTGGAGGTGCTGCTGGAGGCAAGCCGTACGCACAGCACGGAGGACCGGCTGCCCCGGTGGCAGCCCGAGGAGATGCTGGACGCCCACTGGGGCACCACCCGCCGGGCCGTGGGCGTGCTGATGGAACGGTGGGACGTGGACGCGGCGGAGGCCCTGGCCAGGCTGCGGGCCAGGGCCTTCGCGAGCGGCAGGCCGCTGCCCGAGCTGGCGGCCGACGTGATGGCGTCGGGCTGCGGCGGCGACTCGCCGTCGGACGGCGCGGACAGCTGCTAGCGCATCGGCGGCACCGGATACGGCTCGGTCGCCGGTACGAACGCGTACTGGGGGCACGGGGCGGCGAAGCACTGCTTGGGCGCGGGGACACAGACGTGACCCGGTGGGGTCTCCACGGCGAAGCAGGGGCCGGCGTCGGCGGCGGACCGCGCGGGAGGCAGCGGTGCGGCGTGCGCGGCGGTCGCCGTGAGCAGCAGCGAGGCGGCGAGGAGGGGCAGTCCGGCGGCGATGCGGGCGGCCGGGGACAGGGCGGTGCGGGGGGAGTGCGGCATGGGGTGCAGCCAAGCACCCGGGGCACGCGGGGCGGGGCGGGCCCGCCGGGGATCACTCGAAGGAGGACGACGGGGTCCGGCCCGTCTCGGGAACCCCGGGAGCGCGGGCACCGGGCCCGTCGGCGGGCGCGTACCCCGTCCGTGCTCCGCCGCTCTTCGCCGGGCCGCCGGCGCGCGGCCGTCAGGCGTGGCGGGTCGGCGGCGCGTCCAGCGGCGCGTCGTGGACGGTCGTCAGCTCGGTGAGTCCCGAGATGGCCAGCACCGGCGTCAGCAGCGGCGCCGCGACCAGCGTGACGTGGTCGGCGTGCGCGAACAGCACGCTCAGCCCCGCACTGTCCAGGTACTCGACGGCCGTCAGGTCCAGGACGAGGGGCCGCCGCGCCGGGTCCTCCAGGGCGGCGGCGAGGACGGCGCTGTTGCTCATGTCCACCTCGCCCACGGCCGTCAGGAGGGCGGTGCCGTCCGGGCGTCGGCCGGGGGTGAGCGTGAGCGGTGTCGTCATCGGGGAATCCTCGCGTGCATGTCGACGGTGGTGCCGGACGGGCCGGGCGTGATGGTGACCTGCTGCATCATGGCGCGCATCAGCGTCACCCCGCGCCCCCGGTGGGCGTTCGTCTCCGGGCGGGGCGTCCGCCAGCGGCCCGAGTCCGCGACGCTCAGGTGCAGCGTGTCGACCCGCGCCTCGGCGCGGAGCCTGACCATGTCGCCGGGGGCGTGCCGGTGCCCGTGCTCGACGGCGTTCGCGCAGGCCTCCCCGGCGGCGACCAGGACGCCCTGGAGCATCTGCGGAGGCACCTCGCAGGCGCTCAGCCAACTGCGCAACGCCTTGCGCACCGGGGCCAGTTGGCCGGACTCGGCGGGGAAGGCCACGTCCAGCGGGGCGGGGTGGCGGTAGAGCAGCACGGCCACGTCGTCGTCGTACCCCCCGGCCGGGGCGAGACGTGACATGACCAGCGAGGCGAGGTCGTCGAGGGAGGTGTCCCGGCCCTCCTGGACGGCCGCGCCCGCCCGGTGGATGCCGTCCATCAGCGGGCGGCGGCGGCGCTCGACCAGCCCGTCGGTGTAGAGCAGCAGGGTGGCCCGGGCGGGCATCGTGCAGTCCGCCTCGGGGCGCGGATGCCCCGGGCGCACCGCGAGCGGCGTGGAGCGGCCCGCGTCGAGGAGCTGGGTGCCGCCGTCCGGGCGGGCCAGGATGCCCGGCGGGTGCCCGGCGCTGGAGTAGGTGAGCCGGCCGGTGCCCGGGTCGAGCACACCGCAGAAGACCGTCGTGCACAGGGCGCCCGGGACGGTGGCGGCGAAGTGGTCCAGGGCCATGAGCGCGCGGGAGGGCTGGGCGTCCTGGAGCAGCAACGCCCGGCAGGCGCTGCGGAGCTGGCCCATCACGGCGGCCGCCTGGAGGCCGCGTCCCACGCAGTCGCCGACCACGATGCCGATGCGCCCGTCGGGCAGCGCGACCGTGTCGTACCAGTCGCCGCCGACCTCCAGGGGCTGGGTGGCCGGTTCGTACCGCACGGCGAAACCGTCCGGGAGCTGCGAGGGGCCGAGGATGGCCCGTTGCAGCTCGATGGCCGTCTCGCGCTGCTGGTCGATCTGGTGGGCGCGGGTCAGGCCCTGGGCCAGGCGTCCGGCGAGCAGGGAGAGCAGCAGCCGGTCCTCGCCGGTGAACAGGCGCCGGCCGCCCAGGTCGATCCACAGGGCCAGCGGACCCTGCGGGTGCTCCAGCAGGATGCCGGCCCCGGCGCGGTCGGCGACGGGCGACAGCAGGGGGTGGTCCCGCAGGCCGGTGAGGGCCCGGCGCTGTTCGGCCGGCAACCGCTCCCAGGCGGGGGCCTGCCCGGCGGCGGTCAGGGCGGGTTCGTCGCCGCCCGTGAAGAGCGCGGCCAGCACGGCCTCGGCCCGCCACAGCCCGCGCAGTTCCTCCAGCGCGCCCGCGAGCGCGTCCGGCAGGTTCGCGGCCTGCGACAGGCTCGTGCTCAGGGCGCCGAGGGCGCTCTCGCGCTGGACGGCGTAGTGCTCGGCGGTGACGTCGCGGAACGTGCCGACCGTGACGCTCTTGCCGGACTCGGGGTCCCGCGCCCGGTTGAGGGTCGCGCTGACCCACAGCCGGTGCCCGTCCCGGTGGCGGACGGGGAGGGTGCGGCCGCCCTTGTGCTGCTGCCCGGGCAGGGCGGCGAACGCCTCGGCGACCGCGCGGTGCGCGTCGGGCTCCGTCTCGGGGTCCGGCCACCACGGGTGGGCGGACTCGTACGGCAGGCCCTGCGGGCCGAAGCCGAGGATGTCGGTGAAGGCCGTGTTGATCTCGATGACGGCGCCCTCCGCGTCACAGACGAAGAACGCCTCCTGGAGCGAGTCCACGAGCGCCGTGCGCCAGCGGGCGTGGTGGGTGCGCATCCGGGCCAGCTCCACGTTCGCCCGTACCCGCGCGAGGAGTTCGGCCGCCGCGAACGGCTTGACGAGGTAGTCGTCGGCCCCCGCCTCCAGGCCCTCGATGGACGCCTCCTGGCCCGCCCGCGCGGACAGCAGGAGTACGGGCACCGCGGCCGTACGAGGATCGCCGCGCAGCGCTTTGACCAGGGAGAGCCCGTCCAGGCGGGGCATCATCACATCGCTGACCACCAGGTCGGGCGGGGTCTCGGTGACGGACCGCAGGGCCTGCGCCCCGTCGCCCACGGCACTCACCCGGTAACCGGCCCCGCGCAGCAGGCGCGTCAGGTAGTCGCGCATGTCGGCGTTGTCGTCGGCGACCAGCACCCGGGCCGGAGCGGGGCCGTCGGCGGAGACGGACGGGGCCGCGGAGGGGGACGCCGCGGTGCGGGCGGCCGGGGAGGCCGACGGGTCCTGGACGTCGTCGTCCGCCGGCAGCCAGCGCTGCGCTTCCTGGAGGTACGGGTCGGCCGCGGCGGACGGCTCCCCGGAGACCGCGTCCGCCGCGGCGGGCCCGAGGGCCCCGGCGGGCGCCGCGAGGGCCTCGGCCGGCAGGTGGGCGCTGCCGAACGGCACCCGCAGCGTGAAACAGGTGCCCTCGCCCTCGGTGCTCTCGGCGGTGATCGTGCCGCCGTGCAGTGCCACCAGCTCCCTGACCAGGGCGAGCCCGATGCCGCTGCCCTCGTTGGACCGGGCCCGGGCGTTCTCGATGCGGTGGAAGCGCTCGAACAGCTTCGGCATCTCGGCGGCCGGGACGCCGATGCCCGTGTCGGTGACCGTGACCACCGCGTGGCCGGACTCCGCGCGCACGCGCACCGCGATGGACCCCTCGAAGGTGAACTTCAGCGCGTTGCTCAGCAGGTTGAGGACCACCTTCTCCCACAGGTCCCGGTCGAGGTGCACCGGCTCCCGCAGCGGCGGGCAGTCGACCTCGAAGCGGAGCCCCGCCCGTTCCACCGCCGAGCGGAACAGGCTCGCCAGTTCCGCCGTCACGGACGCCAGGTCGGCCGGCGCGTAGCGGGCCTGCATGCGTCCGGCCTCTATGCGGGAGAAGTCCAGAAGGGTGTTGACGAGCTTGCTCAGGCGCAGTCCGTTGCGGTGCACGGCCTCCAGTTCCTCGCGCACCTGCGGCCCCGCCTGCGCGAGCCGGCCGCGCAGTTCCTCCACCGGCCCCATGATCAGGGTCAGCGGGGTGCGGAACTCGTGGCTGATGTTGGAGAAGAAGGTGGTCTTGGCCCGGTCCAGCTCGGCCAGTTCCTCGGCCCGCCGCTGCTGCGCCTGGTAGCTGCGCGCTCCCGCGACGCCCGCCGCGACGTGCCCGGCGACCAGTTCGACGAACGCCCGGTAGCCCGCGTCCAGCGGCCGGAACCGGTTCAGCGCCGCCACCAGGAATCCGTACGGTGTGCCCCCCTGCTGCAACAGAGGTGCCACCAGCGCCTGTTGGGGCGGCTGCGGCCAGCCCCCGCCCGGCAGGTCCGCGAACGGCCCGCCGTCCAGCGCCACCGGCGTCGACTCCCCCCGGGCGAGCGCCCGCACCGGCCACACCGGGTGCGGGTCGTCGGCCGCCAGGACGGGCGGGGCGGCCGGGTGGCCGGCCGCGATGCCGGTCGTCCCGGCCAGGTGCGCCGAGCCGTCCTCCGCGAACAGGTACGTCAGCGTGAACGGCAGGTCGAGCAGATTCCGGCCGAGCTGCCCGCCGACGAAGGCCAGCATTTCCTGCTCGGTGCGGGCCACGCTCGGGTCGGAGCCGAGGTCGCGCAGGGTGGCCATCTGCCGCTCGCCGATGACCCGTTCGGTCTCCTCGCTGACCACGCACAGCATGCCGACGACATCGCCGTCGTCATCGCGCAGCGGGCTGTAGGAGAACGTGTGGTACGTCTCCTCCGGATAGCCCGAGCGCTCCAGGAACAGCAGCAGCGCCTCGTCCCAGGTGGCCTGCCCGGTGGCCGTCACGGTGTCGATCCGGGGCCCGATGTCGTCCCAGATCTCCGCCCACACCTCGCCGGCGGGACGGCCGAGCGCCCAGGGGTACTTGCCGCCCAGGGTGTCCCGGCGGTAGGCGGCGTTGCAGAAGAACGTCAGCTCGGGGCCCCAGGCCATCCACATCGAGAACCGCGACGACAGCAGGATGCTGACGGCCGTGCGCAGGCTCTGCGGCCAGGTGTCGGGCGGACCGACGGCGGTCGCCGCCCAGTCCACGGCGGCGAGGTCGCGCCCGACCTCGTCGTCGGCCGCGAACACGTCGGGCTCCGGTACGCCTCGGCTCCCGGCACCGGGGCCCCCGGCGTCGCTGCCTTCGGCATCGTGACCTTCGGCATACGTCACCGGACACTCCTCTTTCCCGTCCGTGGGCCCCGGGGCGCGCGGTACCACAGGCGTGCTTCGCTCGTACGTGTTACGTCCGACAAAGGGGCGATTGCTCCGAAATGCGCGGCGGAATCGGCCGCCCCACGGAGTTCGATCTCCCCACAGTAGGAGAAATCCGCACCCGCTGCCGGAAGATGTGAGGATACTGCGGACAAGGGCCGGAGAATGGCGGGGAGGTGGCGGTGACCAGGCCGGACAGTGCCGTTCCCGGGCTCGTCGGCCGAGGGCGCGCAGCCACGGCCCGCACGTTGTGCGCCGATCCGGGTACGGGAGTGAACGACGACCGCGCCGAGCGCCCTGCCCGCCCCGCCGCCACCTACGTGCCCGACCAGGAGAACAGGTGAAGATCCCCGTCCTGACCGTCACCCGAACCCCCCACGCCTCCGGTGCCACCGTGCTCACCGTGGCCGGAGAGCTGGACCACCACACCGCGAGCGAGTTCACCGACACACTGAGGCACACGCCGTTCGGGCCCGGAGCACCCGTGGTGATCGACCTCGCGCAGCTCGACTACTGCGACTCCACGGGCATCACGGTGCTCATCACCGCCCACCACCAGGCCGAGGCGACGGGGTCGCGTCTGCTGCTCACCGGCCTGCGGGCCGACCTGGCGCACGTCTTCGGCATCGTCGGCCTGGACCAGGTGTTCACGTTCCGGCCGACGGTGGACGAGGCGCTGGAGGTGCTGGCCTCGTGAGACGGCCGCGGCGGTCGGCCGCACGGGACGACCGCCGCGTCCGGGGGGCCCGTTCCCGCCCCCGGATGCCGGGTCATCCGCCTCCGCCGGGGGCGACCAGTCCCGATTCGTAGGCCGCGACGACCGCCTGGGCCCGGTCCCGTACGGCCAGCTTGTCGAAGATGCTGGTGATGTGGTTCTTGACCGTGGAGGGGCTGAGGCCGAGGGCCCGAGAGATGTCCGTGTTGTCCAGGCCGGTGGCCATCAGCCGCCACACCTCCACCTCGCGGGGCGTGAGCGTGTCGTGCCCCGCCCCCGGGGCCGACGGCGGCGTGCCGCCCGGTCTGCGGACGTAGGTCGAGATCAGCCGGGTGAGCAGGCGCGGGGCGACTACCGCCTCACCCGTGTGCACGGTGCGGATCGCCGCGGCCAGGTCCTCCGGGGAGCTGTCCTTGGGCAGGAACCCGTAGGCCCCGGCGCGCAGCGCGCCCACCACGTACTCGTCCATGTCGAAGGTGCTGAGGGCCAGCACCCGGCAGCCGGGCAGCTCGGCCGCGAGCCGTCGCGTGGCGGCGACGCCGTCCAGCACGGGCATCCGGATGTCCATCACCACCACGTCCGGGCGCAGTCGCCCGGCGAGCGCGACGGCCCGTGCGCCGTCCTCGGCCTCGCCGACCACCTCGAAGCCGGGGTCGGGGGCGAGGATCAGCGACAGCCCGCGCCGGACCAGCGGCTGGTCGTCGGCGATGAGGACGGTGATGGGGCGGGCCGTACCGGTCATCCGCGCGACTCCCTGCCCGCCGGGACCGGGGCCGCCGGGTCCGTGCCTGTGGGGACCGGACCCGCCGGGTCCGGGTCTGCCGCCCGCGGCGCTTCCAGGGCGGCCTCGGCCACCGGCAGTTCGGCGCGCACGCCGAACCCCCCGCCGCCGCGCGGGCCGGCCGTCAGGCTGCCGCCGTGCAGCGCGACGCGCTCCCGCATCCCGACGAGCCCGTAACCGGGGCTCCCGCTCCGCACGGCCGTACCCGCGCCGTCGTCCCGCACCTCCACGACGACCGCGTCCCGCCGATACGTCAGCCGCACGTCGGCGCGTGCGGTCCCGGCGTGCTTGCGGGTGTTGGTGAGCGCCTCCTGCACGATCCGGAACAGCGTCAGCCCGGCCGTCGGCGACAGCGCGAGAGGCGGCCCTTCGACGGTGAGGTCCGTCGGCAGTCCGGCCGCGCGGGCCTCGTCGACCAGGTGCCCGATGTCGTCGACGCCCGGCTGCGGCACCGCAGGCGCGCCGCCCGGTTCGCCGCCCGGCCCGCCGCCCGGCCCGCCGCCCGGTTCGTCGTCCGCCCGCAGGACGTCCAGGAGTTGACGCATCTCGCGCAGCGCGAGCCGCCCCGAGGACTCCAGCGTGACCAGGGCGTCACGGGCCACCTCGGGCCGGGCGAGGTTGGCGCGGGCCCCGCCCGCCATGAGCTGCATGGTGGTGAGGTGGTGGGCGACGATGTCGTGCAACTCCCGTGCGATGCGGCGGCGTTCCTCGGCCACGGCGCGGTCGGCGAGGAGCCTGCGGTGGGCCGCGACCTCCCGCTGCCGGCGGTTCACCACGAGCGCCGTGCCGACGACGAGCAGCGTGGTCAGGAGCGGGTACACGGCGTCCTGCCACGGCGGAAGCCGCCCGCCGCTCTGGCTCCCCAGCGTCACCGCCGCGGTCGCGGTTGCCGCGCACCCGGTCACCCACCCGGGACGGGCCCGGCCGACCGTGTAGAGGGCGACCACCAGGACCGCCCCGACGTGCTGCGGCAGCGGCACGGTCACGGTCGCCACCGCGTCGAGGCCGAGCACGGCGGCGAAGGCCGCGACCGGCTGCCGCCGCCGCACCAGCAGCGGCAGCGCCCCGAGCGCGAGCAGCAGGAAGCCCGCCGCGTGCACGCTGTGGGCGGTGCCGGAGCCGTCGAAGAACACGTAACTGAGCAGGTTCATGACGCAGGCGCCGCCGGTCACCAGGGCGTCGTTGCGCGTCCAGGGCCGATCGGCGTCCTCGTCCTCCGGCGCAATGGGCGGCACGGCCGGGCCCCCGTGTCGGTACCTCGGCATGCCCGCCCCCTTGCGTCCGGCCTCGCGGCTCCCCGGCACAGGGTCGCACAGTGCCGCGCGGTCCCGTCCCGGGCCCTGACCAGGAGCGGGGCCGGGAGTAGGAGCAGGGTCCTGGTCCGGGGCCGGGGCAGGACCCCGGTCCCGGCCCCGGATCGTCCGGCGTCACGACGCCCCCGCCCGCCGCGGCTGATGGTCTGGAGACAGGCCGGGCGACCCCAGCGCCGGCCCCTTCCGACCATCCGCACCGATCCGTCCGCCGGAGGACCCCGTGATCCGCACCCTGACCGGGTACGCCACCCGCAACCCCTGGAAGGTCATCGCCCTGTGGGCCGTACTCGGCATCGTGCTCAGCGCCCTGATCCCCACCCTGATGTCCCGCGTCACCCAGCACCGCACCGCTGACTTCCTGCCCCGCGGCTACGACTCGGCGGCCGCCCAGCACCTCGCGGAGGAGAAGTTCGGGGACGACCCCGACGCCACCGCCCTGACGGTCCTCGTCGCCCGCACCGACGGCGGACCCCTCGCCGCCGCCGACCGCGAGCACATCGCGGCGGGGGCCAGGGCCCTGAGCGGGCGGCGGGTGGTCATGCCCGTCGAGGACGACATGCCGAGGTTCCTCCTGCCCGACCGCTCCCAGACGCCCGCCGTCACCCCCGCGGCGACCGCGCCCGACCGGAGCTTCGCCCTGCTGAGCGTGCGGTTGACCGGCAGCCCCTCCGACACGGGAGTGCAGGGCGTCTACCGCGCCTTCCGCGACGACGCCCGGGCCCACTTCGCGGCGGCGGGCCTGCGCACCGGCTTCACCGGCGATCTCCCCGAACTCGTCGACACCACCGACGACCACGAGGTCGCCACGACCGTCGGCGGCGTCCTCGTCACGGTCCTGATCATCCTGCTCAACGTGCTGGCCTTCCGCAGCGTCCTCGCGGCCGTGCTGCCGCTGATCGCGGTCGCCCTGATCGGCGCGGTGGCGGCGGGCGCCGTCGCCGGCGCCGCGCTGCTCACCGGACGCCGACTCGACGCGGGCACCCCCGGGCTGATCAACGTGGTGCTGCTCGGCATCGGCATCGACTACCTGCTGTTCCTGCTCTTCCGGTTCCGCGAACAGCTCCGGGAGAAGCCCGCCCAGCCGGTCCGCGAAGCGGCCGCGCAGGTCTCCGGCCGGGTGGGCACCGCGATCACCTCGGCCGCGCTGACGATCGTCGCCGCGTTCGCCACGCTCGGGCTCGCGACCTTCGGCCAGTTCCGCTCCATGGGCCCCGCCATCGCCGTCGCGGTCCTGGTGATGCTGCTCGGCAGCCTCACCCTGATGCCCGCCCTGCTCGCCGCCGCGGGACGCGCCATGTTCTGGCCGTCCAGGACCCTGGACCGCACGCCCGCCGCGGGCCGGGCCGCCCGCTTCGGGGAACTCGTCACCCGGCGGCCGCTGCTGATGCTGGCCGCCTCCCTGGCGCTGCTCGCCGCACTCGCCGCCGGGCTGACCGGCATCCGCATGGAGTACGGAAGGGACGCGTCCGGCTCGCGGACCGCCGCCGCGGCCACCGCCGCCGAGATCTCCCGCGTCCTGCCCGCCGGGGTGTCCGACCCGACCAGCGTGTACGTCACCGCCGACGACGGCGGCGCCCTGGCCCCCGCCCGGCTCGACGGCCTGGTCCGCGCGCTCGCCGGGGTCGAAGGCGTCGGGAAGACCGCCCCCGTCGTCCTCAGCCAGGACCGCGGCACCGCCCGCATCGACCTCCACCCGACCGCCGACCCGCAGAGCGAGAAGGCCCGCGACCTGGTCTCCGGCCCGCTGCGCGACACCGTGGCCCGGCACACGCCCGAGGGGACCAGGGCCCATGTCGGCGGCACGGCGGCGGTCTTCGCGGACATCGCCACCGCCGTCGACCACGACCTGCGCATCGTCTTCCCGGTCGCCGCGGCCCTGATCACCCTGATCCTGCTGCTCCTTCTGCGCAGCCTGCTCGCCCCCGTGGTCCTGATGCTCGCGGTCGGCCTCGGCTTCGCCGCCACGCTGGGCGCGGCCGCCCTGCTCTTCCAGCACGTGCTCGGCGGGACGGGCGTCGACTTCACCCTGCCGCTGGTGCTGTTCCTGTTCGTCGTGGCGCTGGGCACCGACTACAACATCCTCGTCGCCGACCGGATACGGGAGGAGATGCGGCGGCCTGGCGGGGCACGGGCCGCCGTCGCCCGGGCGCTGCGGCACACCACGCCGGCCGTCGCCACGGCCGGGCTGGTCCTGGCGGGCTCCTTCGCGACGCTCTCCGCCACGCCGGGCAGCGCGCAGATCGCGTTCGCGATGACGCTGGGCATCCTGCTCTCGGCGCTCGTCCTGGCGCTGGTCGTGGTGCCCGCGCTGGCGGCCCTCCTCGGCCGGGCCCTGTGGTGGCCGCTGCGCCCGGGGCCGGAGCGGGGCGGAAGGGCCCGGCACCGTACGGCCGACAGGGCCGACGGGGACGACGGCAGCCAGGGACGGGAGGAACGAAAGGAGTGGGCGGCCGCCCCCCGGTGAGCGTTACGGTGTGCGGGCCGACCGGCGGAGCGAAGGAGACACCATGCGGGGTGCCCAGGGAGCACGGGCGGTGCGCGCGGCCGTGGAGACCGCCGCCTCGCTGGGGCTGGACGCCGAGGACGTGACCGTACTCCACGACTCGAACAAGCTGGCGCTGCGGCTGCTGCCGTGTGACGTGCTGGCCCGGGTGGCCCCCGTGGACGACCAGGTCGCGGAGCACGAGGTCGACCTCGCCCAGCGGCTCGCGGCGGCCGGGGCCCCGGTGGCCGCGCTCGATCCGAGGGCGGCGCCCCGGGCGTACGGGAGGGACGGCTTCGTCGTCACCCTGTGGACGTACTACCGGCCCGTGGGGGTGCTCTCCCCGGCCCGGTACGCGGACGCGCTCGTACGACTGCACGCCGGGATGCGGGCCGTCGACCTCCCGGCGCCGCACGTCACGGAGCGGGTCGCGGAGGCCCTGCGGGTCGTGGAGGACCGCGAGCGCAGCCCCGAACTGACCGACGGCGACCGGGGGTTCCTCGCCCGCACCCTGCGCGGCGCGAGCCGGGGCCTGGGTGGGGCAGGCCAACTGCTGCACGGGGAGCCGCATCCGGGGAACGTGCTGAGCACGAAGGACGGGGCGGTGTTCATCGACCTGGAGACGTACTGCCGCGGACCCGTCGAATTCGACCTCGCCCACGCCGACGAGGAGACCGGCGCGCACTACCCGGGCGCCGACGCCGCGCTGCTGCGGCAGTGCCGGACGCTGGTGGCGGCGATGGTCACCGCCTGGCGCTGGGACCGGCACGACCGGTTCCCCGACGGGCGGCGGCTGGGCGTGGAACAGCTCGGACGGCTCCGGGCCGCCCGCGAGGCGTGAGACGGCCCCACGGCCGCGCCCGCCCGTGGGCGCCGCCGCCGGGGCACGCGCCTGGCGGGTCGCCGCGTCAGGACCGGAGGAAGGCCAGGACCGCGAGGACCCGGCGGTGGCCCTCGGTGTTCGTCGGGAGGTCCAGCTTGCTGAAGATGTTGCCGATGTGCTTGTTCACCGCCGCGTCGCTGACGCACAGCCGGGCGGCGACGGTGGAGTTGGAGTGGCCCTCCGCGATCAGGCCGAGCACCTCGCGCTCGCGGGGGCTGAGCCGTTCCAGGGGGTCCTGCCGCAGGCGTACGAGCTGCTGGATCACCTCAGGGTCCACGACCGTGCCGCCGGCGGCGATCCGGTCGACGGCGCCCATGAAGTCGGCGACCGCGCCGACCCGCTCCTTGAGCAGGTAGCCGACGGCCGCGCCCCCTCCGGAGTCCAACAGGCCCAGCGCGTACGACCGTTCCACGTACTGACTCAGTACGAGCACGGGCAGCCCGGGCAGTTCCTCGCGCAGCCGCACCGCCGCCCGCAGGCCGTCGTCCGTCAGGGTCGGCGGCATGCGCACGTCCGTCACCACCAGGTCGGGGCGCTCGGCACGCACGGCCGCCTGCAGGGCGTCCGCGTCGCCGACCGACGCCACCACCTCGTGCCCGACCCGCCGCAACAGCCCGACCAGGCCTTCGCGCAGCAGGACGGCGTCATCCGCCACGATCAGGCGAAGCGACAAGGGACCTCCACGTGCAGCAGGGTGGGACCGCCGACCGGGCTCGACACCCGCATCCGGCCCTGGAGCGCCGCGACCCGGTCGGCGAGCCCGGTGACGCCGGAGCCCGCCCCGGGGTCCACGCCGCCGTGGCCGTCGTCGGTGATGTCGAGGATCAACACGTCGGCATGGTAACGGCCCCGGACGGCGGCGGACCCGGCGCCGCTGTGCCTGGCGATGTTGGTCAGCGCCTCGTTGATCACGTAGTACAGCGTCGACTCCAGCTTCCTCGGCAGCCGCTGAGGGAGCGTCAGGTCGACGGTGACGGGTATCGGGAAGCGGCCCGCGTAGTCCTCGACGGCGGCGACGAGACCGTGGTCGGCGAGGACGGGCGGGTTGAGTCCCCGGATGAGCGACCGCAACTCGCGGTGTGCGGTGGCGAGTTGCTGCTCGGCCTGGGTGAGCAGCTCGGACTGCGGGGAGCCGTCGGGGGTGTCCAGGCGCAGCATGCCGAGGGTCATCCCGAGGGATACCAGGTGCTGCTGCGCGCCGTCGTGCAGATCGCGTTCGATACGTGTCCGCTCGGCGTCGAAGGAATCCAGGAAACGTGCCTGCGAGGCGCGGACCTCCCGCAGTTCCTCCTGGAGTTCCAGGTCGCGGGGGGCCAGGAACGTCCGGGTCATGGCCCCGCGCGCACCCGCCCACGAGGTCACCGTGTACGGGGAGGCCAGCAGGACGAGGACGCCGAAGACCGTCCAGGGCCAGGTCTGCGGGCCCGTCGCCTCGAAGAACACGGCGGGCAGGCCGAAGCAGAACCCCAGCACCAGCAGGTCGAGCCACCACAGGGCAGTGGCCGAGACCAGCGTGAACGCCAGCTCCCGCCAGGTCACGTGCTCGGTGAGCCGGTGCCTGACCCAGGCCCTCGGGCCCGGCGCCCGAGGGCCGCGGTGCGGGTCGGGCACGGGGTCGAGGTCCACCAGGCGGAGCCGCCGGCGCTCCACCGAGGCCACCGAGGTGGCGGCCAGGACGAGCCCGGCGAGGACCACGACGCCGACCAGCACCAGCAGCAGCACGGCCCCGGCCGCGAGCACCACCGCGAAGACCGCGGTGACGGCCGCCCCGAACAGCACGCCCCCCACCAGGTAGGCCAGGGACCGCCAGGGCCACGCCGACACCAGGAAACCCGTGGGGCGCTGTGCCATGGCCTGCCAGGCCGTCGTGGGTCGCATGGGAGCACGGTAGCCCGGCAGGGGACGGCGCGGCGGCGGCCGGGGCGACTCCCCGCCGCCTGCCGGACGGGCCCCCCGTGGCGTGCGGCGCACCCCACCGCCTGCGGCGCGCCCCACCCCCTGCGGGCACCTGTTGCGGTGCGGCGGGGGCCCGCGTCACCCCGTGCCCGCGGCGCGCCCGGGGCCGCCCGGGTTCTCCCGGCCGGTGGCGAACTCCGTCCAGATGCGCTGCGGAAAGACGTTCCCGCGGTTCGAGCCGGAGCCGCCCACGCCCTGCATTCCCAGGAGCTGCGGCGTTTCCGGCCGGGTGCGGAACATGGTCACCGCCGTCGTCGCGTCCTGGGCGTGACCGACGAACCACGCCGACCGCATCCGGTCGTCCCCGTCCGTCGCGCCCGCCGACGTCTTGTGCATCCCCGGACCGGACAGCGCGTCGATCTGGCGGTCCGCGGTCAGCGCGTTCCAGAACACCGCGCCCAGCGCGGTGTTGACCTCGTTCGCCACCGAGGCGTCCATCGCGCGCCGCGGCACCGGTTTCTCGAAGCCCTCGACCTCCTCGCCGTCCCGGGAGACCCCGGTCACCGCGTACGGCTCCGCCCGCATGCCCCGGTTCGCGAAGGCGGTGTACGCGTTCGCCATCCGCACCGCGCTCGGCGTCGACGTACCGAGCGGGAAGGACTTGTCCAGCCGGGCCAGGCTCGACTCGTGCAGCCCGGCGCTGACCGCGAGCTCCTTCACCTTCTCCAGCCCGACGTGCCTGCCCAGTTGGGTGAAGGTCGCGTAGCCCTGTTGTTGCAGTGCGTCGTAGAAGGTCGTGGGCCGCCGGCCCCGGTCGGCCCGGGCGTCCGGCGCGCCCACGGGCGCCCGGCTGTCCGCGCCGACCTTCACCGGCCGGCCCGAGGCGTCGAAGGCGCTCTCCAGGGTGAGCGTGTCGTCGTGCTGGAGGCCCGCCGCGAGGACGAAGGGCTTGAAAGCGGAGCCGGCCGGGACGCCCGCCGTGTCGGCGTTGTTCGCGAAGTGGGTGACCGCGTCGGCCCCGCCGTACACGGCGACCACCGCCCCGTCGTCCCGCACGGACGCCGCGCCGACCTCCACGTGCCGGTCCTCGGCGCGCTTCTTCGGGTCGAGGTCGCGCTCGCGCACCTTGCGCACGGAGTGCTCCAACTGCCGCACCTTCGCCTTGTCGAAGGTGGTGTGCACCTTGTAGCCGCCCCGGGCGAGGTCCTTGTCGGTCAGGCCGGAACGTTTCTTCACGTACTTGTTGGCGATGTCGACCAGATAGCCGGTCTGCCCACCGAGGCTGGTCGGCTTGGCGGCCCTGCGCGGCTCCGGGAAGGTCCGGTACGTGTCCCGCTCGGCCCGGGTCATCACGCCGGTCTCCACCTGCCGGTCCAGGATCCACTTCCAGCGCTCCACCGCGCGGGCGTGGTTGCCGCCGCCGCCCGCCGGGTCGTACTCCTCCGCGCCCTTCAGCAGCGCGGCGAGCAGCGCGGCCTGGCTGGGGTCGAGGTCCTTGGCGGGGATGCCGTAGTACGCCTGGGCGGCGGCCTGGACGCCGTTGGCGCCGCGCCCGAACCAACTGGTGTTCAGATAGCCCTGGAGGATCTCCTCCTTGGTGCGCCGGTTGTTCAGCTTCAGCGAGATGAAGAACTCCCGGACCTTGCGCTTCGCCGACTGCTCCTGGCTGAGGTAGGTGTTCTTCACGTACTGCTGCGTGATGGTCGAACCGCCCTGGGTGTCACCGCCCTTGACGATGCTGACGGCCGCCCGGCCGATGCCCTTGAGGGACACCCCGGAGTCCTCGTAGAAGGTCTCGTTCTCGGCGGCGACGACCGCGTGCTCCACCGAGTCGGGTATGTCGGCGAGCGTGACGTTCTGCCGGTTGACCGCGCCCACGCTCACCATGTGACTGCCGTCCGCCCAGTAGTAGACGGTGCCCTGCCTGCGGGCCTCGGCGTTCTCGTCCGGGATGTCCACGCTCGTGTACACCACCGCGAACGCCCCGGCCAGCACCGCGCATCCGGCCAGCGCGCCGCCGCCCGCCTGCCGCCAGGAGGGCAGCCGGCGACGCAGGCCGCTCCGCCCTCCGCGGGGGTGGTCGACATGTGGAACACGCAGACGGCGGGGGCGTCGGGCCATGCGGGGGTCAGCTCCTTGTTCACGTTCACGCCGGCGCACCGCGTGGGTGCGAACTTGTGAAAGGAGATGTTCCGTTTCCCGCTCGGGTTGTCTCCCAAGGCCCTTTTCTCCCACGGGTGTTCGGTACCGGTGTCCCGCGGGTGTTCGGTACCGGACGGGAGCGGCCGCGGTACGGAAAGTGCCGTTGCGACCGAGCACGGCCGGCGTCCACGCACCCGGAGCGGTTCTTCCTCCTCGACGCCGACCGCGAACCGGGCGGGGCTCAGCCGGCCGGGTTGTCGGCCTGTCGGGGCAGGCAGAACATCAGCGCCCACATCAGGGCCAGGAGGCCGCCGGCCCACCACAGCACGGTGACGAACGCGTCGCGGTTGACCGCGCCGTCGGGAGAGCCGCCGGTGACGCCGAAGAACACCACGGCGGTCAGCGCGGTGCCCAGCGCGATGCCCAGGTGGATGGCGGTGTTGAACAGGCCCGAGGCCGAACCGGCGTCCTCGTGCGGGACCCTGGCCAGCGACAGATCGGCGAGCGGGCCGGAGACCATGCCCAGGCCGAAGCCGATCAGCACCACCGGAGCGGTCATCGCCGGCAGGGTCAGGCCGGCTTGGTGGCTGCCGATCTGGAGGGCGTACGTGACCGTCGCAGCGGTCGCGACCAGGGTTCCGGTCTGCGGCAGACGGCGGGCGAACCGCCCGGCTGTCTTCGCCGCGACCGTCGCGCCGCCCAGTTCTCCCACGGAGAGCAGCACGAAGGCCACGGCCGCCTCGAGCGGGCTCAGGCCCAGTCCGTTCTGCAGGTACAGCGTCCAGGTCAGGAAGAACAGGCCGCACAGCAGACCGTGCAGCAGGTCCACGGCCATGCCCCCGGAGAACTGCCTGACCCGCAGGAGGGACAGGGGCACCAGCGGGGCGTCGTCCTGCTTGCGCTTCTGGTGGCGCAGGAAGACACCGAGGACGAGGACGCCGGCGGCGAGCACGGCGAAGCACCACAGCGGCCATCGACGGGCGTGGCCCTCGGTGAGCGGGACCAGGATCAGGACGACGGCCAGGCCGGACAGCAGCATGCCGGCCAGGTCGAGCCGGTCGGCCCCACGGAGGGTCGACTCGGGGACGAAGGCGCGTCCGAGGAGGAGTACGGCCAGCCCGACGGGCACGTTGACCAGGAAGACCGGCCGCCAGGACAGCCCGAACAGGTCGGCCTCGGTGAGCACGCCGCCCAGGACCGGGCCCAGGACGTTGGCGATGGCGAGGACGGCCCCGTACAGGCCGAACGCCTTGCTGCGGCGATGGCCCTCGAAGGCGACGTGCAGGGTCGCCAGGACCTGCGGGATCATCACGGCCACTCCGACGCCCTGGAGCAGCCGGGCGCCGATCAGCATGCCCGGACCGGTGGCCAGACCGCACAGCAGGGAGGCGGCGGTGAACACGACGGTGCCGATGAGCAGCATCCTGCGGCGGCCGTGGATGTCACCGAGCCGTCCGCCGGTGATCAGCCCGACGGCGACGGGCAGGGTGTAGGCGGTGGTCAGCCACTGCACCGCGACCGGCCCGGCACCGGTCGACTCCTGGATGGCGGGCAGGGCGGTCAGGACGACCGACTGGTCGAGCATGTTCATCAGCTCGGCGGTCAGCAGCACCAGGAGCGCGATCCAGGCCGCCAGGGCCGTCTTCGGCCGGTGAGGCGCCGGGTGGGCGGGGGCCCGAGGGGTGTGCTGCGGCTCGTTGCCGAGCGCGGAGGAGGACACGACGGGAAAACTCCTGATCCGAAGGAATCGGGGAGCGCCGCCGACAGCCGCACCGGGCCGGAGGACACCGAAGCCCGGGGCAGCCGGCAGAGCTGCACCCGGGAAAGAGAACTGCGGAGGTGGGTGACGCGACTCAGACCGGCGCGACGTCCGCCCCCGGACGCGTGCGACACCACAGCACGCGGGGAACACGGACGACTACATGGCCTGATGGATAAGACGTCACCCCGGGATCGACGCGAAGGAACAGGAAGTCCGGTCACTGCCACCGAAGCCTCGGCACAGGAACGTGCCCAGGATACGACACCCCCGCGGGCCCGCCGGGATCACACCCGGGTGCGGCCCGGGCCGTCGGCCGCGTCGTCCGGCCCGGCCGGATGAGCGGTGTCGCCGAGGGCGGCAAGCTGACGGTTGTGGAAGTAGTCGTCCTCGTGGAGCGTGGTGATGCTCCCGGCCGGGGCGCGGAAGACGGCGTAACCCGCCGACGCGAGCGGGATCCTGAGCCAGGACGCGACCACGAAGGTCAGCGAACCGCCGTGCGTCACGACGATCTGGTGCGCGCACGGGCTCGCCAGGACCGCGTCCGTGGCCGCGTACAGGCGGCGGGCCCAGACGAGCTTGGTCTCGGCACCCGGCACGCCCTCGTCGTGGTCCATCCGTTCGCCGACGGGCGGCGGCGGGACGAAGCGCCGGTCCAGCCACTCCTGCGGCCGGCCGCCCGCCGCCCCGTAGGACTTCTCCCGCAGGCGGGGGTCCAGGCGAGGTTTCACGTGAAACAGTGCGGCGATCGCCTCCGCCGTCTCACGGGTGCGGTGCAGGTCCGAGGAGTACAGCTCGACTTCGGCGTCCGCCGGGACCCGGGACCGCAGCTCACGGGCGACGGCCCCGGCGGCGCGGAGCCCCGCGGGAGTCAGGTGCGAGTCGTACCAGCCGCCGACGAGCCCCTCGACGTGGTGGGTGGCTTCGGGATGGGTGACGACGTACAGGGTGCGCACGGGTACTCCTCGGGGAAAGGGGTGCGGGCGCGCCGCCCCCGGCCGTCGGCTGGGTTCAGTCCTCCAGGAGGGCGGCCAGGGCGTCGGCCGGGTCCGGGTGGGGGGCGGCGCTCGGCCACCACGTCCCGCCCTCCTGCTGGTAGGGGTACCAGCGGTCGTCGCGCCCGTACCGGAGCTGGAGGCCCCGGCCGCCGAGCGTCACCCGGTTGTCGGTCACCTCCAGTGCGGGCAGTTCGTCCTGCGCCCAGTCCGCGGCGAGGGTGGTGCGGGCCCGCGCGAGGTCCTGTCGCGGCGGTGTCCAGGAGGTCTCCAGGACGTCGAGCCCGGCGGGGCCGCCGAACCGCCAGGCCCGCACCGCCCGGTCGAACCGTTCCGGCGCGCCGGACGCCTCCCGCAGGCGCGCGGCGGCCCGGGGGTCCGGGTGCGTGGCGGCGATCCGTACCGCGTCCCGTGCCGCGTCCAGCGCGAGCGGCGCCGAGGGACGGAACCCGTGCAGATGGGCGAGGAGTTCGCGCGCCCGGGAGGCCGCGTCGACGACGAGCGGGGCGAGCGGGTCGGCCCCGGCCCCCGGCGGCGGCCCGGTCCGGCGGGCGGCGGGGCGGGGGAGCGGCGGCAGCGGCGGGAGGGGCGCCGGGGGCGCGGCGTACGCCTCCCGGGCGGGAGTGCCGTCCGGAAGCGGTTGCCGTACGGCGTCCTCCCCGGGCTCCTCGGGGCCGTCCACCGCCCCGGCCATCGCCTGCATCAGCACGACGGACGTCAGCTCCTCCCGCGCCCGGCGCAGGTCCCGCCCCCGGATCAGCAGGAGCAGCGACGGGTCCTCGTCCAGGAGCCAGGACACCTGGTGGCAGAGCGCCGCCGCGTGGGAGCACGGGTCCTCGAACTCCTCGCAGCCGCAGGCTCCTTCGAGGTCCCCGTAGCCGGGCAGGAGCCGTACGCGGGCGTCCTCGGCGGCCTCCAGCAGGCCGGGGGGCAGGTCGCCGCCGAGCACGCCCTCCAGCACGGAGGGGCGTTCGGCCACGCACTCCCACAGCCGGTCCCACTCGTCCTCGTCCAGCTCCGCGAAGGTGACCACCGTGTCGAAGGCCGCGTCGCCGTCGTACGCCTGCGCGGCGATGCGGCCCGGGCTGACCGTGACCGGCCCCAGCCGGCCCGTCCGGGCCGGGTCGCCGGGTTCGAAGACCGCCGCGTACCGCGCCGGCACGTCCACCTGCGCACCCGTCGTCCACACCATTCGAGCCTGCCCTCCGCCTCGCTCCACCCGTACCGCCACACCCGGGAGACGTGCGGGGCGCGGCGAGAGTTGTGCGGTCCGGGGGCACCGGTGAGGAAGTTTTTTTCGGCGAGGATGCCGGAACGATGCCGAGAAGCCGGGTCCCGCTCCGTCCCAGACGCATTCCGTGGTGCGTTCCGTGCTCACCACGGAGGCGCGCGGGGGCCGTCCCGAGGGAGGCTGTGACCACAGCGAACGGCCCGCCGGGCCACTGACATCAGGGAGTGACCATGACCAGTTCTGCCACGTCTTTCCACGGGTTCAGCGAAGAGGAGCGGGCCGCGATGAAGGACCACGCCCGCGAGCTGAAGGCGGCCGCGCGCCGCCAGTCGCAGGCGGACAAGGAGGCGCAGGCGGAGCAGGACGTCCTCGCGAGGATCGCCGAACTCGACGGCACCGACCGCGTCCTGGCCGAGGGCTTCCACCAGCTCCTGCGGAGGACCGCCCCGGAACTGAAGGCCAGGCTCTGGTACGGCATGCCGGCGTACTGCCGGGACGGCAGGATGGTCTGCTTCTTCCAGAGCGCGGCCAAGTTCAAGGCCCGCTACGCCACGATCGGCTTCAGCGACCAGGCCGCCCTGGACGAGGACACCCTGTGGCCCACCACGTACGCGGTGACCGCCCTGACCCCCGCGACCGAGTCCCGTCTCACCGACCTGATCAGGCGGGCGCTGGGCTGAGACCGGCCGCGCCCGGAGCTCACCGGCGTGTTCCCGGCCGGGTTCGTCGTTCGGCGACGGCTGTATGAGGAAGACTCCACGGGCCGGCGGCCTTCGGGCCAGCGGTTCACGGCGCAGGCAGCGCCGCCGCCGGCCACCGCTTCGCAACTCCTCACTCCCGGAGGCCGGAAGATGCAACTGTCCCTGCCGCAGCGGCTCTGTCTGCTCTGTCACACCGTCGACGAGGGCACGGTCGAACTCGTCAACGTCCAGGGCCGCGGCCAACTGCTGCGCGCCGCCGCCCTCCACGAACTGGCCCTCGCCGAGCACCTGAGCGTCGAGGGCGAGAAGGTCCGCCGGCGCGGCACCGGCCCGACGGGGGACGCCTTCCTCGCCGAGGTCTGGCACGACCTGCCCGCGGACAGCCCGAAGAGCTGGCTCCCGTTCGTGCACCACAAGGCGGCGACGGCCGCGAAGCCCGTCCGCGAGCAGCTCGCCGCGGCGGGCGTGATCACCGTCGAGCGCCAGAAGAAGCTGGGCGTGCTCCCCTTCGACCGCGTCCACGTCAAGGACCCGAGGCAGGTGCTGGACCTGCAACGGGGCGTCCGTGACGCGGTGTTGCGGAACACCGGTCCGGCCGCCGTGCCGGCGGACGAGCTGACGACGGCGGTCTTCGCGGCCGAGGCCGAGGTGCCGAGCGTGTTCACCGCCAAGGACCGCCGCGAACACCGCGACACCCTGACGGCCCTGGCCGCGTACTACGACGAGAGCATGGTCCCGGGCCTGCGCAAGGCGCTGCGCGACGCGTACCTGTCGAGCCGGGCGGTGGGCGGCGGCTGGGGCGCCTGACCGACGGCCGCCCCGCCCCGGGCGGCGGACGGGGCGTCCCGGCCGCCGCCGTTCCCGCTCAGAACGCGCCGTAGTTCACCTGCCAGGTCGGCAGACCCATCCGCCGCCACAGCTCGACCACCCGGTCCCGGTCGTCCAGCGACACCCGCACCGCGAACCGCTCCCGCACATGTGCGTCGAACAGCTCGGCCTTGACCAGGTCGTCGCGCCTCTGGTCCTTGGCGGGCCGCATCCACAGCTCGTCGTACGGCACCTGGTGGCGCTTCAGCCACTCCTCGGTCTGCTCCCGGAACTCCTCGCTCCGCCCCGACAGCAGGACGAGCGTGTCGCCGTACGTCTGCCGGAAGGCCAGCAGCGCGTCCCGCACGGAGGGGTTCAGGACGTCGAGGCCGCAGCGCGTGAAGTCGTACGGGCCACGGTCGCCGGTCAGCGCGAGCGTGCCGTCGATGTCGCACATCACGGCGGAGGGCAGGGCCGGGTCCGGGACGTAGGGGGCCACCTCCGCCTGGTCGTTGAACCAGGCGTCGGTGAGCCGCCAGCCGCCCCTGGTGGCCTTGGCGTGCTTGTCGGCGAGGATGCGGATGATCTCCTCGCCGACCGGGTTCGCCCGCGCGGCGTCCCGCCGTACGCACTCCTCCACCGGTACGCCGGTGAAGTCGTGCACCACGAAGGTAGCCCGCCCCGCCACCGCCGCCTTCAGCCGCTTGGGGACGTGCGAGGTGAGGTGCGTGTTGTCGACGACCACGTCGAAGCCGCCGTGCACGGCCGCGCGGACCGCCTCGTCCTGGACGGCGAGCACGGTCTGTTCACGGGCCCAGGAACGGGCCCGGCCCTCCGGGGACTCGTCGCGCTCCCGCTTCGACGGCAGGTCCAGCATGGCGCGCAGGTCGTCGAGGTTGACGCGCCGCATGCCGCCGTCGGACTCGGCCTGGAGGGCGCGGGCGGCGGTGGTCTTGCCGGAGGCGGGAAGGCCGGTCATCACGTGGACGACGGGCAGGCGCGCGGGGGCGCCGGCCCGGTCCTCGCTCACGTCCTCGGCCGCCGTCGCGGCCTCGGCCCCGGGCTCGGGAAGGGGGGTGTCGGGCATGGTTCAGCTGTCCTCATCGGTCGTGAACGGGTCGGCGGCCGCCGGCTTCAGCGCACGCCACACCACGAGGTCGGTCGGTCGGCCCGCCAGCCGCTGGAACATCGCGGCCCGCACCGCGCGGTCCGGCAGCGCCTGGGCGGCGCGGGCGAAGGCCGCCCGGTCGTCGCCGAGGTGAGCGATCGTCGCATACGCGGCGTCGATGGCCCGCTCCCGGTCGGCGAGGGCCTCCTCGAGGGCCGCGGTCACCCCGCGCACCCAGGCGTCGAACTCGTCCGGCACCTGCTCCAGCAGGTCCTCCAGCGGGGCTCCCGTGGCGGCCTCCGCGACCGTGCAGCCGACCGCCTGGGCGACCTGCTTCGGCGGCCGGCCGGCGTCCCGGAAGCGCTGGATGCCGTGACCCCGCCAGACGTCCCGCTCGGTGACCCCCGTGAGCACCTTGTGCAGCCGGACGTACTCCGCGATCTTGACCTTGGCGCGCAGGCCGGAGGCGAAGCGGATCACGAAGCCCTCGGCGTCGGTGCCGGTGGCGGCGCCGCCACCGGGCAGCGTGCTGGACGCGGTGAGCTCCATGAGGTCGGCCAGCGGCATCGCGGGCCACACCCGTACCACCGAACCGATCGGCGCCCAGCCGGCGGCGGCCTCGGCGAGCGGGACCTCGGTGCCGTCCGGGCCGTACGCGGCCAGCAGGACGAGGTCGCGCCGGTCGCCGTAGTTCACGACGATGCGGTTCTCGGGGTAGAGGATCTCCGCGAGGTACGTCGTGCCCGGGACGAGCCCGCTCGTGTCCCGGCCCGCGAGCCGGCGGCCCGCCCAGGCGGCCTGCTCACTCGTGAAGGAGCCCTTGGACGCGACGTGCCAGCGCCCCGAGTGGTGGAAGACGATGCCGAGGCTGCCGTCGACCTTGTCGTACACCTCGAAGGGCTCGTCGGGGAGCGCCGGGGCGTACGGGCGGCCCAGCGCGTGCTCGGCCGCGTTGAAGAACTTCGGCAGCGGCAGCGCGGCCACCTCGCCCGTCGCGTCGTCGACGACCAGACCGCGGCAGCGCGAGGTGACGTCCGTCCAGGCCTGTTCGTACTGGCAGGAACGGGTGTACGCGTAGATCGACAGCGGCAGTTCCGGGTGGGTCCGGCGCGTGACGTGGCCGATCTCGACGGCCTTGACGAGGTCGCCGGGCTGCATGAGACGGTCGAGACGAAGAAGGGTGGCAGACATGGGATTTCTCCTGGTGAGGTCCCCCGTATCCTCCCGTCCCGCCGACCGGAACGGAAACGATTAAGCACCCGGGAACCGCGGTCTTCCGCCTCCCGTCCGCCTCCGCCTCCGCCTCACCGGCCGGTCCGCGCCGGTCCGCCACCGCTCCGGGCGACGCACGAGGACCACCGTGCGCCGGTGTGGCCGTCGTGCGTGCGCCCGGCCCCGCGACGCGTCGCGCTCAGCGCACCGGGTGCGGCAGCCGCACCCGTACCAGCGTGGTCTCGACCCGGCTGTCGACGAGCCGCCCCTTCGCGTCGAAGGCACGCGGCCCGTCCGTCATGCCGAAGTCGTTGTCGTTCAGCAGGACGAGCGTCCGGTCGCCCTCCACCGCGATGCCCTCGATCTTGCCGGGCACGCCCTTGACCCCGTTCAGGTCGGCCACGAGCCGCTTGGGCAGCACGGGAACCCCGGCCCCGGCCGGCTCGGGCAGCTCCTCCACCGAGGGCTTCGCGGCGGACTCCCAGCGGGTGCGGAGGATGTCGTTGCCCGGGCGCAGCCGCACCTCGTGCAGCCGGGTGGACTTGTCCGTGCGCTCCTGCACCAGCAGCCGGTTCCCGCCGAGCGCGACCAGCGCGGAGATCTTCAGCTCCGAGGTCTTCTTCTGCCCGGGCTCCACGACGCCCACCGGGTCGAACCGGTACACGTACTCCGCCGTGACCTTCCCCCGGCGCGGCGAGAAGCGCAGCAGCCGCGTCGTCCGGGACTCCTCCACGGACTCCTTGCCGGGATTCAGCAGCGGGCTCTGCAGCCCGAGCACCAGGTCCCCGTCGGGCAGCAGCGCCAGCCCCTCGAACCCCCGGTTGATCTTCCGCTTCAGGAACACCGCCGGCAGCGACTCGACCACCCGGTACCCGGCCCCCTTCAGGTTCAGCCCCTTCGGCACGTGCCGCTCCAGCACCCGCCCGTGCGCCGACACGTGCACCAGCGAGGGCCCGTACTCGTCGACCAGCCAGAAGCTGCCGTCCCGGTCCTGGACGATCCCCTCGGTGTCCAGCCCATCGGGGTTGTACGTCAGCGGCTTGGCGGCCTTGTAGTCGTACGGAGCCTCGTCGCGCCCGGCCTGGTTCGGCAGCCCGGTGACGGGCCTGCCCTTCGCCGTCGTCAGCGGAATGGACCGCAGCACCTCGACGCGTCCGCCCACGGCCCTGATCTTCACGATCGCCGGATTGAACCCGGGAACCGGGAACGTCCGCCGCTTCTCCTTGCCGACCTCGATCTGCCCGTTGGGCCCCCGGTCGGTCACGGTCCAGAACTCCCCGTGCCGCCCCGCCGGATACAGGTCGCTGCCGATGCCGCCGAGGTCCACGCCGCGGTCGTCGTGCACGGTGCCGGGCAGCAGGCGGTTGCTGAACTTCGCGAGCGGTATGTCCGGCAGCGTCGCCGTCGACACGACGCGCGGCCCGTCGGGCCGGTGATGCGTGGGAGCAGTCGCGTCGGCGGTCCCCACCACGGTGGTCAGCGCGAGCACGGTGGACATCGGCAGCACGACGGCGGCGGGGCGACGCAGGGCACGCGGATTCATGAGCAGGACAACTCCCTCGGAACTTCACAGCACTTCGCCCGTGGTGGAAGCCCACGGCGACAGCGCCATGATCAGCGGCACCGCTCAACGACGAGCGACGCGGACGTGACGCCGGGACGACTCCTGGGTGAACCCGCGCGTGCGCCCGGTGCCGGGTCCGGGCGGCGCCGCGGTCGCGCTCGTGCCCGGCACCGGGCCGGCCGCCCCGCGGGGCGGCGCGGACGATCCCGCCGGGCCGGCTGGAACGCCGGCCGCGCGGACGGGGTCCGTCCGCGCGACCGGCGAACGCCGTGAGCCGTCGGTATCAGTAGCGGTCGAGGATGAGCTGTGTCTTCAGGATGTCGCCCCGGTACAGCCACCCGTTGGCCTCGGCGGCCGCGACGGACTTCCGGTGCAGTTCGGCGGCGTCCGTCCGGGAGTCCGTCTTGAAGGAGAGCTCCACCACGTACTCCGTGCCCGTGCCGCCCGCGCCGACGACCGGCAGGACCTCGATGCTCGCGTCGTCGGAGCCGCCCCACGCACCGCCGTACACCTTCGCCGTCACCGGACCGTGCGCCCGCGAGGAGCCCAGCGCGTTCGTCGCGTCCTTCAGCTTGCCGGGGGCGTCGGCGACCAGCCAGCCGCGGCCGGTGTCGCCGGACGGGAGGGAGGTGCCGGGGTAGTTCTTGGCGCTGCGCTTCGTCTCGTTGCTGAAGCTCAGGGTCTGCTTGGCGTACCCCCAGTCGACCTCCGTCTTGTACGCGGAGTCGCCGCTGTCGAAGCCCGCCGCGCGGGCCGTCTTCAGGGCCGCGTCGAGGTCGCCGTCCGTCACCGGGAAGCGCTTCTTGTACGTCTCCTCGAAGGACGAGCCGTCCTTGTGGCGCAGGCGTACGCTCCACCCCTTGGCGTCGAGCGCGCGGTCGTCCGTGTCGTAGTAGCTGTACGAACGGGCCTTGGCCGCACCGGTGATGCCGAAGGCCTTGCGCACCGCGGCACTCGGCGCGTGCGAGCCGTCGAGCGCGGCGGCGGTGAGGTTGATCTTCACCTCGTACGAAACGGCGCCGTCGGCGGCGTGCGCCGGAGCGGCGGGGGACAGCAGCGCGGCCGAGACCGCGAGCGCGAGCGCGGGACCGGCGGCGGCGGGGCGCAGGAGCCGGGCGGGGGCCTGAGTGAGGAGGTTCATGCGGCCGATGATCACCGGGCCGCATGACCTCCCGGCAAGGAGCGGATGAACCGGAGGCGGCCAACAGCCCCCGGAGCGCGCCCACTTCCCGCCGCCTGCGAGCCCTGCTTCGCGGCGTCCGCCCGCGGCTCGCGCCACCTGTGAGGGCCTACTCCGCGGCGTCCGCCTGCGGCTCGCGCCACATGCCCCACAGCGTCGGACCGCCGCCCGGCAGCTCGAACTCCTCGCGCACGCGGAAGCCGAAGTGCTCGTAGACGGGTACGTTCGACGGCTTGGAGGACTCCAGGTACACCGGCTGACCCGCCGCGTCGGCCTGCGCGAGCCCCGAGCGCAGCAGCGCCGACCCGTGCCCCTGGCCACGTGCCTCCGGGTCCGCGCCGATGAGCGCCAGCGACCAGTGCGGCTCCTGCGGGGCGTGCTGGGCGGCGGTCCGCACGGCGGCGCCGAACTGTTCGGCCCGCTCCCCGAGGATGCCCGTCAGCACCTCGATGGTCGCCGCGTCCGGAACGGCCTTCTCCTGGGCCTGGGCCGGCACCCAGAAGGCCGCCGCCGACGCGGTGCGCTCGCACAGCCCGTGCAGGACGTACTGCCGGGTGAACAGGGTGCTGAAGTACCGCGCGAGGGAGTCCTCGCGGGTGGCGTCATCGGTGAAGAACGACAGCATCATCGGGTCGTCGGCGAACGCGCGGGCCAGGGTCCGGCTGATCTGCGCCGCGTCGTCGACGGTTGCCGTCTGAGGGGTGATCGTTATCGGCATGGCCTCATTCTGCACACCGCCCGCCTGCGCGAAGGCGGGGGGTGCGGAGGGCCCCGGCCGGCGGAGCGGCCGGGTGCGACGGCCGGCGGACCGCACCGACGGTCCACCGCGTGACAATGTGCCCGGAACAACGAGCACAGGGGCACTCACGCCCCCTGCGTCCAGGGGAGTCACCACATGCGCACTCTGATCAGCACCGCCTTCGTCTCGCTCGACGGCGTCGTCGAGGCCCCGGGCGGCGAGGAGGGCTACCGCAACTCCGGATGGACCTTCAAGGACATCGAGTTCCTGCCGGAGGCCTACGAGATCAAGGACCGGGAGCAGCGGGAGGCCGCCGCCATGCTGCTCGGCCGCACCAGCTACGAGGCGTTCAGCGCGGTGTGGCCGGACATGGAGGACTTCGCCCGGTACAGGACCCTGCCCAAGTACGTCGTCTCCACCACCCTCGCCGAGGACGCCCTCGTCCCGAACTGGGGCGAGACGAGCATCCTGCGCTCCCTGGAGGAGGTCGCCGCGCTGAAGCGGACCGAGGGCGGCCCGGTCGTCGTCCACGGCAGCGCCGCCCTCACCCGCTCCCTCGCCGACGCGGACCTGATCGACCGCTACCACCTCCTGGTCTTCCCGTTCCTGCTGGGCGCGGGCAAGCGGCTGTTCAGCACCGCCGACAAGGACGCCCGCAAGCTGCGGCTGGTCGAGCACGAGGCGTACGCCAACGGCATCCAGAAGAACGTCTTCGACGTGGTCCGCTGACGCGGAGCCGGGCGGGCGGCCCGCACACGCGGGGCCGGCCGCCCGGCCCCGCACGCGGTGCGCGCCGGGCCCCCGCCGTGAGCCGTGTCTCAACCGGCGCCACCGCCTTGTTTGTGCAACAAGTTGCATAGCAGGATCGCGCTGGAAGAGCGTCTCGACGCGTCCGCCCGTACCCTCCCCGAAAGGCACCCCCCATGGCCGCCGCCCCCCTCCTCTTCAACCCGCAGACCTACGACCCCCAGGGCTTCGACGCCGAGACGGGCAGGCTGCTGCGCGCCACCGTCGACTGGTTCGAGGCACGCGGCAAGCGCCGGCTCATCGAGGACTACCGCAGCCGCGCCTGGCTGGCGGACTTCCTCGCGTTCTCGGCGAAGGAGGGACTGTTCGCGACCTTCCTCACCCCGGCCGCGGACGCCGGGGACAACCCCGACAAGCGGTGGGACACCGCCCGCATCGCCGCCCTCAACGAGATCTTCGGCTTCTACGGGCTCGACTACTGGTACGCCTGGCAGGTCACCGTCCTCGGCCTCGGCCCGGTCTGGCAGAGCGAGAACGCCGACGCCCGCGCCCGCGCGGCCGCCCTCCTCGACCAGGGCGAGGTCTTCGCCTTCGGCCTCTCCGAGAAGTCGCACGGCGCGGACATCTACCACACCGACATGCTGCTCACCCCGGACGCCGACGGCGGTTTCCGCGCCACCGGCTCCAAGTACTACATCGGCAACGGCAACGCGGCGGGCCTGGTCTCCGTCTTCGGCCGCCGCACCGACGTCGAGGGCCCCGACGGTTACGTCTTCTTCGCCGCCGACAGCCGCCACGAGGCGTACCACCTGGTCAAGAACGTCGTCGACTCCTCGAAGTACGTCAGCGAGTTCCGCCTGGCGGACTACCCGGTCACCGCCGCCGACGTCCTGCACACCGGCCGCGCCGCCTTCGACGCCGCGCTCAACACCGTCAACGTCGGCAAGTTCAACCTGTGCACCGCCTCCATCGGCATCTGCGAGCACGCGATGTACGAGGCCGTCACCCACGCGAGCAACCGCATCCTGTACGGCCGCCCCGTCACCGCGTTCCCGCACGTGCGCCGCGAGCTGACCGACGCGTACGTCCGGCTGGTCGGCATGAAGCTCTTCAGCGACCGCGCCGTCGACTACTTCCGCACGGCCGGCCCCGACGACCGCCGCTACCTGCTCTTCAACCCCATGACGAAGATGAAGGTGACCACCGAGGGCGAGAAGGTCATCGACCTCATGTGGGACGTCATCGCCGCCAAGGGCTTCGAGAAGGACAACTACTTCGCCCAGGCGGCGGTCGAGATCCGCGGCCTGCCCAAGCTGGAGGGCACGGTCCACGTCAACCTCGCCCTGATCCTGAAGTTCATGAAGAACCACCTCCTGGACCCGGCCCCCTACGAGGGCGTCCCGACCCGCCGCGACGCGGCCGATGACGACTTCCTCTTCCGTCAGGGACCCGCCCGGGGCCTCGGCGCGGTCCGTTTCCACGACTGGCGCCCGGCGTTCGACGCGTACGCGAGCCTGCCCAACGTGGCCCGGCTGCGCGAACAGGCCGACGCGCTGTGCGAGTTCGTGAGGACCGCCGCCCCGGACGAGGAGCAGAGCCGCGACCTGGACCTCCTTCTCGCCGTCGGCCAGCTCTTCGCGCTCGTCGTGCACGGCCAGCTCATCCTGGAGCAGGCGAAGCTGACGGGCCTCGACGAGGACGTGCTCGACGAGCTCTTCGCCGTCCTGGTACGGGACTTCTCGGCCCACGCCGTGGAGCTGTACGGCAAGGACTCGGCCACCGGGGCGCAGCAGGACTGGGCGCTCGCGGCCGTCCGCCGGCCCGCCGTGGACGAGGAGCGCTCGGCCCGCGTCTGGCAGCAGGTCGAGGCGCTGTCGGGCACGTACGAGATGGCTCCCTGAGGCGGAGGGGCGGGACGTACGGACGACTTCCCGAGCCCCTTGGGCGCGTCCCGCGGGGAAGGCGCCGGCGACAGCCGTGTACCTTCCCCGCATGGCGACCATCCACCACACCACAGTGACCCCCACCAAACTCGAACTCCTCACCGCGTGGCTGCCCACCCGCCCCTGGTACCAGGGCGCTTCGGCCCCGGAGCTGGCCAAGGCCGGCGGCTTCCGGCTGGAGGACCCGGAGGGCGAAGTGGGCCTGGAGTTCATGGTGGTGACGGACACGTCCGGGGCGAGCCCGGTCACGTACCACGTCCCCGTCACCTATCGCGGCGCACCGCTCGAAGGGGCCGCCGAGCAGGCCCTCATCGGCACGATGGAGCACGGGGTGCTGGGGAAGCGCTGGGTGTACGACGGCCCGCGGGACCCGGTCCTCGTCGCCCAGTTGCTCGCCCTGCTCCAGAACCGGTCCGAGCCGCAGCACCAGAACCTGAGCGACACCCCGGACCCCACCGTCACCGCCCGCACCACGGGTCCCGCGCTCCCCGCCGGACTCGTCCCCGGCGACGTACGCGACGTCCACGAGGAGCCGCACGCCACGACCCTCGTCGTGGGCACGGGGGAGGCGTCCGGCGCGCTGACCCTCGCGGTGACGCGCGTCCTGGGCGCGCCGGCGGCGGACGGGTCCCGGGCCTACGTCACCGCCCCCTGGACCGCCCCCGACACGACGACACGCGAGGGCACGTTCGCCGCTCTCCGGTGAGGCCGGGCGGTGCGGGAGGCCCGGGGGCCCGGTGCGGTCCCCGGCAGCCCGGTGCGGTCCGGCGACTCGGTGAGGTCCGGCGGGGGGAGGCCCGGCTGGGGGAGCAGCTTTCAGCGCCCGCCGGACTCCGCCGCGGCCTTGAGGTCGCGCAGCCACTTCTCCAGGCCCTCGCGCAGGACCGCTCGGGCGGCGTCCTCGTGGGCGTCCACCACCGCGCCGGTGTGCGTCTCCTCGGTGGTGACCCGGACCCCGCCCCTGACCTCGGTGAACCTCCACACGTGCACGCCGTCGATGCGCAGGCCCTCGCCGACGGCCGGTCCGGTCCAGCGGATGCAGGAGCCGCGCTTGGCCTGCCGGACGGTCGAGGTGATCTCCAGACTGGTGGCGGGCGTCGAGGGGTTGGGCGGAATCGGTGTCGTCCAGCGGAACGCCGAGCCCGCCCGGAACGGGCCGTGGTCCAGGCGCCGCACATCGGTGATGCCGGGCTGCCAGGAGGGCCAGCGCTCCACGTCCGTCTGGAGCTTCCAGACGGTGTGCAGGGGCGCGTGGACGACGATCTCGGTGCGGTGGCGGACCCGGGCGCCGGGGTCGACGCCCTTGCCCTTGCAGGTGAGCGAGGTGGCGGAGCCGGTGGGCGTCGCCGCCGCCGGTGCCGCCGCTGCGCCCAGGGCGCCGGTGGCGAGCAGCGAGACGGCGAGCAGGGCGGCGCGGGTGCTGCGGATCGCGGACATGGGTGTCCCCTCGTCAGGTCGGTGGCAGAAAGGGCGGATCGCGGCGCTGGAGCTACAAGCCGCTTTGTTCGTTACAAGGTATAACTGCCTCGAACGTGAGGGGTCAATAGTTCCGTGATAGGTTCTAACGAAAATTGGGTGACCGGCGGAAAGGGCGGCGAGCCGTGGTGAAGAAGGAGGAGCGGGCGGCCGCGGAGTCCCCGCGCGAGCGCTACCGCGCCCAGGTCCGCGCGGAGATCAAGGAACACGCCTGGCAGCAGGTCGCCACGGCCGGGGCCTCAGCGCTCTCCCTCAACGCCATCGCCAAGCGGATGGGCATGAGCGGCCCCGCCCTCTACCGCTACTACGCGAGCCGCGACGACCTGATCACCGAACTGGTCAAAGAGGCCTACCGGAGCCTCGCCGACACCCTGCACGACACCGCCGCCACGGGCGCCGACCTGCGCGCCCTCGCCCACACCCTGCGCGACTGGGCGCTGGAGGACCCCCACCGGTACCTCCTCGTCTACGGCACCCCCGTCCCCGGCTACCACGCCCCCGACGACGTCACCGGCGTCTCCGACGCGATCATGAAGACACTCCTCGACGCGTGCACCGCCGCCCTCGCCGCGCGCCCGGCCACGCCCCCCGCCCCCGGCTTCCTCGCCGGGCACCGCGAGTGGGCCGCCGGGCACCCCGCACCGCCCGCGGCACTGCGTCTCGCCCTGGCGTTCTGGACCCGGCTGCACGGCGTCCTGTCCCTGGAACTCGCCGGGCACTTCGCCGGCATGGGGTTCGACCCCGCCCTCCTGTTCACCGCGGAACTCGACGACCTCGCCCCCCGCTGACGTACCCGGCCCCCGCCCCCGCCCGGCGCCGGTGCCGGACGTTGACCACCGACGCCTTCGCGAGCGCCGCCGGGCTCAGGAACCGCGCCGGACCGATCAGCCGCGACGCGAACAGATGCATGTGCCGCGCCACCGCCGTGTCCCGCGCGGCCGCCGAGAACATCAGCCGCTCCACCGGGTTGAACGGCCGCGACGCCGCGAAGTCCGCCGCCAGGAACTGATGGCCGCGCAGCCGCCGCCCGTGGTTCCTGGCGTACACCGCCAGCGCCCGGTCCAGCTCGACCCGCCCCGCGACGGCCGGGGCGACCGCCCTGGCCAGCCACTGCGCGGACTGCAATGCCCACCCGCACCCCACCCCCCACAGCGGATCGCCGGTCAGCGCCGCGTCGCCGACGAGCGCGAGGCCCGGAGCGGTCGGCCTGCGGCTGTGCAGCGGGTAGTCGACCGTGCCGGTGATCTTCGTGACGCGTTCGGCCGCGTCGATGTCCGGAGCGTCCGGGAGCGCGCGGACGAAGGCGAGGAAGCTGCCCTCCAGGTCCTCCCGGAAGGCGGGCAGGTGCTTCTTGTCCGGCAGCACGGTCAGCACCGTCACCCCGTCGTCGTTGGGGAACGCGTACGCCATGTCCGGTTCGAGGAACCAGGCGTGGCTGAGCCCGTCCCGCAGCACCAGGTTGCGGTAGTGCGCCAGATACCCGAACCGCCCGTTCCGGTGCTCCCGCACCGGCACCCCGGCCAGCCTCGCCACCGCCGAGTCCTTGCCGTCCGCCCCGACCACCAGCCGGGCCCGCAGCTCGCTCTCCCCGTCCGCCGCCGTCACCCGCACGCCCGCGACGCGCGCCCCGGCGCCCTCCCGCAGCAGCCCCGTCACCCGGTGCCCGAGCAGCAGGTCGACCCCCGGAGTGTCCGCCGCCAGCGACCTGATCAGCGGGTCCAGCGTGCTGCGCCGGATGTTGTACCCGATCGGCAGCTCCCCGTCCGCCCCCGCGCCCCACGGCTCGATCCACCCCCACCGGGTGTGCCAGCGCGCCTTGTTGGGCACGGCCCCCGCCCGCTCCAGCACCGGTACGAGTCCCAGCTCGGTCAGCACCGGGTGGGCGCAGGCCGTCAAGGAGTGCGAGCACAGGGTCTTGTACGCGGCCGGGTCCGCGTGGCGCTCCAGCAGCGCGACGCGCACCCCGCGCCGCGCGAGCAGGATCGCCGTGGCGCACCCGGCGAGGCTCGCCCCGCTGACGACGACGTCGTAGTCGCGCACGGCGCCGCCACCGGTGGCACTCATGCGTACGGCACTGCCGTTCACGGCACCCGCGCGCACGGCGCTCTCGCGTTCCGCACGGCCGCATTCCGCACTGTCGGGCGTGTTCATGCGCGGCGCTCTCCCTCGGGACGGGGCCGTACTGGGGAGTAGTACGGTGTCTCCCGCCCCTTCCCCACCAACTTCCGTGTTTACACCGGCGAGTTGGCGCCCGCCGCCGCCCGGGGGGTGCGCCGCGCCGCCCGGACCGGAAGGGGCGGGACCGGCTAGCGCCGGGTCACCGAGCGGATCCAGGCGAGCTGCTGCGAGACCTCCCCGGCCTCGGCGCTCTGCTCCCGGTCGGAACCGTTGAAGACGCCGAGCAGCACCTCCTGGCCCTGCGGGGCGATGCTCATGACCGGCCCGCCGGAGTCGCCCCCGGCGGGGATGCCGGTCCCCTTCACCATGCAGAAGTCCGGGCCGCCGGGCAGGGTGTGGCCCGAGCACCGGGGGTCGTCCGGCCGGACGACCTTGAGGTCCGACTGCTTGAGCACGGGGGACTGGCAGGCGTCCTCGTCGGTGGTGCAGGTCGCGCCCCACCCGTACTGCCGGACCTTCAGACCGGGCCGGACGGGACCGGTGGCCAGTTTCGCGGCGCGGACCCCCATCGGCGCGACCTTGACCAGCATCATGTCGGCCTTCGCGCTGCCCACCCGCTTCCCCGCCAGCGGGCGCACGGTGGCGCCCTTGCGGACGTCGAGGCTGCCGACCTTGAACGAGATCCGCTTGTCGGCGACCGGCTGCGCCTGCTCGTAGAAGCAGTGCGAGGCGGTGAGGATCCACTGGTCCGTGACGGCGGTCCCGGTGCAGGCCGGTTTTCCGTCGACGAGCATGCGTACCGCCCAGGGGCCGTACGTGCTCTTCGCGCCGCCGATGACGGCGGAGGCCGGCGCGGTCGACATCACCGACCCCGTCCCCAGCAGCAGGGCGGACAGCAGCAGGGCACGCAGGCGACGCGTCATGGTCAGCGGTTCCTCTCGTCGGTACACGGGCCGGCCCGCGGGTCTGCACGCGGGCCGTACGCAGGGTCAGAGGGGCCGGCGGGCCCGAACGGTTCCACCCGGGGGCCGCCCGGATCGCCGGACGGGGCAACCGCGCGCCTGCGGGGGAGCACGGCAGAGGGCCCGCCGGCGCTCTTCGGCGCCGGCGGGCCCTCGTTCCCGTGACGCGGGGCCTCAGACCAGGTCGTACCGGTCCAGGTCCATGACCTTCTGCCAGGCGGCGGCGAAGTCCTTGACGAACTTCTCGTTGGCGTCGTCGCTCGCGTACACCTCGGCCACGGCCCGCAGTTCGGAGTTGGAGCCGAACACCAGGTCGGCGCGGGTGCCCGTCCACTTGACCGCGCCGCTCGCGTCGCGGGCCTCGAACTCGTCCTGCGCGGCGGAGGTCGACTTCCACGCGGTGCCCATGTCCAGCAGGTTGACGAAGAAGTCGTTCGTCAGCGTGCCGACGCGCTCGGTGAGGACACCGTGCTTCGAACCGCCCTGGTTGGCGCCCAGCACCCGCAGACCGCCGACGAGCACGGTCATCTCCGGGGCGCTCAGCGTGAGCAGGTTGGCCCGGTCGAGCAGCAGGTACTCGGCGGGGAGGCGGTTGCCCTTGCCGAGGTAGTTGCGGAAGCCGTCCGCGGTGGGCTCCAGGGCCTCGAAGGACTCGACGTCCGTCTGCTCCTGGGAGGCGTCGACGCGGCCCGGCGTGAAGCCGACCTCGACGTCCACGCCGCCGTCCTTGGCGGCCTTCTCGACCGCGGCGGTGCCCGCCAGGACGATCAGGTCGGCCAGTGAGACCTGGCGGCCCCCCTGGGCGTTGAAGGACTCCCGGACGCCCTCCAGGGCGCGCAGCACCCGGGCGAGCTCGTCCGGGTTGTTGACCTCCCAGTTGCGCTGCGGCTCCAGGCGGACGCGGGCGCCGTTGGCGCCGCCGCGCTTGTCGCTGCCGCGGAACGAGGCGGCCGAGGCCCAGGCGGTGGAGACCAGCTGCGCGACCGTGAGGCCCGAGCCGAGCACCCGCTCCTTGAGCGCCGCGATGTCGGCCGCGTCCAGCAGCTCACCCTCGCGCGCCGGCAGCGGGTCCTGCCACAGCAGCACCTCGGAGGGGACCTCCGGGCCCAGGTAGCGGGCGACGGGGCCCATGTCACGGTGCGTCAGCTTGTACCAGGCGCGGGCGAACGCGTCGGCGAACTGGTCCGGGTTCTCGTAGAAGCGGCGCGAGATCTGCTCGTACACCGGGTCGAAGCGCAGCGACAGGTCCGTCGTCAGCATCGTCGGGCGGTGCTTCTTCTCGGCGTCGTAGGCGTCCGGGATGATCTCCGGGGCGTCCTTGGCGATCCACTGGTGGGCGCCCGCCGGGCTCTTGGTGAGCTCGTACTCGAACTCGAAGAGGTTCTTGAAGAAGCCCTGGCCCCACTGGGTGGGCGTGGCGGTCCAGGTGACCTCGAGACCGGACGTGATGGTGTCCTTGCCGACGCCCGTGCCGTAGGTGTTCTTCCAGCCCAGGCCCTGCTGCTCCATCGGGGCGGCCTCGACGTCGTCGCCGACGTTGTCCGCCGGGCCCGCGCCGTGGGTCTTGCCGAAGGTGTGGCCGCCGGCGATGAGGGCGACGGTCTCCTCGTCGTTCATCGCCATCCGGCGGAAGGTCTCGCGGATGTCGCGGGCGGCGGCGAGCGGGTCCGGGTTGCCGTCGGGGCCCTCGGGGTTGACGTAGATCAGACCCATCTGGACCGCGCCGAGCGGGCTCTCCAGGTTGCGGTCGCCCGTGTAGCGGGTGTCGCCGCCGAGCCACTCCGTCTCGGGGCCCCAGTAGACGTCCTCCTCCGGCTCCCACACGTCCTCGCGGCCGCCGGCGAAGCCGAAGGTCTCGAAGCCCATGGTCTCCAGGGCGACGTTGCCGGTGAGGATCAGGAGGTCGGCCCAGGAGATGGACTGGCCGTACTTCTTCTTCACCGGCCACAGCAGCCGGCGGGCCTTGTCGAGGCTGACGTTGTCCGGCCAGCTGTTGAGCGGCGCGAACCGCTGCTGGCCGGCGCCGGCGCCGCCGCGGCCGTCGCTGATGCGGTACGTGCCCGCGCTGTGCCAGGCCATCCGGATCATCAGCGGGCCGTAGTTGCCGAAGTCGGCCGGCCACCAGTCCTGGGAGTCGGTGAGCACCGCGGCGATGTCCTGCTTGACCGCGGCGAGGTCGAGCGCCGCGAAGGCCTTCGCGTAGTCGAAGTCCGCGCCCAGCGGGTTGGACACCGCGGGGTTCTTGGCGAGGATCTTCACGTTGAGGCGCTCCGGCCACCACTGCCGGTTGCCGCCGCCCTGCGTGGGGTGCGCGGCGCGTCCGTGCGCGACGGGGCAGCCGCCGGTCGCCTCGGCCGCCTCGGTCTCCTCAAGCTTCGGGTCGGTGACGATCGCGTCGTGGTTGTCAGCCATGGGGTCCTCTCCAGCTGGGCAGATCAGTGAATCTCGGCAAATCGCAGCAGATCTCATGCACTTCGATGAGCGGTGGCCGGTACGGACTGCCGTGTCCTGTCGCGTGGCCCGTGGCCCGTCGCCAAGAAGCGATCCTATGATGGACTGGGTCCAGGTCAAGAAGCGCACCTGTTCCATGTTTCGTCAAAAATATGACAACGGCTCCTGAACGCGTCGCAACAGGGCGGCGCGATTCCGCGACGCGCGGCAGCGGCCGTCTCTCGACACCGACGGGGTGGTTCGTCATGAGTGACCTGCTTGAGCGCCTGCGCGGGCGCGGCTGGCGGATGACTTCGCAGCGGCGCGTCGTCGCGGAAGTGCTCGACGGCGACCACGTCCACCTCACGGCCGACGAGGTGCACGCGCTGGCGGTGGGCCGCCTGCCGGAGATCTCCAGGGCGACCGTCTACAACACGCTGGGCGAGATGGTCTCGCTCGGCGAGGTCACCGAACTCTCCACGGACGGCCGCGCCAAGCGCTACGACCCCAACGCCCACCGCCCGCACCAGCACCTGGTGTGCTCGGGCTGCGGCGTCATCCGTGACGTCCACCCGGCGGGCGACCCCCTGACGGACCTCCCGCCGGACCAGCGCTACGGCTTCACGGTCTCGGCGGCGGCGATCACGTACCGGGGGCTGTGCCCGGGGTGCTCCTGAGGACCGGCCGCCGCCCGCGCCCCCGCGGTCCGGGTCACGCGCTCCCGCAGCGCTCGCGCAGCAGGTCGACGCCCTCGCCCTCGAGTTCGTCGCAGTACGCGGTGCGGCCGGTCATCGCCATGACCAGAGCCAGGGTCGAACCCGAGACGAGCGCCCCGGAACCGGTCGTGAAGGGCCCGTCCTCCGCGACGAGCCGCAGGCCGCCCAGCCGTCCTTTGGCGAGGACGACGAGGTCGGTGCCCGCGTAGTACTCGGCGACCCGCGTGACCGTTTCGACCGGCGGCCGGCGCGCGATGCCCAGCGGGTGCCGGATGTCCTGCCCGTGCACGAGCGTCTCGCCGAGCACGGCCAGGACGGGCAGCGGCGGCTTCGTCGTGCTGCCGATCGACTGCCGGAACCGCTCCAGCGTCTCGGCGGGAGTCGCCCCGAGCTGTTCCGCCAGCCGTACGGCGACCTGCTTGTCGAAGTCGAACCGGCAGCGGATGACGCCCGCCAGCCAGCGCACGGAGTTGAGCCGCGCCGAGACGGTGAGGTGCGCGAGCACCTCACGCACCGTCAACTCCGTGCACAGGGAGCGCGTTCGCCACTGCTCGTCGGTGAGGTGCGCGAGGTCGTCGGCCAGCGCGGCGCGCTCGGAGTGGACCAGGGGCCAGTCGGTGGACTTCATCGGGGCGGGTCTCCTGTCGGGTTCCGGTGTCGAGGGGAGACTCCCGGCAGGGCGGGAAGTCATCGCTCCGCCCGCCGCTGTCTTCACCGGCCGGACCGCAGCACCCGGAAGCGGTCCGGGGCGGACGGGTCCCGGTCGGCGACCTGTACCGGGGCGTCGGCCCACTGCCACACCGTGCTGCCCGGGGTGCGGGAGAAGCGGATCGGTCCCCGGGTCCCGTCGACCGCGAGGACCGGCCAGGAGGCGGCGACGCGGGCGCGGTCGGCGCCGTGGGTGCGCAGGGCCTCGGTCAGGACGGCGATCGAGTCGTACCCCTCGAAGGCGACGAAGGACGGTGCGGAGCGCAGACGTTCCCGCAGCTCCTTCCCGACCCGGACGCCGAGGGGCCCGAGCTGCTCGGGCAGGTAGCGCAGGAAGGGGATGCCGGCCCCCGACCGCCCCTCCCACCCTTCCAGTTCCGGCTGCCCGGCGGGTGCGCCGAGGAGGAGGTGCCCGAGCCGTGGGTCGCCGCGTACGGCGGAGACGAGCGGAAGTGCCGGTTCGGGGTGGCCGGCCAGCAGCAGGAGGGCGGTCACCCCGGCCGCGGCGAGCGCGTCGCACGCGGAGGCGACCGAGTGCGTCCCCATGTCGACCTCGGTGACGTCGCCGCCGTGCGGGGCGAGACAGTCACGCAGGATCCGGGTCCCGGCCGCCCAGTAGGCGCTGTCCTGCGTCGCGACGGCGATCCTCCGGTGCCCCGCCTCCCGCAGATGGTCCGCGTACACCCGCCATCCCCGCGACTGCGGTGGCGAGAGCCGCGCGACCCAGTCCGAGGGCTGTTCGGTCAGTACGTCGAGAACCGACGACGAGCACAGGTACGGCACGCGCCGGGCGTCGGCACGGGTCGCGACGGCCCGGGCCACGACGCTGTGGTACTCACCGGCCAGCGCCACCACACCCGCCGCGGCCAGCTCGTCCACGGCACGGGCGGCCCGCCGCGGATCGGCCGCGGTGTCCCGCACCAGCAGCTCGATCTCCCGCCCGCCGACACCACCGGAGTCGTTGGCGTGCCGCACCCCCAACTCCAGTCCGGCGAGGAGCTGTTGCCCGGCCCCGGCCCAGCCCGGACTGCTCAGCGGAGCGAAGGCGCCCATACGGACGGGTGGTGTGCCGTTCATGTGCGTTCCTGCTTCCCGGATCGACGGGCCGACCTCTCCCCGGGCGGCCCGGCCGGTCAGCTTAGGGCGCGCCCGGCCGCCGCGGTACGGGTTTCGGGCGCCGCGAGGCTCCCCGCCCCTACCTCCGCGGCCCGGCGATTCCGTACGCCAGCAGACCGCAGGCCCCCAGGGCCCCCGCCGTCCACGCGGCGACCGTCGTGTCCGGGGCGGAGAGCATCCAGGTCAGGATCCGCGTCGCTGCGTTCGGCGCGGGCGGTACGACGAAGGCCGCCGCCGGCCAGGTGAAGGCCGGAAGCCACGCGTACCGCTGCCCGCAGCACGCCGCCCCGATCCCCACCAGCCCCATCAGCCCCGCCGTGTCGCGCGCGACCAGACCCACCGACGGCTCCTGCCCGCTCAGCGCGTGCACCGCGAGCAGCGCCGCCCCGGCCGACGCCCCGCCCAGCACCAGGTGCGCGACCCGGCGCGGGAACCAGGCGAGCGCGGCCGTGCGGTCCAGCGCGAGGTCCTGGCCGCCCAGGCCGGCCGAGACGGCCACCGCGCCCACGGTCAGGGCGAGCGCGGACAGCCGGGGATCCGCCGGCCCGGCGGACCCGTCGGCGGCGGCCCCGGTGAGAGCCCGGGTGAGGGCCCACAGCGCCGCAGCCCCGGCCGGGGATACTGACCCCGTGGGAATGCGCACAGCACTGCTCGGACCGGTCCGGGTCTACGACGGCGACGGAGTTCCGGCCGCCATCGGCGGTACGAGGCCGAGAGCGCTGCTCGCCCGGCTCGCCCTCGCGGCGGGCGACACGGTCCCGGCGGCCGAGCTCATCGACGCCCTGTGGGGCGCGCACCCGCCCGCGAACGCCCTCAACTCCCTGCACGCCCTGGTCTACCGGCTGCGCAAGAACCTGCCCGAAGGGCGCCTCCTGGAGTCCGCCCCGGCGGGCTACCGGCTGGCCCTGCCCCGGGAACGCGTGGACGCCCTCCGCTTCGCCGACCTCGCCTCGCGTGCCGCCCGCGCGCTCGCCGACGCGCCGCAGGAGGCGAGCGCCCTGCTCGGCGAGGCGCTCGCGCTGTGGGAGGGGCCCGCGCTCGCCGACGTACGGGACGCGTACTTCGCGGACGCGGCCGCCGTCTGGTGGGAGAACGCGCGCGCCCAGGCGCAGGCCGACCACTGGGAGGCGGAACTGCGCCTCGGCCGGGGCGCCTCGATCCTGTCCGACCTGGAAGCGGCCTCGACGCTCGACCCCCTGCGGGAGCGCCTGGCCGCGCTGCGCGTCCGCGCCCTGTACGCGGCTGGCCGGCAGTCCGACGCGCTGGCCGTCTTCGACGACGTACGCAGGCGGCTGTCCGAGGAGCTGGGCGTCGATCCGTCCCCCGTGCTGCGGGAGGCCCACCTCGCGGTCGTGCGCGGCGAGACGGCCGATCCCCCCACCGCGCCCGACCCCGTCGCCGCCCGCCTCCCGGCCCGTCTCACGTCCTTCGTCGGACGCGAAGCCGAACTGGCCCTGCTGGGAAACCTGTTGACCACCTCGCGCCTGGTGACCGCGGTCGGTCCCGGCGGCGTCGGCAAGACCCGGCTGGCGCTGGAGGCCGCGGCCGCGCACCGGTCGTACCGGCAGGGCCGTGCGTGGTTCGTCCCGTTGGCGGGTGCACGGGATCGCGCCGGCCTCCTCGACGCGGTGCTCGGCGCCCTGGGCGGCCCGCGTGGGCGGCCCGTCGTCACCGCGGACCCGCTGGACCGGGTCGCCGCCCTGCTCGGCGGCGACGAAGCCCTTCTCGTGCTCGACAACTGCGAACAACTCACCGACGCGGCGGCCGAGTTCGTCCAGGGGATACTGGAACGGCGGCCCCGGCTGACCGTTCTGGCCACCAGCCGCGAACCCCTGGACGTCCTGGGCGAGTCGCTGTGCCGCCTCGCCCCGCTCCCGCTTCCGGAGCCGGCCGCCGGCCCGCGCGAGAGCGCCGCCGCCCCGGCCGTACGGCTCTTCCTCGACCGGGCGGGGGCCGCGCGGCCCGGCTTCGCCTGCGACGCGACCACCGTACGAGCCGTGGGCGACGTGGTGCGCGGGCTGGACGGGGTGCCGCTCGCCCTGGAGCTCGCCGCCGCCCGGCTGCGCTCGATGAGCGTCGAGCAGATCGCCCGGCGCCTCGACGACCGCTTCCGGCTCCTGTCGTCCGGCAACCGCGCGGGCCCGCCCCGCCAGCGCACCCTGCACGCCGTGATCGGCTGGAGCTGGGACCTGCTGGACCACCAGGAGCGTCTCCTCATGCGGCGGCTGGCCGTCTTCCCCGCCTCCGCCGGGGCGGCCGCCGTCGAAGCGGTCTGCGCGGACGACGACGCCCTGCCCGCCGCCGACGTGCCCTACGTCCTGGGCGCGCTGGTCGACAAGTCCCTCGTGGAACGGGCCGGGGACCGCTGGCGCATGCTGGCGAGCGTACGGGCGTACGCCGCCGAGCAGCTCGACGCGGCGGGGGAGCGGGCCGCCGCCGAGACCCTCCTCGTCCGGCACTTCGCCGAACTCGCCGCCCGGCACGAGCCGTTGCTGCGCTCCGCCGGGCAGGAGGCGTCGTACGGGCTCTTCACCGTCGAGTACGACAACCTGGTGCACGCCCTGCGCACGGCCGTCGGCCGCCGGGACGCGGACGCCGCCGCCCGCCTCCTGAGCCCCCTCTCCTGGTACTGGCACGCGCTGCGCTGGGACGCCCGCGCCGACGCGCTCGTGGCCTCGGTGTGCGCGCTGGGCGAGGCGCTGCCGCCGGACGCCCGGGCGGCGTTCACCGCGCTCCGCGTGCTGACCGGCTCCGACGCCCCCGACGCGGACCGCGTACGGGCGGTCGTCGAGGACTGCGCGCGCACCGGCGCCCTGGAACGCTGCCCCACGGCCCTGCTGCCGACGCTCTCCGCGGCCCACCTGCTCGGCCTCGACGCGCTCGTCACCCGCCTGACCCGCGACATCCGCGAGCGCGGCGACCACTGGGCCACCGGCTGCACCCACCTCGCCGAAGCCCTCGCGCACCACGAGAACGGCGACTGGACCGCCCTGGCCGGGGCGACGGCGAGCGCGCTGCGCGCCTTCGAGGCCTCGGGCGACCGCCTCTGCACGGCCATGGCGCTGGCGGGCACGGCACGGGTGCACTCCGTCCGGGGCGAGCACGACGCCGCGATCGCCGCGTACGGGCGGGGACTGGCCCTCGCACCCCAGGACGCGGTGTCGTACCGGCTGGGCCTGGCGGCCGAACGGATGCGCGGCGGCGATCCGGCGGGGGCCCGGCACGATCTCGACGCGGCCGACCGGGCGGCCCGGCAGCGCGGCGACGCCCTGCTACGGGTCGGCGTCCTGGCCTGCCGGTCCGAACTGCACCGCCGCTCGGGGGAGCCGGCGGCCGCCGAAGCGGAACTGGGCCGTCTGGAGGCGCTCGCGGCGGCCTCCTCCCTCCCCGCGGAGGAGGTCGCGCACTGGGTCGCGCCGGTACGCATGGCCAACCTCCTGGCCGCGGGCGACGCGGTACGGGCCCGGGAGGCGCTGCCCGGCGCGGTCCGGGCCGCCTTCGCGCACCGGAACACCGCCCTCGCCGCCCAGCAGGTGGCCGCCCTGCTGCTGGCGGAGGGGGACGCGCCGGGCGCGGCGGCCGCGCTCGGCACGAGCCGGGCGATCAGGGGCGCGTTCGACGACGGCGACCCGGAGCTGCGCGGGCTCACGGCCGCACTCGTACGGCGTCTGGGCGAGGACGCGTACGCGGCGGCGTTCGCCGAAGGCGCGGCCGTGCCGCGGGCCCGGGCGCTCGACCGGCTGCGGGAGGCCGCCCGCTGACAGTGCGGGCCCGCCGCTGTCAGAGGACGCTCAGAGCGCTGTCATCGCGGGCCGCGAGGCTCTTCCCCGTACCGAGGAACAGGCGGACGACCGCTCCGGAAAGGGAGCCGGGAGGCCGCCCCGGAGAAGGGAACGCCATGACGCACCCCACGCACCCCGACGACACCCCGGACGCCCGCCGCGCGAAGGTCCAGGAAGTGCTGGACTGGGCGGTGGCCGAGGTGGGCGTGCCCGGCGTCGTCGCCGAGGTCGGCGACGCGGACGGGCACTGGTTCGGCACGGCCGGCGTGGCCGACCTGGAGGCCGGGACGGCACGTCAGCGGGGCGAGCACCTGCACGTCGGCAGCGCGGGCAAGGCCTTCACGGCGGCCACGGTCCTGGCGCTGGAGGCGGAGGGCAGGCTGAGCATCGAGGACCCGGTGGAGAAGTGGCTGCCCGGCGTCCTGAGCGTCGCCGCCAACGGCTACGACGGCAACCGGATCACCCTGCGGCACCTCCTCAGCAACACCGGTGGCCTCTTCATCACCGGTCTCGCCCCGGAGATTTCCCACCGGTACGCCACCCGCGGCGCGCTCGCCGAGCACCGCTTCGACCTGTGGACCACGCGGGAACTCCTCGAACTCACCGTCTCCCAGCCCCCGTTGGCGGAGCCCGGCGAGGTCTTCGCGTACTCCAACGGCGGCTTCTACCTGGCCGGCGCGGTCATCGAGGCGGTCACCGGCAACAGCTACGCCGAGGAGGTGGCGCGGACCGTCGCCGCACCGCTGGGCCTCACCCACACGTTCGTACGGCCCGCGGGCGACACCCTGTACCCGGAGCCGTATCCGCGGGCGTACTCCGGGCTGTTCCTGAAGGACGGCGTGAACCCCGAGGACGTCACGGCCGAGAACTGGCGGTCGATGTTCGAGGAGCCGGGGCTGCCGCCGCTCGACACGACCGAGTACAACAGCTCGTGGGCGTGGGCGGCAGGAAACGTCGTCTCCACCGTCTCGGACATGCTCCAGGTGATCCGGGCGTTCGCCGCCGGCACCCTGCTGCCCGAGGCGCAGCACCGGGCGATGTGGACCACGGTCTCCACCGAGGGCGCCCACTGGATGCCGCACTCCCGCTACGGCCTCGGCGTGTTCGAGCTGGACCCGGCGGTCACGGGCGGGCTGACGCTGCGCGGGATGGGCGGCAGCATGCAGGGCTCGCACATCGTGTGCGTCGGCACGCCGGACGGCGAGCGGACGATCACCCTGCACACCAACACGGAGTTCAAGACCTGGGAGGTCATGTTCCGGGCGGTCGAGGCGGCGTTCGGGACGCCGAGGGTGTCCGGGCTGTAGGAACGCCCGACCGGGGGCGTGGCTCGTTCCCGCCCCTTCGGGATCGCTCCGTTCCGCGGTGGGTGGCGGATCGCTAGGATTCCGCCATGGCGACAACTCAGCTGAACGCGCGCGTGCCCGAGGAGCTGGCCGCGCGGGTGCGCGCCTCCGCCTCCCGGGCCGGGATGGACCTCGGTGACTACGTCGCCGCGGTCCTGGAGGCGGACCAGGCCGCCGCGTCGGGCGGCCCGGAGCTCCGGGCGGCACGGGCCCGGATGCACGCGGCGGCGGCGTACCGGATGTGGCTGGCGGACGGGCGGCCGGAGCGGGACGCGATGAGCGTGGACGAGGTCTTCGGCGACTGAGGCGCGAGGCACGAGGTATGAGGCGCCAGGCGCGAGGTATGAGGCGCGAGGCGCGGGGGCGGGGCCGGGCGGGCGGGGTTCAGCCGGCCGGCAGGGTGGCGTGCACCTGGCGGAGGAAGGACGCGTTGTCCGGTGTGTGGCGGAGCTTGGTGAGGACGGTCTCCAGGAGGGAGTGCCCCTCGCGGGACTGCAGGGCGCGGCGCAGGCCCCGCACGGCCGCCAACTCGGCGGGCGGCAGCAGGAGTTCCTCGCGGCGCGTGCCGGAGGGCGTGATGTCCACGGCCGGGAAGACGCGCCGGTCGGCGAGCGAACGGTCCAGCCGCAGCTCCATGTTGCCGGTGCCCTTCAGCTCCTCGAAGTAGTAGTCGTCGGCGCGGGAGCCGGTGTCGACCAGGGCGGTGGCCAGGATGGTCAGCGAGCCCGCCTCCTCGGTCAGCCGGGCCGCGCCGAACAGCCGCTTGGGGCCCTGGAGGGCGGCGGCGTCGACGCCGCCGCTGAGGGTACGGCCGCCGGACGCGGCCGCGTTGTTGTGCGCCCGGCACAGCCGGGTCAGGGAGTCCAGCAGGATCACGACGTCACGGCCGGTCTCGACCAGGCGCTTGGCACGCTCCACGGCCAGTTCGGCGAGCGCGATGTGCTCCTTGGGGGGCCGGTCGAAGGTGGAGGAGTACACCTCGCCGCGCACACCGCGCCGCATGTCGGTGACCTCCTCGGGACGTTCGTCGAGCAGCACCACCATGAGGTGGGCCTCGGGGTGGTTGGCGGCGACGGACGCGGCCAACTGCTGGAGCAGTACGGTCTTCCCGGTCTTCGGCGGCGCGACGATCAGCCCGCGCTGGCCCTTGCCCACGGGGGCGACCAGGTCGACGACCCGTGGACCGAGGGCGCCGGGCGCGCCCTCCAGGTGCAGGCGTTCGCGCGGGTGCAGGGGGGTGAGGTCGCGGAAGTGGGGGCGGCGGCGGGCGGCGTCCGCCGGTTCGCCGTTGACGAGGTCGACCTCGGCGAGGGTGCGGGGCCTGCCGCAGGCGCCGGTCACCGCGTCGCCCTTGCGCAGGCCGAACCGGCGGACGAGGGCGGCGGGGACCTGGACGTCGTGCGGGGCGGCTTCGAGGTTCGCCCCGCGCAGGAAGCCGTTGCCGCCGGCCGCCAGGTCGAGGACGCCCGCGGCCCGGACGGCCGGGGGCGGGGTGGTGCGGGGGGTTTCGAGTGTGCTGGTCATGGGGGTTCGGTCCTTTCGCGGACGCGGAAGTGCGGAAGTGCGGAGGTGAGCTGGGGAGGCCCGGTGAGATCGCGGCTGGTCGGCGCACAGGTCCATGGGTGGACGGCGCGGACGCCCCGGGCGGGAAACGGCAGGGGAACAAGGCCCTGCGAGGGAGAAACGGGTGCACGAGGCCCCGGAGAAGGGGTCCGCATGGGGGCCAGGACGTACGAAGAACGTCCGGCGACGAAATGAGCACCGCCGCCACGAAGGGGCGAGAACGGATGCAAGCGCAAGGTACCACAGCCGGGGCGTCCCCGAACACCCCCCTTCCTCCCGGGGTCCGCACGCGACGACCCCGTGGGCCGTTTTCCGCCCCCTGCCCCCTTGAGCGCCGGGCCCCTATGCTGTGGCCGGTGTTCACCCCCCAGGGCCCCTCCCTCCGCGAACTCGCCCGCCAGGCGCTCTCCTCCGTCGAGCACGGCTACGACCTGCTCGCCCCGAAGTTCGACCACACCCCCTTCCGCACCCCCGACGCCGTCCTCACCCCGGTGGCGAACCTCCTGCGCCGCCTCGGCCCCTTCGACGCCGGGCTCGACCTCTGCTGCGGCACCGGCGCGGGCGTCGGCGTCCTCCAGGAGGTGTGCCGCGCGCGGGCCGCCGGGGTCGACCTCAGCGCCGGGATGCTCGACGTCGCGCGCCGGAACGCGAGCAGGCGCGCACCGGACACCCCCGCGGAGGTCCCCGCCCACTGGGTGCGCGGCGACGCCCTCGCCCTCCCCTTCGGGCCGGTCTTCGACCTCGTGGTGAGCTTCGGCGCCTTCGGGCACTTCCTGCCCGCCCAGCGCCCCGCGCTGTTCGCGCAGGTCCGCCAAGTGCTGCGGCCGGGCGGCCGGTTCGCGTTCCCGCTGCCCGCGCCGGCCCGCCCCGGGTCGTACGCCCATCTCGCGATGCTCGGGTTCGACGCCGTGATGCGGGTGCGCAACGCGCTGTGGCGTCCCCCGTTCGTCATGTACTACCGGGGCTTCACGCTCGCCGCCGTCACCGCCGAACTCCGTGCGGCGGGCTTCGGCGTCACCACGTACGCACTGGACGAACCCGGCCGCCGCGAGGACGGCGCCCCCCGCTGCCGGATGCTCGTCGCCACCCGTCTCCAACCGGACATAAAAACTGTGTGAGTGCGATGCATTGCCGCACGGAAGCAGGGCACACGGAGGTGGCAGGACAAAGGCCCAACGGTCGCAAGGCCGTACGGCGGGCCCGCATTTCGTCTGACCCGGTCCATGAAGCGGGCGGAAAAGTGATGCAGCAGTGCACCTGACCGTGGGTCGCACGCTGTGCAGAGAGAAAGAGTGGAACCGCGATGATTGTTCTTGGTCTGATCCTGCTCCTCATCGGAGTGTTTGCCAGCATCTCGATCCTGACGACCGTGGGTGGCGTCCTGATCGTGGTCGGAGCGATTCTGTGGATTCTCGGTGCGACCGGACACGCGCTGGGCGGACGAAAGCACTATTTCTGACCGGGCCGGTCCCGGACCCGCCGTGGGTGGGCAAGCCTGAAGAAGGCCTGCCCACCCACGGCGTGCGTCCGGCCCTTCTCCCGCGCGGCGGTCACGTGCGCAGGCGCTCGCGTACGTACGTGAGCACTTCGCGCGCTACGAGTCGAACACCACCCGGAACACGCCGCGCACCACCCGCACGACCCCGCCGACCACTGTCCGTACGACACCCTCGGCGAGCCCCGACGTCACGACCTCGGAGCCCAGTTCGGCGGCGTCGTCGGACACGCCCTCGCCCCGGCAGGGCCGGTTCCGGCACACCCGGCGCAGACGGCCGGGCACCGGCCTCCCGCAGCGCCTGCACATCCGGCCCCCGTACTGCATGGTCGTCCCCGTTTCTGTCGGCGTGTTCCCGTGCTTCCTGTACTTCCTGTACGGGGAAGGACGCGCGGGCGGCGGGCGGGGTTCCCCCTCGGCCGGACGCGGCCACCGCGTCGGCTACAGCATGTCGAGCGGCTGCTTGCGTACGGGGCCGGGGAACGCGGCGTCCAGTGCCTTGAGGTCCGTCGCGGTGAGGGCGATCCCGAGGGCCGCGTGGTTCTCCTCCACGTGCGCGACGGTGGAGGCCTTGGGGATGGCGATGACATTGTCGTCGCGCAGCACCCAGGCGAGCGCCACCTGGAGCGGGGTCGCGCCGTGCGCCTCGGCGACGGACTCCAGGGCGGGGTGCCCCAGGAGCCGCCCCTGTTCCAGCGGGGAGTAGGCCATGACCGGCACCGAGCGCTCCCGGCACCAGGGCAGCAGGTCGTACTCGGGGCCCCGGCGGGTGAGGTTGTAGAGGATCTGGTTCGTCTCGGGGAGGTCGCCCGCGGGCAGGTCGTCCAGGTCGTCGACGTCCAGGTTGCTCACGCCCCAGGCGCCGATGCTGCCGTCGCCGACCAGGCCTTCGAGGGCTTCCACGGTCTCGGCCAGCGGAATTCCGCCGCGCCAGTGCAATAGGTACAGGTCGAGGCGGTCCGTGCCGAGGCGGCGCAGGCTCGCGCGGCAGGCGTCGACGGTGCCCCGGGAGTCGGCGTTCGACGGCAGGACCTTGCTGACCAGGAAGACCTCGTCGCGGCGGCCGCGGATCGCCTCGCCGACCAGCTCCTCGGCGGCACCGCCGCCGTACATCTCGGCGGTGTCGATCAGGGTCATGCCGAGGTCGATGCCCCGGCGCAGCGCGGCGAGCTCGTCGGCGCGCCGGGCCCGGCTGTCGCCCATGTACCACGTTCCCTGGCCCAGGGCGGGCACGCTCGCGCCGGAGGGGAAGGTCACGGTCCTGGCCGCTGTCATGGTGGATACCTCATTCCGTTCGTACGGGTGATGCAGTCGTCGCGCCCATGACGAGCACCCCACCACGGGCGCCCGCCGTCGCACAAACGCGGGCCCGTGAGCCGATCCCGCACCGGGGGGCCGGGGAGCTCCGGGGCCGGCGGTGCGGGCGGGGCGGCGACCCCTGCGTGCGGCCGTCCATGTGCGGGCCCCCATGATGAACACCATGAACCTCGGCACCCGCACCCCCCGCGCGACCGGCCTGCTCCTCGCCGCCGCCCTGCTGCCCCTGCTCACCTCGTGCGGTCTCACCGGCGTCCTGTCACCCGCCGAGGTGCGCGCGGACGCCGTCGACGACGGGAAGTCCGCGAGCGGGCCGGTCGACTGCGCCAAGGCGAAGTGCGTGGCGCTCACCTTCGACGGCGGCCCCAGCGCACCGACCCCGAAGGCACTGGACGTACTGAAGAGCGAGAAGGTGCCGGCGACCTTCTTCCTCCAGGGCAAGGGGCACACCGACACCTATCCGCAGACCGTGACACGCATGGCCGCGGAGGGCCACGAGACAGCGAATCACACCTGGTCGCACAAGAACCTGACCGAGCTGACCCCGGACCAGATCCGCGCCGAGATCGAACCGGTGCAGAAGGACATCGAGAAGGCGACCGGCAAGGCCCCCACCCTGATGCGTCCGCCGGGCGGCGCCACCAGCAACGACGTCTCCGAGGTGCTGGGGGAGATGGGCCTGGCCCAGGTCCTGTGGAGCGTCACCGCGAAGGACTTCCAGGTCAAGGACCCGGCAGAGATCAAGAAGCGGGTGCTGGAGCAGACCGAGCGGGACGGCATCATCCTGCTCCACGAGCGCTACCCGGCGACGATTCCCGCGCTGCCGGGCATCATCGCCGAACTCCGCAAGCAGGGCTACACGTTCGTGACGGTCTCCCAGCTCATGTCCCCGGCGAAGCCCGAAGCCGGCGAGGTCTACCGCCCCTGACGGGGAAGGTCTGCCGCCCCTGATGGCGAGGTCTGCCGCCCCTGACCGGCGAGCCGCGCGTGCCGCCGGCAGGGGCTCCGGGCCCCCGCCCCCGCCCCCCGCCCCGCGCCGGGCGCGGCAGCCGTCACCGGAACGCACCGCCGTCACCGGAAGTCCCCACCGCCGGAAGCACCCGCCGCCGCTCACCCCGCCCCCGGCAGGGACATCCGCGCGAGCCGGGCCGGGTCCACCACCGTCCTGATGGCCACGATCCGGCCTTCCGCGACCGTGAACGCCACCACCGCGCGCGGCGTGCCGTCCTCGTGCCGGGACAGGATCCCCGGCAGCCCTCCGACCAGCACCTCCAGGCCCTCCGCGGCCCCCCGGGCGCCGACTTGCGCGCCCGCGGCCACCTTCGTCGCGCCCAGGGAGACGACCGGGCCGTCCGGGGTCTCCACGGCCAGTTCCACCTCCGGGTCCAGCACCCGGAGCAGCTCCTCGAAGTCGCCCCGGCGCGCCGCGGCCAGGAACGCCCGTACCACCGCCCGCTCCTCCCGCCCGGCGCCGGACGGCCGCTCCCCGTCCCGCACCTTCCTGCGGGCCCGGCTCGCGAGCATCTTCGTCGCGGCGGTGGACCTGCCCAGGATCTGGGCTATCTCCCCGAACGGCACCCCGAACAGGTCGTGCAGCACGAACGCCAGCCGCTCGCCGGGCCCGAGCGACTCCAGTACGACCAGCAGCGCCGGCCCGACCGAGTCGGCCAGCAGCGCGTCGTCCTCGGGGGCGGGTCCCTCGTCCAGGGTCACCACCGGCCCGGACACGCCGTCGTCGTACGAGGCCTCCGGCCGGGCCTGCCGGGAGCGCAGCACGTCCAGGCTGATCCGGCCGACCACCGTGGTCAGCCACCCGCCCAGGTTGTGGATGGCGGCGGCGTCCTGGCGGGAGAGCCGCAGCCAGGCCTCCTGCACCACGTCCTCGGCGTCGGCGTACGAGCCGAGCATGCGGTGCGCGACCGCCCGCAACCGGTCGCGCTCGGCCTCGAACAGTTCGGCCGTCGGGTTCGGGGGACTGGTGCGGTGCGGGGTGCGGCTCATCGTTGTTACCTTCCTCGGCGCTGCTCCGTCATGGGGATGACGCGCCCGGCAGGGCACAGGTAACCGACGAAGGAGCAGGTCCGATGGAAGCACGTACCGCGCCACGCATGAAGAGCCCCGCCAGCCCCGATGTGATCACGGGAGTCCAGCACCTCTACAAGGCGATCCACGCCGCCGGGGTGGACGGCGGACTGCTCGCCCTGGTGCACCTGCGCACCAGTCAGATCAACGGGTGCAGCCCGTGCGTGCACGCCACCGTCCAGGCGGCGACCAAGGCCGGGGAGTCCGCCGAGCGGCTGCACCACGTGGTCGCCTGGCGCGAGACGCCCTTCTTCACCGAGGAGGAGCGGGCGGCGCTCGCCCTGGCGGAGGCGGCGACCCGGATCCAGGACGGCGCGCCGGGGGTCACCGACGAGATCTGGGAGGCGGCGGCCCGCCACTTCACTCCGGAGCAACTGGGCGCCATCACCCTGGAGATCTCGCTGACCAACCTCTTCAACCGGCTCAACCACACCGTCCGGGAACAGGCCGGCAAGACCTGGTGAACCGGACGGGGCGGCGGGGGCCCCCCCCCCCCCCCCCGGCCCCCCCCCCCCCCCCCCCCGGGGGGGCGCCCAGGGGGGGCACAAACATTGCCCCGCCGGCCCCCC
>NZ_JBIVLB010000006.1:76051-219163 GCF_044751045.1 Streptomyces sp. NPDC088745
CCGTGGACCCGTAGCACACCCACTCCCCCCCACCCCCACCCCCCCGCGGGCCCGCCCCGGGGGGGGGGGGGGGGCGGGCGGGGGGGGGGGGGGCGGCCCCCCCCCCCCCCCCCCCCCCCCCCCCGCCGCCCGCGCCCGGGCGGGCGCTCAGTCGAGGCAGAACTCGTTGCCCTCGACGTCCCGCATGTTCTGGCACGACTCGTTGAACTCGTCCGCCAACAGCAGCTCCCCCCGCGTGGCGCCCAGCGCGACGAGCCGCACGCACTCGGTCTCCAGCGCGGCCAGGCGCTCCTCGCCGACCAGTCCGGTGCCGGCCCGCACGTCGAGGTGCACCCGGTTCTTGACGGTCTTGCCCTCGGGCACCCGCTGGAAGTACATCCTCGGCCGCACCCCCGTCGGGTCCTGGCAGACGAACCCGGCGCCCTGCCGCTCCGGCGGCAGCGAGCGGTGGTACGCCGCCCAGTCGGCGAACCCCTGCGGCGGCTCCGGCACGACGTACCCCAGCACCTCGCACCAGAAGCGGGCGACGCGCTCGGGATCGGCGCAGTCGAAGGTGATCTGGAAGTCCCTGATCTCGGTCATCGCGCCATCGTAGGGCGGGGGTTCGCCGCTCGGACACTCCTTTACGGCCGCCACCAGGGAGTTCCTCCCGATGTGTCGCGCAGGGCGTTCGTCGCGCAGTGGACCTCGCCACCCGCCAGGTGGGCCCATTTGAAGTTCTCCACCCAGCTCACGCGCACCCCCTGGCGGCGCAGGGCGCGCTCCGTCGCCGTACGGAACAGGTCCTCGCGGCCCACCATCGGGCCGTGCGGGTCCGGGGCCGCGTAGTCCCGGGCGGACAGGGACAGCCCGTTGGCGAGGCCGGGGGAGTAGGCGACGGCCCGCTCCCGCGGGATCGACGGGTCGAACCTCCCCCAGGCGTACAGCACGGGCACCCGCACCAACTCCCGCTCCGACAGGCCGATTTCCCGCAGCAGCGTGTCCACCTGGGCGTCGACGTGCCGGGCGGCCCTCTCGTTCCCGGCGAGGAACGCCGCGTCGCCGAGCACGGCGTCCACCGTCGGCCGGTCCTCGGCGGTCGTCCCCTCGAAGAGGAGACGGCCGCCCCCGCCCCGCGCGGACGCCTCGCGCAGCAGGCGCGTCGCCAGCCGGGGATCGGAGACCATCAGGGTCCAGCCGCGCGCGTTGTCCGCCCGTACGACGTGGACCGTCTCGTCGGTGTGTCCCACCAGCAGCCAGGAGGTGTCGACCGCGATCGGAGCCTGCTGCCCCTGCGCGGCCAGCATCCGCACGAAGGACGGGTCGGGCGCCCGGTCGGCGCTGGCGCCGTAGACGATGCGGCCCTGCGGATGCCCGGGGTACGGGGGTACGGACTCGAAGTTCCCGGCGAAGTTCTGGAGGTCGTCCACGTTCGCGGGACGGGCGCGGGTGAACTGCTGGACCACGCCCACGTCCGGCCCCCGCAGCTCCCGGAACAGCAGCCGCGCCGAACGGCTCAGCGTGCTCGGCCCCAGCTCGCTCGCGGGCCACACCACCGGCGCGCGCAGCAGCATCCGCATCCGGTGCACGCCGCCCGGCGCCGGCATGCTCACCGTCCCCGGCTCGACCGTGTCCTGCCGCCAGATGTCCCGCCACCACTGCGCGGTCCCGGGGGTGAACGTCAGCTTGTCGCGCGGCAGCCCGGCCCGCTCGGCCGCCCTGCGCAGCGAGTCCGCGAAGGGTTTCCACTCGGAGGGCCTGTACCGCGCCCCGATCCAGCCCGGCACGATCCCGCTGCCGGGTCCGGGCGCCGCGGCGAACACGGACTCGGCGCGCTGGAGATCGTGCTGCACGAGCACGGGCGCGACCCGCATCCGTACGCGGTCCGACGCCGCCGCACCCCCCTGACGTACCGTCAGGACGATGTCCACCTCGCCGTTCCAACGGCGCGGATCACGCACCACGTCCCGCCCCTCGACGGCGAGCTCGATTCCGGCACGCAACTCACGTGCCGTCAGTTCGCCCTTCAAAGCGATGAGTTCACCGCCCCTACGGACGAAGAGGCGTACGTACGGAGCCTGGGCGGGCGACACCCCGAGGTGTCCGGCGGCGTCGTCGGCCACCCGCATCGGCCGCACCCGCAGGGGGGCCAGGTCCCGGGCGTCGCGCTCTCCGTTCACCCGCTCGTCGGCGGCGTCGTGGCAGGCGGCGAGCCGCTCGTCCACCGCCGGGTCGACCCGGTCCAGGTCGGCCGCGGTGGCCCGGCAGCGGCGGGCGTCGTCGTCCAGGTTCGGCAGGAAGACCGCGCCCCGGCCGGGCCGCCACCGGTCCTCGCCGGGCTCGTCCGTGTCGCCGGTCAGGTCGACGCGGCCGTCCTGGTTCACGTCGGCGCGCAGGTCGGGGGCCGGGGGAGCGGTGGGGGCGGGGGCCGCGGTGGCGGCGGTCGTGACGGCCGTGGCGAGGAGGGCGACGAGCACCGCCGATGCCGTACGGGCGTGATGTCCCAGCATGACGTTTCCTTCCGCGAAGGAGGGAGGGAGGGAGGGAGGGAGGAACCTCGGTTCCTCTTCCAGGCTCCCGGTGTCATGCCGGACGCGCGTCGTCCGAGGTGACGAAACGGACGTACATCGTTGTGCGCAGTCGTCCCGACCGGTCCGGTACCGGCCCCGCGCGAGGGCGCCCCGGCGGGTCGGGCCGGCCGGCCCGCCCGGGCATCGCCAGGATGAGGAGAGACTGCGCCCCCTCCCCCTCCCTCGAACGGAGCCCTCCCATGCCCCACCAGCGCGACGCGGCGGAAACGTATCCGGCGGTGTGCGGACACACCCACCTCTTCCCCGGGGTGCGCTGCCGCCTCCAGGGACTGCCCGACGCGGCGGCCTTCGTGGCCGCGCCGCGGTCGCTGCCGGTGGACCTGCGGTTCTCCGACGGCACGTCCGCCGACGCGGAACTGCGCGCGGGCGCCCCGGGGCACCCGGTACTGGCCGTACCCGCCCACACCACGGCCGCGGGCCGCACGATCGGCGAACGGGCCTGGCTGGTCAGGGAGTTCACCCGGCACGGGGACGCGGTGGAGTTCCGGCTGGCCGCGCTCCCGGCGGAATGAGCCCCGCGCCCGGCCCCGGACTTCCGGGACCGGGCGCGGAAGATCCCGTACGGCTCAGACGGTCGACGCGTCGATCACGAAGCGGTAGCGGACGTCGCTGGCGAGCACCCGCTCGTACGCCTCGTTGATCCGGTCGGCGTCGATCAGCTCGATCTCCGCCCCCAGCCCGTGCTCGGCGCAGAAGTCCAGCATCTCCTGGGTCTCCCGGATGCCGCCGATCATGGAACCGGCGAGGGTCTTGCCGCCGCCGATCACCGAGAAGAGGTTGAGGGAGACCGGCTCCTCGGGAGCGCCGACGTTCACGAAGGCGCCCTCCGAGCGCAGCAGGCCCAGGTACCTGTCCAGCGGCAGCGGCGCGGAGACCGTCGAGAGGATCAGGTCGAAGGAGCCCTTGAGCTGCTCGAACGTCGCCTCGTCGCTGGTCGCGTAGTAGTGGTCGGCGCCCAGCCTCAGGCCGTCGTCCTTCTTGCGCAGCGACTGCGAGAGCACGGTCACCTCGGCGCCCATCGCGTGCGCGATCTTGACGGCCATGTGCCCGAGCCCGCCGAGGCCGACGACGGCGACCTTCTTGCCGGGGCCCGCCTGCCAGCGGTGCAGCGGGGAGTACGTGGTGATGCCCGCGCACAGGAGCGGCGCGGCGACGTCCAGGGCGAGCCCGTCGGGGATGCGCACGGTGTACGCCTCGTCCACGACGATGTGCGTGGAGTAACCGCCGTAGGTGGGCTCGCCGTCGTGGTCGAGGGCGTTGTACGTGCCGACGTTGCCGCGCACGCAGTACTGCTCCAGGCCCGCCCGGCAGTTCTCGCACTCGCGGCAGGAGTCGACCATGCAGCCGACGCCGACCCGGTCGCCGACGGCGAACTTCGTGACCTCGGAGCCGACCTCGGAGACGACACCGGCGATCTCGTGACCCGGGACCATCGGGAAGATGCCCTCGCCCCAGCCGTCGCGCGCCTGGTGGATGTCGGAGTGGCAGATGCCCGCGTACTTGATGTCGATCAGGACGTCGGAGGGGCGCACGGCCCGGCGCTCGATCGTGGTCCGCTCCAGCGGCGCCTTCGCGGAGGGGGCCGCCCAGGCGGAGACGGTGGTGGTGTTCTGGGTGCTGGTCTGTGCGGTGCTCATGCCCCCACCGTGCCAGCCGTACGGACATCCGCCCAGGTCACCGCGTTGCGTACGTCCAGTGGTCCTACTACTGGCGGGGACACCCTGGTGTGCGTACGACCCGGGATACTGGACACCATGGACGACCGCCCCGCCTCCGCCCGCACCCCCGCGACCGAGCCCCTCGACAGCCGTGCCGAGCTCAGCGAGTTCCTGCGCACCCGCCGGGCGCGGCTCCAGCCGGGGGACGTCGGCCTGCCCGACTTCGGCCGCCACCGGCGGGTGCCGGGCCTGCGCCGCGAGGAGCTGGCGCAGCTCGCGGGGGTGTCGGTGGCCTACTACACGCGCCTGGAACAGGGCAACGGCCGCAACGTCTCCGGCGAGGTCCTGGACGCGATCGCCCGCGCGCTGCGGCTCACCGACGCGGAGCACTCCCACCTCACGCACCTGGCCAGGCCCACCGCCCACAAGAAGAAGCGCGCGGGGCGTCCGCAGCGGGTGCGGCCCGCGCTGCTCCAGCTCGTCGACGCGCTGGACGGCGTGCCCGCGTACGTGGTGGGCCGCAGGTCCGACATCCTCGGCTGGAACCGGATGGCCGCGGCCCTCTTCGGGGACTGGGGGGCGCTGCCGCAGCAGGAGCGGAACTGGGCGCGGATCTGCTTCCTGCACGAGGGGGCGCGGGAGCTGTTCGTGGACTGGGACCAGAAGGCGTCCGACATGGTCAGCTTCCTGCGCATGGAGGCCGGCTGCTTCCCGAACGACCCGCGGCTGTCGGCACTGGTGGGGGAGCTGTCGGTGAAGAGCGAGGAGTTCCGGCGGCTGTGGGCGACGCACGACGTGCGGGAGAAGGGGCACGGGGTGAAGCGGCTGCGGCACGGGCTGGTGGGCGAGCTGACCCTGTCGTACGAGACGCTGCGGCTGCCGGACGACCACGACCAGTCCCTGGTGACGTACCACGCGGAGCCGGGGACGGAGTCGGAGGCGGGGCTGCGGCTGCTGGCGAGCGTGGGCACGGGGCGCCTGGACGCGGGGCGGGGCGTGGTCGGGTCGGCGCCCGGCGCCGGGGCGGACTTCCCCCCGCCCCACCCCTTCCCGTGACCCTCCGTGACCCGGCGGGACGTGCGGCGCTCAGCCCCGGTCCGCCTCGAAGGCCAGCAGCAGGGACGCCGCCACGCTCACCGCGATCGTGGCCGGTTCCTTGCCGGTGATGTCCGGCAGGCCGATCGGGGTGGTGATCCGGTCGATCGTGGCGTCGTCGTGACCGCCCTCGTCCGCGAGGCGCTTGCGGAAGCGGGCCCACTTCGCGGAGGAGCCGATCAGCCCGATCGAGCCGAGGCCCGCGGTGCGCAGGGCGGCGTCGCACAGGGCGGCGTCCTCCGCGTGGTCGTGCGTCATGATCAGCACATGGGTGCCCGGAGCCAGCTCCGCGAGCACCTCCTCCGGCAGGAGCGGAACGTGGTGCGCGTGCACCTGGGCCACCGCGTCCGCGAGGACGGCCAGCCGCTCGGCGGAGACCATCTCGGGCCGGGTGTCCACGAGGTGCAGGTCGATCTCGTGCCGCGCCAGGATGCGGGACAGTTCCAGCCCGACATGTCCCACTCCGAAGACCGCCACCGCCGGGACCACGGGCAGCGGCTCCAGCAGCACGCTGACCGCCCCGCCGCAGCACTGCACGCCGTGCGGGCCCGACACCTTGTCGTTGAGGGCGAACTCCATCAGCTCCGGCTCCGCGCCCCGGGCGTCCATCAGCTCGCGGGCCCGGTCGATCGCGACGGCCTCGATGTTGCCGCCGCCGATGGAACCCCACGTCTCGGTGCGCCCCACGACGAGCTTGGCGCCGGCCTTGCGGGGGGCGTGGCCGCGCACGGTCGCGACGGTCACGAGAACGCCGGTCTCCCGGCGCTCCCGCAACCGCGCGACCGCGGCCACCCAGGTCATGTCAGGCATTGCTGAGCGCGGACGTGCCGGCGGCGGCTTCCAGGTCTTCCCCGGCGCCCTCCCGGGTCGACTCGATGGCCCAGTACACCGCTTCCGGCGTCGCCGGGGACGCCAGCTCGACGCTCGCCCCGGCGGGGCCGAAGGCCGCGGCGGCCTGCCGCAGGGCCTCCCGTACCGAGAAGGCCAGCATGAGGGGAGGCTCGCCGACGGCCTTGGAGCCGTACACCGCGCCCTCCTCGGTGGCGTTCTCCATCAGGGTGACGTTGAACTCCTCCGGCATCTCCGAGAAGCTCGGCAGCTTGTACGTGCTCGCCGCCTGCGTCTGGAGCCGGCCCCGGTGCGGTCCGTCGCCGGTGTCCCAGCGCAGGTCCTCCAGCGTCAGCCAGCCCGCGCCCTGCACAAAGCCGCCCTCGACCTGCCCGATGTCGATCAGCGGGGAGAGGCTGTCGCCGACGTCGTGCACGATGTCGACCCGGCGGATCTTGTACGCCCCCGTGAAGCCGTCCACCTCGACCTCGGTCGCGGCGGCCCCGTTGGAGAAGTACTTGAACGGCGTGCCCCGGAAACTCTTGGCGTCCCAGTGCAGCCCCTCGGTCCGGTAGAAGCCGGACGCCGAGAGCTGGACCCGCTGGAAGTACGCCGTGCGCACCAGGTCGTCCCAGGCCAGTTCCTTGTCGCTGCCCAGGACCCGGGCGACGCCCTCCACGATGCGCACGTCGGAGGCGTTGCCGCCGAGCTGGGTGCCGGCCACCTGGCGCAGCCGGTCGCGGAGCTGCTCGCAGGCGTTCTTGATCGCACCGCCGTTGAGGTCCGCGCCCGCGCTGGCGGCGGTGGCGGAGGTGTTGGGCACCTTGTCCGTACGGGTCGGGGCGAGGCGCACCCGGTGCAGCGGGATGCCCAGCGTGGTGGCGGCGACCTGCATCATCTTGGTGTGCAGGCCCTGGCCCATCTCGGTGCCGCCGTGGTTGATCAGGACGGACCCGTCCTTGTAGATCAGCACCAGCGCGCCGCCCTGGTTGAAGGCGGTGAGGTTGAAGGAGATGCCGAACTTGATCGCGGTGAGGGCGACGGCCCGCTTGGTGTGCGGGTGCGCGGCGTTGAACGCGGCGATCTCCCGGCGGCGGTCGGCGAGGTTGCCGTTCTCCTTGACCTGCTCCCACACCGCGGAGATCCGCTCGGCCTGGGTGACCGGCTGGCCGTACGGCGTGGTCTGGCCCTGTCCGGGCCGGTAGAAGTTGCGCTCGCGCAGCTCGATGGGGTCCAGGCCGAGCTGCGGGGCCACCCGGCCGAGGATGTCCTCGATGACGAGCATGCCCTGGGGGCCGCCGAAGCCCCGGAAGGCCGTGTTGGAGACGGTGTTGGTCTTGGCGATGCGGCCGGCGACCCGGGCGTTGGGGATCCAGTACGTGTTGTCGATGTGGCACAGCGCGCGCGCCAGCACCGGCTCCGAGAGGTCCAGGCTCCAGCCGCCGTCGGCGGTCAGCGTGGCGTCGAGGGCCTGGATGCGGCCCTCGGCGTCGAAGCCGATCCGCCACGAGGAGTGGAAGCCGTGCCGCTTGCCGGACATGGTGAGGTCCTGCGTGCGGTTGAGGCGGAAGCGGACCGGGCGGCCGGTGAGCTTGGCGCCCAGGGCGGCGATCGCCGCGAAGCCGTGCGGCTGCATCTCCTTGCCGCCGAAGCCGCCGCCCATCCGCAGGCACTGCACGGTGATCTCGTGCGCCGGGACGCCGAGGACGTGCGAGACGATCTCCTGCGTCTCGGACGGGTGCTGGGTGCTGGACTGGATGAAGAGCTGGCCGCCCTCGTCGATCAGGGCGAGCGCGGCGTGCGTCTCCAGGTAGAAGTGCTCCTGCCCGGAGAAGGTGAACTCGCCGGTGAACACGTGCGCCGACTCGGCGAAACCGGCCTCGAGGTCACCGGTCTCCATCAGCGGGCGCGCCCCGTGGAAGCTCTCGGCCGCGATGGCCTCCTCCACGGTGACGATCGCGGGCTTCTCGTCGAGCTCGACCTCCACGGCCGCCGCTCCCAGCCGGGCCGCCTCCAGGGTCTCGCCGAGCACCCAGGCCACGGCGTGGCCGTGGAACATGACCTCGTCGGGGAAGAGCGGCTCGTCGTGCTTCATGCCGGCGTCGTTCTCGCCGGGTACGTCCGCGCCGGTCAGGACGCGGACCACGCCGGGCACGGCGAGCGCGGGCTCGGTGCGCAGGGCGGTGATGCGGCCGTGGGCCTTCATCACCTGGACCGGGTAGGCGTGCAGGACGTCCTTGGTGCGGTGCACGAGGTCGTCGGTGTAGAGCGCGGTGCCGGTGACGTGCTGGTAGGCGCTTTCGTGCGGCATGGAGACGCCGACGACGGGCTTCTCGGGGCGCTCGGACAGATGGCTCATGACGAAACCGCCTCGGTGGTGGTCTGTGCGTACAGCTTCTTCAGGCTCGTGCCGAGCATCGCGGAACGGTAGAGGGAGCTGGCCCGGTGGTCGCTCATCGGGGTGCCCTCGCCGCGCAGGACGCGGGCGGCCGCGTCTACAGTCTCCTGCGTCCAGGGCCTGCCCTCCAGTGCGGCCTCGGTGGCCAGCGCACGGATCGGGGTGGCGGCGACGCCGCCCAGGCCGATGCGCGCCCTGCGGACGATGCCGCCCTCGACGTCCACCGCGAAGGCCACCGCGACGCTGGAGATGTCGTCGAAGCGCCGCTTGGCGATCTTGTGGAAGGCCGTCACCCGCGACAGCGGCGTCGAAACGCGCACCGCGCGGATCAGCTCGTCGGGGCGGCGCACGCTCTGCCGGTACCCGGTGAAGTAGTCCGCCAGGGGGACCACGCGCTCGCCGTCGGCGCCGGCCAGGACCAGCGAGGCGTCCAGCGCGAGCAGCACCGGCGGGCTGTCGCCGATGGGGGAGCCGGTGCCGAGGTTGCCGCCGAGGGTGGCGCCGTTGCGGATCAGCCGGGAGGCGAACTGCGGGAACAGCTCCGCCAGCAGCGGCACGGACCCGTCCAGGCGGCGCTCGATCTCGGTGAGGGTGAGGGCCGCGCCGATCTCCAGGTACTCCGCCTCGGTGCGCAGCTCGCGCAGTTCGGGGAGGCGGTCGATGGCGACGACGCAGGTGTCGCGCCGGGAGCGGATGTTGACCTCGACGCCGTAGTCGGTGCTGCCGGCGACCAGGACCGCCTCGGGGCGCTCGCGCAGGACGCGCAGGGCCTCCGCCAGCGTCGCGGGGCGCAGGAACGTGCTGTCGCCCTGGGTGTACGCCGTGGCCACCGGCTCCGGCGGGGACTGCTCGCGGCGCTGGGCCAGCGGGTCGTCCGCGGCGGGCTCGCCGACGGCGTACGCGGCGTCACGGATGGGGCGGTAGCCCGTGCACCGGCACAGGTTGCCGCTCAGCGCGTGCAGGTCGAAGCCGTTGGGGCCGTGCTCCGGGTCCGAGGTGCCGTCGGCCGTGCCCGCGGCGTCGGTGGTGTCGGGCGACGCCTCGTGCGCGCAGCGGTCGGGGCGGTAGTACTCCGAGGCCATGCTGCAGACGAAGCCGGGCGTGCAGTAGCCGCACTGCGAGCCGCCGCGGACCGCCATCTCCTCCTGCACCGGGTGCAGGGCGGCGGGCGTGCCGGCCGCGCCGGGAGTGGCGAGGCCCTCCGCGGTGACGACCTCCTGGCCGTCCAGCGCGGCGGCCGGCACCAGGCAGGCGTTGACCGCGACCCAGTCGGTGGGCTTGTTGACGCCGGGCCGGGCCACCAGGACGGAACAGGCGCCGCATTCACCCTCGGCGCAGCCCTCCTTGGTGCCGGTCAGGCCGCGCTCGCGCAGGAAGTCGAGCACGGTGGTGTGGGGTGCGTCCGGGGCGAGGGAGGTTTCCTTGCCGTTGACCGTGATGCGCGCGCTTACCATGGCAGAACCTCTTTTTGGGGCGCAGTCGACCTAATCGCCGTAGCGGGCATTTCGGGAGCTTTCTCTTCGGCGGTGCAGCCTGCCGGGGTGCAGCTTGCGACGGTACGTCCCGGAGAGCGGGGACACCGGACGCTACGCGGGGAGGCGTGTGCTGACCCCGCAGGCGGTGGCGGAGATCAGAGGGTGACGCCGGGCCCGTGAGCGGGTCGCACCGGCGGAAGGGGCCGCCTCAGCAGCCGTGGGCCACGCGGCCGGGAGCCCAGGCGGTGCGCCGGGCGAGGCGCTGGAGATCGGAGATGACAGACATCCGACAGTGCCTCCTTCCGGCCCGACGGCTCGCGGGTCTTCCCTTGTTGAACTGTTCGAAATTAAGTCGCGGCGGGCAGACGGGTCAAGGAACCCGCGGCAACGCGCGGGCACTTCGGTGGAAGCTCCGAGTGGAGCGACGAATACTCCAGGGCGGTGTGTACGTTCATCCGGCCGCCGGGCCGGCCCCCTCTCCCACGGCGGCCCGTCGCAGCCCCCGTATCGCCGGAATCGCGAACAGCGCCACGCAGCCCACCAGGCACACGCCCGCCGACACCAGCAGCAGCCGCGCCGGGGACGCCAGCGCGAGCGCGGGCCCCGCGAGCACCTGACCGAGCGCGATGCCCGACACCGAGCCCGCAAGCTCGTACGCGGAAACCCGGTTGAGGACGGCGGCGGGCGTATGGGTCTGCACGCTCGTCGCCCACATCACCGACCAGAACGCCATCGCCCCGCCCCCGAGCACATGGCCCGTCAGCAGCACCGGCAGCCCCGCGTCCAGCGCCACGCACAGCGGCAGCACGGTGTACAGCGCCATCGCCACCGCCCCGGCGGCCAGCGGCCGCGACGGACGCACCCGCAGCGCCGACAGCCCGCCGAGCACCGTCCCGACCCCCAGGAACGAGACCGCCAGACCGTACGCGTCCGGACCGAGCCGGGACCCGATCAGCCCCGAACTCAGCGGCACCAGCGGGCCGAAGACGAGGACGCCGTAGACCATCCAGATGAGGATCACCGACCACATCCAGGTGCGCGCCCGGAACTCCCGCCAGCCCTGCCGCAGCTCCCGCCGCAGCGAACCGCCGCGCGCGGCGGGGGAGGAGACGCCCGGGGCGAGGCGGACGAACCCCAGGCACAGGGCGCTGACCACGAAGGTGCCCGCGTCGATCGCGTACACCGTCCCGGCGTTGGTGAGCGCGATCAGCACCCCGGCGACGGCGGGCCCGACCAGATGGGCGAGTGCGTCGGCGACCTTGAGGGTGGCGTTCGCCCGCTGCGGCTCGCGGGCGACCAGCGGGACCATCCCGTTCATCCCCGGCAGGAACATCGCCACGGCCGCGCCGCCGAGCGCCGCCATGGTCACCAGCAGCCAGAACGGGGGCGTCCCGGTGAAGAAGGCGATGGCCAGCACGCCCTGGGTGGCGACCCGTACGAGGTCCGCGCCGACCATCATCCGGCGCGCCCCGAACCGGTCGGCGAGCACCCCGCCGAACAGGACCAGGGCGACGAACGTCCCCGTCCAGGTGCCGAGCACCAGGCCGACCCCGGAGATCCCGTACACGGCGCCGACCGCGAGCGCGGCGGCCACCGGCATCATGGCGTCGCCGAGCTGGGAGACGGTGCGGGCGGCGAAGAAGAGGGTAAAGGGCCGGTCCCACAGCGGGGGACGGCCGCCGGCGGGCGGCCTGCGGCGGAGCGCCGGCTTCCGGCCGTGCGGGGCGCCGTCCGGGGCGCCCCGCGGGCCCGGTTCGCCCTGCCGGTCCGGCCGGCCGGGCCGGTCGGGTCGATGCGCCTGGTCGGGGTGGTCCTGGCCGCCTGTCCGGCGTCGCGCGTAAGTCACCCGGTCATAGTGGTTCAGACCAATTGGCGAATCCCAGTGTCCGGAACGACACGATGAGGTACTTTCCCGCCATGTCCCGCCCCTCGACGCCGCCCCGTCCGGCGGCCCCGCACCGGGTCGTCGCCCTGCTGAGCGCCCCGCAGCCGGTGCTCACGCTGGCCTGCGCGGCCGAGGCGTTCGGCGATCACGGCACGGACGTCCCCCGCCGGTACGACTTCGCGGTCTGCGCCGAACACCCGGGCCCCGTCCGCACCCGGGCCGGTTACGACCTCCTGGTCACGGCGGGCCTGGAGGCGCTGGAGGAGGCCGACACCGTGCTCGTCCCCGGCTGGGACCGGCCGCCCGGAACCCCCGTGCCGCCGGCGGTGGCGGACGCGGTCCGCCGGGCGCACCGGCGCGGCGCCCGCGTCGCCGGCATCTGCTCGGGCGCCTTCGTCCTCGCCGCCGCCGGACTCCTCGACGGCCGCCGGGCCGCCACCCACTGGGGGCTCACCTGTGAACTGGCCGACCGCTTCCCACGGGTCCGGGTGGACAAGGCCGTGCTGTACGTGGACCACGGCGACGTCGCCACCAGCGCCGGCGGAGCGGCCGGCCTGGACCTGTGCCTGCACCTGGTGGGCGCCGACCAGGGGGCCGCCTACGCGCGCCGCGTCGCCCGGCACCTGGTGATGCCGCCGCACCGCGAGGGCTGCCAGCTCCAGTACGCCGAACTGCCCGCCCACGCGCCCCGCACCGATTCGCTGGCCCCGCTCCTGGACTGGCTCGCCGCCCGCCTGGACCAGCCGGTCACCGTCGCCGAGATGGCGCTGCACACCCGGCTGTCGCCCCGTACCCTCTCCCGGCGCTTCACCGAACAGCTCGGCATCAGCCCCGGCCGCTGGCTCCTCGACCGCCGCATCGACGCCACCCGCGCCCTGCTGGAGGAGACCGACCTGCCGGTGGAGACCATCGCCCACCGGGTCGGCCTGTCCTCCGCGGCCAACCTGCGCCGCCGCTTCCACGCCGCCCTGCGCACGACCCCGGCGGCCTACCGCAGGGCCTTCCGCGCGAGACCCTGACGCGTCCGGGCCCCCGGCGGCCCTACTGGGCTCCGCCCTGCCCCGCGCTGCCGACCGGGCCGACGGTGACCGGCCTGCCCGAACCGTCCGTCACGGGCAGCGAGGCCGCGCCCGGCCAGGCGAGGGCGACCGGGGTTGTCTCGTCGGGCGGGGTCACCACCAGGCCGGTGACGCGGACCCCCGTGCCGCCGCTGTCACCGGCCGGGTAGTGGATGCCGAAGTACGTCGACTCGCCGCTCTTGAGCGTGCCGGCGACGACCGGCTCACCGGTGCGCTTCGCGGACAGCGTGCCCTCCTCCGTCCTCAGGTCGACGCCGGCGAACCCGGAGATCGCGCAGGGGCCGCTGCCGGTGTTCTTCAGCTCCACGGCGACGGTCCTGTCCTCGTCGCCGCCGACGGTGGCGTCCGTCGCGGTGATCCTCAGTCCGCCGGTACGGCACTTGGCGGCCTTGCCGCCCGTGCCGGACCCGCTCCCGCTCCCCGCGGTGGCGGCGCCGTCCGCCGGGCCGGGGCTCTCGCTCCCGGCGGGGCCGCCCGTGCCCGCCTCCCCGCCCGACGGCGCGTTCGTCGGCGCCGCCGACGGGCCGCCCCGCGCCGCGCCGTCGTCGTTCTGGCAGGCGGTGAGGGACAGGCCGGCGGCGACCGCGAGGGCGGCGAGGGTGAACTTCTGTACGCGCATCGTTTCTTCCTCAGCGTCGGTGGGCGGGGCGTGCCGCCCGGTGGGAACGGCGTCACTGGTCACAAGGAGCCGCCGGGGCCGCCGAATCGTTCCGCCGGACCGGCCCGTCGTACAGGGCTGTTACACGCCCCGCCCCTCGGAACGCCCCCGGTTCCCCTTCCCCGTACGGCCAGGGCCGTGGTTCCGCGGGAGACCGCCGCCCGGCGGACGCCGGGACGGACCCGTGACACGAGGGATCTTGACCGCCCGCCCCCGCCCGCCCGCGCACCTTCACGCCACGAGCGGAACCCGCCTTGCCCCGCACCCCCGCCGGGCGGCTACTTTGTGGGGCGAAAGGCACATGCACCCACCAGGAGAACGAGAGGCCCCAGTGACGCTGCGCGGAGGTGACCCTGCCGAGATCGGTGGCTATCGGCTGGAGGCACGCCTCGGCTCGGGCGGCATGGGCACGGTCTTCCTCGGCCGTACGGATTCGGGCCGCCCCGTCGCGATCAAGCTGATCCACCAGCAGTACGCCGCCGACGAGGAGTTCCGCATCCGCTTCCGCCAGGAGGTCGCGGCGGCCCGCCGGGTGAGCGGGGCGTTCACCGCCGCCGTCGTCGACGCCGCCCCGGACGCCGAGCAGCCGTGGATGGCGACGACGTACATCGAGGGGCCGACCCTCGCCCAGCGCGTCTCCACCGAGGGCCCGCTGGCCGGCGCTCCCCTGCGGACGCTCGCCATCGGCCTGACCGAGGCGCTGCGCGACATCCACCGGGCGGGCGTCGTGCACCGCGACCTCAAGCCCTCCAACGTCGTCCTCTCGCCCGAGGGCCCGCGCGTCATCGACTTCGGCATCTCCCGCGCCGCCGACCAGCAGACGCTCACCATGACGGGCCGCGTCATAGGGACCCCGCCCTTCATGTCGCCGGAGCAGTTGCAGGACCCGCGCGGGGTCGGACCGCGCTCCGACGTCTTCTCGCTGGGCACGCTGCTGGTGTACGCGGCCACCGGCCAGGGGCCCTTCGACGCGGACAGCCCGTACCTGAGCGCCTATCAGGTCGTACACGAGGAACCGGCGCTCGGCCCCGTGCCCGCGCTGCTGCGCGCGGTCGTCGAGCCGTGCCTGGCCAAGGAGCCCGAGGGCCGCCCCACCGCGGGTGAACTCCTCGTCCGGCTGCGCGACCTGCCCACGGACCTCGGCGACGCCGCCGCCCCGGCCGCGCCCGCCCGCACCCGCGACACGGCCACCCAGCACCACCCCCCGGCCCGGGACGCCACGGCGCCCGGCCCGGACCCCGCCGCCGAGAAGCCCGCGGGCGGCCGCCTGCGCCGTAGCTGGCGGCCGGTGCTCGCGGCCGCGGTCGCGGTGGCGGCCGTCGGCGGCGGCATCGCCGCGGTGACCACCGACGGCCTCGGCAGCAGGACCGACCCCCGCGACGACGGCCGCAGCCACAGCGTCGCCGCACCCGGCGTCCCCCTCCCCAAGGGCTTCACCCCCTGGAGGACCAGCGTGCGGGGCGGCCGCGAGGACATCCCGGACGAACTGCGCTGCATCGCCCGGGGCGACACCCTGTTCTGCGGGGGCGGCGGCGTCCTCGCGACCCGCATCAGGAGCGCCGACGGCAGCCGCGTGTGGACGCGTACGAGCCCGGGCGTCCCCGTACAGGGCATGCACCTGGTCGGCGCCACCGCCGACACGGTGCTCGGCTACCGCATCTCCGACCGGTACCCGAAGGGCGAAGTGGTGGCCCTCGACGCGGACAACGGCCGCGAACGGTGGTCCGCGCCCTCCGGCGCCCAGTCCATGGCCGTCACCGGCCGCTCGCAGGACGCGGTGCTGATGGGCTCCTCCGTGGTCACGGTCGACGCCGCCAACACCCGCTTCGAGGCCCGCGACGCGCGCAGCGGCAGGCTCGCCTGGACGACGCCGTTCCCCGCGCGCACCCAGTGCTCGCCGGTCCCGGCCGGCCCGCACCTGTACGCGATGTGTGCGCCCAGCGCGGAGATCGACGACGTCGAGGTGCGCCACCCCACCCTGCGCCCGCTCGACCGGGCCTCCGGCGTCCCCGGCCGGCCGGTCGCCGTCGACGGACCTGCCGTGCCGATGGGCGTGGCCGCCGGCCGGCTGGTCCTCCTCCAGGTCCACCTGCGGGGCCCGGCCATGGCGGGCTACGAGGGCGTGGCCCGCTTCGACCCGGCCACCCGCCGGGTGACGTACAGCCGCCTGCCCGAGCCCGTCGAGGGCACGCCGGGCATGGCCGACGGCACGGTGTACGTCAGCGGGCAGACCGGCCGGGTCACGGCGCTCGACCCCCTGACGGGCCGCCGGAAATGGGTGCGGCAGACCAGCGTCGAGGGCGCCTCGGGCCCCGTCGCCGGACTCGGCGCGCTCTACTTCAGCTCCGCCACCGGCCGGGTCGTCGCCCTCTCCCCGCACGACGGGACCGTCCTGTGGACCACCGGCCCGCAGGCCGACGGACTCACCGGCGAACAGGGCGCGAGCCCCCGGGCGGCCGTCGCGGGACGCGCCCTGGTCGTGGCCGCCGCGCGGAACACCCTCGTGGCCTTCGACACCCGCAGGCCCCCGGCCACGGGCTGAGGACCGCCGGGGGCCGGGCCGCGAACGTGACGGGCGGCCCGTCGATCGCGCGCCGCCGTCCGGCGGGCCCGCGACCCGCCCGCGCCCGCCGCGGAGGCCTCGGCTACAAAGAACAGTCGGTCCGGCGCGGGCCCGGACGCCTCCGCACGGGTGTCCCGGGCCCCGGCGTGCCGCGCCAGAACCACTCTTCGGAGGTCGTCCGCCATGCCCACCGCCACATCCCCCTGGCTGCTGCTCGCCGTCTTCTCCGGAGCCCTGATCTCCCTCCAGTCCCGCCTCACCGGAGGACTCGCCGCCGGCCTCGGCGGCGACGGATCCGCCGCGGCCGTGCTCTCCTTCGGCTCCGGGCTCCTCGTGCTGGCCCTCGGGCTCTGCGCGGTGCGCACGGCCCGGCGCGGCGTCACGCGCGTCGTCCGGGACGTCCGCGCCCGGCGGCTGCGCCCGTGGCAGGTGCTGGGCGGCTTCGGCGGGGCGGCCTTCGTGCTCACCCAGGGGCTGACCGTCGGCGTGCTCGGAGTGGCCCTGTTCAGCGTGGCGGTCGTCGCGGGCCAGGTCGCGGGCGGGCTGGTCTTCGACCGCGTCGGGCTCGGCCCGGCCGGACCGCAACGGCCCACCCGGCGCCGGGTCGTCGGCGCGCTCCTCGTGCTGGCGGCCGTCGTCCTGTCGGTGGCCGACAAGCTCGGCGGGAACCTGCCGTACGCGGCGCTCGTGCTGCCGCTGGTGGCCGGGGTGTGCGTGAGCTGGCAGCAGGCCGTCAACGGACATGTGCGCGACGCGTCCGGGTCCGCGTACACCGGCACGTTCTTCAACTTCCTCGCCGGTACGGGTGCGCTGGCCGTCGTCTTCCTGGTGCACGCCGCGCTCGCGGGCCTTCCGCACCGGCTGCCCTCCGAGCCGTACCTCTATCTCGGCGGACTCGTCGGGATCGCGTTCATCTCGATCGCGGTCGCCGCCGTGCGGAAGCTGGGGGTCCTGCTGCTGGGACTGTGCACGATCACCGGCCAACTGGTCGGCTCCCTCGCCCTCGACCTGCTGCTGCCGCACGGCGGCACCGAGGTCACCGCCGCCACCGTCGCCGGCATCGCCCTGGCGCTGGTGGCCGTCACGGTCGCCGCGCTCCCCGGCGGCGGCCCCGGCAGGGTCGTCACCGGCGGGGCGCCCGCGCCCCGCGGGGCTACGACAGCTTCCGAGCCGTCTCCAGATCGTCCACGAGGTTGAGGTAGGCGTCGGCCCGCGAGATCTCGAACAGGCGCAGCACCGACGGCGAGAGCGGTCCGGCGATCGCCAGCGCGCCGCCCCGCGCCTCCAGCGTCCGGTGCGCGGTGAGCAGGGCGTGCAGCACGGAGGAGTCGGCGAACGTCACCGCGGCCAGATCGACGACCACCAGCGGATCGTCGCCCGCCGTCGCCTGCCGCAGCCGCTCGCCGAAGGCGTCGGAGCTGTCCCAGTCCAGGTCGCCCGACGCGCTCACCACGGGCGCGGACGCCGCCGTCCCTTCCGTCCCCGGCCTGCCGCGGCCCGTCCGGGTCGCGGCAGGTCCGTCGTTCGGAGAAGTGCTTCGCTCCATGAGGAGAGAATACGGCCCCCCCCGCCGGTCCCGGGCGGCGTCCCCGCCCGGCGGGGGAGGCCGCGCGGAACCGAACACCCTTGCAGAGGTGGAGGAATGACCGTCGAGTTACACCCGATCGTGTGATCATCCCATGCTGTTTCACGGGTACCGGTGCATGGGAAGCTGGTGCGGCCGGTGCTCCCCGGACAGGTGTGCCGGGGCGGCGGACGACCCCGGAGGGTGCGCCTCCGCGGCGCCGACCGGCCGCTCCACCCCCTCGCATCGAAAGACGGATGCGCGTCCTGGCCATGCTCACACCGGAAGGCGGAGTGCACGAACGTCTGCGCGATGTGGTGATGAACGCACAACAAGGAATGAGCGACCCGATGCCGGGTGAAGCCTTGATGCCGGGTGAGAAGGACAGCGCCTACCGCCTGAGCGTCACCATGGGTGCGGGCTGCTGCACCGTACGCCTCACGGGCAGCGTGGACTGGCAGTCCGCGCCCACGCTCCAGCTCGCGCTGATCCGGGCGGCCCTCGCCGCGAGCGGTTCCGTCCGGGTGGACCTGAGCGATCTGGTGTTCGCCGACTCCTCGTTCCTGCACCTGATGCTCGACATACAGCGGCACTGCCGGGCGCGGGGCAGCCGGCTGGGGATCGACAGCCGGCTGCGACCGGTGGTGAAGCGCCTCTTCGAGCTCACCGGGGCCCACTGCTACTTCGACTTCGCCGACCAGTCCCTCGCCCCGGCGGTCCCGCACCCCGCCCCACCGGCCCTCCCGCCGGACCCCGCCGCGGGCTGAGCACGGACCGCACCCCCTCGTCCCGTCGCGGCCCCCGGTCAGCCGAGCGGCAGCCGTACGGTCACGGTCTTGCCGCCGCCCCCAGGGTGCACCCGCACCGCGGTCTCCGTGGCGACCGTCTGCACGAGCGCCCAGCCGAAGCCTCCCGGACCCACCCGCACCCCGGTGGGCGCGACCGGCGGCTCCGGGCTGCGGTCGTCGGCCTCCAGGAGCAGCACGTCCCCCTCGACGCGGGCCGCGAACCGGGTGAGCCCGCCGCCGTGCCGATGCGCGTTGCTGACGAGTTCGGAGCAGGCCAGCAGCGCGTCCTGCAGCCTGGTGGCGAAGGCGTCCCCGACCGGTGCCTGCGCGTACGCGGCGGCCCACGCGGTCATCAACTTCCGTACCTGCTCACGCGCCTGGGCCGCCCGCAGACCCCGGGCGGATTCGAGGTGCATGTCGACGGCGAGGCCGTCGTCGTGTGCGTCGGACATCCCGACGGTCCTTCCCCACATCACTCTCAGCCACTGGCATTGCGTCGGCCCGGCGCACTCCCTTCCGCCTTCCGCGCGCACGGGGTCGTCGACGTTCCCTGCATGGTCTCAGAGTCCGCGCCGCCGTGGGCAACGAGATCCGCCCCGGCCGCCGCTGAGAGACTGGGCCCCCGCAGAGATCCCGAAGGAGCACGCATGGACGCCAGGGCCCTGGGCGACCTGATCGACGTCGTCCGCAGCCCGGCGCTGCGCTTGCTCGCCGTGCCGCGCGACGGCGCCGTGCGGATCACCGAGGTGCTGCTGTACGACGCCCACGCCCCGCTCCCGGCCGCCCCCGGCGCCCTGCTGCTGGCGGTCGGCGTGCGGCCGGGCGACGCGGGGCCGCTCGTGCGGGAGGCCGCCGCGGCCGCGATGGCCGGTGTCCTGGTCCGGGGCGCCGAGAACGCGCCGGTCGCGGAGGCCCAGGCGTACGGCGTGGCCCTGCTGTCCGTCGAGGAGGGCGCGGCCTGGCACCACGTCCACCTCACCCTGGCCTCGGCGATCGAGGCGCGGCCCGCCCGCGGCGACGGTCTCGCCGACCTGTTCGCCCTGGCCGGGGCCATCGCCACGGCGACCGGCGGGGCGACCAGCCTGGAGGACCCGCACCAGCGGATCCTGGCCTACTCCACCGTGCCCGGACAGCCCGTCGACGAGGACCGGCGGCAGGGCATCCTCGGCCTCCAGGTCCCCGAGGGCCTGGCGAACGCCGCCCAGTACCGGGCGGTGTTCGCCGCGCCGGGCCCCGTGCGGCTGCCCGCGCTGACCGACGGCGACCTGCCGAGGCTCGCCGTCGCGGTACGGGCCGGGGACGAGCCCCTGGGCTCCGTCTGGGTCGTCGACGACGGGACGCTGGCCGCCGACGCCGAGAAGACCCTCATCCAGGGCGCGTCCACCGCCGCCCTGCTCCTGCTGCGCGCCCGCGCCGCCGAGGAACTGGCCCGCCACCGCGACACCGAGCTGCTGCGCAGGCTGCTGGACGGTACCGCGGAACCCGAGGACGCGACCCGCCTGCTGGGGGCGGGCCCGGTCCGCGTCGCCGCGTTCGCACCGGCGGACACCGGCAGCGCCCCGGACGGCGAGTGGACCTCGCTGCGGCTGCTGGACCTTGTACGCCTCCAGTGCGCGGCCCGCAGCGGCCGGCACGCCTGCGTCCGCGTCGACGGGGTGGTGTACGCCCTGCTGGCCGCGTCCGGCGACGCCGAGCAGCACCGGCGGCTCGCCGAGGACATCGTGCACCGGGCCGGGCAGGCGCTGCGCGTTCCGGTACGGGCGGCGCTCGGCCCCGTCGCGCCCGGACCCGGCGGCGTACCCGGCTCGCGGACGGACGCCGACCTGGTGCTGCGGCTGCTGCACGACGGGCTGCCGGTGGCCACGGTCGACGAGGTGCGCGCCCGGGTGACGCTGCTGCGGCTCGCCGCCGTGCTCCGCGAGGACCCCGGGCTCCGGGCGGGCGACTGGCAGCGGATCGTGGCGGCAGACGCCGAGCAGGGCACCGAGTACGCCCGCACGCTGGCCGCCTGGCTGGACGCGGGCTGCGACGTGGGGCGGGCGTCCAAGGAGCTCTCGGTGCACCCCAACACCTGCCGCTACCGGCTCAAGCAGGCCTGCCGGCAGTTCGGCGCCGACCTCCAGGACCCCGACCGGCGCCTCGTGCTGTGGCTGCACCTGCGGACCCTGGGGGGCTTCGACCACCCACGAGCCGGGCGGCCGAGCGCTTGAGGCGAACGGGCGGGGGCGCACGAGGACGGCGCCGCGCCCGCCGAGCCGGGTCCGCAGCAGCGCGCGGCCCCGCGAGCGCGCCCCGGGTGCCGTGCGGTGCGCGGCGGCTTAGATTGCGGGCATGGCTACCGAGCGCTTCACGATCTACCTGGTGCCCGAGCACGTCGAGGGGCACCCCGCCACCGTGCAGGAGACGGCCGTCCGCGCGGAGGAGGTCACCGCCACCGGCGAGACCGGCTCCTCCGGCTACCCGCGCTACGCGGGCGGCGGCCTGGTGGCGGACATCGACGCAGCGACACCGGCGGTCGAGGCACTGCTGGTCGACGGCTCGGAGCTGGACTACGGGCTGCGCGCGGTGATCCTGCCGTAGGAGCGGGCGTCACGCGCGGACGCCCCGGACACCGGTCGCAGAACCGGGGCCGGGGCGCCGCTTCCGTACGCGTACGGAGCACGGATACGCCTACGGGTGCGGATCAGACGCGGACCGCATCGCGCTCCTCGGCCCCGGTGCCCGTGTCCTTGCCCGTCGCCGCGTCCAGGCTCGCGCCCTCGATGTCGAGGTCGGGCAGGGCCCGCTGGAGCGGGCGCGGCAGCCACCAGGCCGCCCGGCCGAGCAGGGTCATCACCGCGGGGACGAGCGTCATCCGTACGACGAACGCGTCCACGACCACGCCGACCGCCAGCGCGAAGCCGATCGACTTGATGATCGGGTCGTCGAGCAGCACGAACCCGCCGAACACCGCCGTCATGATCAGCGCGGCGGCGGTCACCACCCGGGCGTTGTGGCCGACGCCGCCGACCACCGCGTCGCGCGCGGGCGTGCCGTGCACGAAGTCCTCGCGCATCCGGGAGACGAGGAAGACCTCGTAGTCCATGGCCAGGCCGAAGAGGATGCCGATGAGCAGGATCGGCAGGAAGCTGACCAGCGGGCCGGGCGTGTCGATGCCGAGGAGGTCCGCCAGGTGGCCCTGCTGGAAGATGGCGACCGTGATGCCGAAGGTCGCGCCGACGGTGAGCAGGAAGCCCAGCGCCGCCTTCAGCGGCACCAGCACCGAGCGGAACACCAGCATCAGCAGCAGCACCGAGAGGCCCACGACGAGGCCGAGGTAGACCGGCATCGCGTCCGACAGCTTCTCCGAGACGTCGATGCCGAGCGCGGTGACACCGGTCAGCGCGATGTCCACGCCCTTGACCTGGTCGACCTTGTCGCGGATGGCGTGCACCGCGTCCTCGGTGGCCACGTCGGTGGGACCGGCCTTCGGGATGACGGGGAGCAGGGCGGTGGTGCCCGCCTTGTTGAACTGCGGCTGGGCGACGGCGACGACACCGGGGGTGTCCTGGATGAGCCCGGCGGCCTGGGCGGTCGCGGCCCTGGTCTGCGCCGGGTCGTCGGAGGAGACCACCGCGAGCAGCCGCCCGTTGAAGCCGGGACCGAAGCCCTCGCTGGTCAGGTCGTACGCCTTGCGGGCGGGGGAGTCCACGGCGGCCGTGCCCGCGTCGGGCAGCGCGAGCCGCATGTCCTGCGCGGGCAGGGCGAGCGCGCCGAGACCGGCGATGCCGACGACCAGCAGCGGAATGCGCAGCCGGGCGACCAGGCGGCCCCAGCGGAAGCCGAACGGCTCCGTGCGCTGCGGGGCGGGCTGCCCCTTGCGCAGCCGGCGCGGCAGCACCTTCTCGCCCGCGAAGCCGAGCGCGGCCGGCAGCAGGGTGAGCGCGACGAGCACGGCGACCAGGACGGTTCCGGCGGCGGCCAGGCCCATGACGCTCAGGAACGGAATGCCGACGACCGACAGGCCCACCAGGGCGATGACGACGGTCGCGCCCGCGAAGACCACGGCGGAGCCGGCGGTTCCGGTGGCCCGGCCGACGGCCTCCTCGCCGTCCAGGCCCTCGGCGAGGTACTGGCGGTAGCGGGAGGTGATGAAGAGGGAGTAGTCGATGCCGACGGCCAGCCCCAGCATCAGCGCGAGGACGGGCGCGGTGCTGGTCAGTTCGACGGTGCTGCTGAGCGCGAAGAGCCCGGCCATGCCCGCGCCGACCCCGATCAGGGCGTTGAGCAGGGTCATGCCTGCCGCGACGAGCGAGCCGAAGGTGACCACGAGGACCACGGCCGCGACCGCGACGCCGATCGCCTCGGTCGAGCCGACCTCGACCTTGGCGGTCATCACCTCGCCGCCGTGCTCGACGGTCAGCCCCTTCGCGGAGGCGCCGGCCTTCTCGTAGGCGGTGCGTTCGGCGTCGGTGACGTCCTCGGCGCTCTTGTCGAACTGCACCTGGACCAGGGCGTACCGCAGGTCGGGGGAGAGGGCCTTCGCCTGGAAGGGGTCGATCGCGCCCAGCACGCCGGGCACGTCCTTGGCCTCGGCCACGACCGGGGCGACCCGGGCCGGGGTGAGCTTCTCGCCCTCGGGAGCGGCCACCACGATCGTGCCGGTCGTTCCGCTCGCCTCGGGGAACTCCTCCTTAAGCGAGGTCAGGGCACGCTGCGACTCGGTGCCCGGCATGGTGAACTTGTCGGTCGTCTGGCCATGGAAGAGCAGGGCCAGGGTGCCGAGCAGGGCGAGCAGGACCAGCCAGCCGGCGGCTATGCGGCCCCGGCGGCGGAAGGAGAACCGGCCGAGCCGGTAGAGCAGGGATGCCATGCGGAGGTGTGACTCCTGGTTCGGTACGGCCACGAGGGGCGTTCGGTGCGGAGGGGGGAGGAGGTCGGGGCGGGCGCGCGGGGGGCGTGGGATGCGCGGGTCGCGTGTGGAGCGCGGGTCGCGCGGGTCGCTCGGGTCGGCCTACCCGGCAGGGTGGCCGAGCGTCCGCAGGGCACCGGCGATCAGTTCCTCGCGCAGTACCCCGTCGGGCACGTCGACCTCCCCGGCGCAGGTGACGAAGACCGCCCCGAGCACCATGTGCGCGCCGACGACGCGGCCGGGCTCCTGCGAGCCGCCGCTCATGGCCGCGACGAGGCGTTGGCCGAGGGCCGGGATGTCGCCCAGTGCGGGGTTGCAGATCATCGTGGGGGTGTCTTCGAAGAGGATCTTGACCTCGCGCCGGTAGCGCAGGGCGAGGTCCACGAAGCCGGTGACCGTCGCCGTCACGCGCTCCTCGCCGGGCAGGGCGTCCAGGCGCGCGGCCAGCGCGGCCAGCTCTTCGCCCGCCGGGGTCAGCAGCTCGGTGAGGATCGCTTCCTTGGTGCTGAAGTGATAGATCAGCGACGCCTTCGAGCAGCCCGCGTCGGCCGCGATGGCGTGCAGGGACGTACCGCTGAACCCGTTCGAGGCGAACAGGCGCAGGGCTGATCTCAGGATGTCTCCGCGCATCGCGGACGCAGGGCGTGCCATGCCCCCACCGTAACTGTCCGATCGGTCAGAACTGACCGATCGGACAGGCGAGCGGTGTGAAGTGCGCCATCGTGTGGGCTGCCGGAAGGGGGGTACGCAGGCGCGTCCCGCCGTACGGAGAGGGGGCCGTCGGGCCGCCCGAGCGCGGAGGCAGGCATTGAGCAGCGGTCAAACAAGTGCGGCACGAGGCGACGCCTCCCACGGATACCTGCACGTCGCCGCTTCCCTTCTGGCCCTCCGTCTGTTTAGAGTGCCGTTCTAAACAGTGCGTGGAGGAGTGACGGCGTGCGACTGACCCCGACCGAACGTGACCGGTTGCTGCTCTTCGGGGCGGCGGAGCTGGCCCGGGCCCGCAGGGCGCGCGGGCTGCGGCTCAACGTGCCCGAGGCCACCGCCCTGATCGCCGACACCGTCTGCGAGGCGGCACGCGACGGACGACGGCTCGCGGAAGCCATCGAGGCGGCGCGCGGAGTCCTCGGACCGGAGGACGTCCTGCCCGGGGTCGCCGACGTGGTCACCGAGGTCCACGTCGAGGCGGTCTTCGACGACGGCTCGCGGCTCGCGGTCGTGAGCGACCCCTTCCGGGGCGGCACACTCGGCGACGACGCCCCCGGCGCCCTCCTGCCGGGCCCCGGCTACGAGGACCCCGCCGCGACGGTGCGCATCACCGTGCACAACACCGCCGACGTCCCGGTGTCCGTCACCTCGCACTTCCACTTCTTCGAGGCGAACCCCCGCCTGGACTTCCCCCGCGCCGCCGCGTACGGGATGCACCTGGCCGTCCCCGCCGGGTCCTCCTTCCGCTTCGGCCCCGGCGAGCGCGCCGAGGTGGGCCTGGTCCCGATCGGCGGCGCCCGCGTCGCGATCGGCTTCGCCGGACTGGTCGACGGCCCGCTCGACGCGCCGGGCGCCAAGGAGGAGGCCCTGCGCAGGGCGGCGGCGTGCGGCTATCTGGGGGCGGCGCTGTGACCCGCCCCCCGGCCGCCCCCGATCCCGGCCCCGGCCCCGTCGGGGCGGTGCCGTACGCCTCCGCCTCCCCGGCCCGTGCCGTGCCCGCCGGCTCCGCCGGTGCCGGGCGGCCCGGGACCGCAGCCCCTTCCACCCCTTCCGTGCCCGCTGAACCCACCCCCCGTCCGACGGAGGCGAACCGATGAGCCCTGCCATCACCCCCTACGAGTACGCCGCCGTGCACGGCCCCCGCGCCGGGGACCGGGTGCGGCTCGGGGACTCCGGGCTCGTCGTGCGCGTGGAGAGCGACTCGCAGTCGCCCGGGGACGAGTTCCTCGCCGGGTTCGGCAAGACCGCGCGGGACGGGCTGCACCTCAAGGCCGCCGCCGTGCGGGACACCTGCGACGTGGTGATCAGCAACGTGCTGCTGCTCGACGCGGTGCAGGGCATCCGCAAGGTTTCCATCGGCATCCGGGAGGGCCGGATCTCGGGCGTCGGCCGGGCCGGCAACCCCGACACCCTCGACGGCGTCGACGTGGTGGTCGGGACCGGGACCACCATCGTCTCGGGCGAAGGGCTCATCGCGACCGCCGGGGCCGTCGACACGCACGTCCACCTGCTGTCGCCCAGGATCATGGAGGCCTCGCTCGCGAGCGGCGTCACCACGATCATCGGCCAGGAGTTCGGACCGGTGTGGGGCGTCGGGGTCAACTCGCCGTGGGCGCTGCGGCACGCGTTCAGCGCCTTCGACGCGTGGCCGGTCAACATCGGCTTCCTGGCCCGGGGCTCCTCCTCGCACGGGGCGCCCCTCGTCGAGGCGCTCGCGGAGGGCGGAGCTTCGGGGTTCAAGGTCCACGAGGACATGGGCGCCCACACCCGCGCCCTGGACACCGCCCTGCGCGTCGCCGACGAACACGACGTCCAAGTCGCCCTGCACAGCGACGGGCTGAACGAATGCCTCAGCGTCGAGGACACCCTGCGCGTCCTGGAAGGCCGTACGATCCACGCCTTCCACATCGAGGGCTGCGGCGGCGGACACGTCCCGAACGTGCTGAAGATGGCCGGTGTGCCGAACGTCATCGGCTCCTCCACCAACCCCACCCTCCCCTTCGGCCGCGACGCCGTCGCCGAGCACTACGGGATGATCGTCTCCGTACACGACCTCAAGACGGACCTGCCCGGCGACGCCGCCATGGCCCGCGACCGCATCCGCGCCGGGACGATGGGCGCGGAGGACGTGCTGCACGATCTCGGGGCCATCGGCATCACCTCCTCCGACGCCCAGGGCATGGGCCGCGCGGGCGAGACCGTGCGCCGCACCTTCCAGCTCGCCGGGAAGATGAAGGCCGAACGCGGCGCGGAGGGCGACGACGACAACGCCCGCGTCCTGCGCTACCTGGCCAAGCTCACCATCAACCCCGCCATCGCCCACGGCCTCGCCCACGAGGTCGGCTCGGTGGAGGTCGGCAAGATGGCCGACATCGTGCTCTGGCGGCCCGACTCCTTCGGTGCGAAGCCCCAGATGGTGCTGAAGTCGGGCTTCCCCGCGTACGGGGTCACGGGTGACCCGAACGCCGCCACCGACACGTGCGAGCCCCTCGTGCTGGGCCCCCTGTTCGGCGCGCACGGCGCCGCCCCCGCCGACCTCTCCGTCGCCTTCGTCGCGCAGGCCGCCCTCGACCAGGGCAACGACAGCATGCCGACCCGCCGGCGCCGGGTCGCCGTCCGGGGCACCCGGAACATCGGCCCGGCCGACCTGCTCCGCAACTCCCGCACGGGCTCCGTCGACGTGGACGGCCGCACCGGCCTGGTCACCCTGGACGGCGACCCGCTGCGCTCCGAGCCCTCGGACTCGGTCTCGCTCAACCGCCTGTACTTCCTCTGACCGGCTGACCGGCTGACCGTCCGGCTGACCGGCCGCTCCCCTGAGCCCCGCTGCCCCCTGAGCCCCGCCGCCCCCCTGAGCCCCGCCGCCCCCTGACACAAGGACACGACCATGTTCCGCATGCCCCCCGAATGGGCCCCGCACGAGCGCACCTGGATGGCCTGGCCCGGCCCCAACACCACCTTCCACGACCCCGCCGAACTCGCCGCCTCCCGCGAGGCCTGGGCCGCCGTCGCCCGCGCGGTGCGCCGCTTCGAACCCGTCACGATGGTCGTCGCCCCGGGCCAGTCCGAGAGCGCCGCCGCCCTGCTCGGGCCGGACGTCGACCTCGTCGAGCACGCCCTGGACGACGCCTGGATGCGCGACATCGGGCCGACCTTCGTCACCGACGACGAGTCGGGCCGACTGGCCGCCGTGGACTGGGTGTTCAACGGCTGGGGCGCCCAGGAATGGGCCTCCTGGGAGCACGACTCCAAGGTCGCCGCGCACGTCGCGGACCTGGCGTCCGTCCCCACCCACGCCTCCCGCCTGGTCAACGAGGGCGGCGGCCTGCACGTCGACGGCGAGGGCACGGTCCTGCTCACCGAGACCGTCCAGCTCGGCCCGGAGCGCAACCCCGGCTGGACCCGCGAGCAGGTCGAGGCCGAGATCCACGCCCGGCTGGGCACCACCAAGGCGATCTGGCTGCCCCGCGGCCTCACCGGCGACTACCCTCCCCACGGCTACGGCACCCTCGGCCATGTCGACATCGTCGCCGCGTTCGCCGCCCCCGGCGTGGTCCTGGTCCACTCCCAGCCCGACCCCGCCCACCCCGACCACGAGCTCTGCCGGAACATCGCCGCGCAGCTCCGCACGGAGACGGACGCCAAGGGCCGCCCCCTGACCGTCATCGAGGTCCCCGCCCCGGCGGGCGTGAAGGACGAGGAGGGCCACTGGCTCGACCACTCCTACATCAACCACTACCTCTGCAACGGCGGCGTCGTCCTGTGCGCCTTCGACGACCCCCGCGACGAGGAGGCCGCCGCGCTCTTCCGCCGCCTCTTCCCGGACCGCGAGGTGGTGCTCGTCGACGCCCGCACGATCTTCGCGGGCGGCGGCGGCATCCACTGCATCACCCAGCAGCAGCCCGCCCGCCCGACGGCCGGGGCCTGACCGGCCCCGACGGCACCGCCCCCCTCCGTACCGCACCGATCAGGTAGAACGTACGAGTGAACAACGCCCCTGCCGACCCCCCGCCCGGCTCCGTGCCCGGCCCCGGTCCCGCGTCCGGTCCCGCCCCGCGGCGGCGCAGGACCGCGCCGCCGCGCGAGACGGTGTTCGCCGCCGCCATGGCCGCCATCGCCGAGGACGGCCTCGACAGGCTGACCATGGCCGGACTCGGGCGGGAGGTCGGCATGAGCAGCGGCCACCTCCTCTACTACTTCCGCTCCAAGGACGAGCTGCTGCTGCGCACCCTGGAGTGGAGCGAGGAACAGCTCGGCGTGGAGCGCCGCCAGGCCCTGGCCCGCCAGGTCCCGGTGCGGGAGCGGCTCGACGCCTTCGTGCGGCTGTACGTTCCCCAGGCGCCCCGCGACCCCCACTGGACGCTCTGGCTGGAGCTCTGGAACCGGGCCCGCTCCCTCGACGACGCCGCCCGCGACCGGCTCCTGGACATCGAACTGTCCTGGCACCGCGACCTGGTGGCCCTCCTCGTCGAGGGCGCGTCCCGGGGCGAGTTCCGCGCCGTGGACGCCGAGCGCATCGCCACCCGCGTCCGGGCCCTGCTGGACGGCTTCAGCACCCATGTCGCCATGGGACTCCCGGGATCCGACCGCGCCCACGTCCTGGCACACGTCGCCGACTTCTTCGACGAGACGCTGAGCCCGAACGGCCGGACGGGGTGAGCGGCCCCGTCCGGAGGAGCGGGCCGGGCGCTACGAGGAGGGCCGAACCAGTGCGAGGACGCGGTCGACGAAGGCGGACTGGCCCGACACCAGCCGTTCGGCCGCCTGCGCGGGGGTGCACCAGGCGAAGCGGTCCATCTCCGGGAACTCCCGCTGCACGCCGGAGCCGCGCGGCCACTCCATGACGAAGGTCCCCGGCACCGCGTCCGCCGGGTCGAGGTCCGCCTCCAGGGCCCAGGCCACGACCGTCTTGCCGTTGTTCTGGAGCACCTCGCCGAGCGGCAGCCACGTTCCCTCCGGTACGGGCAGACCCAGCTCCTCCTGGAACTCCCGGCGGGCGGCCGCCGCCGGTTCCTCGTCGGGGCCGTACTCGCCCTTGGGGACCGACCAGGCGGCCTTGTCCCGGCGCGCCCAGAAGGGGCCGCCCAGGTGGCCGATCAACACCTCGACGTCCTGCGGCCCGGCCGTGCCGGTGCGGCGGAAGAGCAGGAGGCCGGCGCTGCGCCGGCCGGGGCGCGTGTCCTTGTCCTTGACCATGCGGACCAGTCTGCGCGCGCGACGAAGGGGCCGCCAGCGGGAGGCCGGCCCGGTGCACACCCTGGCTGACGGGGCGTCAGGTGTGCTTCGCTGCGTCCCTGTGACCGCGGCGACACCGGGGAGACGGGTTGCGCATGGATCGGCGTGGGTTCCTCAGAGGGGCGGTGGCCCTCTCCGCCGCCGGGGCGCTGGCCCGCGCCGGTACGGGAACGGCCCGGGCCGGTGAGAGCCCCCGGGCCCTCGGCACGGGGGACTGGATGGCCGGGCTGGACGCGGGCCGGCCGCTGCGTACGCTGACGGTGCCCGGCGCCCACGACTCGGGAGCGCGGTACGGCGGGCCGTGGGCGGAGTGCCAGAACACCACCGTCGCCCAGCAGTTGGCGTCCGGCATCCGCTCCCTCGGCATACGGTGCCGAGTCTTCGAGGGCTCGTACACGATCCATCACGGCGCGGTCTACCAGCGCCTCGACTTCGACGACGTGCTGAGCGCCTGCAGCGATTTCCTCGCCGCCCACCCGTCGGAGACGGTGCTGATGCGGGTCAAGCACGAGTACTCCGAGGTCTCCGGGGCGGAGTTCGGGGCCCTCTTCGCGGACTGCCGGGCGGAATCCGCTGGGGCGACTCCTCGGTCTCCGACATCCAGGACGACTGCCAGGCCGAGCCGTTCGCGAAGTACCCGCGGATCGAGGCCCGGTTCCGGGAGGCGGTGGCCCGGCCGGGCAAGCAGTACGCCAACCTCGTGAGCGCCGCCGCCGGGCTCCCGCCCCGCTGGAACTCCGACCGCCTCAACCCCAAGGTGCACGCCCTGCTGAGCCGCCCGGAGGCCGGGGGCCGGCGCGGCCCGGGCATCGTGCCGCTGGACTTCCCGCGGACCAGGCCGGGCCTGGTGGAGGCGCTGATCCGGCTCAACTGACAGGGGGTGGCGGAGGGGCCGCCGCCCCCCGCCCGGCCTCACCCCGCCCGTGACGCCCGGCTGTCGCGCTCGTGCTCGCGGCGGGCCGCCTCCAGCAGACCGCGCCAGGAGGTCACCAGGGGACGGCGGCGCAGCAGGGCACGGCGTTCGCGCTCGGTCATGCCGCCCCAGACGCCGTGCTCGATGCGCCGGTCCAGTGCGTGCGCCAGGCACTCCGTGCGCACCGGACAGCTCCCGCACACCGATTTCATCCTGTTCTGGGCCGCGCCCTCCACGAACAGGTCGTCCGGATCGAGGGACAGGCACCTGGCCCGCTCGCCCCACTCCTCACCGGCAGTCGTCACCGCGCCGCCCCTCCGTTCCCGAAACCCGCCTTCGGCAACGGCGGGTGGCAAGTGCCAACGAACGTAGGCCAGTTGAGCCGAACATGGAACACATGAGTCGCACAGCCACTCCATCCGGTCTCCCTTCGCGAACACGTGCGAGCCCAAGCGGGCCCCCGGCGGGCGCGGGAGCGCGTGCGAGCGGGCCCCCGGCGGGCGCGGACCGGCGCGCGAGCCGTGGCCAAGGCGTCGTCTATGCTTCTAGCCGGTCGCGGGGCAGCGACTCGTCGCCGCGTGGCCCGGCAGGGACCACCGGGAAGCAACCCGGGGGACACCGCGGCCCGCCGGCCCGTCTCCCCGCGGTGCGGGGCGCCCGGCCCGCCCGGCCGCGCGTGCGAGAACCCCGGGGGAGAAGCGAGGAATGGCAGTGATCTGCGTCGGTGGCATGATCGGGATCGGCAAGACGAGCGTCGCCGAACTGATCGCCAAGGAGCTGGGCAGCGACGTCTTCTACGAGAGCGTCGACGACAACCCCATCCTCCCGCTCTTCTACACGGCGAGCCCCGAGGAGATCCAGGCCAAGCGCTACCCCTTCCTCCTCCAGCTCTACTTCCTGCAGACCCGGTTCGCCTCGATCAAGGAGGCGTACAAGAACGACGACAGCGTCCTGGACCGCTCCATCTACGAGGACTGGTACTTCGCCAAGGTCAACCACGACCTGGGCCGGATCACCGCCCTGGAGATGCGGGTGTACGAGGGCCTGCTCGGCGAGATGATGGGCGAGATCGAGGGCCTGCCCTACCGCAAGGCCCCCGACCTGATGGTCTACCTCAAGGCGGACTTCGAGACCGTGCTGCACCGCATCGGGCTGCGCGGCCGGGACTTCGAGCAGGACGCGGGCCTCGTCGAGTACTACCGCACGCTGTGGTCGGGCTACGACGACTGGGTGCACCTGCACTACTCGGCCAGCGACGTCCTCGTCGTGGACATGACGTGCACCGACGTGGTGAACAACCCCGCGGACGCCGCCCGCGTCGCCCGCGAGGTCAAGGAGGCCCTGGCCGCGGCCAGGCTCCGGGCAGTGGCCTGAGCGGCTCACCCCTCGGTCTTCCCGGCCCCGTCCGCCTTCTCCTCCGGCTTCCCGGCCCCCTTCGCCTTCTCCTCCGGCTTCCCGGTCCGCTCGGCCTCCCCGGGCCTCCCGGTCTCCGGATGGCGTCCGGGACCGTCCCCCTCCGGCTGCGACAGGAGCGGGGTCGGGGACAGGGCGGTCGGCGCCTCGCCGGACTCCAGCAGCGTGTCGGCGGCCCCGATGATGCGGGGGTCGGCGACGCCTATCGCCTCCTCGTCCTTGGCCGTGTAGTCGCAGCGCAGCAGCAGGTGCCGCATCGCCTCGATGCGTCCCCGCCGCTTGTCGTTGTTCTTCACCACCGTCCACGGCGCGTGCTCGGTGTCCGTGGCGCGGAACATGTCGACCTTCGCCGCCGTGTACGCGTCCCACAGGTCCAGCGACTCCAGGTCGGTGGGGGACAGCTTCCACTGCCGTACGGGATCGACCTGGCGTATCGCGAACCGGGTGCGCTGCTCGCCCTGCGACACCGAGAACCAGAACTTCACCAGCACGAACCCGTCGTCGACCAGCATCTGCTCGAAGACCGGCGCCTGCGCGTAGAAGTGCCGGTACTCCTCGGGCGTGCAGAAGCCCATGACCCGCTCGACCCCGGCCCGGTTGTACCAGGACCGGTCGAAGAAGACGATCTCCCCGGCGGCGGGCAGTTGGGTGATGTACCGCTGGAAGTACCACTGGCCGCGCTCGCGGTCGGTGGGCTTGTCCAGCGCCACGACCCTGGCCCCGCGCGGATTGAGGCGCTCGGTGAAGCGCTTGATGGTGCCGCCCTTGCCCGCCGCGTCCCGCCCCTCGCACAGGACCACCACCCGCTGCCCGGTGTCGCGCACCCACTTCTGGAGCTTCAGCAGCTCGATCTGGAGGATGCGCTTCTGCCGCTCGTACGCCGCGCGGCGCAGTTTCGTGTCGTACGGGTAGTTCTCCCGCCAGGTCTGCAGGGGCCCGCCGTCCTCGTTCAGCAGCACGGGCTGTTCCGGGCGCTGCTCGTCGACCTGGAGTCCGGCCAGCAGTTCGGCGGCGGCGGTCGACGTGGTCACGCTTGTCGACCGGTCGGTCGGCTGCTCGTCGGGGAGGGACACGGGGACTCCTCAGCGGATCGGGGGGCGGACGCTCCACCTCGCAGTACCCGGGAAGCCGGACCGTACCCCCGGCGACGCACGGGGATTCGGGAGAAGGCGGCGGTCCTGGGCAGGTGAAGGGGCGGAACGCGTACGCGAAGGGCAAGGTGGAGGGCATGGAACAGGGCACGGCACAGGACATGGACCAGGACATGGACCAGGACACGGAACAGGAAGCGGGGCAGGACGCGGAACGGGACACCGGCCGGGGCACGGGTCACGACACGGGACGGGACGACACCGGGCGCGACGACACGGGGCGGGACGAGACCGGGCCGACGGCGCTCATCGTCATCGACATGATCAATACCTACGAACACGACGACGCCCACCTCCTGCTCCCGTCGGCCGAAACCGCTCTCCCCGCGATCGTCCGGCTCATCGAGCGGGCCCGCGGGCTGGACGTCCCGGTCATCTACGTCAACGACAACTACGGCGCGTGGCGTTCCCACCAGGGCGAAATTCTCGACCGGGCGCTGGAGGGGCCGCACGCCGATCTCGTGCGTCCGCTGGTGCCGGACGACCGGTCGCTCTTCGTCCTCAAGGCCCGGCACTCGATCTTCTACGAGACCCCGCTCAGCTATCTGCTCAGGGAGCAGGGCAGGGAGCACATCGTGCTGTGCGGCCAGGTCACCGAGCAGTGCGTCCTGTACTCCGCCCTAGACGCGCACATCCGCCACCTGCGGGTGACGATCCCGCGCGACGCGGTCGCCCACATCCACGAGGACCTCGCCGAGGCGGCCCTGCAGATGATGGAGCGCAATATGGACGCCGACGTCGTCAAGGCGGACGAGGTCTCCTTCGGCGACCCCCGCAGCGGCCCCCGCGGCACCGGCGGCGAGTCCCACGAACAGTGAGACCGGTGCGCAAACGCATTCGGCCCAGTCGGAAGGGGGTGACGGCGTGGGACGGGGTACCCGAGGGGGGACGTTGCCGCCTACCGATGTGGAGAAGACCGTGGCACAGCAGTCGCAGGACGTGGTGGAACTGATCCTGGAGGACCACCGCCGGATGGAGGAGCTGTTCCGCCGGATGCGCAGCGTGGAGGACGACCGGGCCGGGGCGCTGCGGGAGTTCTCCGCGCTGCTGATCGCGCACGGGGAGGCGGAGGAGGACGAGGTGTACCCCGCTCTCAAGCGCTACAAGAACATCGACGACGAAGAGGTCGAGCACGGCTCCGAGGAGCACGACGAGGGCAACGAGGCCCTGCTGGCCCTCCTGGAGGTCGAGGAGGTCGGCTCCGACGACTGGGACGAGAAGCTGGAGGAACTGGTCGAGGCGGTCACGCACCACCTGGACGAGGAGGAGCGCACCATCCTCAACGGGGCCCGCGAGAACGTCGCCGACTCCCGGCGCACGGAACTCGGCTCGGCCTTCCTGAGCGCGCGCGAGGAGTACCTGAAGGACGACTGCGGCAGCGTGGAGAACGTCCGCAAGGTGGTCCACAAGAAGTCCTGAGGAAGAAGTCCCGAGGATGGAAAACCCGAGGACGGAAAAAGGGGCGGCCCCCGCGCGAGGTGCTCGCGCGGGGGCCGCCCCGAGGCCCGGGAACCCCTGGAATTCCGGCCGGGAATTCCAGGGCTCGCGGCCGGCGGCCGGGTCAGACCTGGCCGCGCCAGGCGCCGGTCTCGCGGCCGCGGTCCTCGATGAACGTCTTGAACCGCTTCAGGTCGCCGGTGATCTTGCTCTTGACGATCCCGAGCTTGTCACCGACGTTCTCGGTGAGCCCCTCCGGCTCGTAGTCGAGCTGAAGCATGACCTTGGTCCGGTCCGCGGACAAGCGGTGGAACGTCACCACACCGGCCTGCTTGACCTCGCCGCCCACGGCCCGCCAGGCGACCCGCTCGTCGGGGATCTGCTCGGTGATCTCGGCGTCGAACTCCTTGCTGACGCCACCGATCTTCGTCACCCAGTGGGTCAGCCGGTCGGTGCGCTGCTCGATGCGCTCGACGCCGTCCATGAACTGCGGGAACGTCTCGAACTGGGTCCACTGGTCGTACGCGGTGCGTACCGGGACCTCGACCTCGACGGACTCTTCGACCTTCGACACAGAGCGTCCTTCCTCTTCGGCTTCGTATAACCGGGCGACCTGCCGCCCAGCCGTCGCGGGGAGCTCTTCTCCCTCACGGCCACTGCTGCCCCGGAACATCCGGCGTATGAGCGCCGATCCGAAATCCGCCGCCGTGAACGCCCGTCCCCGGAGGCACACTGGAGGCACCGACGATGGCACAGGGGAGGCACGGACGTGATCCGACGCACCGGCGAGGCTCTGCGCAACCGCCTGGGCGGCCTGCTGTTCGCCCAGGTGGCCGGGGAGGACGGACCGGCCAACCGGGAACGCATCCACGGCACCGAGGGCCCCCGCTGGTTCGGCCCCGAGCGGCCGATCCGGACCGTGCACGGGGACGCCTCCATGTTCGTCGGCGGGCTGCGCGCCCTGCTCCTGCAGTCCCTGCACCCGCTGGCCATGGCCGCGGTCGCGGCGCACTCGGGCTACCGGGGCGACCCCTGGGGCAGGCTCGCCCGTACGAGCACCTTCCTGGCGGTCACCACGTACGGCACCGACGCCGACGCGTCGGCCGCCGTCGCGCAGGTGCGCGCGGTGCACGCCCGGGTGCGGGGAACGGCCGAGGACGGCCGCCCCTACCGCGCGGACGACCCGCACCTCCTGGCCTGGGTGCACGCCGCCGAGGTGGACAGCTTCCTCACCGCCCACCAAACCTTCGGCGCGCACCCGTTGTCCCGGGCCGACTGCGACGCGTACGTCCGGGACGCGGCCCGCATCGCCGAGGCGCTCGGGGCGGAGCGGCCGCCCTCGGACGTGGCCCAACTGCGCGAGGTGCTCGCCGGATACCGCCCGGAACTGCGGGCGACGCGGGCGGCGCGGGAGGCCGCCCGGTTCATCGTCACCGAGCCCCCGCTGCCCTGGCCCGCCCGCGTCCCCTACCGCGCCCTGACCGTGAACGCGGCCGCGCTGATGCCCGCCTGGGCCCGCACGGAACTGGACCTGAGCGCGGGCCCGCGCCGTCTCGCTCCGTTGACCCGGGCCTCCGGGACGGCGGTGACGGGCGTCATCCGCTGGGCGATGGCCCCGGCGCGGCAGCGGTAGCCTCAGGCGGCGGTCGCCACCCCCACGCCGATCGCGATGAACAGCCACCCGGTGGTCAGCTCCCAGCGGTGGCGGACCTTCGGACGCGCCAGAAACGCCTGGAGGCGCGCGGCGACGGCGACCAGGCCGAACCAGTAGCCCACGCCGATCAGGACATCCAGGGCGCCGAGGAAGAAGATCTCCCGGGTGAGCGAGCCGGTGCCGTGCGCGAACTGCGGCAGGATGCTCAGGAAGAACAGCGCCGCCTTGGGGTTGAGCACATTGGTCAGGAAGCCCTGGGAGAAGCCGGACCGCCACCGGCCCCGGCCGGGTTCTTCCCCGGTCGGCCCAGCCGGCCCAGCCGGCCCAGCAGTCAAGGGGGTGTCCGCAGCCGCCTCCCGGTGCGTGCGGTGCTCCCGGGCGGCGCGGCGGGCGGCGAGGACGGCCCGTACGCCCAGGTACACCAGGTAGGCCGCGCCCAGCAGTTTGATCACGTCGAAGACCACGGGGGAGCGGGCGGCCACCATCGAAAGGCCGACGGCGGCGGCGAGCATGTGCACGCACAGCCCGGTCTGCGCGCCGAGGCCGGCGGCGCGTCCCTTCGACGGGTGCTCGGTCGCCGACCGGACCACCACCAGGAAGTCGGGTCCCGGCACCACGTACGCCACCAGCACCACACCGAGGAAGCCGAGGAGGTCCACCTGCATCCGCTCTCCGATCGTCGGCGTGCGGGTTCCCCCACGGGCCGATGCCAACCCCGGGTTCCGGGCCCGCACTTTAGTTGAGTCGGGGCTTGTCAACATTCTGGTTGGTGAGCTATATAAGAAGACGTCAGGGCATCGCAGCCGCAGAGAGAAAAGGAGTCACCGTGATGCTCATGCGTACCGACGCTTTCCGTGAACTGGACCGGCTCGCCCAGCAGATGTGGGGAACGGCGGCGCACCCGGCGGCCATGCCGATGGACGCCTACCGGTCGGGCGACGAGTTCGTCGTGCACTTCGACCTTCCGGGCGTGGACCCGGAGTCGATCGACCTGGACGTCGAGCGCAATGTGCTGACCGTGCGCGCCGAGCGCCGCTCCGCCGCCCCGGAGGGCGCCGAGATGATCGCCGCCGAGCGCGCGTCGGGCACCCACACCCGGCAGCTGATCCTCGGGGACACCCTGGACACCGAGCGGATCGACGCCCGCTACGACGCGGGTGTGCTGAGTCTGCGCATCCCGGTCACCGAGAAGGCGAAGCCGCGCAAGATCTCGATCAGCGGCACGGGTGAGCAGCCCCGGCAGATCAACGCATGACCGCCACCGCGACTCCCGGGCGCACGCGTACGCCCGACGCCGTGCCCCGGGAGCACGGAGCGGACTTCCGCGAGTTCGTGGCCCGGGTGCGGGCCGACGGCCTGTACCGGTCGGCCGCGCACGCCGAGGACGTCACCCGTATGGTGCTGGCCTGCCTGGGGGCGCAGCTCACCGGGGACGAACGGGTCGAGCTGGCCGCCCGGCTGCCCCGCGAGGCGGCCGAGGCCCTCGTCTCCCGGGCCCCGGGCCCGCGCCCGCTCACCGGGTTCGGCTTCGTCCAGGACCTGGCCGCCCGCCGGGGCACCGGACCGGGACCGGCCCGGTGGGACGCGGGGTCCGTGCTGCGTCAGGTCGCCCGGCTGGCGGGTCCCCGTCTGAGCGAGCGGATCCTGGCCGGGCTCCCGGAGGGGTACGCCCTGCTGTTCGGGGTGGCCCAACTGGTTCCGCGCAACCGGGTGCCGGTGGGCTGACCTTTCACCCGGCTCCGGGAATGCCGCCCTGACCAGGGGCGATGTTCCCGGAGCCGTCGTGTGCGGGCGGGGCGGCGCCATTTAGGACGCCCTTCCGGTCGCTGATTGATCGAATCGGGGGTAGGCAGGAGGACATGAACTCTTCTCAGATCCTGGCCGCCGAGGGCGGGCCTTCGCTGCTGCTGATCGTGGTGGGCGTCGTGGTGGTGCTCTTCCTGCTGGGGGCGTTCTTCTTCGGCAGCCGTCGTGCGGGCAACAAGAAGCGGTCGGAGGTGCCCGGACAGGGCGCCGGGTCGCCCCCGCAGCCCAGCGGCGGCAGCCAGCGCGGCGAGACCTGGCAGACCATTGACGACGACCCCGACCAGGGCAACCCGCACCGCTGACGGCTCGCTTCCCCCCATACCGCTCGTCGGAGGAGACGCCCGTGGACCGGCCGAGCACGGGGCCGCCGCCGGACCGGCCCGAACAGGAGGCCCTGTTCGACTGGTCCGACGCCGCCCCGCGGTCCTCCGCCTTCGCCGACAGCGCGCAGGCCCGCCGCCTGCTCGACGTGCGCGAGGTCTACGCGGAACCCGCCGCCCTCGACTCGCCGCGCGGCCGGCAGATCATGGCGAGACTGCCGGACGCCCGGGTGACCGAGGTGCCGAGCCACTGGCGCATCCCCTCCCTGCACGGCAACGACGGCAACGTCGCCCGCTGGGTCCGGGTCAAGACCGAGACCCTCGTACTGGGCGTGAAGCGCACCCTGGAGACGCGCCCCAACGGACGGTCCGCCGACTGGATCGCCCCGGGCGCCTCCAACGGCTGCGCGATGTCCTGCGCCTACTGCTACGTCCCGCGCCGCAAGGGGTACGCCAACCCGATCACCCTCTTCACCAACATCGAGGCGATCGTCGCCTACGTCCGCCGCCACGTCCGCGCCCAGGGCCCCAAACCGGAGCCCAACCAGTGCGACCCGCACGCCTGGGTCTACGACATCGGCGAGAACGGCGACTGCTCCGTCGACGCCCTGGTCTGCGACAACACGGCCGACCTGATCGCTGCCTTCCGCACCCTCCCCACGGCCAAGGCGTCCTTCGCGACCAAGTTCGTCAACCCCGACCTGCTCGCCCTGGACCCGCGGGGCCGCACCCGGGTGCGCTTCTCCGTGATGCCGTCGGCGGACGCCCGCGTGCTCGACATCCGTACGAGCCCGGTCGCGGAGCGGATCGCCGCCGCCCCCGACTTCCTCGACGCCGGGTACGAGGTCCACTTCAACCTCTCGCCCGTCGTCCTGCGCCCCGGCTGGCAGCGCGACTGGGCCGACCTCCTCACGCACCTCGACGACGTCCTGCCCGCCCGGGTGAAGCAGCAGGCGGCGGCCGAGATCATCATGCTGACCCACAACGAACAGCTCCACGAGGTCAACCTCGGCTGGCACCCCCGCGCCGAGGACCTGCTCTGGCAGCCGGCCGCCCAGGAGACCAAACGCTCCCAGAACGGCGCCCTGAACGTCCGCTACTCCCCGGACGTCAAACGCCGTTCCCTGGAGCAGCTCCAGCACCTGCTGACCACCCACGCCCCCTGGCTGCGCGTCCGCTACGCCTTCTGAGGGGGGCGCGGCCCCGGCCGTACGAAGGAGATCCACACGTCGGGCGGCAGGTCGGGCCGGCCCGGGACCGGCCTGCGCTCCTCCGTCCACGCGTCGCCCGCGATCTCGGCGGCGACCCGGCGCCAGAAGCGCACGGCGCCCGCGTTGGCGTCCTGGAAGGCGATCTCCCAGGGGCCGGGGTGCCGGGCGACGACCTCCGCCACCGCGCGCAGCCCGATCCCCGACCTGCGGGCCCCGCGCACCACGAAGAAGCCGTTCAGCACACGCGTGGTGCCGTCGAGCCCGCGGACGAGAGCGAGGCCGACGGGGTGCTCGCCGCTCAGCAGCAGGTACGGCGCCCGGTCGGCCTCCTCGAAGGCCATCCGGAGCCAGTCGCTCCTGTACGTCCCGTCCGCGAAGGGCAGTTGCCCGCCGAACTCGGACAGGTCGTGACGGAACATCAGCCAGAGACGCTCCAGCACGGGGCGGTCGGCCTCGTACGCGGGACGCACGGAGAAGACGGACACGGGGCTCCTTCGGGGGAGGGGCGGGCAGGGCTTCTCCGGGCGGAACGCCCGGAGAAGCCCTGCGGAGACGTGCCCGCTGCCTCGGGGCACAAAAAAAGCCTCTCGGCCGGAAGCGTCCGGACCCGAAAGGCTGAGGAAGTGATCATAACACCCGCTCGGTGAGTCCGGCGGGACGGAGTTGGCGGGGCGCCGCATCAATTCGGTTGCCGCCCCCGCGTCCGCACCGCACCATGGGCGGGACGCCGGGAGCCGCCCGGTGCTTCGCGAGAGGAGGCACGACCGTGATCACGACTGTTCTCGGGCTGCCCGCAGTCCTGTCTTCCCTCATCTCATGGAGCACCTTCAGCGATGTCTCGCGACGACTTCCCGCAGTACCCCCAGTTCCCGCAGTTCCCGGCCTTTCCTGACCTCTCCGCCGTCGACTCCTCCCGCCGGGTCCCGCCCGCGGCCGATCCGGGCGAGGTCGACGAACGCTTCGTCTTCGACTTCCAGGCGTACGACGACGACCTCAAGGACGGCCAGCGCTGGTCGACCTGGCTCAGCGTCGAACCGCTGAGCCGGGGCCCCGAGCCGCGCCCCGACTGGGTCGTGACCTCGCAGGGCGCGATCGACACCGAACTCGGCGTCCTCAAGACCGGCAAGGAGGCCGACGTCCACCTCGTCGAGCGGGCCGACCCCCTCGATCCGGACGCCGGTGCGGTCATGGCGGCCAAGCGGTACCGCTCCGCCGAACACCGCAGCTTCCACCGCGCCGCCTCCTACACCGAGGGCCGTTCCATGCGGCGCTCCCGCGACGAGCGCGCCCTCAAGCGCAAGAGCACCTTCGGACGGCAGGTCGCGGCCGGGGAGTGGGCCGTGTCCGAGTGGGGCGCGCTGGTGCGGCTGTGGGGCCTCGGGCTGCCCGTTCCGTACCCCGTCCAGATCGACGGCACCGAGATCCTGATGGAGTGGATCACGGTTCCCGACGAGGAGGGCGCGGCGGTGACCGCGCCCCGGCTCGCCCAGGTCCGGCCCTCGCCCCCACTGCTCGCCTCGTACTTCGAGCAGCTCACCGACGCGTTGGCCACGATGGTGCAGAACGGCTTCGTGCACGGCGACCTGTCCGCGTACAACATCCTGGCGGCGGGCGAGCGGCTGGTGATCATCGATCTGCCCCAGATCGTGGACCTGGTCGGCAACCTCAACGGGATGGCCTTCCTCCAGCGCGACTGCGCCAACATCTGCGCCTGGTTCCGCTCGCGGGGCCTCGACGCCGACGAGGACGCGCTGTTCGCGGAGCTGATGGCACACGCCTTCTGAGCGTCCTGAGCGCCGTTACGGCAGCGGCTCGCCCCGGGCCGCGGTCCAGAGCTCGTACCACTCCTCGTGGGTGAGCTCCGGTGCGCGGCGCACCGCGTCGGCGCAGCGCAGGATGCGCTCGGGGCGGCTGGAGCCGATCACCGGGGCGATCCGGGCCGGGTGGCGCTGGAGCCACCACAGCAGGACCGTCTCCGGTGTCGTGCCCCTGCGGGCGGCGATGCCGGAGACGAGCCGCGCGGCGGGGGAGGAGGGGGCGCGGCCGGTGTAGCGGCCCTGGGCGAGCGCGCCCCAGGCCTGGAGCCGGACGCCCCGGCCCTGGCAGTACTCGACGGTGCCGTGCGGGAAGCCGTTGTCGGCCGCCGCCCGGGTGTTCAGCAGGACCCCGGACTCGACCCAGTCGCGGGCGGCCAGGCTCATTTCGAGCTGGTTGACGGTGAGGGGCACGTCCAGGTGGGCCTGGAGGAGCTCGATCTGGGCGGCGCTCATGTTCGACACGCCGAAGCGCCGTACGAGCCCCTGCGCGTGCAGCGAGCCGAGCGCCTCCGCGATCTCCTCGGGGCCGGTCAGCGGGTCGGGCCGGTGCAGCAGCAGGACGTCGAGCACGTCGGTGCGCAGGCGGGTCAGGCTCTCCTCGACGCGGCGCACGATGCTGCTCCCGCGCAGGTCGTACCGGCCGCCGCCGTCGCCGTCGGGCAGGCGGATGCCGCACTTGGTCTGGAGGGTGATGCGGCCGCGCAGCCCGGCGTCCCGGGCGAGGAGTTCGCCGAAGACCGCCTCGGACTTGCCGTGCCGGTAGATGTCGGCGTGGTCGAACACGGTGATGCCGGCCGACAGCGCGGCCTCGACGGCGGCCTCCGCCTCGGCGATGTCCGCCGCCGTGTACGGGGTGGGGTCCCAGGCGCCGCCGATTCCCATGCAGCCGTACAGGGGGCGGGAGTGCGGGTGGGGGCCGGACGGGGTCGGCATCAGTGGTGCTCTCCTCGGTGTGGTACGGGTTCCGCCTGGTCGACCTCCACCCCGAGCCGGTCGGCGACCTCCGTGAGCGTCTGCCCGAGCGGCAGTGCCACCCGGGCCCGCGCCTCGCGGTCGCCGCGCGTCGCGTCCCGGTTGACGATCACCACCGGCGTGCCCGCCCGAGCGGCCTGGCGTACGAACCGGAGCCCCGACATCACCGTCAACGACGAGCCCAGGACCAGCAGCGACGCGGCCCCGCGGACCAGCTCCCGGCACTGTTCGACCCGCTGCGGCGGGACCGGCTCGCCGAAGAACACCACGTCCGGCTTGAGGACACCGCCGCAGACCGTGCACGGCACCACGTGGAAGTCCCCGACCTGCGCGTCGGTGAGGTCGGCGTCGCCGTCCGGGTTGATCCCGGCGGCCACCGGCGCGAAACCCGGATTGGCCTCGGTCAGGCGGACGGCGAGCGCGCCGCGCGGCTCGACGGTGCCGCAGGTCAGGCACCGGACGCGGTCCAGGCTGCCGTGGAGTTCCACGACGTCCTCGCTGCCCGCGGCCTGGTGCAGCCCGTCGACGTTCTGCGTGATGAGGCCCGAGAGCAGGCCGTGCCGGGCGAAGGCCGCCACCGCCCGGTGCCCGGCGTTCGGGCGGGCCCGGCCGAAGACCCGCCAGCCCAGGTGGCTGCGCGCCCAGTAGCGGCGCCGGGCCCGGGGGTCGGAGGTGAACTCCTGGTACGTCATCGGGGTGTGGCGGCTCAGGCTGCCGCCCTCGCCCCGGTAGTCCGGAATGCCGGACTCCGTGGAGATCCCGGCACCGCTGAGCACCAGCACGCCGCCACGGCCCAGCAGGTCGGCGACGGGCGTCCAGTCGGAGACGGCGGGCGGCAGGTCACCGTCGGGAACCCAGTTCAAGGTGGGGCGCATCTGCATGCTGCCAGGGTACGGAAGAGGGTGGCTCGGCCACGGACTCCGCGGAGCCCCGCAGGTCGCGGGCCCGCCGGCGTCCCGCCGGTCATGCGTGCGCCCGTTCGCGCCTTCGCCCCGTCGCGCCGGTGACGGAGGCCGGGCGAAGACCCATACTGCTTCCGGACGGACCACTTCCGTACCGCGCGGTACCTCGGCACGACGAATGGGAGAGAGCACGTGAACGTCACCCGCACCCCTCTTCGACCCCGACGGGCGACCCGGAGGGGCCGCGCCCCGGCCGCCCTGGGCGCGGCGCTCGCCCTGGCCGTGCCGACCGCCCTCACCACCACGTCGACGGCCTCGGCCGCCGAGGCGCGGGCGACCGCCTCCTGCAGTCCGGGTTACGTCTGCATCTACCGGGGCGACATCTTCGACGGCAGCCCCAACCACCCGATGGTCTACAGCTTCTACCGCTACGGGACGTACAACGTCGCCAACCTCGTCGGCGACTACACCGTCAAGAACTGCCAGACGGGCGGCGCCAAGGTCCAGGGACGCACCGGCTACAACGGCACCGGAAGCGTCGCCTGGGACCTCACGGTCAACAACTGCAGCACCGGACTGTGGACCAGCCTGACCTCCACGAACTCCGTGCGGGTCTACCCCTGAGGCTCCCCGCCGCGCCCCGCCGCCCCGCGTCAGGACGACATGAGGCGGCGGTGTTCGCCCTCGTCCAACTGCTCGCCCGAGGACGGCAGGAGCTGGGGGACGCCGTCCACGATCGGGTACCGGCGGTGCAGCCGCGGGTTGTAGAGGGCGCTCCCGTCCGGGACCAGGGACAGGGGGCCCTTGTCGATCGGGCAGGCCAGGATCTTCAGCAGCGGGTCAGTGGGGTTCACGGGTGAGGTCCTTTTCGGGTGAGGGCTGTTCGTACGAGGAAAGGCTCAGCAGGACGGCGACCGCCAGGGCCGCCCCCGCCACCCGCAGCACCAGCCGCAGCGGCTCGCCCGGCAGCGACTCGCCGAACGCGAGGCTGCCGAGCGTGGCGGTGTAGAGGCAGGACGTGGTGGTGCACACCGGCACCACGAGCGAGGCCCGGCAGCGCTGGAGCGCGGTCTGCGACAGGACGAGACCGGTGCCGCCGGTCACGAGCAGCAGATAGGGGTACGGGGAGGTCAGCACGGCGGTGACCGTGCCGGGCAGGTTCCCGGCGTCGAACAGCGCCGAGAGCCCCTTGATCGCCAGCGAGCTGACCCCGTACACGAGCCCGACGGCCACCCCGTACGGCACACCGCTGGTCCGGTGCGGGACGCCGTCGGCCGGCGGCGTGCGGACGGCGTCGCGCCGGTCGGTGACGACGTACACCCAGATGCCCGCGCCGATGGACACCCCGCTGAGCAGCAGGATCAGGGCGGGCGGCGAGTACGCGCCCACGTCCTCGCCGCCCGAGTCCAGCGACAGCACCACCATCAGCAGCGCGAGCACCACCGCGCCCATCGCGTACCGCTCGCGCACCGAGACGCGTTCGCCCAGGGTGCGCGAGGACAGCAGCAGGAGCAGCACCAGGCCCGAGATGAACAGGGCCTGCGCGACGGTCATCGGCAGGGTCCGGTAGACGACCAACTGCGCGGCGAACCCGCCCGCGAGCGCCAGCGACCCGCCCACCCACGGCAGACTGCCCAGCAGCAGCCGCACCGCGCGCAGCGGGCGGTGCACGTCCAGGCCCGGCAGGTCGCCCAGGGCGCGCTTCTGGAGGACGAAGCCTCCGCTGTAGAGGACGTTCGCGCACAGTGCCGCCAGCACGCCCCACCACATCACGGCTCTCGACTCCCCCGGCCGGGAGCGGGGGCGGCGCGTCGTCCGGGTACGCGTGCGTGGACGAGGAGGATCGAGGCGGCGGACGGCGCGGCGCAGGCCAGCCGGTCCAGGGCGCGTAGCGGGCGGGGCACCCCGTGGAAGGGGGCGCCGGCCGTGCGGACGACCTCGAAGCCGGACGCGGTGAGCAGGCCGCGCAGGGCGCGCGCGGTGTAGAGCCGCAGGTGGCCGACGACCTCGCGGCCCGGTCGGCCGTGGATGCCGCGCAGACTCACCTCGGAGAAGACCGGCTGGACCCCGGCGAGCAGGAGTGCCCTGTTGTACCAGGCGGCGAGGTTGGGGGTGGACAGCATGAGGTGGCCGCCGGGCTTCAGGACGCGGCGGATCTCGTCGAGCGCGCTGTCGGGGTCCACGAGGTGCTCGATCACCTCGCTGAACAGGACGGCGTCGGCGGACGCGGTCGCGAACGGCAGTCCGCTGTCGGTGAGTTGGCCGCGCACGGCGGACAACTCGCCCTTGGTGGTGGCGAACCGCCGGGACGCCCTGCGCAGGGCGTCCTGCGACCAGTCCACCCCGACGATCCGGTGGCCGGGCAGGAGCGGGGCGGCCGTCGCGGCGGCGGTGCCGTCGCCGCAGCCCACGTCGAGGACGGTGGCGCCGGGGGCGCCCGCGAGGGCGGCGGCGAGCATGAGGGCCTGGCGGCGGCTGCGCGGGTCGCCGGAGGCGACGGGCACGGCGGGGTTCTCGTAGAAGTCGCGCAGTCCGTCGCGCGGCTCCTCGTGGGCGGCGTCGCGGGGCAGGTGCGGGTCGGCGGTGGGAGCCGTCATGGCGGCGATCCCTCCTCGGGGTCAAAGGGGCGGGGGAGGTGCGTCGTCGGGCGGTGGCGGGGACGGTGTTTCAGGGGGTGGTGGCGGGTGGGGCGAGCGCGGAGGTCGACTGGAGGTGCTTCTCGAAGAGTTCGCGCAGGTGCTCGCCGTCCGCCCGGCCCAGCAGCGCGCCCGACCAGCGCAGACAGAGGTGCAGGCGGCCGGCGGTGGCCGCGGTGGTCACGGTCAGCCCGCGCGGCATGCGGGCCGGCGCCGAGAACCACACCGCGCTCGCCCGGCCCGCCCCGTCGCCGAAGTCCAGGGGGTAGGGGACCCGGCCGATGTTGCTGAGCAGGGTGGTCGACGTCCACGCCGCCACGGCCCGCCGGAGCTGCCGGGTGGCGGCGGCGCGCAGGGCGACGGGGACGACCGGTGCGGTGAGCAGCCGCGCCCCGTGGCCGAGCTGGGGCCGCGAGAGGGCCTTGAGCGCGCGCGTGCGGTCGGCGGTCCGCATCAGCAGCCCCGGCGTGTCCGCTTGCGCCAATTCCTCGGGCAGGAAGGGGACTTCCACCAGTCGGGTGCCGTTCCCGATGGGCATGTCCATGCCCCGGGAGCGGTCGTCCACCGGCATCGTGATCCGCATCGGGCGCGGGGGCGCGCCCCGCTCGGCGTTCCACTCGGCGATGGTGCGGGCGGTGGCGACCATCAACTGGTCGTTGACGGTGTAGAGGACGCCGGACGGCCGGCGGGGCACCGGCAGCTCCACGGCCAGCATGCCGTTGCCCGTGGCCTTGGTGCCCCGGTGCGGTCCGGCGGCGACCCGCGCCACCGGGGCGAACCCGGTCCCCGGGACCGGCTGCCGCGGGCGGTGCTCGGGCCGCTCGGGCGTGGCGGAGGCGGCGGGGGAGTTGTCGCGGCCCCCGTAGAGCTCGGCGGTGGTGGCGAGGACGCGCAGGCAGGCGGGCCCGTCGAGGGCGGTGTGGTTGAGGACCAGCAGCAGTACGTTCCCGATGATCTCCAGCCGTACCGGCGGCGACAGCGAGAGCGGCGGGGCGTGGGTGAGCGCCCGTGCCCTGGCCGCCTCCAGCACGCCGGGCGACGCGTCGGAGTGGTGGACGACGACGCCCGTGGTGTCCGGGTGCGCGGTGAGCTCCCACTCGTACCGGCGGCGGTACCAGGGTCCGGGGGCCTCGCGCATCAGGACGCGGGGATGCTGCCGCAGGGCCTGCACGAAGGCCTTCCGCAGCCGTTCCGGATCGGGTGGTTCGGGGAGGTGCACCTCGATGTGCACGGTCTCGGGCTCGGCGGGGTCGAGACAGTGCCGGGTGATCTCGTCGACGACGGTGAAGGGCGTGGTGGAGTTCGGGGCGCGCATCACGGGCTCCTCGGGTGATCGACGTGGGGCCGGGCCCGGGGGCACGGGTGAGCGGTGGCCGTCCCGACGCCGCGGGCCGCGGCAGCGCGGACGGTGCGGCGCCGGGCCGCGATCCGCGGTAAGCAGGGGGACTCCGCGCGCCGGAGGCAGACGGACTCCGCCCGGCGGTGCGGGACGTCCGCGAGCCGGACCAGAACGTCCGCCGGGCAGCGCGGGACGTCCGCCCGCCGGAAGCAGACGGACACCGCTCGGCGGTGCGGGACGTCCGCGAGCCGGACCAGAACGTCCGCCGGGCAGCGCGGGACGTCCGCCCGCCGGAAGCAGACGGACACCGCTCGGCGGAGCGGGACGTCCCCCCGCCGGGCCGGAACCCCCGCCCGGCGGCGCGGGACCTCCGCCCGCCGGATCGGAACCCCCGCCCGGCAGAGCGGGACGTCCTCCCGCCGGACCGGAACCCCCGCCCGCCGGGCCGGAACCCCCGCCTGCCGGTGCGGGACGTCCCCCCGCCGCGAGCGTGCTCGCGCCGTCACCCCTCCCTCCGACGCCACGGCCACCGCAGGGTGCCTCCGGAGTCCGGCGCCGCCGCGGAGCCCAGGGTCACCACCGCCGCCACCACGCCCACCACGGCCAGTGACTGGGCCAGCGGGCCGAAGGCGCCCGCCTGGGCCGCCACCGGCGTTCCCGCGCCCCAGGCCGCCGCGACTCCCGCGCCCGCCATCGCCGCCAGGGCGACCAGCGGGAGCAGCGCCGGGCGCCAACGGGCCAGGAGTGCCAGGACGGGCACGGCCAGGGCCAGCGGCCCCGCCACCAGGATCATGATCACCGTCAGCGCCGCCAGGCCGAGCACGGCACCGGGGGCGGGCGGCGCCGGCACGGGCCCGTCCGGCTCGCGGGCGTCCCGCCGGGTCCACAGCACCAGGCCCGCCAGCGCCAGCAGCGCGACACCGCCCGCGATGAGACCGCCGACGTACCAGCGCGCCGGGGCGAACTCCAGGCGCACCGTGCCGCCCTCGCCCTCCGGCACCAGCCAGCCCTGCTGCCAGCCGTCCAGCCGGACCGGGCTGAGCTCCTTGCCGTTCAGGGTGGCCCGCCAGCCGGGGTTGGCGTTCTCGTGCAGTTGCAGGTACGAGGCCGCGCCCGCCCCGACCCTCACCTCGCGCGCGTCGCCCGACCAGTCCTTGAAGTCCAGCGCGCGCCGGTCGGCGGAGGGCGCGGAGACCGCGCCCCGCGTCAGCGTCAGGTCGGTGATGGCGAGGGGACCCGTGTCACCCGCCTCCAACCGGTGCGTACCGGCGGCCAGTTGGGCCACGCCGTCCCGCTGCTCGCCCGCGCACAGCGAGACCTCGATCGGGCGGCGTTCGGTGAGGTCGCGCAGGGTGCCACGGGCGCTCGTGGCGTGCAGCGTGCCGTCGACGGACAGGACCGGGCCCTGGCCGCAGGGGAGCGAGAAGGCGCGGGAGGGGTCGGGCTGCGGCACCCGGTAGTCCTCCAGGGCCGGGACGTACACCTCGCTCAGTCCGATGGGGAGCTGCAGCTCGCCCTGCGCCACCGGGTTGTGGATGGTCAGCGGCGCCGCCTTGGTGAGGGTGATGTCCAGCCGGTCGGTGGTGATCGGCTGGAAGCTCGCCAGGCCGTTGGGGTCGACGGCGGCCGTCGCCGCGCCGTCCGGGGAGCTGATCTCGACCTGCTCGGGGCGGGTGGAGAGGCCGCCCGCCGCCGCGAAGACGATCTGCCCGACGGGCCGCTTCTCCGGCCACCGCAGGTGCAGGACGGCCTTGTTGCCGGAGATCCACGAGGTGCTCAGGTCGCCGTCCACGAGGTTGCGGGGGCTCAGCGAGGTGCCGAGCTTCGCCGTGGATTCGGCGCTCACCAGCAACTGCCGCCGCTGGTCCGGCGCCTGACGGTAGAGCAGCTCGTCCAGGGCCTCGCCCGGAACGGGCAGGGCCTTCGCCTTCAGCGAGTACGCCCCGTCCCGCAGGGTGGTGAACTGGCGGTGCAGCCCCACCTCCGCCGAGACCGGGGAGAGCCCGCCGGGGTCGCTGCCCCGGTGCAGGGAGAGCACGTTCGGGTCCGTGCCGTCGTCCGCGGCGTCCTTGGGGAGGGACAGCAGCCGGGTCACCGTCACGCCGGGGACGTCCACCGCGCTGAAGCCCGCGCCCATCAGGCCGGGGCGGCCCTGCTGGGCCTCCTCGATGGTGATCTTCAGCCACTTGGCCTCACCGGGCGGGGCGTCCACGGTCTGCGGCTGCCCGTTCGGCTGGAGCGGGCTGGTCGCGCCGCCCCGGTCGGTCTCCACCCGGACCACCGTCGGCGCGGCCCGCATCCCGTCGGAGGGCAGCGGGGTCAGGCGCAGCGTCCCGGGCATGGTCACGGGGGCGTTGAAGTCGACCCGCAGCCACTGGCCCGCGGGCCGGGCCGCGCTGCCCTCCGCCCAGGCGGTCTCCGGGTTGCCGTCGAAGGCGTTCACCGGGTCGTACTGGGGGAGGTGGAACAGCCAGTTCCCGCTGCTGGACGCGGTCACCGACTTCGCGCCCCGCAGCACGGCGGTCGTCTGGCGGCGGGGATCGTCGTCGGGCAGGATCTGCCGGGGTTCGCGGCCGGGGTCCTGCGCGCTGCCCGGCTGATTGCGCTCCTTCTCGGTGTACGTGTACGAGGTGTTGGTGTTCACCAGCCCGAACCGGGTGTCCGCCCGGCGCAGCCCGTCGCCCGCCGCCCGCACCGGGGGCTCGCCGAGTCCGGGGGCGTTGTCCCCGGTCAGCACGGCCGGCCGGTCCCGCAGTGAGGGGTCGGCGGACAGCCGCAGCAGGGACTCGGGGCCGCCGGCCAGCGTCATCGTGTCGGCCACCGGCTTGAGCGCCGCCCGCCCCGGGTCACGGGTGCCGGACGGGGGCTCGTACACCTCGACCGCCTGCTGCCTCGGGTACAGGCCCTCGACCTGCACGGGCGTGTCGTCGGGGATGCGCCCGCCGGTGAGGACCGGACCGAAGCCGGTCACCCGCCGGTACCCGGACGACTCCAGGGTGCGCTTCACGGTCTGCGGCGGCACGTAGCCGATCTGGTCGGGGTCGAGGTCGTTGCGTACGACGACGTAGTGCAGCCCGGCCCGGTTCAAGTAGGCGGCCAGGCCCGGGACTTCGCCGCCGGACATCAGGGACTGCTCGACCGCGTCGAGCACCCGCCGGTTGCCGGGGGTGCCGAACGGCACGAAGTCCCGCTGCGCCCACGGGGATTTGGCCAACACGTCCAGCGGCTGGTCGATGGTGGAGCCCCAGGTGTGGATGCCGTGCGCGGTCGCCGGCGTGACCAGGGCCCGGGTGTCGCGGGAGTGCTCCTTGAGCCAGGCGGCCGTCTGCGCCCAGTGGTCGGGGAGCTTCCGGAACGCTCCCGGCTGGAGGATGCTGCCGTTCACGTACGGCAGCAGCAGGCCCGGCAGGACGAGCAGGGCCGCCAGCGCGGGCAGGTGGGAGCGGCCGGGCACCCGGCGGGTTCCGTGCCGCTCCGAGACCACCGCGACGGCGTGCACCAGGCCGAGCACCAGGGCGAGCGCCAGACCCGACTGGAACTTGTAGATGTTGCGGAACGGCACCAGCCACCCGTTCAGCCAGTCCTGCATCGTGCCGGGGAACAGCGCGCCCAGCGAACCCCCGTACCCCGCAAGGGTGATGAGGACGACCGAGAGCACGACCAGCAGCAGCCAGCGCCGCTCGGGCACGTCCCGCCGGGCGAGCCCCGCGAGCCCGATCGCCGCCGCGCAGGCCGAGCCGAGGATCGCGAGCACGGAGGCCGCGACCGTCCACCCGGCGGGCAGCCACGGCTCGCCGAAGTTCAGGTACGCCGTCCAGTTGCCCGCGCCGCGCAGCAGCTCGGTGGCGGACATGGTGTCGGTGGTGGTGCTCGCCTGCTCGACGTACGGCATGAAGTTCTCGCCGTGGATGCCCAGCAGCAGCAGCGGAACCACCCACCACAGGGTGGCCAGTAGCACCCCCGGCACCCACCACAGGAGCTGGGTGCGGCGGCGCGGCCCGGCCGGGCGGCTCAGCAGGTACAGGCCCACCGGCAGCAGCGCCGCGAGGGTGGAGGCGGCGTTCACCCCGCCCATGAACGGGATCAGCAGTGCCGAGCGCAGCGCCGAACTCCGGGCGCTGAGCGCCGGGTTGACGAGCGGCAGCAGCACCCAGGGCAGGAACGCCCCCGGCAGCGCCGCCGCCGACGTGGAGCCGATGACGATCGTGTACGTCGGCCACAGTGCGTACACGGCCGCGCCCAGCAGCCTGCTCCGCGCGGAGCCGACCCCGAGCCGCTCCGCCAGGCGCAGCGCACCCCAGAACGCGACCGACACCACCAGCGACAGCCACAGACGCTCCGCCAGCCACACCGGCAGCTGCACCAGGTCGGCCAGCGCGTAGAACGGCAGCATCGGGAAGGCGTAACCGATGTACTGGTCGAAGATCCCGCCGAACCCGGCCCGCGCGTGCCACAGCTCGCCCAGGTCGGCGAGGAAGGTGAACGGGGCGGCGGCCACGCCGAGCTTCGTCTCGAACGTCATGCGCCCCGGCGACACCGCCAGGAACGCCACGAGGACGACCGCCCAGAAACCCAGCAGCCACTTGCGGGAGCGGGGCGCGTCGTCGGGGCCGCGCCCGTCCGGCACCGGCGCGGCGTGCGACGGCGGGCCGGGCGGAGCCTGGAGCGTGCTGGTCATGGACACCGCCGGAGGATGAGGAGGAGGTTCCAGGTGACGAATTCCCGCAGGACCGGGATCCGCGGAGGGAGCGAGGGCAGCAGCGGCCAGTAGCGGGCGCGCGCCGACACGACGGCGACGTCCTCCCGCTCCCTGACCTGGCGCAGGGTGGTCCCGACGTGGATCGGGAAGAGGTTCTCGCCGACGGTGTGCTTGGCGCTGCGGCCGGTGCGCCGCTCGAAGCGGCGGCGGCCCCGGTCGGCGCCCAGGTAGTGCCAGGGCGCCCACTCGTGGCCGCCCCACGGCGAGAACCAGTTGGTGAACGACACGTAGATCAGCCCGCCGGGCCGGGTCACCCGCACCATCTCGCTGAGGAAGGTCTGCGGGTCGGCGACGTGCTCCAGCACGTTGGAGGAGAAGCAGACGTCGGCGGCCCCGTCGGCGAGCGGCAGCAGATAGCCGTCGGCCAGCACCGAGCCCTCCGGCGGCCGGTGCCCGGCGGGCGTCAGCGCCCGGGGGTCCGGTTCGAAGAGGTACGTCTCCGCGCCCCGCCGCCGGAACTCCCGGGCGAAGTACCCGGTGCCCCCGCCGACGTCCACCACGACCCGGTCCTTGAGCGGCACGTACCGCTGCACCTGGTCGGCGGCGTCCCGCGCGAGCAGCGTGTAGCAGTGCTCGGGGTCCTCCTGCTCGTTCAGGAAGGCCCGCAGGAGTGCGGCGGAGCGCCGGAAGGAGGGGTCCCGGAGCGGCGGCGGAGTGCGGCTGGCGTCCTTCATCGCAGGGCGACCGCCCCGGCCGGCACCGGCCCCGGCGTCTTCGGCTGCGGTACGGCGGCGCCCACGGCCTCGGCGGCCACCGCGCGGAACGCGCTCACCGTGCCCGACCAGCGGTAGCGCTCCGCCTGGCGCATCGCCGCCCGTCCCATCGCGGTGCGCCGTTCGGCGCTCAGGGCGAGCGCGCACCAGGCGGCGGCGAACGAGCTCTCGCCGCGCGCCAGGACGCCGGTGACCCCGTCCTCGACGGAGTCCCGCAGCCCCGGCACGTCGAAACCGACGGACGGGGTGCCGCGGGTGGCGGCCTCGGTGACCACCAGGCCCCAGCCCTCGACGGCCGACGGGTGCAGCAACAGCCAGGAGGCGCAGAGCAGTTCGTGCTTCTCGGCCTCGGAGACGTATCCCTTGAAGACGACACCGGGGCCCGCCATCGCCTCCAGCCGGCGGCGCTCGGGGCCGTCGCCGACGATGACCAGCCTGCCCCCGGTGACCGGGCGCACCCGTTCCCACAGGCGCAGCAGCAGGTCGATGCGCTTGTACTCCACCAGGCGGCCGACCGCGAGGAACAGCGGCTCGGGGGAGCGGGCGGTGAGGACCTGCGGGCTCTCGACGCCGTTGTGCACGACGCGGATGCGCTCGCGGTCCACGCCGAGTGCGCCGAGGGCGTTCGCGGTGGACGGCGAGACGGCGACCAGGAGGTTGTCGCGCTGGGCGGCGGACAGGGCCCAGTGCTCCAGGCGTCTGCCGAGTCCGGCGGCGGGGCCGGGGAAGCGCATTCCCCACAGCTCGGTGTGCACGTGGTTGACCAGGCAGAGACTGGGGCCGCGGTGCCAGAGCGGAGTCAGGTAGGGCAGGCCGTTGCAGACCTCGACCAGCAGGTCGCAGCCGCCGATGTGCTTCTCGAAGGTGCGGCGGGCGCGCAGGAAGTGGCCGAGGTCGCCGCCCGCCGACACGACCCGGTAGTTGCGGCGGGCGGTGGGGCCGCCGCACAGCAGGGTGACCTCGTGGCCGAGGGCGGTGAGTCCGTCGGCCAGCCGGTCGACGAGGAGCTCGGAGCCGCCGGCGGCGGGGTTGCCCAGGTCCCGCCGGGACAGGAAGACGATGCGGCGGGGCTGTACCGTTGGCTCCTGCGGCTGTGGGGGCCGCAGGGACGTGCGGGGCGCGGGGGGCGCCGCGAGGGGCGGCGTGGGGGGTCCGTGCTGGGGCATCCGGGCTCCAACTCGTGTCGAGGGTGCGGAACCGATGACTGACCGATGAGCGGCCGCGGGCGGCCTGGCGGTGGTTGACGGGTGGGGACGTACGGCGTTGCGTGTGCGGTGGGGTGGTTAGGCAGTTTTCGCCACCGGGTGCGGGGCGGCTACTCACGTGCGTGACAAATTCCGCACGGATATCGGCTGACGCCTCATCACATCCCGCACTCGGTAAGCCATTCGGCGGGGTCATGCTGCTGACCTCGGCCCCCCAGGAGCACGTCGGCCGCGTCCCACGGCCCGGCCGGGAGCGCGCGCGGCCCTGCCGCGGGGCGCTTCCCGGCCGCCGGAGGACGGCTCAGCCCTGGTCCGGGGTGTCCCTGCGGCCCCGTACGACCAGGAACAGCCCCGACCCCGCCAGCGCGATCCCCGCCGCGCCGCCGCCCACCGGCAGCGTCTCGCCCACCAGCCGCAGCTTGTCGCTGTCCGCACTCGCCTGCGCCACCTGGGCGCGCTGGGTGGCCGGGGTGAACTCCATCCGTCGGCTGTCCAGCAGCACCAGCGCGTCCTTCTTCCCGCCGGGGGCCCGCAGCGTCTTGCGCGGGCCGATCATCGCGTTCACGATGCGTCCCGTGCGCCGGTCCACGACCAGCTCCACGCCGTGGTTGGCGTACCACTCCTCGGCCAGGACCTGGCCCCGCTCGGGCAGTCCCACCAGGCGTCCCGGCACCATCCGGGTGCCCGTCTTCGCCGGCGCCACCGTCCCGGTGAAGCGGTAGCCCTCGTACCCCTGGATCTTCTTCGTACCGCTGAAGCGGAGGGAGACGGTGGAGCCGAGCGTGCCGTCCCACCAGCGGTAGGTGCGCTTCTCGACATCGAAGGGGAACTTCAGGTAGGCCTCGCCGTCGAAGACGGGCTGCTCCTTGCAGCAGTGCACCGGCTCATTGGTCCTGCGGTCGGTGACCCAGCGTTCCAGCGTCCACTGGAGCGAGTCGGTGGTGTCGGCCGCGGGCAGCGTCTCCTCGGTGTCGATGGACGTCGACACGTCCCAGACGGCCCGCCCGCTGCGGACGCTGTCGGCGACGTCGCCGCGCACCTGCCGGGTGATCGTGAGCGGTTTGTCGCGCGCGAGCTCCAGGGACTTGGTGTCGAAGTAACTCCCCGTGCCGGTGAACACGGTGGTGGTGCTGATGTCGATCGGGTTCTTCTTGGCGCGAGGACTGACGTACGAAACCAACAGCGGGGCCAGGACCAGCAGAAACACGCCGGTGCCGAGCAGGATCAGCGACAGGGGAGAGGCGGTGCGACGCATACGGGGCGCTCCAGGGGGTGCCATGGCGGAGGTGAACACGTGCACGGTGCGTATGGGCCGGGAACCGTAAGCGCGGTCTTGACGGGCTGTCAATTCCCCCGTGGGCGCGGCCTTGACGTCCCATCGGGGCCGCGTGAGACTGTGGGCTTGCTGTCAGGCCGCCGGTGGGGACCAGCGTCGGAGAGGTTTCCCACCATGCCCAGACTGATCTCAGCGCTCCTGACCTCCCTCGTCGCCGCCGCGCTCGCGGTGGGCGCGGCGTTCGGCATCGTGGCCCTGCTCGATGCCACCCCGGAGCAGCCCAACGTGCCTCTGGTCAGCTACGAGACGGGGGCACCGCGACGATGAAGACGACCGGCACCACGACCGGCCCCCCGGCCCCGGGCGCCACGGGCGGCCCCCGGTCACCCGGCGCCGCGGGCGGCCCCCCGGCTCCCGGCGCCGCGCCGTCCGAATCGGCCTGGGCCAACGTGCCCGCGCTCCAGATCCGGCAGTTCGCCGACCTGGCGCTCGCCGAAGTGCCCGCCCTGGCCCGCGAGATCCTCGACGAGATCTGCCGCGAGCACCCCCGGATGCCGCTGATCCGCGACGAACACGGCGACCTCATGGCGCTCGTCGGCATCCGCCGCGCCCTGGAGGACTTCGTCCGGCACCTGGTCCGTCAGGACGGCCGCCGCCCCCACCTCGACCTGGAGGTCTTCCAGGAGTTCGGCCGCGGCGAAGGACTCCAGGGCAGGTCCCTCAACTCCCTCCAGGCGGTCTACCGCCTCGGCGTGCGGCTCGCCTGGCGGCGCCTCGCCGAGATCGGCCAGCAGGTCGCCATCCCGCCGCCCGCGATGTACGAACTCGCCGAGTCGGGCTTCGCCTTCCTGGACGGCCTGGTCGACGAGTCCCTGCGCGGCTACGCGGAGGCGGCGGCCCGCCAGGCGGGCGAACGGCTGCGCCTGCAACGCAAGTTGACCCAGGCCATCCTGCACGAGTCGGCGGCCGGAGCCTCCGACGCCACGAAGTCCCTCGCGGAACTGTCCGCGCACGCCGCCCGCATCGGCTGGACGCTCCCCGACCGGCTGGCCGTCGGCGTGCTGATCCGCCCCTCCCGGGAGAGCGTCGCCCCGGCCGTCGGCCCCGAAGTCCTCCTCGACATGGAGAGCGAACAACCCTTGATGGTAGTCCCCGACCCCCAACAGGTCGGCCGCACCGAACAGTTGAAGCGCGCCACGGCCGGCTGGACGGGCGCCCTCGGCCCCTCCGTCCCGCTGGGCGAAGCCGCCACGTCCCTGCGCTGGGCCACCGCCGCCGTCGGCCTCATGGAACGCGGCCTGCTCCCCTCCGACGGCCTCCTGTCCTGTACGGAGCACACCCAGGCCCTGGTCCTGCTGCCGCCCGAGGCGCTCATCGGCGACCTGTCGGCCCGCTGCCTGGCCCCCCTCGCGCACTGCGGCCCCACCCAGGGCCGCCGGCTGGCGGAGACCCTGCTCGCCTGGCTGGAGATCAGGGGCGGCGCCCCGGAGGTCGCGGCCCGCCTCGGGGTGCACCCGCAGACGGTCCGCTACCGCATGCGGCAGATCCGGGAGCTGTGGGGAGACGAAGTGGACGACCCGGACCGCCGCTTCGAACTCGAACTGGTGCTGCGCGCCCAGCGCCTGCGCGGCGAACTGGCCGAGCCCCCGCACCGCAACGACACGACGGGCGGTTGAGGAAATGAGCCCCCGCCGCCCCCGGCGCCCCCGCGCCGTCGCGCTGGTCCTCCTCCTGCTGTGGTGCGCCACCGGGTGCGCCTTCTTCGCGGAGCCGCCGCAGGAGGATCCCCCGCCGCCCCCGGCCCCCAGGGCGGCGGCCCGCCCCACCCCGGAGGCGGACCGGACGCGCGCCGCCGCACCCCAGTCCGTGCCCGACGCGCCACGGCCCCGGGGCGAGCGCCCCACCGTCCTCTACCTCGGCGACTCCCTCGCCATGGAGAGCCAGCTCTCCCTCGCCGACGAGGTCGACGCCGGCGGACGGGCGACCGTGCACAGCGCCCCGTACTCCGGCACGACCCTCTGCGACTACCTCACCGGACGCCCCGTCCGCTCCCTGGTGCCCGCCCGGGACAAGGCGGCCGCGCTCGTCGCCGCGCACCGCCCGCGAGTGGTCGTCCTCCAGTTCTGGGGCAACGCCTGGGGGTACACCCCCTGCATGGACGGCATCCCCCAGTCCAGCGCCCGTTACTACGAGCGGTACGCCCAGGACGCCGAGGCCCTCACCGGGCAGATCGCCTCCGCCGCCCGCCGCGCGGGCATCCCGCGCCCCACGATCCTCTGGGTCCTCCAGGGGCCCGACGCCTTCTCCTCCGACCGCATCCCCCGCGTCAACGACCTCTACCGGGCCCGGGCGGCGGCCTCCGGCGACGCGCTCGCCGACGCGGGCAAGGCCGTCAGCGCCCCCGGCGCCCGCTACGTCTGGCGGCGCCAACTCCCGTGCACCGCAGCCGAGACCAAGACCCCGGACGCCTGCCGCAACGGACTCGCCGCCCTGCACCGCACGGACGATCCCCTCCACTTCTGCCTGGCCCCCACCTCCACGACACCACGCCCGTGCCCGACCCCCTCCCCGGGCATCACCCGCTACACCAGGGCCATCGCCGACGCCGTCGCCCGGCACGTGGACTGACCCGCCGTGCCCCTGCACGCGGACGAGGTCCCCCGGGACGCGACACTGGTCCGGTCGCTGCTGAAGGAGCAGTGCCCGCAGTGGGCGGACCTGCCGTTGTCCGCCGGGGGCGCGGGCACCGACAACACCCTGTACCGGCTGGGCGCCGGCCTTCTCGTACGGCTGCCGCGCACCGCCGCCACCGGGCGCTCCGTGCAGAAGGAGCACACCTGGCTGCCCCGCCTGGCACCCCGTCTCCCGCGCCCCGTCCCCGAGCCCGTCCACGCCGGGACGCCCACGGACGCCTTCCCCCTGCCCTGGTCCCTGTACCGCTGGATCGACGGCGAGGAGGCGGGCCCGGACACCGTCGGGGACTGGGCCGCCTTCGGGGCCGACCTGGCGGAGTTCGTCCGGGACCTGCGCCGCACCGACCTCATGGGCGCCATGCGCACCGGCGGCCTCCGCTGGTACCGGGGCGGCGGTCTGCGGGCCTGCGACCGGTGGATCAGCGGCTGCTTCGACGACTGCCGGGCGGGCACGGGCGACGCGGACGCCCTCGACGCCGACGCACCGGACGACGGCGCACCCGGCTCCGGCCCGCCCGACGCCGGCCCGCTCGACTTCGACGCCCTCGAACGGCTGTGGCGCGGCGCGCTCGCGCTTCCCGGGTCCCGTGCGCCGCACGGCTGGCTGCACGGCGACCTCAAGCCGAGCAACCTCCTGGTCCGGGACGGCGGGCTGCACGCCGTCGTCGACTTCGGTTGCCTCTCCGTCGGGCTGCCGGACGCCGAACACGCCGCCGTTTGGGACCTGCCGCCCCGGGCACGCGAGGCGTACTGGAACGCCGTGGACCTCGACGACGCGACCTGGGCCCGCGCTCGCGCCTGGGCCGTCGCGGTGGGGGTCAGCGGCATCGCCCACTACGGGAAGACCTTCCCCGCCTTCGTCGCCGAATGCCGTCGGCGGCTGCGGGCGGTCCTCGCCGCCGACGGGCGCTGAGCCGGGCGGGGCCCGGATCCGGCCTCCCCGGGGCCGCCTCCCGCGGGGAAGCGTTCCGCGGAGGCGGCGTGCGGCAGGGTCCGCGGCAGGGCCCCCGCCGGGGGCGGCCCGGGAAGGGGGTGTCGCGTGCGCGCATCGCGGACGGCATCACTGATGGTGGAGGTGGACGGAGCCGCCGGCCACCACCGCCCGCCGCCCCACGGGGCACCCCGGCGCGCCGTTTGAACCCGTACGACCGAGCCCCGCCCCTTCCACCCGAAGACGGAGAAGCCGACGTGCCCCACGACCGCATCGCCGACCTCGACGCCCACTGGCGCGCCGCCAACTACCTGGCCGCCGGCCAGATCTACCTCCTCGACAATCCCCTCCTCACCGAACCCCTGCGCCCCGAGCACATCAAGCCGCGCCTCCTCGGCCACTGGGGCACCTCGCCCGGCCTCAACCTCGTGCACACCCACCTCAACCGCCTCGTGCGGGAGCACGACCTGGACGCGATGTGCGTATGGGGTCCCGGGCACGGCGGTCCGGCCGTGCTCGCCAACTCCTGGCTGGACGGCTCGTACAGCGACACGTACCCGACGATCGGCCGGGACGCCGACGGCATGCGCCGGCTGTTCCGGCAGTTCTCCTTCCCCGGCGGCGTGCCCAGCCACGTCGCGCCGGAGACCCCCGGCTCGATCCACGAGGGCGGCGAGCTCGGCTACTCCCTCTCGCACGCCTACGGCGCCGCCTTCGACAACCCGGACCTCCTCGTCGCCTGCGTGATCGGCGACGGCGAGGCGGAGACCGGGCCGCTCGCCGGGTCCTGGCTCTCCAGCAGGTTCCTCGACCCCGTCCACGACGGCGCGGTCCTCCCGATCCTCCACCTCAACGGCTACAAGATCGCCAACCCGACCGTCCTCGCCCGCATCCCCGAGGACGAACTCGACTCCCTGCTGCGCGGTCACGGACACGACCCGATCCACGTCACGGGAGACGACCCCCGCAGCGTGCACACCGCGATGGCCGACGCCCTGGACCGGGCCCTGGAGCTGATCACCGCGGACCAGCAGGCCGCCCGCACCAAGGGAACGCGCGCGCGGACCCGCCGGCCGATGATCGTGCTCCGTACGCCCAAGGGCTGGACCGGGCCCGCCGAAGTGGACGGCGTGCCGGTCGAAGGCACCTGGCGCGCACACCAGGTGCCCCTGTCGTCCGTACGCGAGAACCCGGACCACCTGCGGCAGTTGGAGGCATGGCTGCGCTCCTACCGTCCGCAGGAACTGTTCGACACCGACGGACGGCCCACCGCGCGGGTGCTCGCCTGCGTGCCCGAGGGCACGCGCAGGCTCGGGGCGAACCCGCACGCCAACGGCGGCCTGCTCACCCGGGACCTGCCGCTGCCGCCGCTGGAGCACTTCGGCGTACCCGTCGACAAGCCGGGCGCCGCCGTCCACGAGCCCACCCGCGTCCTGGGCGGCCTGCTCGCCCGGATCATGCGGGACACCGCGCAGCGCCGCGACTTCCGTGTGGTGGGCCCCGACGAGACCGAGTCCAACCGGCTCGGCGCGCTCTTCGAGGCCACCGGCAAGGCCTGGCAGGCCGGGACCCTGCCCACCGACGAACACCTCGCCACCGACGGCCGCGTCATGGAGGTCCTGTCCGAACACACCTGCCAGGGCTGGCTGGAGGGCTACCACCTCACCGGCCGCCACGGCCTCTTCTCCTGCTACGAGGCCTTCGTCCACATCGTGGACTCCATGGTCAACCAGCACATCAAGTGGCTGAAGACCTCCCGCACGCTGCCCTGGCGGGCCCCCGTGCCCTCCCTCAACTACCTGCTCACCTCGCACGTCTGGCGGCAGGACCACAACGGGTTCTCCCACCAGGACCCCGGCTTCGTCGACCACGTCCTCAACAAGAGCCCCGAGGTCGTCCGCGTCTACTTCCCGCCGGACGCCAACACCCTCCTGGCCACCGCCGACCACGTCCTGCGCAGCCGCGACTGCGTCAACGTCGTCGTCGCGGGCAAGCAGCCCACCTTCGACTGGCTCTCCCTCGACGACGCCCGTACGCACTGCGCCCGGGGCGCGGGCATCTGGGAGTGGGCCGGCACCGAGGACCCGGCGAAGGGCCCCGAGGTGGTGCTGGCCTGCGCGGGCGACGTGCCCACCCACGAGGTGCTGGCCGCCGCCCAGTTGCTCCGCGAGCACCTGCCCGACCTGTCGGTGCGCGTCGTGAACGTCGTCGACATGGCCCGGCTGCTGCCCCGTGAGGAGCACCCGCACGGGATGACCGACCCCGAGTACGACGCCCTGTTCACCCCCGACCGGCCGGTGGTCTTCGCGTACCACGGCTACCCGTGGCTGATCCACCGCCTCGCCTACCGCCGCACCGGCCACGCCCAGCTGCACGTACGCGGCTACAAGGAGTCCGGCACCACCACGACCCCCTTCGACATGGTGGTGCGCAACGATCTCGACCGGTACCGCCTGGTCATGGACGTCATCGACCGGGTTCCGGGCCTCGGGGTCCGCGCCGCCGCCGTCCGCCAGGCCATGGCCGACGTGCGGACCCGCCACCACGACTGGGTCCGCGCCCACGGCCTCGACCTCCCCGAGGTCGCCGACTGGACCTGGACCGGCTGACCCGCCGCCGTCCCTCCTGCCGCCCGGCCCCGCCCACCGGCGGGGCCGGCTCAGACCCGTACGGCCGCGCCCGTCACCCGCACCCCCGGTTGGCCGTCGCGCAGTTCCACCTCCAGCAGGGAGGGGCTGCCCAGGTCGTGCCCCTGGTGCAGGGTCAGCGCCGCCTGCGCCGGTACGAGGCCGAGTTCGCGGGCGTACGCGCCGAAGGCCGCCGCTGCCGCGCCCGTCGCCGCGTCCTCCACCACGCCCCCGACGGGGAACGGGTCGCGCACGTGGAAGACGGTCGGCGACTCGCGCCACACCAACTGGACCGTGGTCAGGTCCAGGGCGCGCATCAGGGCCAGCAGCCGGTCGAAGTCGTAGTCCAGGTCGGCCAGCCGCTCGCGGGTCGCCGCGGCGAGGACGAGGTGGCGGACCCCCGCGTAGGCGATCCGCGGCGGCAGCGCGGCGTCCAGTTCGCCCTCCCGCCAGCCGAGCGCGGCGAGCGCCTCGGCCACGTCCTGCGGATCGGCGTCGTGCACCCGGGGCGGCACGCTGGTCAGCGTGGCCTTCAGCCCGGCCGGCGAGGCGGTGACCGTGATCGGCACGTGCCCGGCGTTCGTGAGGAAGTCGTAGTCGCCCGCGCCGAGCCGCTCGCCCAGGGCCACCGCGGTGGCGACGGTGGCGTGACCGCAGAAGTCGACCTCCGCCTCGGGGCTGAAGAAGCGGAGGCGGAAGGCGCGTTCGCGGTCCGCGTCGGGCGCCGGGGTCACGAACGCGGACTCCGAGTACCCGAGCCCGGCGGCGATCGCCATCATGTCGCCGTCGTCGAGCGCGGAGGCGTCGAGCACGACCCCGGCCCGGTTGCCGCCCCCGGGGTCGGTGGAGAAGGCCGTGTAGTGGAGCACGTCGGAGGGCAGGGCCGGGGGAGTGGTCTGCTGCGTCATGGGTGAAGCCTCTCGTGCGGGGACGGAGGGGGAACGCGCGGGGGCGGCCCGGTCTTCCCGGCGGCGGCCATCGGCCCTGTCCGCTCTTTCTGTATCGACCACTACACAATATGCTACGGTCACATCCGTAACGACCGCTACAGAACTCCTGGGGGACCCCGATGCCCGAACTCGCCCTGCCCGCGCCCGCCTTCGCCCGTACCGTGCGCGGCCGCACGGGCCCGGGGCTGCTGCTCGCGCACGGCGCCGGCGGCGGCGTCGAGGCCAACTACGGGCCGCTCCTCGACCGGCTCGCCGCGGAGCACCGCGTCGTCGGCGTCGACTACCCCGGCACCGGCGACACCCCCCGCTCCACCCGGCCGCTCCTCCTGGACGACCTCGCCGACCAGCTCGTGTCCGCCGCCACCGCCGAGGGCCTGGACACCTTCGCCGTCCTCGGCTACTCCCTGGGCACCGCCGTCGCGGTCCGGGCCGCGGTCCGCCACCCGGAGCGCGTCACAGCCCTCGTGCTGACCGCCCCGGTGGCCCGGCCCTCCGCCCGCCTGCGGCTGCACGCCGAACTCTGGCGCGACCTCCACGCGTCCGGGGCGCACGTCGAACTGGCGCGGTTCCTCGTGCCGCTGGCCCTGGGCGCCTCGGCCCTGGAGGCGCTCTCCGAGGACGAAATCGACGCCGTGGTACGGGAGACGGCCCGGACCCTGCCGCCCGGCTCGGCCGACCACGCCGACCTCGTCACCCGTATCGACGTACGCGAAGACCTCGCCCGCGTCTCCGTGCCGACCCTCGTCCTCTCCACGACGGAGGACCTCCTCGTCTCCCCCGACCTGCACCGCGCGACGGCCGCCGCGATCCCCGCCGCCGAATTCGCCGAACTGCCCACCGGGCACCTCCCGTTCGCGGAGAACCCCGATGTCTGGCTGGACCGCATCACGGAGTTCCTGAACCGGCGGGGGGCGACTGGGTAACCTGCGGGCATGGGCATCAAACTGGAGAACGTCGGCATCGCCGTCCGCGACCTCGAAGCAGCCGTCGCCTTCTTCGTTGACCTCGGCCTCACGGTCGTCGGCCGGGACACCGTCAGCGGCGCGTGGACCGACACCGCCGTGGGCCTCGACGGCAACCACGCCAAGATCGCGATGCTCCGCACACCCGACGGGAACGGCTGCCTGGAGCTCTTCGAGTACCTCCACCCCGAGGCGATCGAGACCGCGCCGACGCTCCCCAACGAGATCGGCATGCACCGCGTCGCCTTCTCCGTCGACGACCTGGACGCGGCCCTGGAGACCGCCGCGAAGCACGGATGCCGTCCGCTGCGCGGGGTGGCGACGTACGAGGACGTCTACCGGCTGACCTACCTGCGCGGCCCCTCCGGCATCCTGGTGATGCTCGCCGAGGAGCTGAGGAAGAGCTGAAGAAGAGCTGACGTCCTCCGCCGCGCCGGGGCCCTCGCGCGGCACCCGGCCGAGGCCGGGCCGGACCGGGCGGACCGAGGGGCGGCGTATAGCGTGCGGGCATGGCGATCTCGGGGAAGCGGCGGGTCCTGTACCGGCAGGGCAGTGGATTCTGGCGGATGACGGCGAAGTGGGCCGTGGTCTTCGGGGCTCCGGCCCTGCTGGACGGCGGGCTGCTGCGGACCTGGGGCGACGCCCTGGTCTGGCCGCTGATCGGGGTCGTGCTGTGGGTGCCGTTCGGGATCGGCGTCGCCTGGTACCCCAGGAAGGACCAGCGGGTCCTGCTGACGACACGCGAACTGCGGGTGCGCCGCAGGCGCTTGCCGATGGAGACGGTGAACCTGCTGCACGTGGCACGGCTGTGGCTGGACGGGCGGTCGACGCTGGACGGCCTGCCGGTGCGGGAGTGGCGGCGTCACGACCGGGTGGTGTGGGTGCCGTTGCGGGACGGGCGGGCGTTCGGCGTGGAGTTCCGTGACCCGGCCGCCTTCGCCGAGGTCTTCGGCGCCTTCGCGGTGGCGGCCTGCGGCGGTCCGGACGTGGTCCGCGCGAGGGCGGCCGCGGAGACCTACCCCGATCCGCGCCCGCCGCAGCCGCGCCGCACGTCCGACGGGGGCTCGTGGGCGGACGCCCTGGACGTCTTCGGCTGACGGCCGGGACTTCGGCGCCCCCGGGCGGGACCCGCCCGGGGGACGGGGGCCGCTCAGGGCCGCCTGGTGCCGATGACCGTCGACAGGTCCGGTGCCAGGCGTACCTCGGTGGCGAGCAGGTCCGGGTGCTCCAGCCAGGCCAGCCGTGCCGTGTCCGGCTCGCCGTCCATCAGCGGCGGCCACTGCGTCAGGGGCGTGAAGTCGTCGATGACGACCGTGCCCGCCGGGCGCAGCAGCCGCTGCGGATCCGCGGCCGGCGTCTTCTTGCCGTTGCCGCCGCCGTCGGTGACGAGCAGGTCGAACGGGCCGCGTTCGTAGATACGCGTCCAGTCGCCGCAGAGGATCTCCACATCGGGGACGCCCGCGAACAGCTTCGCGGCCTCCTCGGCGCGCTGTTCGTCCCGCTCGACGCTGACGACCCGCACACCGGGCCGCCGCGCCGCGACCATCCAGGCCAGCCCGACACCGCATCCGGTGCCGGTCTCGCCGATGCTGTGAGCGGCGCCGGCGGCCAACGCGTGCAGCAGACGGCCCTGTTGGAGGCGGCACGAGGACGGAAAACCCAGCCGCCGGGCGAGCTCGACGGCCGCCACCACGAGATCGGGCAGGCCGACTTCCCCCACGTAGGCGTCTGTTCCCGAAACGGACATGTTCCCCCCAGAGGCGTTCGGCCGGTGCAGCCGCCACCTTCCTGCATTTCACCGGATACGGCAACGACGTACCGCGACCCGCCGCACGGCCGGGCAGCGGCTTCTCGCTCGTCTCCTTCGTGGGCGGACTGCTCCTCGGCGTGATCCCGGACCTGGTCCTCGTCCCGGCGCCGGCCGCGATCCTGCTCGTGTCCGCGGCCGAACTCGCCCGACACGCCTGAGCGTACGGCCTCCGGCCTCTCTCGCCGGGGCGCGCGGAGGTTCCTGGGCGGGACCGGAGGACGGCGGCTGTGCGGCGAGGTACGGATCACCCCGCCCCGTACCAGAGCTCTAGCCGCTCCCGGTCGGCGGCACGAGGTCGCTCTCGCTGATCGTGCAGGTCAGCGCGGGGTAGTCGAAATCCGTCTCCGTGTTCTCACGGCGTCGTAGCCGGTAGAACTCGCGGCGCTGTTCGTCGTCGGCCGCGGAGAGGCGGGTGCCGCAGGGGAGGTGGGCCTGCCCGTCGCGATGGCGGAGGAGGGTCTTCGACGTGCGGAAGGTGAGGCCCAGCCACGGGTTCTCCGGTGCCGCGGCGGAGGTGTCCAGCACGATTCTGTGCCTGTGACGCCGGTTCGACGCGACCGAGAACAGGACGAATCCGTGGTGGGTGAGAGGCAGGTCGACCGTGGCGCCGGCGGACTCCTTCGATTCGACGACCAGTTTCCTCGACGAGCCCGATGCGGGGTACTGGTAGCAGGAATAGACAGCGATGAAGGAATCGTCGGCCAGGTCGAGAGCCTGGTCGGAATGGCTGCCCATCGTCCGGTAGGCGTCGGTGTAGTGCTCGGCCAGGGCGTTGTTGAAGGCGACCGGCAGCGCGGCCTGCTCCTGAATGCGCTGTGCCAGCCGTGCGTGCAGCGGCAGGAAACGCTGGGCCGGATTGCGGTAGCGGCTCGTGGTGCGTACGAGGGGCACCCCGCCCGCCTCGTCCACCTTGGTCAGCACGGCGCCTCGGCGGCCCTTCCCCAGCTCCTCCCAGGTCACCGAAGCGGACAGTTCCGCGAAGAGGTCGTCGCCGCCCGGCAGTGCCCACGAGGTGAACGCGTTCGCGGGATCAGAGGCGGGGGGCAAGGTAATCTCCCGTGTTCATGCTGAAGAGGAACGCGTCGCCGTAGTCGACGGGGGAGGAGGTCTTGTTCTCCTCGGCGTACAGCCTGCGCAATTCCCTCATGCCCTCCTCGGTGGGCGGCCCCAGCCGCGCCAGGGAGTCGCCCCGCTTGAGATGGGTCTCGCCGTTCCTGTGCACGGCTTCGGTGGCGGAGCAGCGCACCACGTAGCCCAGGCGGGTCGGCAGCAGCTCGGCGTCGAGCGACGACGGCCGGATCTCGTGCGTGTAGAGGCGGTTGGTGGACAGAGGCATCAGGAAGACGGAGCCGGGGTGGAGCGTCACGGTGAACTGCGCCGGGAACACGGCCTCGTCGCGTGCCGTGAGCGGGTCCTTGCGGCGGAAGCGGAGCCGGGTCAGGCCGCTGGTGCTCTTCACCCCGAGGTCGAAGGGGTCGTCGGCCAGGGGCCGCAGCTTGTCCAGGCCGTCGTAGAAGGTGCAGAAGGCCATGACGCCGTTGGCCGGCATGTCCTTGGTCTTGTCGGCGTGCGCCGAGATCCTGGCCTTGGACTGCTTGCGCCCGGTCGTGGCGACGGTGTTGTGGTAGATCTGCGCCAGGACGTGATTGAGCGGGGCGTGCCGGCGGAACACGGACTCGGCCTCGCGGTTGAGGGCCGCGACGATTTCCGTGTCGGTGCGGCGGAAATTCTCGGTCGGGCCCGAGAGGTTGGTGGAGCAGCGGAGCAGGCGGAAATGCAGTGCGTCGCCGGCGCGCGTGACGGGCGTCAGATAGATTCCGCTGCGGTGGGCCGTTCCGGGCTTGGTGGATTCCGTCAGGGACTGGAAGGCGTGCTCCGAGCTGATGCGCCCGAAGTGGCCGTCGTCGGGGCTGAAGTAGCGGCGGTAGTAGACGCCCGCGCCGTGCACGCGCGTGGGGACCCGGCCGACGCCGACGACGGGCCAGGGGCCGCTGGGGGCTTCGTCGTCACCGTGCGAAAGGCCCCGTACGACGAACACCCGGGCTGCGGAACGGAGTTGGGCCGCGTCGAGAACGGAAACGTCGCCGCACGCGTACACGGTCCGCCCCGCGAGGTCCGCAGAACCCGGGGAGAGGTCTTCCGGTGCGACGCGGGCTCCGAAGAAGTCCCGCAGCAACGGGTGGTCATGGAGCGCCGAAGGGGCGATCAGGACATGGCCGGCGTCGTCAACGCGTGCTTCCGTCGCCCCTGTTGTACGGATCGCCTCTGTCGTACGCATCGCGCGGCACCTGCCGTTCCCCGTGGACAAGTCAATGGCCCGCATTTCCTCTTCCGCGGATGTTCCGGAAAGCGCGGGAGAGAGGAGACGGGCCGTCGAGGCGTGATGTTCTCACGGGGGTTCGGCCGCGGGCAACGGGAAAAGCGCGGCGGCCCCGCCCCGTGGGCGGCCCGTGCCGGCGACCTCGTCGGCCGCACGCGTCCGGCACGGCGCGGCACCGGCGGAGCGGCGGGCACGGGACGGCGCGGCGGACGTTTAAGGTGGGCGAATTGGGACGGGTGGAAATGGGCGGGAGGTTCGGCGGCGCGTGTTCTCGGCGGATGTCGTAGCAGGTGGGCCGGGGACGGTGCTCCGGTTTCGTGGCGAGTTGGACTTCGAGAGCGTGGTGCAGTTCCAGGAGGCGGCGGCGGCCCTCTTCGCGGGCGGCGCTGTGCCGGGGCTGGTGGTGGTCGACTGCGCGGGGCTGGAGTTCTGCGACTCCTCCGGGATCAGCGAGCTGGTCCGTTTCTACCTGCGGCTGACGGACACGGGGAGCCGGCTGCGGATGTCCGCCGTACCGGCCTCGGTGGCCCGCGCGTTCGAGCTGACCGGGCTGGACCGGGCGATCCCGGTGTACGACAGCACCGGGGCGGCCCTCGCCGACGTGACCCAGGGGAATGCCTGTGCGTATCCCGGGGCAGGGGAGGAGGACGGGGTGGTTCGGGAGGGGCGGGCAGGATGACCAGCACACCGCGGCGACCGGGCGTTCCGGCGCGGCACGACGCCGATCGGGTGTGCGGAGCCGACTGGGCGCCCGACGCCGGCCGGGCGCACGACCGATCGCCCGGCACCGGCCGCGCACCCGGCGCCGGGCCGGCGACCGGTGCCGGACCGGCGCTCGACGCCGATCACGTGCCCGGCGCCGACCGGGTGTCCGGCGCCGAGGAGGACCTGAGGGCGCTGTTCGGCGAGTCGACGGCGGTCTTCGCCTCGGTCGCGGGCCCCGCCCACCTCCTGGAGGCGGCCAACCCGGCGTTCTTCGCCGCCATCGGCCGCACCGGGCACGCCCGCACCGGCCTGCCGCTCGCGGAACTGGTGCCGGAGCTGGCGGGCCAGGGCTTCCTCACCCTGCTCGACCGGGCCTACCGCACCGGCCTGCCCTGCTCCGTGCGGGACGCCCGGGTGCTGCTCGGCGAGGGCGGCACAGCACGCGAGGCGTTCTTCGACTTCCACTACGAACCGCGCCGCGACGCCGGCGGCAACGTCATGGGCGTACGGATGATCGGCGTGGAGACCACCCAGGTCAAGCACGCCCAGCGGCTCACGGCCGAACACCGGGCCCTGCTGGAGCAGATCGCCCGGCAGGCCCCGCTCGACGAAGTCCTCGAAGGCATGGCCAAGGTCATCGAGACCCTGTCCCCCGGGGTGCTCGTCTCCGTGCTGCTCGCCGACCCCGACGGCCGCCACCTGCGGCACGGCACCGCCCCGAGCCTGCCCGGCTTCTACAACCGCGCCATCGACGGCATCGCCACCGGTGAGGGCGTCGGCTCCTGCGGCACCGCCGCGCACCGCCGCCGCCGGGTCGTCGTCACCGACATCGCCACCGACCCCTTCTGGGACGACTTCCGCGACCTCGCCGTGCGCGCCGGGCTGGCGGCCTGCTGGTCCACGCCCATCCTGGCCCGCGACGGCCACCTGCTGGGCACCTTCGCGATGTACCACCGCACCCCGCGCAGCCCCAGCGAGTCCGACCTCGCGCTCGCCGGGATCTTCGCCGGCACCGCCGCCCTGGCCATCGAGCGCCACCACGCCGAACGGGCCCGCCTCGCCGCCGAGGCCCGCGAGAAGGCCGCCCGCGACGACCTGACCTTCCTGCTCCGGGCCAGCAACGCGCTGAGCGCCGACCTCGACCACGCCCAGACCCTGCAACGCCTCGCCACCCTGTGCGCCCCCACGCTCGCCCCGCTCTGCGCCGTCGACGTCATCGAGGGCGGCCGGGTGCGCCGTATCGCGACGGCCGCCCCCACGGCGTACGAACGCGCCCTGCTGGCCTCCCACATCCCGGTCTACGACAGCGGCGACGACGCCGTCGCCCGCGTCCTGGCCTCCTCCCTCACCGAGGTCGCCCGCCGCACCCCGACCGGCCCCGGACCCTGGCAGGACCTGAACGTCACCGGCTACCTGTGCGCCCCGCTCACCGACCGCGGCCAGACCTTCGGCACGCTCACCCTGCTCAGCACCGGCGACCACACCTTCGACGGGCACGCGGTCACCCTCGCCGAGGAGCTCGCCCGGCGCGCCGCCACCGCCGCGCACAACGCCCGCCAGTACACCCAGCGCGTCACCCTCGCCCGCGACCTCCAGGCCGGGCTCCTGCTGCCGGACCTGCCCACCCTGCCCGGCGCCGAGCTGGCCACCTCGTACCACCCGGCGGGCGAGGGCCTGGAGATCAGCGGGGACTTCTACGACGTCTTCCCCCTCGACGACGGCCGCTGGGCATTCATGCTGGGCGACGTCTGCGGCCGCGGCGCGCTCGCCGCCGCGACCACCGCCCTGGTGCGCAACACCGCCCGCGCCGTGGCCCCGCTGCTGCCCGGTCCCGAAGCCGTCGTCCACGCCGTCAACCGGGCCCTGACCAAGCGTCACAACAGCCACGACACCGGCTTCGTGACGCTCGTGTACGGCCACTTCACGCCGGCCGCCGACGGACTGGACATCGAACTCGTGCGCGCGGGGCACACCCTGCCCGTGCACCTCACCGCCGACGGCCCCCGGCCGGTGCACAGCGAGGGCTCCCTGCTGGGCATCCTCGGCAGTCCCGCCCTGGCCGCGCGCAGCCTGCGGCTGGCCCCCGGCGAGAGCCTGGTGCTCTACACGGACGGCATCACCGAGGCCCGCAATGCCGCGGGCGAGCAGTTCGGCGAGGACCGCCTGATCCGGGCCCTCACGCCGCCGCCGTCCGGAGCGCAGGGCATCCTGAAGGCCCTCAGCCAAGCGGTCCAGGCCTTCACCGACGGACACGAGACGGACGACGACCAGGCGACCCTGGTGCTGACGGCGACCGCGGCGGCCACCGGGCGGAGTCCTTCGCCCCGCGCCTGACGTAAGGAGCCGCCGCGCCACCCGGTGCGGGGCTCGGCGGGGTTCACGTGACCTCTGGACGCCCGGCCAGTTGGAGGGGTGACCCTTCGTTCCCGATCCCACCCCGGAGTTCCCGTGTTCCGTATGTCCCGTACGCGTACGCCCCTGGCCGCGCTGGTCCTGGCGGCGGCGGCCTCCCTCGGCGTCGCCGCCCCGGCCCCGGCCGACGGCCACGAGCCCGCAGGCACCCTCGTCCTCTCCCATGAGGACTTCGCGCGCTACCTGGCCGCCCCCGCCCACGAGCAGCGGCTGATCGAGCAGAACCCGCGGTACCGGGAGGTCTGGGCCGGCTGTCTGCCGCCCAGCCGCGTCGAGCCGAACGTCTGGGGCCCGGGACACGTCTGCGTCCCGCAGGGCGCCCTCCAGTAGCCCGGCAGGGACGGACGGCTCCTTACGGCGCGTTTCACCCGCCGGGGCGATACTGGCCGTACTGCTGCCGACGCCTTGAGGGGGAGCCGTTCATGAGCACGGCGAAAGACCTGTTCATCACCGTCATGGACCGGAGGCCCGACGACCCGGTCGGGCAGGGCGACCTCTCACTGGCCCTGGCCGGAGCCGAGCTGATCGACCTGATCGGCGCGGGCGCTGCCGTCGTCGACGGCGAACTCGTCCTGCCGGGCGAGGACCCGAAGCCGTACGACCGCGTCCTGGACGAAGCGGCGGCGGGCCTCGTCCGGGAGGCGCCGCACGAGCGGATCGAGGACTGGCTGTGGCGCCGGGGCCAGGGCCTCGCCGCCGGGTACCAGGCGGCCCTGGAGGAGGACGGCGAGCTGGCGCGGGAGCGCGGCGGCCGGCTGTTCTTCGGCACGAAGCGCGTGACGCCCGCCGACACGCCCGCGCGGCGCTCGGCGGCCGACCGCTGGAACGAGCGGGAACCCGTCCTGCTCGCCCTCGCCTCGGCGCTGGGCGTCGACGCCGCGGAGCCCGACGGCGCGGAGCCCCGGAACGAACCGGACCTCGGGGCGGACGAGGCGACGACGGCCGTGGTGGCGGCCGTCCTCGACGCGCTGATGGAGCTGGAGGCGGTACGCCAGCGGCGCTCCATCGAGAACGCGGCCTTCGCCAACGTCTGGCGCGGCCCCTGAGCCGACGGGCACCACCGGGACCGGCCGCCGGGGCAGGGGGGCGCGCCCAGCAGTCATACGTCGCACATCGCACGCCGCATGTCGCACGCCGCACGGAGAATCGGATGGCCGTACCGGGAACATCCGAGCCCGTCGCCTCGGTTGACCGAGCGATACGTACGTACGCCTTGCTGGAGGACCCTTTTCATGACTGACCGGCCTTTGACGTTCATGGCAGTGCACGCACACCCCGACGACGAGGCCACCAGCACCGGAGGGGTCCTCGCGCGCTACGCGGCCGAAGGCGTCCGCACGGTGCTGGTGACCTGTACCGACGGCGGCTGCGGAGACGGACCCGGTGGTGTCAAGCCCGGAGAGCCGGGGCACGACCCGGCGGCCGTCGCGCGGATGCGCGGTGAGGAGCTGCGGGAGAGCTGCGAGGTCCTGAAGATCAGCGACCTGGAGACGCTCGGCTACGCCGACTCCGGAATGATGGGCTGGCCCAGCAACGACGCCCCCGGTTCCTTCTGGCAGACGCCCGTGGCGGAGGGCGCGGCCCGGCTCGCGGACCTCATGCGCCACTACCGGCCCGACGTCGTCGTCACGTACGACGAGAACGGCTTCTACGGGCACCCCGACCACATCCAGGCCCACCGCATCACCATGGCGGCCCTGGAACTGACCGACCTGACGCCGAAGGTCTACTGGACCACGATCCCCCACTCGGCGATGCGGCGCTTCGGCGAGGCCATGCGCGAGCTGGACCCGGGCATGCCGGAGCCGGACCCCGCCGAGGCCGCCGAGCTGGCCGAACTGGGCCTGCCCGACGAGGAGATCACCACGTGGGTGGACACGGCGGGGTTCAGTGACCAGAAGTTCGACTCGCTGGCCGCGCACGCCAGCCAGGGCGAGAACATCTTCTTCCTGAAGATGGGCAAGGAGAAGTTCGGCGAGCTGATGGGGACGGAGACCTTCGTGCGGGTCAAGGACTCCACCGGCGCGGCCGTGCCCGAGACCGACCTCTTCGCCGGCCTGCGCTGACCCTCCGCCCGGTACCGGCCGCAGGACGCCCGGCACCGGCCGGAGAACACCCGGGGGCCGGCCGGGATCACAGGTGGCGCGGCGGACTGTTGCGGACGACCGACCGCCGCGCCCACAGCGCCCCGGCGAGCAGCACCAGCCCGGCGAGGGCGAACGCCCACCCGTCGACGTCCCCGGCGATCGCCCCGACGGCCCAGGCCCCCGACCACAGGGCGGCGAGCACGCACAGCGCGCTCCAGGCCACCGTCCACATGCGGTGGCGCGAGGCGACGCGCTGCGACGTGCCGCGTTCCATGGGACCGAGGTCCCGCACGGTGTGTTCCTCATGAGTGCTCATGCACCCCCGGATGCCCCGGGCGGGCCGGAGAACTCCCGCCCGGGGCAAGGAAATTCGCGTGCGGGAGTCCCGCCCGGGGCACGGGAGTTCACGTGCGGGACTCCCGCCCGGCGCGCCGGATCAGAAGGTGTACTCCGCCGTCGCCGAGCACTTGCCCGTGCTGCCGCCCGTCTCGACCCCCACGTCCACGCCCTGCCCGTCCGTCGCGGCCGTGACGCTGCCGCCGCCGAAGCCGCAGGACGCGCCGACCTGGCCGCCGCTCTCCATGTCACCGCTGTCCGCGCCGATGCCGAGGCTGGCGCCGGGCGAACCGAAGCCGAAGCCGAGCGTGGGCTTGATCTGGTTGCCGTCCGTCTTGCCGCCGAGGCTGACGCAGACGCCGTAGCAGAGCTCGCCCTTGATCGAGCCGGTGACCAGGCCGGACGGGTCGATCCGGTTCAGCGGGTCGCCCTCCGCGTACAGGTAGGGGTTCTTCTCCTGGCCCGAGGGGTCGGGCTGGGTGAACCGGCCGAGCACCGGGTCGTAGTAGCGGGCCCCGTAGTGGTAGAGCCCCGTCGGGTCCTGGTAGCCGCCCGCGAACCGGTACGGCTGCGGCACGGTCTCGGTGGTGCCGGTCCTGGCGACGCCGCTCGGCGTGTACTGGTAGGTGTTGACCCGCTTGCCCGCCTCGTCGACCAGCCCGATGACCGAACCGAGCACGTCGGTGAGGTAGTAGTAGCTCTTGCCGCCGGTGCGCGCCGAGTTGAGGGTGCCGCCCGGCTCCCGGATGAACTCGGTGTCCTTGACGCCCACCGTCTGGCCCGAGAGGCCCAGCGGACCGTTGTGGAAGACGGTGTCGCCGAACCGGGTGCGCTCGCTGCTGTCGGTGCTCGCGTAGGCGCCGGTGTACGCGGTGGCCCCCACCGTCACGGACGAGAGCTGCCCGAAGTCGGTGTACTTCTCCGCACTGCGCGCGGCCTCGGGCGTCGGCGCGCCCGCCGTCTCGTTGCCCGCCCTGTCGTACGACCAGCCGGTGGTGACGCCGTTCTTCGCGGTGAGCTGGGAGGCGTCGTTGTACGTGTACTGGGTGGCCGCCCGGCAGCCCGGCGCGTCGCCCTGCGAGGTGAGGTTGCCGGCCCCGTCGAAGCAGTACTGCCAGGACGTGCGGGTCCCCGACGACAGGGTTTCCGCGCCGAGGGAGAGGCGTCCGGGGCCGTCGTAGGAGTACGCGGTGCGGGCCTTGGTGAGGTTGTCGGTGCGGGAGCGGATCTTGGTGCCGTCCAGGGTCTCGGTCCCCGCGACGTATCCGTAGGTGTACGAGAGGTCGCTCAGGACGACGCCGGACGGCGCGATCGCCCGGATGTTCTCGGGCCGCCCGGAGTTGTCGAGCCGCTGGCTCTGCACCGTGCCGCCGGGATAGGTGGTCTTGGTGCGTTCGTCGTTGTTGTTGTACTCGTACGTCGTCTTCTTGCCCTGCGGGTCCGTCAGCGAGCTCAGCCGCCCGGCCGCGTCCCAGGCGTAGTCCGTGACGCCGCCCGGGTCGGTGTACGTGTCGACGTCGCCGTCCGCGGTGTAGGCCAGCACGGTCTGCGAACCGTCCTGGAGGGTGCGGATCGTCTCCCGGCTCAGCGCGTCGAACTGGTAGGTCTGCACGCCGGTCGCGTCCGTGCGCGAGGACAGGTTGCCGTCGCCGTCGTAGGCGTACGCGACGGTCGCGTAGCCGGAGGTGTCGACCTTGGTGATCCGGTCCCGCTTGTCGTACGTGTACAGCGTCTTCACGCCGCGCGGGTCGGTGGCCGTCGCGGTGCGGCCCAGCGCGTCGTAGGTGAACTTGGTGACGCCGAGCGGGGCGGGCGGGGTGACGGTCTGGAGGTTGCCGCTCGCGTCGTAGCGGAAGGAGGTCTTCTTGCCGTTGCCGTCACTGGCCGTGCAGCGCTGGCCCTGGAAGCCGCCGCAGGTGGGGGCGGCCTCGTTGTAGGTGTAGGTGACGGTCGCGCCGCCGGTGCCCAGGGTGGCGACCGAGGTGGTGTTGCCCGCGCCGTCGTAGGTGTAGTCGGTCTTCTCGCCGTCCGCGCCGGTGCTGCTCTTCTGCCGCTCGGTGCCGGCGATCGTCTGCCAACTGCCGGTGGCGGTCGCGCCGGTGGGCAGCTTGGCCGAGGCCGGGTTGTTGCGGGTGTCCCAGCCGTAGGTGGTGACGTTGCCGCCCATGCCGCCGCTGCCGGTGCCCATGGCGTCGGTCGCGGTCTGCACCAGGTGGTTCTGGTACGTCGTCGAGCGGGTGTGCCCGAGGCCGTCGAGGACCTTGGTGACCTCGCCGTCGGCGTTGTGGTCGTACGTCGTGGTGTGGCCGAGGGGGTCGGCGACCTTGGTGGTGCCCGCCTCGTACGACTGCGCGGCGCTGTAGGTGTACGTGTACGTCGGGCCGCCGGTGCTGCCCTCGGCGTACCGGCGGATCGAGGTGACCCGGTCCTCGGCGTCGTAGGTGAAGGAGGTGGAACGGTTCTCCGGGGTGGTCACCTTGATCAGGCGGCCGTCCGCGTCGTACCCGAAGCGGGTCGACTCGCCCTCGGTGTCCGTGGTGCGCACGACGTTGCCGTGCGCGGCGTCGAGCTCGTAGCTGACCGTGCGGCCGGTGTGGTCGGTCGCCTGCCAGCGGGTGGCGGTGGAGCGGACCAGGTCGACCCAGCGCCCGGAGCGCGTCTCGGTGACCTTGAAGCCGGTGTCGGAGCCGTCGGCGCTGTGCGCGGCGACGGTGATCTCGCCCTTGTTGCGGTCGGTGGTCTTCGTGAGCCGGCCGCTCGCGTCGTAGGTGTCGACGGTGCCGGACTTGCGGTCGGTGAGGCTGTGGGTGCCGTCGGCGTTGCGCACCAGGTCCTTGGAGTACCCGCTCGGCGTGGTCAGTGAGCCGTCCGCGTTCTTGGTGTACTCCACGGTGGCGCCGGACTCGTCGTAGTGCAGGACCATGCCGCTGAAGCTCAGGTCGAGGTTGCGTTCGTACCCCAGCCACCACGGCGAGGAGACCTGGCCCGAGGGGGCGTCGAAGGAGTTGTACGTACGGGTCAGGCGCAGCGACTGGCCCACGCCGCTGACCTCGAAGTCGGTGGCCGCGAGCATCAGGTTGCCGGTGGAGTAACTGACCCGGCCGACCAGGGAGTCGGTGATGCGGAAGTTGGAGATCCGGTGCCAGGGGACGTCGCCCTGGTCGCGCGGGACGTAGCGCTGGATGCCGCCCGACGGCGGGGCCGACGGTATCGAGCGGGGCGGAACCGTCTTCCCGGTGCGCACGGGAGGCATCGCGGCCCGGCCCCGGTCGCCCCAGTGCGAGGCGTCGGGCGGCGGCGGGGGAGGTGCTGCCAGCGCGGGGCTCACCACGGACGCGCCGAGCGCGAGGGCGAGCGCGGCCGCGGCCAGCACCCCGGAGGGCCGGGACGTGTGGGAGAGGCGGGATCTTCGGGATCTGCGGAAGGCTGACACTTCGTCCCCAAAATGAAAGAACTGTGGCCCTTGTGGTCACAGGCGTCCCTCAAAGTGACATCCGTCGCCGGGTCAACTCGCCGCCGTTCCCCCGGAATTGCTTTCCATGTGGTCAGGAACACGCCAAACGTGAGCAGGTCATGAGCCCGGCACGCCCACCCGGGACGCTCTGACCTGGGTCGCCGCACGACGGCGGCCTTCCGGAGAAAGGCGGGATCGGCTCCCCGGAACGTGTCCCTCCGCCGGGATCGTGAAAGCGGTCACGCAGTCGGCGCGACCGTCCGCCGTTCACAAGCGGAACCCAACCCCCCGTAGTGCCCTCACACCTGGAGCCCGCATGCCCCTGCACCTCCGCGCCCTCGCCGCGGTGCCCGTCACCGTCTCCGCGCTCTTCGCCGCCTCGCTCGCCCTGGCCCCGGCGGCCGCCGCGGAGCCGAACCCGCCCGGCTGCGAGAAGGAGTACTTCTGCGTGTACGCGGGGGAGGGCCAGACCGGGCAGCTCCTGGTCAAGACCAAGGGCAACTGGACCGGAAACGTCGCGGCCCGCTCCGTGTTCAACAACGGCATCGCCTACCCGAACGCCGACCACATCCAGTTGACCTGGACCTACAACGGCGGCACCTACGAGGAGTGCCTGCACTACAACCCGGGCCCCGATCAGCCCTACAAGCTGAACTTCGCCGAGGGCACGGCCGTCACGAAGGCGGTCTGGCGCGGCGAGTGCTGAGCCCGTGCGCGGGGGCGGTCCGGGGACGACCCCGGGACCGCCCCCGCGCACGCGTCACCGGTGACCGGCCGGTCACCGGTTCCTGATCACGAGTTCCCGTCCATGCGTTCCGTCACCGGTTCCTGCGCCGCAGCAGCAGCGTCACCAGGACGATCGCGAACACCACGAAGATGATGACGAACACCGTCGCGCCCGTGCCCGACGTCCACATCCTGGCCAACTCGACAGACGACTGTGCCTCCACGCTGCGCCTCCTCTCCCCGGCACGCGCCGGGGCCGCCGTGCAGTGCGGGTGCCCCGGGCCCGGGACGGTATCCCCGTACGTCCCCGTGCCGCCGTCGGGCCGACGCGGGAGGCCGAATGGAGGCCCCTGCCGCCCATCGCGGTTCACCCGGCGGTGTGCGGGAAGAAGTGCATTCCGCAGGGTGCCCGCCGGCCGGGCGCGCGGAAGCGGTATGGGAGGACTTGTGCACGATCTCGGTTTCTTCTACCTGGTGGAACGGCTCGCGGTCCAGACACAGGACGGCCGCGCTCGGCCGACGGGCCGCACGGGCGTGGCCCGGGGGCTGCGCAACGGCTGGGTGCCACTGGCCCTCGCCGGAGCGGTGGCGGCGGCCACGGGCGTCGCGGCGGCACGCGCCCGGCGCACCTGAAGGGCCCGCACGGCGCCGGCCGCGCTCCGCGCGGGCGGCCGGGGTGACACGTGTGGTCAGTGTTCGTCGGTCGCCCGTGCCGCGTTCCTGCGGCGGTGCACCACGAAACCGGCCGCCAGGAGCAGCAGGGCGGCGACCAGGCCCACGGCGAGGGCCGTGTTCTCGCTGAACAGCTTCCCCAGCACCTTCAGCGCGCCGACGCCCACCGTCGCGTACACCAGCGCCCAGGCCGCTCCGCCGAGGAACAGCGCCGGCAGGTAACGGGGCAGCGGCATCCGCATGGTGCCCGCCAGGAAATTGGCGGCAGTCTGGAAGCCGACGGTCAGGAACGAGACCGCGACCACGGGCGCGCCCCACCGCTGGATCGCCCGCTCGACCCGCTGGAACCTGGGCGCGGCCATCCGCTCGGCGAACCTGCTGCGCTGCGCCCCGGCGTGGGCGAGCCGCCCGACGGCGTACGTCCCGCCGGCCCGCAGCAGGACGATCACATAGAGCCCGGCCGCCGTGAGCATGACCTCACCCATGACGAGCCGCCCTCGGGGGCGCGTGCTGCATAGAGAGGCCTTCCTACGACCAGGAACCACCGCCGGCTGACCCTGCAAGGTTAAACGAACGCTTGTGCCCTGAGGGCCGGGGGCCCGGCGGCGGCGGAGGGGCCTGCCGGTCCGCTTCGGCCCCGGACCGCGGCCGGCGCCAACCTCCCTGCGGGCAGGCCCGGTTGGCGGCTCTCCGGCGCGCGGAACGGTGCGCGCCGCAGGGGTGGTTCGCCAGTTCGGCGGAGGAGTTCCAGGTGGGCGGTGCTGACCGGGCGGGCGACACTGGCCGCATGACCGACGACGTGCCCGAGGACCCGGAGCTGGACCGGCGGCTGGAGCGCGCCGTCCTGGACCTCCTCGACAGCCGGGACGCCGCGGCGACGATCTGCCCCTCGGACGCCGCCCGGGCGGCCTTCGACGGCGAGGGCGACGGCTGGCGCGCCCTCATGGAACCCGTGCGCCGCGCCGCCCGGCGGCTGGTCGCGGCGGGCGAGGTGGAGATCACGCAGGGAGGCCGCCGGGTCGACCCGGACACGGCCCGCGGCCCGATCCGCGTCCGCCGCCTGCGCTGAGCGCGCGCGGCGGCCGGTCCGCGCGGTCAAGGCGGCGGCCCCGGAGTACCGCCATCGTGTGCCATCCACTGACCCGTTCGTGTCCCGGGGCCCGGTGACGACCGGCGGACGCCCATCCTGCTGGAGTCGACGCACGACCCTCGGGAGGCCTTCCATGACCGCTGACGCGATCGGACTCAAGTACGACCGCATGTTCGACATGCTCGATGTGGATCTCAACGGAGTGCTGGAGGAGCAGGACTTCGTCACGCTCGCCCGGTCCATCGCCCGCGCCACGGGCGTGGGCGACTCCTCGCCCAAGGGGATGACGCTGGTGCTGGAGCGGCAGCGCTGCTGGGCCCTGCTGCTGGAGCACGCCGACGCCGACGGAGACGGGCGGATCAGCCGGGAGGAGTTCCACCGGGCCATGTCGGGCGCGTTCGGCGACCCCTCGCTGCTGGAGCGCAACCTGCGGGACGGGCTGCACGCCGAGTTCGCCGCGATCGACGCCGACGACGACGGGGTCGCCACGGTGGAGCAGATGTCGGCGTTCCTCACCGCCTGGGGTCTGGAGCACGAGGTGGCGTGGGCCCCGGCGACCGGCCTCGACCAGAACGGCGACGGCTGGATCACCCGGGACGAGTACGTGGCGGGCTGGAGCGACTTCCTGCTGGACGAGGACGCCCAGGCCCCGGGCAGCACCCTGCTCGGCGCGGTCGCCTGACCCACCGCGCACCATGCGGCCCCGCCCCCGCGCCGGTCCCGCCCCCGCGTCGGGGCCGGCGGCTCGGCCGGGTCCCCGGGGGGGCGGGCATCCGCCATAGGGCTCGTTCGTCCCCCGAATGGCGCTGCCCCGGCCTCCACGAGGGGCGGGCCGGACCGTTCGTTGATAGGCACGGAGCGGAGAAGTGCCGTATCGACGGAAGGTCTGATCGTGCTTTCATCCCAGATCGTGGCCGCTGCCACGTTCCCGTCCCCCGGGGACCTGGCGCTCGCGGTGGACTTCCAGCAGGGCGTCTCCGACGCCTGGTCCAAGGTCGCCCAGTTCGTGCCGAAGCTGGCCGGATTCCTGGTGATCATGCTGGTGGGCTGGTTCGTCTCGAAGATGATCGCCAGGGTGCTCGACCGGGTCCTGCGCAAGGTCGGCTTCGAGCGGCTCAGCGAACGGGCCGGCTCCGCCAAGATCTTCGACAACTCGAAGTACGACGCGACCTCCCTGGTCAGCAAGGTCGTCTACTACGCGCTGCTGCTGGTCACCCTCCAGCTCGCGTTCGGCGTGTTCGGCCCCAACCCGGTCAGCGGCATGATCGACGGCATCGTCGCCTGGCTGCCGAGGGCGCTGATCGGCCTGGTGCTGGTGGTCGTGTCCATGGCCATCGCCAACGCCGTGCGGGGCATCGTCTCCGGCGTGCTGTCGGCCGCCTCGTACGGGCCGATGGTGGCCCGTGTCGTCTGGGCGGTCATCGTCGCCCTCGGCGTGATCGCGGCCCTCGGCCAGGTCGGCATCGCCACGACCGTCACCCAGCCGGTGCTGATCGCCGCGCTGGCGGCCGTCGCGGGCATCCTGATCGTCGGTGTCGGCGGGGCGCTGATCCAGCCGATGCGCGACCGCATCGAGGGCTGGATGGACACCGCGGAGGCCGAGACCGGCCGGGTCCGGGCCGCCAAGGGCTCCGACAGCGCACGCGAGGGCGCCTACCAGTCGGGCCGCGAGGACGCGCTGCGTCACCAGCCCGTCGTCAACCCGGAGCGCGTCGACCCCATGTGACGTGCGCCCCGGACGCCCGGCCCCGCTCGGGGCCGGGCGTCCGGGCACGTCAGGGGGTGCCGCGGCGCGGAGCGACGAGGCGGTGACGCCGGACGAGGTACGTCAGGGCGGTCAGCCGGCACACCGCGTAGTCGTACGCCACCGGCTCCCGCCAGTCGATCTCGGTCAGCGCGTCGACGAAGCCGAGCGCGTAGTCGGCGAGCGCCTCGCGGTCCGGGGCGGCGGGCTCCAGGCCCGCCGAACGCGCCCCGAGCCGGTCGCGGATCTCGGCGGCGTGCTGGTCGACCGCGGCGGCGAAACCGGGCTCGAAGGAGAATTCGGCGAACCGCGCCTCGTAACCGGCGCACACCGTGGTCAGAACACAGGACATAACCCCGCGAGCGTACAGGACCCCCCGCGCGGCCCCGGCCCCGGCCCGGGCCGCCGGGCTCCTCCTCCGGCCGAAACCCCCCGGCCTTCAGGCGCGGTCGGACGAGGGCCACACGTACGGCAGGTCGTCCGGCACGTCCGGAAAGAGGCCCCGGTAGAGCTCCGGGGCCTTGCGCACGAGCGCGGACCGGTGGCTGCGGTGGAACGCCTCGTCGCCGAGCCAGGGCGGCAGCTCCCCGGCCGCCGCGAGTTCCCGCTGCTCCCTCGGCGGGCCGCCGGGCCGCCACGCCAGGTAGTCCCGGACGAGGGTGGCGGCGCAGGTGTCGGCGCGGTCCCCGGCGGTCCACACCGCGCAGACGTCCAGGCCGTACCGGACCAGCGCCTCCTCGTACCCCGCCCACATCCGCACGGCCGGGTGCCGCCGCCACCCGTAGCCGGGCACGGTGAGACCGCGGAACACCTGGAGGGTCTCGACCCGCTGCTTGCCGAGCCGCCGTGCGTCCAGGACGGCCGCCGTGTCCGAGAAGCCGGGATGCGTGAGAAATGTCTGCATCCCGGATCCCTACCCGCTCCGGCGGTTTCCGGACCGCGGGCCGGTCAGGTGCGGAAGGGGCCGGTCACCTCGTAGGTGATGCCCCCGGAGGAGCTGCCGCTCGTACCGCGCTGGCTGGAGAAGTACAGCCGCGAGCCGTCCGGGGAGAACGCCGGGCCCGTGATCTCCGAGCCGGACTGGCCGGTCAGGCGCAGGAACGGGGCCACCACGTTCTCCCGGGTGATCACGCAGATGTCCATCGAGCCGCCGTCCTCCGCGACGAACAGGTCGCCCGAGGCGGTGCCGGTGATGTTGTCGACGCCCGTCAGCGGGGCGCTCCCGCCGGTGACCAGGGAGTCGTCGTAGGCCAGGGCGAGGGTGGAGGCGGCGGCGTCGTAGCGCCAGACCCGGTTGTCGCCCTTGGTGGTGAAGTAGCAGACGCCGTCCGCGTAGTAGCAGCCCTCGCCGCCGTCGAAGCGCTTCGCGCCGGAGACCTGGCTGCGGGTGGACTTGGACGCGCCGGACGGGTCGGGGACCTTGGCCCAGGTGACCGGACCGCTGGTGCCGGAGCCCATCTTCAGCACCTCCAGCCGGCCCGAGGCCAGGTTGCCCCAGGTGGAGGGGATGAAGCGGTAGAAGCAGCCGTCGGAGACGTCCTCGGTGAGGTAGATGACCTTGCGGTCGGGGTCGGCGGCGGCCGCCTCGTGCTTGAACCGGCCCATCGCGTCCCGCCGCACCGCGCTCTTCACACCCCACGGGTCGGTCTCGTACACGTACCCCCGGTCCACCTCCTCGCAGGACAGCCAGGTGTTCCACGGGGTCTTGCCGCCCGCGCAGTTCTGCCGGGTGGAGGAGAGGATGCGGTACGCGCCGGTGATCGCGCCGGTCGACGAGAAGCGGATCGCGCCCGCGCCGCCGGACGGTTCGACCTCCGAGTTGGAGACGTAGATCCAGCCGGTGCCGTCGGCGTAACAGGCGCCGCCGTCGGGGGCCGGGTGCCAGGTGTACGACGTACCGGCGACCTTCTGTCCGGTGCGGGCGACCACGCGGCTGCGGAACCCGGCGGGGAGCCGGACGCCGTTCGCGTCGGCGCTGCCGAGCGCCCCGTAGGGGCCCGCGCCCGGCTGCGCCGGGTCGGCGTGGGCGGCGCCCAGCCAGAGGGAACCGCTGAAGGCGGTCGCGGACGAACCGATGACGGCGGCACGCAGGAAGGTACGTCGTTCCATGGGCGATCACTCCAGGTTCCGGGGCCGGTTGACAGCCCAGAACCTAGGGTTCCGGGATTGCCTGCACGGCAACGCGTCCTGAACGGCCGGGAAAGAGAGCGCGCGGACCGGGACCGCCGTCAGCGGGCGCGGCGGCTCGAGAGGGCCATGCGGTTCCAGGTGTGACGGCGGCCCCGGACGGCGACCGAGTACGCGTACATGACCTCGGGGTCGCACATGCCGGGGAGGTAGGAGTCCCCGAAGTGGTGCGCGTCGAACCCGGCCTCCTTGGCGTTCAGGGCCAGTTGCGGCACCACGTCGGCGTGGCTGCCCTCCTGGCTGGTGCCGATGGCGCCCATCACGACCGCCCCGGCGTCCTGCACCGCGGCCACGGCCTCGGCGGCGAGCTCCCGGGTCACGCCGGGCAGGGTCCCGGGCAGCGGCATGACGACCCCGTCGGCGCCCGCGTCCACCAGGGCGGTGAGCCGCGCGGTGGTGACCCGCTCCGGGTGCCCGGCGTGGTGCATCTTGCCCGACCAGAGGGCCGCGTCGTCGCCCAGGCCGGTACGCAGTTCCTCGGTGACCCGGGCCATCGCGTCGAAGGACCCGCCGGTGCCGGGGTTCGCGGTGATGCAGAGCATGGCCGCGCCCATGTCGACGAGCCGCTTGGCGTACTCGGGCCTGGCCCGCCGGATCTCCGGCACGTCGCCCGGCTCCAGGTTGACGCCGATCGGGCGGCCCACGACCCGGGCCAGCTCGGTGAAGGTGCTGAAGGTGCCGAGTCCGGGCAGCGTCAGCCGCTCTCCGTCCCAGGCGCGCTCGATGAGGTTCAGCACGACGACGTCCGCGCCGAAGGCGGCCACCAGCTCGGCGTTGTGCACGCCCCGGCCGTCGGGGTGCGGGGAGAGCGCGGCGCGCTCCGCGAAGACCTCGGCGACCATGGTCCGCCCCTCGGCGGCAGCCACCGCCCGGGTCAGGGCCCGCCCGCGCAGGGCGGCGAGCTGGTCGCGGTCGAGATCGAGGATGCGGGGTTCCGGGGCATTCGTCATGGTTCCACCGTAAGAGCGCGGATGCTGCCGGGTGCCGGACCTTTCGGAGGTGAACGGGGGGACTTCCGGCCCGAGGAGGGGGGAGGAGACCGGTCGTGGACGGCTGCGGGCTCGCGCGGGCGGACCGGCTACAGTGCGCGCGACGGCAGCCAGGCCGTTCCGGGCCGTTCAGGGAGGGAACCGGTGACCGAAACCAGCGCATCCCGATCCGACGACACCGCAGCGGCCGGTGCCACGCCCGCCGGTGCCGCGTCGGCCGGCAACACGTCCCCGGTACCGCGTCGGCCGAGCACGCGTCCCCCGGCACCGCGTCGGCCGACGCATCGCACGCCGCAGGCCCCGGCGGACTGCAGCGTCTGATGCGGTACCTGCCCCTCATCGCGCCCGTGCTCCTGTGGGCCGTGCCCTGCTGGCTGCTGCTGTACGCGGGCCAGCACTGGCCGTTCCCCGTCACGCTGACCGGCACCGCCCTGTGCGCCGCCGGCCTGGTCGGCATGCCGGTCGCGATGGTGCGCGGTCACGGCAAGCGGCAGCGGGACCGGGCGGCGATCGTCGGGGACACCCTGCTGGGCGCCGTCTGGGTCCTGTTCACCTGGTCGGTGCTGCTCGGCGTCCTGCTGCGGCTCGCCCTGACCGTGACCGGCGTCGGCGACGGCCAGGACCGGGCCAGGACCGTCACCTGGGCGACCCTCGGCGCGGCCGCCGTACTGCTCTGCTGGGGCTGCGCGGAGGCCCGCCGGGTCCCCCGGGTGCGCCGTCTCGACGTACGGCTCCCGCGCCTGGGCGCCGGTCTGGACGGCACGCGCGTCGTCCTGATCACCGACACCCACTACGGCCCGCTCGACCGCGCCCGGTGGTCCGCACGCGTCTGCGAGACGGTCAACTCCCTGGAGGCCGACCTCGTCTGCCACACCGGGGACATCGCCGACGGCACCGCCGAACGCCGCCGCGCCCAGGCCGCCCCGCTCGGCACCGTGCGGGCCTCCCGGGCCCGGGTCTACGTCACCGGCAACCACGAGTACTACAGCGAGGCCCAGGGCTGGGTCGACCTGATGGACGAACTGGGCTGGGAGCCGCTGCGCAACCGCCACCTGCTGATGGAACGCGGCGGCGACACCCTCGTCGTCGCCGGCGTGGACGACGTCACCGCCGAATCCTCCGGCCTCGCCGGTCACCGCGCGCACCTCGCCGGGGCGCTCGACGGCGCCGACCCCGGGCACCCCGTCCTGCTCCTGGCCCACCAGCCCAAGTTCGTCGACCGGGCGGCGGCGGGCGGCGTCGACCTCCAGCTCTCCGGACACACCCACGGCGGCCAGATCTGGCCCTTCCACCACCTGGTCCGCCTCGACCAGCCCGCCCTCGCGGGCCTCACTCGCCACGGCGACCGCACCCTGCTCTACACCAGCCGCGGCACCGGCTTCTGGGGACCGCCCTTCCGGATCTTCGCCCCCAGCGAGATCACCCTGCTGGTCCTGCGCTCCCCGGGAGCCGCCGTCCCCACCGCCGAGGCCCCGGCCGGGTGATCCACGGTCCGGGCCCGGCCACCGGAGTCGACGACGGCCGGTGCGGGGGCCCCGGAATCTCCGGTTGCCGCCGGGACGGGAGTGGGCGAGCTTGTGAAGGGTACTGGGAGCCGAAGACGAACATCATCCGGCCCTCAGCAGGCATCCCCGACGCGCAGGAGGAAGCATGACCCACCACGACCAGGACCCCAACCAGACAGAAGGTCCCGCGGACGGCGGAGCCGCCGGCACCCCGGGTGTGCATGACGGCGGTGCGGACGGTGGGGCCGAGGGTCCCGCGGACGGTGGCGCCGCCGGTACTCCGGGTGTGCATGACGGTGGCGCGGACGGTGGGGCCGAGGGTCCCGCGGACGGCGGTGCCGCCGGTACTCCGGGCGTGCACGACGGCGGTGCGGACGGTGGGGCCGAGGGTCCCGCGGACGGCGGTGCCGCCGGTACTCCGGGCGTGCACGACGGCGGCGCGGACGGTGGGGCCGAGGGTCCCGCGGACGGCGGTGCCGCCGGTACTCCGGGTGTCCATGACGGTGGCGCGGACGGTGGGGCCGAGGGTCCCGCGGACGGCGGTGCCGCCGGTACTCCGGGCGTGCACGACGGCGGAGCAGACGGCGGGGCACGTTGAGCATCGGTTCCCCCGACCTCCAGGACACCGCGGCCGACCACGGCCGCGGTGTCCTGGAGTCGCGTCTGATCAGCCTCGACCCGGCCGACTTCGCCCGCGACGTCTGGGCCCGCACCCCCCTCCTCACCCGCCGGGCGAGCGACTTCTCCGACCTCTTCTCCACCGCCGCCGTGGACGACCTCATCGCCCGGCGCGGCCTGCGGACCCCGTTCCTGCGGGTCGCCAAGAACGGAACCACCCTCCCCGACTCCGCCTTCACCGCCCCCGGCGGAGTCGGCGCCACCGTCGGCGACCAACTGGACGACACGGCCCTGTGGCGCGCGTTCGCCGACGGAGCCACCCTGGTCCTGCAAGCGCTCCAGCGCACCTGGCAGCCGCTCACCGACTTCACCGCCCGCCTCGGCACCGAACTGGGCCACCCGGTGCAGGCGAACGCCTACGTCACCCCGCCCCAGAACCGCGGCTTCGACGCCCACTACGACGTGCACGACGTGTTCGTGCTCCAGATCGCCGGCACCAAGCGCTGGGTCATCCACGAGCCCGTCCACCCCGACCCGCTCCGCGACCAGCCCTGGACCGGCCACCGGGCCGCCGTCGCCGAAGCCGCCCGGGGCGAGCCGGCCATCGACACCCTGCTGGAACCCGGCGACGTCCTCTACCTGCCCCGGGGCTGGCTGCACGCCGCCGAGGCACAGGGCGAGGTCTCCGTCCACCTCACGCTCGGCGTGCACAACTGGACCCGCCACGCGCTGGCCGAACAACTCGTCTCCTCCGCCCTGGAACTGCTGCGCGACGACCCCGCGATGCGGACCTCGCTGCCGCTGGGCGTGGACGCGCCCGACGACGAACTCGCCTTCGTACGGGAGCGGCTCGCCGCCGCCCTCGCCGCGAGCGATCCCGCCCCCCGGTTCCACCGCGCCCGCAGAAGCCAGGGGCGTCCGGAGCCGATGGGCCCGCTGTCCCAGCTCGCGGCCACCGAACAGCTCGCCGCCGACACCCCGGTCCGCCTGCGCGGAGCGCTCGCCGCACGGCTGGAGGGGCGGCGCCTGAACACCCGGGCCGGCTGGCTGGACTTCTCCGAGCCCGAGCTGCCGCACGTACGGCGACTGCTCGACGGCGGGGAGCACACCCCGGACGAACTCGGCCGGGAACTGGTCGTACGACTGCTGCGCGCGGGCGTCGTGGTGCCCGCGACGGGCTGACGCGGGCACCCGCGCGATGACGACGCCGCCACCGCCCCGCTTCTCCTGCGCGGACGCCGCCCGCCGACGCGGCGACGCGCTGGCGGGCACCGCGCCGTACGGCTCGATCTGGGTCCTCGTCGAGTACCACGGCGGCTGGCCCGCCAACGGCTTCGACGGCCTCGCCCTGGAACCCGCGACCAAGGCCCGCGTCTACGCCGCCGCCCAGTCCCTGCGCGCCCGCATCCTGCTGATCCGGCGCCACGGCCGCCGCCGGCCCGACGCGCCGCGCCGGTGGGCGGTCCTGCACGGGGAGCCCGACGGCGCCCACCGCCAGCGATGGGGCACCTGGCAACGCGACGAGGACCTCGCCGCGATCGCCGACGCCCTCGTCGCACCGGGCGAAACCGGCCACCCGCCCGTCCTGCTCGTGTGCACCCACGGCGTGCATGACACCTGCTGCGCGGTGCGCGGCCGCCCGGTGGGCCGGGCCCTCAGCGAGCGCTGGCCCGAGCTGGTGTGGGAGTGCACGCACGTCGGCGGCGACCGGTTCGCCGCCAACGTCCTCGTCGCCCCCGACGGCGTGTACTACGGCAATCTCGACGCCGGTACGGCCCCCACCACCGTGGAGGAACACCTCGCCGACCGCATCCACCCCGCCCACCTGCGCGGGTACACCGACCTCCCGCCGGCGCAACAGGCCGCCCTCTCGGCAGTGCTGCACCGGGCCGGTCCCGCGGGCCGCCACGCGTACACGGTGCAACGCGCCACGCGCGACGGCGACCGGTGGTCCCTGCGCATCGCGGGCCGCGCGCCGGGCCTGTCGGCGTACGACGTGGACGTACGGTCCCAGCGCACCCCGGCGCTCCGGCTCACCTGCAACGGGCGGGCCCCCAGTTCGGCCCTCACCTACGAGATCACCCGCCTGCGCCCGGTGTGACCCCCCGACGGCGCTTGCGGAACGCGGCGAGCGCCCCCAGCGCGCAGCCGACGGCCAGCACGACGAGCCCCCTGAACCAGACCTCGCCCTCGATCTGCGTCGCGAGCAGCACGCACGACAGCGCGCCGAGCACCGGCACGGCGGTCGGCGCCCGGAAGTGGTCGTGGTCGACCCGGTCGCGCCGCAGCACCAGGAGCGAGGTGTTGACGAGGAAGAAGACGACCAGCAGGAGCAGGACCAGGGTGGAGGCGAGCGTGTCCACCTGGCCCGTCAGCGCCAGCAGCAGCGACAGGGCCGTCGTCGCGCCGATCGCCGCCCACGGCGTGCGCCGCCGGGGCAGCACCCTGGTCAGGAATCCGGGCAGGAGCCCGTCCTGCGCCATGCCGTACGCCAGCCGCGACGACATGATGCCGGTGAGCAGCGCCCCGTTCGCGACGGCCACCAGGGCGACGACGCTGAACAGCTCGGTGGGAACCGCGCCCGCGGCCCGGACGACTTCGAGCAGCGGCCCGCTGGACCGCACCAGCTTCTCGGTCGGCACGGCGGCGGCGGCCGCGGCGCCGACCAGCGCGTACACCGCGCCCGCGGTGAGCAGCGCCCCGAAGAGCGCCCGGGGAAACGAACGCCGGGGATTCAGGGTCTCCTCGGCCACGTTGACGGAGGTCTCGAACCCGACGAAGGAGTAGTACGCGAGCACCGCACCGCTCAGCAGGGCCGCCACGGGGCCCTTGTCGGCGGTGCCCAACTGGGTCAGCCGCCCCAGGTCGCCGTCACCGCGCAGCACGATCCAGGCGCCGAGACCGATCACCAGCAGCAGCCCGCCCACCTCGATGACCGTGGCCACCACGTTGGCCCGGGTCGACTCGCTGATGCCGCGCGCGTTCAGCAGCGCGAGGGCGACCAGGAACACCACCAGGACCAGCACCAGGGGGAGGGTGACGAACTCCGCCAGGTAGTCCCCGCCGAACCCCCGGGCCAGCGCGGCCACCGACACGATTCCGGCGGCCAGCATGCAGAACCCGGCGACGAACCCGAGGAAGGGCCCGTACGCCAGCGTCGCGTAGTGCGACGAACCACCCGCACGCGGGTACTTGGTGGCCAGCTCCGCGTAGGAGGCCGCGGTCAGCAGCGCCAGGCACAGCGCCGCGACCAGCGGCGCCCACACCGCGCCCCCGCTGTCGGCGGCGACCTGCCCGACCAGCACGTACACGCCCGCGCCCAGGACGTCGCCGAGGATGAAGAAATAGAGCAGCGGCGTGGTCAGCGCCTTCTTGAGTGCCGCCGGGGACTCGGAGGTCCCGGGCCGGTCGGATGAGGAAGTCACGCACGGCCGTATACCCGCTGAGCTGCGGTTGTCCCGGTGCGGCGGGAAAGTGATCGGCCACCTGGCCGCCGCCCCCGGGTGTCGGCCTCCGGGGCGTCCGGCCGCGCCCCCCGGGCAGCCACCGGCCCGCCCCGCGCACTCCGGATGTCCGCCGGTCCCGACCCACGCCTCTGACACACACCTCTGACACATGCCTGTGCCGTACGCCTGTGCCGCACACCGAGGGGGAGGGGCCGTCAGCAGCCCGTGAGCCGCCGCCGGTAGACCGACCGCAGCAACTGGTCCTTGGCGGGGCCGGTGACCCGCCACTCCAGCCGCCACTCGTCCGCCGAGCGGACCGTGAACGTGCCCTCGTACCGGTCCGCGGCGCACGGGTGCACGGTGTGCCAGCGGCCCTCGCGCAGGTCGAGGTCGTGGAAGGGCCTGCCGTCGGCGAACTCCACCTCCGCCGTCCCGTCGCCGCGCGGGCGGAGCCGCAGCGTACGGCCGGCCGGGAACGTCCTGCCGTCCCAGTCGAGCCGGCCCTCCTCCACGTGCGCGAGCGTCCCCGCCCCGTCGGCGGCGCGGAAGTCGGCCGTCCCGGAGAACCGCCCCTCCGTGCCGCCCGTCAGGTCGCGGACGACGCGCTCGACGCTCCAGCGGCCGACGAGGTAGGCAGCCGCGTCGGCCACCGGATACCGGCGGCCCGCAGAGGACTGGGACGTACGCTCACGGGGCATCCGCCCATTGTCCCGCGCCGGCGGGGTGTGGACGCGGGCGGTGCGGTCGGCGACCGTGGCGAGGGCATGTCCCGGAGCGAACACCGGGACCGAGGAACACCAGGAGGTACGTCGTGCCCATGGACGAGGACGGACCCGGCCGCGCCTGGTGGAGCCGGGCGGTGGTCTACCAGATCTACCCGCGCAGTTTCGCCGACTCGGACGGGGACGGCGTCGGCGACCTGCGCGGCATCACCGAGCGCCTCGACCACCTGTCCCTGCTCGGAGTCGACGTCCTGTGGCTCTCCCCGGTCTACCCGTCCCCGCAGGACGACAACGGCTACGACATCAGCGACTACCAGGACATCGACCCGCTTTTCGGCACCCTCGCCGACTTCGACCGGCTCCTGGCCGCCGTCCACGAGCGCGGCATGAAGCTCGTCATGGACCTGGTGGTCAACCACACCTCCGACGAGCACCCCTGGTTCACCGCCTCCCGCGACGGGGGCCGGGAGGGAGACAGACGCGACTGGTACGTCTGGCGTCCGGCCCGCGACGGGAAGGAGCCCGGCGCCCCGGGTGCGGAGCCCAACAACTGGGGCTCCTTCTTCACGGGCCCGGCCTGGACGTACGACGAGAAGAGCGGCGAGTACTACCTGCACCTGTTCTCCCGCAAGCAGCCGGACCTCAACTGGGACAACCCCGAGGTCCGGCAGGCGGTGTACGCCATGATGCGCTGGTGGCTGGAGCGGGGCGTCGACGGCTTCCGCATGGACGTCGTCAACCTGATCTCCAAGGCCCCCGGGCTGCCGGACGGCGTCGTCCCCGAGGGCGCCCGGTACGGGGACGGCAGCCCGTACTACGTCTGCGGCCCGCACGTCCACACGTACCTGGCGGAGATGCACCGCGAGGTCTTCGCGGACCACCCGCGCGGGCTGCTGACCGTCGGCGAGATGCCCGGCGTCACGGTCGAGGAGGCCCGGCTGTTCACCGACCCCGCCCGCCGCGAGCTCGACATGGTCTTCCAGTTCGAGCACGTGGGCCTCGACCAGGGCCCCGGCGGCAAGTTCGACGTCCGCCCGCTGGAGCTGACCGACCTCAAGGCGAGCCTCGCACGCTGGCAGACCGGCCTGGGCGACACCGGCTGGAACAGCCTGTACTGGAACAACCACGACCAGCCCCGCGCCGTCTCCCGCTTCGGCGACGACAGCCCCGCCCACCGCGAGCGCTCGGCGAAGCTGCTGGCCACCGTGCTCCACCTGCACCGCGGCACGCCGTACGTCTACCAGGGCGAGGAACTGGGCATGGCCAACGCCCCCTTCGCCTCCCTCGACGACTTCCGCGACATCGAATCGCTCAACCACCACCGCGAGCAGTCCGCGCTCGGCGTCGACGAGGAGCGCATCCTCTCCGGGCTGAGGCACCGCGGGCGGGACAACGCCCGTACGCCCATGCAGTGGGACGGCACGCGCCACGCCGGATTCACCACCGGCACCCCGTGGATCGCGGTGAACCCCGACCACGCGCACGTCAACGCGGAGGCCCAACGCGCGGACCCGGACTCGGTGTTCCACCACTACCGGCGGCTCATCGCCCTGCGGCACACCGAACCCGTCCTCACCCACGGCGACTTCCGGCTGCTCCACCCGGACCACGAGCAGCTCTACGCCTTCACCCGCCGCGACGCCGCCTCCGGCACCGAGCTGCTGGTCCTGGCGAACTTCGGGGCGACCGACCTCACCGTCGACCTGCCCGAGGGCTGGGAGCAGAGCCCGACCCTCCTCACTAACGTCCCCGGGGACGCACTCCGGGGCGCCCCGGACGTGCTGGGCCCCTGGGAGGCCCGGGTGCACCGCCGGACCATCTGATTTCCGGCTGATTCCGGCGGCGGAGTCCCCCCGGGGCAGTGGCCGGGGCGCGCGTCACCCGCCCGCTGCCCCGGGGGAGGCCCGCCGGGTCACGCCTCGTCCGCCGCGGCGGGGTCCCCCGGCCCCGGTGCGACGGCCGCCGGTTCGGGCACGGCGGGGACGAGCTGTTCGCGGAGGTAGGCCCAGACCACCGCCAGCAGGGCGGCGGCGGGCACCGCGAGCAGGCTGCCGACCACTCCGGCCAGGTTGCCGCCCAGCACCACCACCATCAGCACCACGCCCGCGTGCAGCCCCAGGCCCCGGCTCTGGATCATCGGCTGGAAGACGTTGCCCTCCAGCTGCTGGACCACCACGATGATCACCAGAACGATCAGGGCGTCCGTGAAGCCGTTGGACACCCAGGCGATCAGCACCGAGACGAAGCCCGCGAACAGGGCGCCGACGATCGGCACGAACGCGGAGACGAACGTCAGCACGGCCAGCGGCAGCACCAGCGGAACGCCCAGCACCCACAGGCCGACGCCGATGAAGACGGCGTCCAGCGCGCCCACCAGGGCCTGGGACCGCACGAACGTGCCCAGCGTGCGCCAGCACCGCTTCGCCACGACCGGGACGTCGACGGCGGCCCGGCCCGGAAGCTGACGGCCCAGCCAGGGCAGGAAACGCGGGCCGTCCTTGAGGAAGAAGAACATCAGGAACAGGGCGAGGACCGCGGTGACGAGACCGTTGACCACGGTGCTGACACCGGTGCCGAAGGCGGTGAGCACACTGCCCGCGCTGTCCTGGACGCGCTTGACCGCCTCGTCCAGGGCACGGGTGATCTGGTCGTCGCCGATGTTCAGCGGCGGCCCCGCGGCCCATTCGCGCACCTGCTGGATGCCCGCGACCACGCTGTCGCTGAGCTGGCCCGCCTGGGACGCCACCGGCAGCGCGATCAGCGTCACGACACCGGCGACCACCAGCAGGAAGAGCAGCGTGACCACCCCGGCGGCCGCGGCGGGCCGCCAGCCGTGACGGCGCAGGAAACGTACGGGCGGCCAGGTCAGGGTGGTGAGCAGCAGCGCCACCACGACGGGCCAGAACACCGACCACATCCGGCCCACGAGCCACAGCGCCGCCGCGACGGTCACCAGTACCAGCAGCAGATCGAGAGATATACGGGCCACCCGGCGGAGGGCGGCGGCAGATTTGGCGGAACTCAGCATGCCGGACATCCTGTCAGCTCCCGCGGGCCGGTCAGGGCGCGAGGACGTCCAGCTCCTCCAGGGCGCCGACGGTGATCCGGCGGGTCAGCTCCTCGGCCCGTGCCGCGTCCCGCTCCCGTACCGCTTCGGCGACCTTGACGTGCAGGGTGACCGCCGCCGGGTCGGGGTCCTCGAACATCACGCGGTGGTGGGTGCGGCCGGTGAGCACCTCCGCGACCACGTCGCCGAGGCGGGCGAACATCTCGTTCCCCGAGGCCTTCAGGATCGTCCGGTGGAACTCGATGTCGTACAGGAGGTAACCCTCCAGCCGCCCGCCCCGGGAGTTGGCGACCATTCCGATGGCGCACTCGGTGAGGGCCGCGCACTGCTCGGCGGTGGCCTGCGAGGCGGCGAGGCCGGCGGCCACGGGCTCCACCGCCGAGCGCAGCACGGTGAGGGAGCGCAGTTGGCGGGGCCGGTCGGCGCCGGCCAGCCGCCAGCGGATCACCTGCGGATCGAAGACGTTCCACTCCTCGGTGGGCAGCACGGTGACGCCGACGCGGCGCCGCGACTCCACGAGGTGCATGGACTCCAGGACCCGGACCGCTTCGCGCATCACGGAGCGCGACACCTCGAACTCCTGGGCGAGCTCGTCCGTCCGCAGAACGCTTCCCGGGGGGTACGCGCCTCCGGTGATGGCGGGCCCGAGGGTCTCCAGAACGCGGGCGTGCAGCCATCGGGCCTGTGCAGTCATGGCACCAGACTACGAGGCGCCCTCCGGCAGATTAAGTATGACTTTTAAGTCACAGGCTCTTGAATTTGTCTGACCGGATGGGTTTCAGTGGCGTGACGCACGACCGGCCGCCGTGCGAAATGTCGAAGAAGACAGCGAGGCAGCGCATGCATACTCCCCACGTCGTCGTCATGGGCGTGGCAGGAACCGGCAAGACCACGATCGGCCCCCTGCTCGCGGCACAGCTCGGCGTTCCCTACGCCGAGGGAGACGACTTCCATCCCCCGGCGAACATCGCCACCATGTCGGCCGGCATCCCGCTGACCGACGACGACCGGTGGCCGTGGCTGGACGCCATCGGCGCCTGGATCCGCGGCAGGGCGGGCCGCGGAGGCGTGGTCAGCAGCTCGGCGCTGAAGCGCAGTTACCGCGACCGGCTGCGGTCCGCGGCCGGGGAGGACCTCGTCTTCGTCCACCTCACCGGCTCCCGCGAACTCATCGCGGACCGGATGGCGCAGCGCCGGGGGCACTTCATGCCTACCGCGCTGCTCGACTCGCAGTTCGCCACGCTCCAGCCGCTGGGCCCCGACGAGACGGGCGTCGAGGTCGACGTCGTGGGCAGCCCCGCGGAGATCGCCGAGCGGGCCGCCGCAGCCCTGCGCGCCCGGGCGGACACGGGCAGCACGCCGCTGCGTGTTCCGTAACCCCCCTCCACCCCTGTCCTGGGCTTTCCTGAACCCCTCCCCCCGAACCACCTCTCCTGCAAGGAAGAAACCGTGACCAGTCTCAGCGTCGAGACGCTGGCAGCGGGTGCCGCAGAGCCGATCACCTCGGCGGGCCACGCGCAGCTCGGAATCGCCGTTCTCGCGGGCATCGCCGTCATCGTCCTGCTCATCACGAAGTTCAAGGTGCACGCGTTCCTCGCGCTGACCATCGGATCGCTCGCCCTGGGGGCCTTCGCGGGCGCCCCGCTCGACAAGGTCATCACCAGCTTCACCAACGGGCTCGGCTCGACGGTCGCGGGCGTCGGCGTACTCATCGCGCTCGGCGCGATCCTCGGCAAGCTCCTCGCCGACTCCGGCGGCGCGGACAAGATCGTCGACACCATCCTCGCCCGGGCGGGCGGGCGTTCCATGCCCTGGGCGATGGTGCTGATCGCCAGCGTCATCGGGCTGCCGCTGTTCTTCGAGGTCGGCATCGTGCTGCTGATCCCGGTCGTCCTGATGGTCGCCAAGCGCGGCAACTACTCGCTGATGCGCATCGGCATCCCCGCGCTCGCCGGGCTCTCGGTGATGCACGGCCTGATCCCGCCGCACCCCGGCCCGCTCGTCGCCATCGACGCGGTCGGCGCCAACCTGGGCGTCACGCTCGCCCTCGGCGTGCTCGTCGCGATCCCGACCGTGATCATCGCCGGTCCGCTGTTCTCCAAGGTCGCCGCCCGCTGGGTGGACATCCCGGCCCCCGAGAAGATGATCCCGCGCCGCCCGTCCGAAGAGGGCGACGGGACCGGCGGCGAGCCGGGAGCGGCCGCCGTCCGGGTCCCCAGCTTCGGCGCGACCATCGCCACCGTGCTGCTGCCGGTCTTCCTGATGCTGGCCAAGGCACTCGTCGACATCGTCGTGGACGACCCCGAGCACACGGTCCAGCGCGTCTTCGACGTGATCGGATCGCCGCTGATCGCCCTGCTCGCCGCCGTGCTCGTCGCCATGTTCACGCTGGGCCGGGCCGCCGGGTTCACCCGGGGGAGGATCACCGCGACCGTCGAGAAGTCCCTCGCCCCGATCGCCGGCATCCTGCTGATCGTCGGCGCGGGCGGCGGCTTCAAACAGACCCTCATCGACTCCGGCGTCGGTCAGATGGTCCTGCAGATCTCCCAGGACTGGGCGATCCCCGCGCTGCTGCTCGCCTGGCTGATCGCCGTCGTCATCCGTCTGGCCACCGGTTCGGCCACCGTCGCGACGGTCTCCGCCGCCGGTCTGGTCGCGCCGCTGGCGGCCGACATGACCACCGCGCACGCCGCCCTGCTGGTTCTCGCGATCGGTGCGGGCTCGCTCTTCTTCAGCCATGTCAACGACGCGGGCTTCTGGCTGGTCAAGGAGTACTTCGGCATGAACGTCGGCCAGACCGTCAAGACCTGGTCGGTCATGGAGACCATCATCTCCGTCGTCGCCGGCGCGCTGGTGCTCCTGCTGTCACTGGTCCTCTAGCCGGGCGCCGCCCGTTTCGGGACCGCCCGGCAGGGCCATACGGGAGAGGAGTTCGGCATCTCCCCCGGGAAGCCCTGTTTTTTCGGGCACTGCCGGGGGATGATCCATCCCGGGCCTGCGCAGTGCGGGCTCTGCAACACGTGAGAGGCATTGAGCATGGCAACTGGAACCGTGAAGTGGTTCAACGCGGAAAAGGGCTTCGGCTTCATCGAGCAGGACGGCGGGGGCCCCGACGTCTTCGCCCACTACTCCAACATCAACGCCTCCGGTTTCCGTGAGCTCCAGGAGGGCCAGAAGGTCACCTTCGACGTGACCCAGGGGCAGAAGGGCCCGCAGGCGGAGAACATCACCCCCGCCTGACCCTCCCGACCGGCTCCCCCGCGACCGTCCGCTCGCCGGGGGAGCGGGTGCGGACGCGATCCGCACGGACGTGAGCACGGACGTGCCCGGACCGGCCTCGGCCGGTCCGGGCACGTCCGCGTGTCAGCAGCCGCTGGTGCGCCGGCCGCAGGACGTGATCAGCGCGGCGGCGTGCTCCTCGCCACGGGCGTCCTCGGTGCGGACGCCCTCGGGCAGCACCTCCAGGGCCTCGACGTCGTACACGACCGTTCCGTACGCGAAGAACCGCACGCCCTGACGCCCCGGTACACGGCCGCGCCGCGGGCGCGCACCCACCGGGACGCCCTCGAAGCACCTGGCCGCCGTCTCGGCGGTGCTCAGCGAGGAGCCGGCCCGTTGCGGTGAGGAGGCGTTCACCGTCCGGCCCGGCGGCGGACGCCCGGCGCACCGCCTCAAGGACGCCGTCGAACGCGACCTGGCGATGCCGGCCCGTGGCGCCGTGAGAGCGGGGCGCCGCCCGCGGGCGGCGCCGGCCGGCCCCGGGAAACGGCCTTGACCTCAACCGCGGTTGAGGCAGCAGACTCCGGTGCATGAACTCCACGACAGCACCCACCGACGCATCCGTACGGGCCGCCGACCTCAAGGCCATCGAGCAGGTCGTCGCCACGATCGAGCACTCCCAGGTCCATGAGCTCCCGGACGAGTTCCTGAGCCTCTTCCGCTCCGACGCCATCTGGACGACCGCCCACGGCAAGCTGCTCACCGGCCTGGACGAGATCGCGGCGTTCACCCGCCGGGCGCTGCCCGGCTCGATGGCGAACGGATCGGTCCGCTACGAACTGGTCGACGTCCTGTTCATCCGCCCCGACGTCGCGGCGGTGAAGGCGCGCGGCCAGTACCTGACGCTGGACGGCGAGCCGACCGGCAACCCGACCTCGCCGCTCTACGTGATGGCCAAGGAGGACGGCCGCTGGCTGCTGACGGCCAACCAGAACACCGAGCAGCTTCCCGGGTAGGCCGGTCCGCGCGCCGCCGGGGCGGTGCTCAGCCGGTCATGGCGGCCAGCACCGTACGGAAGTCCTCACCGGGCCGGGCGCGCAGCGCACCGGCCAGCCGGCCGGCCGCGTAGTACCAGCGGTGGTCGAGGTCGGGGTGGACGTGGTCCGCGTACCGCACCTCGCTCGTGCTGCCCAGCAGGGTCCGCAGCTCGGCGGTGAGTTCCGGCCAGCCGGTGTGCCCGCTCACCGCGTTGGCCACGCCGTGCACCGGAGCGTCCAGGCAGGCGGTCACCGCGCGGGCCAGCGCCGCCGCGTGCACCCAGGCCGCCCCGTACCACGGGTGGCCGTGCGTGCCCGGTGCGGGCAGCGTGACCGGGGTGTTCGCGCGCAGCCCCTGGTAGAGCAGCCCGAGCGCACCCCAGCGGAGCTGGTCGCGCAGCCGGTCGTGCGCGCCCCACACCAGCGGGGACCGCACCGCGCTGGCCCCGCCGCGCCCCCCGGTGCCCGCGGCCCCCAGCAGGAGGGCCTCGCAGTCGAGCTTCCCCCGCCCGTACGGGCTGAGCGGCGGACCGGGCGGGGCCTCCTCGGCCACCTCGGCGCCGTCGGGGCGGCCGTACGCGTCGACACTGCTCACGAACACGAACGGCCCCCCGCTCCAGGCCTCGGTCATCGCCCGCATCGCCGCGACGTCCACCTCGGGCCGGGTGAAGGTGCAGGCCGCGTGGATCACCGCGTCCGCCCCGGCGACCGCCCGGCGCAGGCCGTCCAGGTCCGTGAGGTCGCCCTCGACCACCTCCACGCCGTCACCGGCCACGAGGTGCGCGGACTCGGGACGGGCCAGCGCGAGCACGGGCCGCCCCTGCGCGGCCAGCTCCCGCAGGACGAAGGAGCCGACGCCGCCCGTGCCCCCGGTCACCAGGACGGTGCCCGCCCGCACCGCGCGGCGGCCGGCCGGCCGTACGGCCACGGCGGCCGCACGGGCGGCGGCGCGGGTCTCCAGCAGTGCCGTCAGCGCGCGCGGAGTACGGGCCTCCATGACGTCGAGCCCGGTCAGGGGCAGCGCGAGCCCGGTCCGCAGCCGCTCGGCGAGCCGCACGGCGGCCAGCGAGTGCCCGCCCAGGGCGAAGAAGTCGTCGTCCGCCGCCGGACGGCGGCGCAGGACGTGCGCGAACGCCTCTGTCACGGCGTCGGCACGCGGCCCGCCCGGTGCGGGCAGCGCCCCGGGACCGCCCGGCAGCGCGCCGGGGTCGAGCGATCCGTCGGCCCGGCGCGGCAGCGAGTCCAGCAGCGTCACCGCGACCGGCATGTCCCGCTCGGGCAGCGACGACCGCAGTGCGGCACGGAGTTGGGTGGGGGAGGGGCCCATCCGCTCCCGCAGTACGGCGTACGCCCACAGCGTTCCGTCCGGCGCCCGGTGGGCCGCGGCGTCCGCGACCCCGGGCCGCGCGCGCAGTGCCGATTCCACCGGATGCCGGTCCGGTGCGGGGGAGGCCGCGCCGGGCAGGTCGGAGAGCCGCAGCGAGGGATCGGCGGCGACCGCGGCCAGCAGCGCCGCGAAGGACCGGCCCAGCTCCTGACCCGTCGTGTCGTCGAGCGCGCCCCGCGCGTACTGGAGCAGGCCCGCCGGCTGTGCCGTGTCCACCAGCCCGAAGGACAGGTCGAACTTGGCCTGCGGAAGGGCGACGTCGACGGCCTCGGTGTGCAGGCCCGGCAGGCGCAGCGCGGTCGGCTCGCCCAGCACGTCGGCCGTCACCCGTACCAGCGCCGCACCGTCACCGCCGCGCGCGGCCGCCCCGAGCCGCTCCATGACCAGGTCGTACGGAACGTGCCGGTGCTGCTGTGCCTCCAGCACCGCGTCCCGTACGCGCTCCACCAGCGTCCCGAACGCCGGGTCGCCGCCGAGGTCCACCCGGATGGGCAGTGTGTTGACGCACAGGCCCACCAGGGCGGCCGCCTCCCGGCCCTCCCGCAGTCCGGCGGCACAGCCGATCACCAGATCGCTCTCCCCGGTCAGCCGGTGCAACGCGGCGAAGGCGGCGGCGAGCTGGACCGTGAACAGGGTCGCCCGGCGATCCCTGCCCACCCCGCGCAGCCCGTCCAGGACCGTGTCGCCCAGCGGGGTGAGGCAGGTGGCCGACGGACGCTCCGCCAGGTCGGCGGGCGGGGCGGCGGGGCGGGGGAGCGCGGGCGGTGCGGCCGCGTCGAGACGGCGGGACCAGTGGTCCAGGCTCGCACCGAACCCGGCGGCCGCGGCGTGCTCGTGCCGGGCGTGGTCCGCGTACTGGGGCGGCGCGGGGAGCGCGGGCACGGCCTTGCCCGTCGCCCGTGCGTAGAGCGCCGCGAGTTCGTCGGCGACGACCTCCAACGCGTGCCCGTCCATGTTGATGTGATGGAACGTCAGCATGACGGTGTGGTCCTCGGGACCGTGCCGCAGCACCAGGGCGCGCGGTGGCGTTCCGGCGGCGAGGTCGAAGGGGAGCAGGGCCTCGGCGGACAGCACGTCGGCCAGGTCCGACGCCTCCGGGCTCCCCGTGTCGACCACGCGCACCGGCACCGCGTCCGGCGCGGGCAGCGCTTCCTGGTAGGGCTCGTCGCCCTGCTGCCCGTACCGCGTGCGCAGGATCGCGTGCCGGGCCACGAGCGCGGTGAGCGCCTCACCGAACGCGTCGAGGTCGAACGGGCCGGTCAGCCGGGTCGCGAAGGGCACGCTGTAGGCGCCGTCGCTCCGGCCGAGCCGGTCCATCAGCCACATGCGGCGCTGGGCGTGCGAGAGCGGTGCGCGTGCGGGCACGGCCTCGGCCTCCGAGGCGTCGGCCCGCTGCTGCGGTGGAAGCGGGGCGGCGGCGGTGCGGGCGCGGGCCCGGCGCAGCAGTTCCTGCTGGAGGGCGGTGGTGGTGTCAGGGGACATCGGTGTGCTCCGGCGCGTCGTGGTGGGCGGAGGAAGGTGCGGGCGCGGGGTGCGGGTCGCCGTGGGCCGCCAGCAGGGCCCGCTCGACGAGGGCGGCGTGACCGGCCACGGTGGGCGCGGCGAAGAACTCGGCCGGCGTCAGCTCCACGCCGAGGTCCTCACGGAGGTCGTCGATGACGACGAGGGCGAGCAGCGAGTGGCCGCCCAGCGCGAGGAAGTCGTCGTCGGACGAGCCCACCGCACATCCCAGCGACCGCTCCCACACCTCGGCGACGACCGCCTGGAGCGGCGTCAGCGGGTCCGGGGCGCCGGGGGCGCCGGCGGCGGCCGGGTCCGGGGTGGCGGGGGTCGGGGTGTCGGGGCCCGAGGAGCCGGGTGCCAAGGCACCGGGGTCCGAGGAGACGAGGCCGGTGGCAGTGCGGGTGCCCGCGGGCTCGCCCGTGTCCGGTATCGGCCCCGCTCCGTGCGCCGCATCGCGTTCCGGCCCGCGCTCCGTCTCGTGCGCGGCCCCGCGTTCTGCCCCGCGGTCCGCCTCGCGCGTTGCCCCGCCTGCCGTCAAGTGCTCCGACTCCGACGCCGGTGCGGGACCGCGGCCCGCCAGCGCCCCCCGGTCGACCTTGCCGGACGCGGTCAGCGGCAGCCGGTCCACCGCCGTCAGTTCGTCCGGCACCAGGTACTCCGGCAGCCGCTCGGCGAGCGCGCCGCGCAGGGCCGCGGTGTCCGCCGCCCCCGCCCGCAGCACCACGAAGCCCGCGAGACGTACGTCGTCCCGCGCCGCCCGGCGCACGGTCACCGCCGCGTCCTCCACTCCGGGAAGCTCCCGCAGGGCGTGTTCGACCTCGCCCGGTTCGACGCGGTGTCCCCGCACCTTCACCTGGTCGTCCGCCCGCCCGTGGAAGTCCAGCACCCCGTCGGCCCGGACCGAGGCCAGGTCACCGGTGCGGTAGAGACGGCCGAGCCCGGGGAGCTCGACGAACCGCTCGGCGGTCAGCGCGGGCTGCCCCACGTATCCGCCGGCCAGCCGCGTACCGCCGATCCACAGCTCACCGACCACGCCTACGGCCACCGCACCGCCGTCCTCGTCCAGGACGTGCGCGCTCGCCCCGGCGATCGGGCGGCCCACCGGCATCGGCCCCTTGAGGTCCGCGTCCGTGACGCGGTGGGCCGTCGCGAAGGTCGTCGTCTCGGTCGGCCCGTACCCGTTGACCAGCTCCAGCCATGGATACTCCCCCAGCACCGAGCCCGCGTGCTGGACCGACAGCGCCTCGCCGCCCACCACCACCGACCGCAGCAGCGCGAAGATCCGCGAACGGCGGGAAGCGAGCTGGTGGAAGAGCGCGGTGGTGAGGAAGGCCACCGTGACGGAGTGCCGCTCCACGGTCCTGGCCAGGTCCTCGAAGGACGGCCGGTCGGCGGGGCAGACCACCACGGCCGCACCGGCCGCGAGGGCCAGCCACACCTCGAAGGTCGAGGCGTCGAAGGTCGCGGGGGAGTGCAGCAGCACCCGGTCCCGGGGGCCCACCGTGACGTACGAAGGCTCCGTGACCAGCGAGGCGACGGCCCGATGGCGGACGGCCACGCCCTTGGGGCGGCCGGTGGAGCCCGAGGTGAACATGATGAACGCCGTCGCGTCGGGAACTGGTCCCGGCAGCGGGGACGAGACGTCGTCGTGCAGGGTGTCGTACGAGAGCGCGCCGGCCGGCAGCGGCAGCCGTGGTCCGCTCACCCCCGAGGCGTCCAGCAGGTCGCCGTCCCCGACCGTGAGCACGGCCCCGGAGTCGGCGAGGACCGCCCGCGTGCGGGCCTGCGGGTGCGCCGGGTCGAGCGGGACGCACACCGCGCCCGCCCACCACAGGGCGAGCTGGGCCACCACGGTACGGGCCGACCGCCGGGTCAGCAGCGCCACGGGCTCACCGGACCGTACCCCGTGGTGCGCGAGGTGTGCCGCCAAGTTCCTCGACGCACACAGGAGCTGACGGTACGTCAAAAAGCAGTCGCCGTCGATCAGGGCCGGTGCGTCCGGCGTCCGGGCGGCCCGCTCGGCGAACAGGGCGGTCAGATCGGGGGGCGTCCCGGGGGACGCGTACGCCTCAGACATCGCGGGCCTCCGTCGTCCCGGCCGCCGCGCAGCGTGCGTCGAGCACGGCGACGACCGACTTCAGGTCGGGCTGGCGCAGCAGTTCGGGGGCGCGCAGCCGCACCCCGGTCTCCCGCTCGACGGCGGCGAGCAACCGGGCCGCCACCAGGGAGGTGCCGCCGATGTCGGCGAAGTTGTCCGCCAGTGCCACGTCGGCGCGGCCGAGCAGTACCCGTACCGTCCCCAGCACCAGCCGCTCGTTCGCGGACGCGCCGTCCTGGTCGGCGGCGGCCGGGCCGGCGCCCGCCTCCTCCCGCTCCAGCAGCTCCTTCAGGAGGGCCGCCCGGTCGACCTTGCCGTTGGCGTCGAGCGTGAAGGACGCCACGACCTCCACCGCCGACGGCACCGCCTGCTCCGGCAGCCAGGTGCGCGCGGAGGCCAGCAGCGCCCCCGGGTCCGGCGGCGCGGCGGCCCCGGCGACGGGAAGCACGAACGCGACGAGCCTGGCGCGGCCCTCCGCGTCCCTCGGGGCCACCACCACCGCGCTGCGGACCGCCGGGTCCTGCTCCAACGCGGCCTCCACCTCGGCCGGTTCGATCCGTACGCCGCTGATCTTCACCTGGTCGTCCAGACGGCCCAGGAACTCCACGACCCCGTCGGCACGCATCCGCACCCGGTCCCCGGTCCGGTACACCCGCTCGCCGTCACCGGCCCCTCCGGGCGTCGTGACGAACCGGTCCCGTGTCAGCTCGGCGTCCAGGTACCCCAGCGCCAACTGGACGCCCGCGATGCGCAGTTCGCCGTCCTCGCCGCGCGGTACGACCCGGCCCTCCGGGTCCGTCACCAGCACGCCCACCCCCGGCAGCGGAACACCGATCGGCGGCGGCGCGTCCTGGTGCGCGTCGGCGTCGGCGGCCCGCATGGTGTGCACGGTGGTGATCACCGTCGCCTCGGCGGGGCCGTACGCGTTGTGCACCACGGCGGTCACGTCCGGGCCCGGACGGCGGCGCATCCGGTCGCCGCCGACCACGAGCTGGCGCAGCGCCAGGTCCTGCGGCCACGGTGCGTCCAGCAGCGGTTCGGTCATGGGCGTCGCCGTCACCGCGACCGTCACCTCCGCCGCGCGCCACCAGTCCACGAGCGCCGCCGGGTCCCAGCGCACCGCGTCCGGCGCGGGCACCAGCGCCGCCCCGGAGGTCAGCCCGGCCCACAGCTCCAGCACGTGCGGGTCGAAGGCCACGCCGATGAGCAGCGACTGCCGCTCGCCCGGACCGACCCCGGTCTCCCGCCGGTACCACGCGAGCAGCGGGGCCAGCGCGGCCTCCGCCACGGCGACCGCCTTCGGGCGGCCGGTGGAACCCGAGGTCAGGACCGCGTAGAGCGCGCCCTCGGGGGCCGGGTGGGCGCCGGGCGCGGGCGGCAGGAACGCCGCGACCGCACCGGCCGCCGCGTTCACCCCCGACCCGGGCAGCGGCAGCGCGAGGTGCTCCGCCGCCCGGTGCGCAGCCGGCAGCACCTCGGGCGCCCCGATCAGGCAGGAGACGCCGACGTCCTCGCCGACGGCGGCGAGCCTGCGCTCCCCGGGGCGCGGGCCCAGCGGCAGGTACACCGCGCCGGCGCGGGCCAGCGCGACGGCGGTCACCACCAGCGCGGCGGACCTGTCCAGGCAGACGCCGACCAGGTCACCGGGGCGCACCCGGCTGCCCCAGGCCCGGATCAGCGCGTCGGCCGCCGCGTCGATCTCCCGGTACGTCCAGGAGTGCGGGCCGTCGAGCACCGCCGGGGCGTCGGGGGTGCGGCGCACCCACTCCTCGTACCGGCCGAGCACCTCCGTCCCGTCCGGGTCGACGGCCGGTCCGTACAGCACACTTCGCGTCACGTCCTGATGTCCTTTCGGCATGGGGGTCCTCATGAATTCGGCGAAGCGGTGGCGGCGGTCGTGGCGGTCAGCGCGTGGGCCTGATCGGCGAGCACCGGGTGCTGGAAGAGCACCCGCAGCGGCGGGCGGCTGCCGAGACGCGGCTCCAGCCAGGCGGCGAGCTGCGCGGCCAGCAGGGAGTGCCCGCCCACGCGGAAGAAGTGCGAGCCCTCCGCGAACCTGCCGTGCCCGAGCACCTCGCGCCAGCCGTCGGCGAGCAGCTTCAGCGCGGGGGACGCGTCCGGAGCGAGGGCGGGCGCGGAGTCCGGGGCCCCGGCGGGTTCCGCCGCGCGGGGCTGTGCGGCGGCCAGCTCCGCCAGCGCCGCACGGTGCGGCTTGCCGCCGGGCAGCGCCGGCATGGCGGGCAGGCGCACCCAGGCGCCGGGCACGAGCGCGCCGGGCAGCCTGTCGCTCAGCGCGCGGTGCAACTCCTGCTCCTGCCACGCCTCTTCGGGCCCGCCGTCCTCCAGGAAGCCGACGAGCCGGGGGCTGCCGGGGGTCGACGCGTCGAGGACGACGGCGCAGGAGCGGCCGCCGAGCACGGCGGAGGCGGCCGCCTCCACCTCCTCCAACTCGATGCGGTGGCCGCGCAGTTTGACCTGGTTGTCGCGCCGCCCCAGAAAGCGCAGGAGACCGTCCCGGCCGCGGTACCCGAGGTCTCCGGTGAGATAGACCCGGGCCCCGTCCAGGGCCGGAACGTGCACGAACCGTGCGGCGGTGGCCTCCTGGTTGCCGAGGTAGCCCTCCGCCAACCCGGCTCCGGCGACGGCAAGTTCGCCGACCGCGCCGTCGGGCAGCGGCTGGAGTCCCGCGCCCAGCACGTGGACGCGCTCACCGGGCAGCTCGCGGCCGAGCGGGACCTCGGCCAGGCCCGGCAGCGCCGCCGGGTCGATCTCGTACACCGTGGAACTGACCGACGCCTCGGTCACGCCGTACGCGTTGAACACCCGTACGCCGCCGTCGCCCCCGCCGTCGACGCCGCGCAGGAACTCCCGCAGCACGTCGGCCGGCAGGCGCTCACCGCCGAGGACGAGCAGCCGGGGCGACCAGCGGCCCTCCGACAGCGCCGCCCGCAGCTCCTCGCGCGTCGCCAGGAAGTAGCTGGTGGGGAGATTGGCCACCGACACCCGGGCGGCGGCGAGGAGTCCGACCAGCTCCGCGCCGGTCGGCACCTCGACCTCGGGCACCACCAGGCAGGCCCCCGCGTACAGCGACGGCAGCACCTCTTCCAGCGCCACGTCGAAGGACGGCTGCGCGAACAGCAGCACCCGGTCCCCGGCCGCGGGGCCGAACCGTTCGGCGACCCCGGTCACATAGGCGCGCAGCGCGCCGTGGCCGACCGCGACCGGCTTGGGGACGCCGGTCGAGCCCGAGGTGTGGATGACGTACGCGGCCGACGGCACCGCCTCGGCGGGCGTCGCGGGCGGCAGCAGCTCGTCCGCGACCGACCCCGCCGCCAGCCCCCGCGGAATCCGCACCCCGGTGTCCGGCGCGGTGAGCACCACCGCCGGGGCCAGGCGCTCCAGCAGCAGTTCCAGCCGGGCGGGCGGATCGGACGGCGACAGCGGGCAGTACACCGCGCCGCTGCGCAGGCACGCCAGCAGCGTCACCACCGAGTCCACCCCGCGCGGCAGCACCGCCGCCACTGGCTGCCCGGCGGTGACCCCGGCCGCGTCCAGCCGTCGTACGAGAGCGGACACCCGTGCGTCCAGCTCGCCGTACGTGATCCGCCTGGCCCCCACCAGCAGGGCGGGCAGCGCCGGGTCGTGGGCGGGGAGGGGGTCCAGCGGGTCGCGGCCGGGCAGGACCGCGGCCGCCGGCTCGGGGAGCGGGGCGACGGCACAGGGGGCGAGGGCGGCCAGCGCGGTGCCGGGGGAGTCCAGGTAGGCGCGCAGCAGGTCCAGGAAGCGCGCGGCGAGCAGCTTCGCCACATCCTCGCCGTACAGGTCCACGTCGTAGTCCCACACCAGCGTCATGCCCCCGGCGCCGGGCCGCGGGCCCACCCCGCGCCGGTCGTCCGGCAGCAGGACGACATCGAGGTCGAAGCGCGTGGTCCCGGTGTTGAACCCCTCGAACAGGGACACCTCCAGGCCCGGCACCTCCAGGTCGGGCAGGACCGCGTCGTGCGCGCTGAACATCACGTCGAACAGGGGGTTGTCCGCCCCCGACGTGTGCAGCCCCAGCGAGCGGGTCAGCTCCTGGACCGGCACCTCCTGGTACGGCAGCGCCCGCACCAGGGTGTCCGTCACCTCGTCCATCGTGTCCTGGGCCGGGGCGTCGGGGTCCAGCCGCAGCCGCAGCGGGATGGTGTTGACGAACATCCCCACGGCGTCCTCGAAGCCGAGCGGACGGTTGCCGACGGCCGTGCCGACCACCATCTCGGAGCGCCCTGAGTGCCGCCGCAGCAGCTCCGCGAACAGCCCCAGCAGAGTGGCGAACGGGGTCAGCCCGCGCTCCTTGGCGTGCGCCCGCAGCCGTTCGGCGAGGTCGGCGCCGATCGACTGGCGGAGCTGACCGCCGTGGTGCCGCCGGGCGGCCCCGGGCCGCAGCAGCCCCGGCAGCGGCAGGTCGAACGAGGCGCCCGCCAGCTCCCGCGTCCAGAACTCCAGGCCCGCCCGTACGTCGTCCGCGCGGCCGGGGCCCGACTGGGCGAGCACGTGGTCCGCGTAGGAGGACGCCGGGGGCAGCGCGGCCTGCTCGCCGAGGACCCGGGCGCGGTAGGTGCCGAAGACGTCGGCGAGGAGGATGGCGAAGGAGTGCCCGTCGTGGATCAGGTGGTGCTCGACGTGGATGAGGCGGTGGTGGCCGTCGGCCATCCGTACCAGCGTCCAGCGCAGCAGCGGTGCCTCGAAGGTGTCGAGCGGACGCTCGGCCTCCGCCCGCAGCAGCTCCTGGAAGGCGGCCTCGGGGTCGGTGCGGTCGCCGAGGTCGGCCCGGTGCAGCCGGGGCGGGCACTCGGCGGCGACCCGCTGCCCCGGCATGGCGCCGGGCACCGGCACCAGCTCCAGGCGCAGGCCCGGGTGCCGGTTCAGGGTGGCGGCGAGGCCCGCGCGGAGGGCGTCGGCGTCGAGGTCGCCCCACAGGTCGAGGGAGGCGGTGAAGTTGTAGGCGCGGCTGCCGGGCTGCACTTGTTCGTGCAGCCAGACGATCTCCTGCGAGGAGGAGAGGGGGAGCATGGCGATCCCTGGGGTTGTCGGGTCGTGGGACAGGAGGGCGGGAGGGCACGGATGCGGGCCCTGCGCCCGGTGGGCGGCGGCGCGGTGTCACCCGGGCCGCCCGGCGGTCTTCGGCGGTCCCGCGGGTCGCGCGGGGTCCGCCGGAGCGAAGTCGTGAAGTCGTGAGGTCGTGTCGGGGTGCGGGGTGGAGGGGTGGGAGGCGTGCGGTGGGTCAGCCGACCGGCAGCCCCGCCCGCAGTTCCCCGGCCAGCGCGGCGAACGCGTCCTGGGCGAGATCGTCGTCGAGCACGGCGCGGTCCCATACCATCCGCAGCCGCAGCGTCGGCCCCTGCACCACGGAGACGGCGAACGGGGCCCGCACCGGCCGCCCGTCGACGTACGTCTCGCGGCCCGTCACCCCGCCCAGGCGCAGCGCGGGCCGGCGGCGGGCGTCGTCCACGGTCAGCAGGCCGTCCAGCGCCCCCGACCAGCGGGACCCGGCGGTGCGGGCCGCGTGCACGACCTCGTCGAAGGGGGTGTCGGCGCGGTCCAGGTCGTCCCACCACTGGGTGGCGGTCAGCTCGGGGGCGGGGCGCGCCTCGTCCGTACCGGCGGGGAAGACCACCGTGTTGAGGAAGCAGCCCACCACGGGGGAGGCCCCGGCGGGCCGGCCGCCCCAGGGATAGCCGATCGGCGGCACGTGCCCCGCGCCGTACAGCACGCGGGCGGCGGACCGGCAGGCGTCGAGCAGGGTGGCGAACGGGACGCCCGACGGATCGCCTGCGACGTCGAGTTCGGCGGCGCCGGTGGGCAGGGGCCTGCCGGACCGGGGCGCGCGTTCGCCCACCGGGCGCAGCCGCTCCCCCCAGTACGCGAGGGCGTCCGGGGAGCTGGCCCGGTGCTCCGCCTCCAACTGGAGCAGGACCGCCTCCCGGTACTCGGCGAGCCCGGCGGCCTGTTCGTCCGCCGGTACGTCGGACGCGCCGAGCCGGGACAGGTAGGCCTCGCCGAGGTCCGCCACGATGCGGGCCAGGGACTGCCCGTCGCAGGCGGCGTGGTCCAGGACGACCGCGACCACGTCCTCCGCCGGGTGCGCTTCGCCCGCGTCCCTCGCGTCGGCGTCCCGCAGGCCCGTGTCCCGTACGCCCGTGTCCCGCGCGAGGAACAGCCGCAGCGGCGGCCCGTCCGGGTGCCACGCCCCCAGCGCCCGGCGCAGCGCGTCCCGCACCCCCTCGCCGGGGGCCGGACGCACCTCCTCCAGCGGTACGGACGGCGAAGTGGTCCGCAGTACGGGCGTCCCCCGGAACACCCCGGCCCGTGCGCGCAGCACCGGGTGCCGGGCGGCCAGGTGCTCGGCCGCGTCCCGGAGCCGTCCGGCGTCCACGCTGCCGGACGGGAAGGCGAAGAACAGGGGGACGGTGTCGGGCCGCCCGGTGGGGTCCATGGCCCGCACCAGGACGAAGCGGCGCTGGGCGCCGGTGACGGGCAGCAGGTCCGCGCCGTCACCGCCCCCGGCGAGGCGCTGGTAGCGGTCCAGATACGAGCCGGTGATGCTGCGGTGCACGGGATCCTCTCTCGGAACTCGGAAGGTCTTCGGACAGGTTCGAGCGGGGGGTGTGGGGCTGGGGGGGGGGAGAGCCGACTCAGCGGGTGGCCCCCGACGCGGCCGGGGCCTCGTCCACGGGCTCGCTCTCCGCGTCCGGCAGGTCCCGCATGCCCCGCAGCCGCGACAGCAGCAGGGGCAGGGGTACGAGGAGGAAGCCGACCGCGCACACCCACAGCGCGGCGCGCGCCCCGAACGCGTCGGCGACGGTCCCGCCCACCACGGCGCCCAGCGGCAGGGTGCCCCACATCAGGAACCGCAGCGTCGCGTTCATCCGGCCCAACAGCCTCGGCGGGCACAGCATCTGACGGAAGCTCACCTGGGCCACGTTGTAGACCACGGCGCCGAAGAAGACCACGGCGGACGCCACCGCGAACAGAACGGCCTCCGCCCCCTTGCCCGCCAATGGCCACAGCACCGCGAACGGGCCGGTGACCAGGCAGGACAGCCAGATCAGCCGGGCCTGCCCCAGCCGGTGTGCCAGCCTGCCCGCGCACAGCGCGCCGGCGAGCCCGCCGACGGCCGACGCGGACAGCATCAACCCCACCGCACCGGGCCGCAGTTCCAGCACGCGGACCAGGAACACGGTCTGGGTGGCCAGGAGCATCGCGCTGAAGAAGTTGCCGAGGCCGGTCGCGGCGGCGATGACCCGCAGCAGCGGACTGCCGAACACGAACCGCAGCCCCTCGGCGACGTCCTTGCGCACGGAGGACCCCGGCACGGGTGCGGGCTTGTCCTCCGGCGTGCGGATGGCCAGCAGGAACAGCGCGGAGACCGCGTACCCGACGGCATCGGCCACGATCGCCAGGTGCGCGCCGACGGCCTGCACGAGACCGCCGCCCAGCCCGGGACCCGCCACCTGGGCCGAGGACCGCACGGTCTCCAGCGCGCCGTTGCCCGCCACCAGGCGCTCCCTGGGCAGGAGTTGCGGCAGATAGCTCTGGTGCGCCACGTCGAAGAAGACCGTGGCGGCACCGGTGACCAGCGCCACCAGGTACAGCTGCGCCATCGTCAGCACACCGGCGAGCGCGGCGAGCGGAACGCTCGCCATGGCCGCGCACCGCACCACGTCGGCCCGGATCATCAGCGCGCGCTTGCGCATCCGGTCCACCCAGGCGCCGGCGGGCAGTCCGATGAGCAGGAACGCGGCCGTCTCGGCCGCCGTGAGCAGGCCCACCTGGAAGGCGGGCGCACGGAGCTCGAGCACCGCCACCAACGGAAGGGCGACCAAAGTGACTTGGGCGCCGACCTGACCGGCCGCGGCCCCGGCGAGCAGGAGGCGGAAGTCGCGCAGCCGCAGGAGGCCGCGGGAAGCGGCGGGAGATGAGGTGGGCATGCACGAGACCTTCACGAAAGGAAGATCCAGAGTCAAAAGAGAACGGAGAAATTCGGTCGTTCTTCCTGCCGATCGGCCCAAGTTCCGCAAATTTTTTGGCAGATATGGGCTACGTGGAGATGAACGGTGAGGATGTGCCGCACGGGAGGGAGGGCTTGCGGCGGGGCCGTGCACGCCTCCGGAGGGACCGGAACGGGTCGATCACGCATCGTAGGCGCGTATGTCCGAAAGTAGTCATGCGGTGCCGTGCGGAGATCGAAAGATGATCACCGGGGCAACCTCAACGCCCCGCCTTCCGTCCGGAGTTGCCCGGCCGCGGAACGCCCTCGGCCGGGCCCGCGCCCTCCGGTCGGGGAACCGCGACCGGTACCGGTCACGCCGCGACCGGCATCGGTCATGCCGCGACCGGCATCGGTCATGCCGCGACCGGCACCGGTCACGCCGTGCCCGTCACGCGCCGCCTGGCATGCGGGCGCTGAGGGTGCGGACCACCGGGATCAGGACCTTCTCGCGCCAGTTCTTGCTGGACTCGGCGTACGGGCCGACGCCGTCCGCGGTCGAGGAGCCGTCCACCTCGAACGCGTAGGGACCCTGGTGGCAGACCAGTCCGGAGGAGCGCTTCGTGAAGCAGCCCGTCGGCCCGAGCGAGGCTTTGAAGTCCTTGAACGGCTCGGCTCCCTTGGCGTTGGACCTGGTGCCGTTCTTCACCTCGTACGCGAGGTCCTCCGCGTACTCCTCGGCGACGAGAGCGGGGTCGGCGAGGCCCTGGAAGACGATGGTGATCCTGCTGTTCTGCTTGCTCTCGTACGTGCTGGGAAGCCCGAACTCGGTCTCGCAGCCGCCCTTGGGCACCTCTCCCGTGGTCCCGGGGGCAGGCTTGGCGAGGGGGTTGAAGTTGAGGACGGAGACCTTGATCGGATTCCGCTGGAAGTCCTTCGCCTGCGGCAGAATCGCGCGGATCTCCTCCTCTCGGAGCACCTCGCAGGCGTCCGGCCACTGGGCCAGCGGCAGCGAACCCCCCTTCGGGGCCTGCGCGTCGAGCCGTGGCCCGGAGGGCTTCGCCGTGCCGAACTCCAGCGCCGGCGGCGGTTCCTCGGAGCAGCCCGCCAGGAGCACGGCGGCGGCTGCGGCGGCAAGAACGGCTCGACCCGGACTGATGGCTGCCGACATGTCCAACTCCGTTTCCCGGAGGAACAGTTCTCCTCCGGCTGGTGTGCGCCGAGGATTCCCCCAGGGGGCGGAGGTCACCGGTTCCGGCCCTCATTGTGGCGGTGTGCGTGCCGCCCTGCGCCGGAATCCGGGCATGTGTGATGTGATCCTGACAACAAGTGGCGGGCCCGGTGCCCCGGGACGGGTGAGCGCCGGGCGTGGCGGGTACCCGGTCGCCGGAGCCCGCGGGCCCGCCCGGTCCCCGGGTCCGCACGGCCCGCGAGGCCCGCGGACGTCAAGCGACCGGTGAAGGAGCCCTCCCATGCCTCTCGCCGCATTCCTCGGCCGTTTCCCCGTCACCGCCCCCGGTACCGGCGCCGCGATCTCCGCCGACCCGGACGACGAGGCGTACGTACCGCCCCCGCTGGCTGGCCTGTTCGCGGAGCTGGCCGGTGCGACGCTGGCCGGCGGGCTGCTGCGCGTCCACACCCCGGCGTCGTCCCGGCAGGCGTACCTCGCGTGCACGCGGCTCGTCCCGGACGTCGAGGAGCGGTTCTACCCCTTCGCCTTCGACTGGCAGGGCAGGGAGTTCGCCCTGGACATCGCCCTCGACGTGCGGGGGCCGGACGGGGAAGCGGACCGGCCCGTCCTCGTCGTCGACCCCGGCAGCGGCACCGGCCTGGCCACGGGACTCGGCCTGGACGGCTGGCTCACCGCCGCGGCCGACGAGGACGCCGAACCCGATCCGTTCGCGCGGCAGGCGTACGCCCACTGGTGCGAGGCCGTGCCCGAGGCGGGGGCCCCCGCGTTCGGCCAGGTCGTCGGCTACCGCATTCCCCTCTTCCTGGACGGCGAGGACGACGTGCGCAACCAGGAACTCCGCGACCGGGCCGAGTACTTCGACACCTGCACGGAGCTCGCCCTCCTCGCCCGGCGGCTGCCGCCCGGGAGCGGACTGAGCAGTCCGGTCACCCGCCCGCCCCGCCCGCGCGACCGGACCGCGGAAGCGCCGGACGCCGACTGAGGAACGGCCTCCGCGCGGTCCGCCGCCCGCACCGGGCACACCGCGCCGACGTCCGGGCCGGAACCGCCCTCACCCGGCACCGGTCCGGTGACGGGAGCGGTGCCCGCGGCCCACCGCGAGGGTGGTGAGCGCGGCCACCGCGAAGGACAGCAGCGAGGCGCTCATCCAGGGCTGGACGGTGAGGCCCACCGCGCCCTGCAACCAGGCCCAGGCGTCGGACCAGCCCGCGATGCCCGTCGGGGCGATGAGCTGGTAGGTGGCGAAGCCGAGGGCCCAGGGCAGCAGCATGACCCAGCGGGTCGGGGCCTGTTCGGAGACGTCCCAGTCGCGGTGCCCGCCGAGCACGAAGAAGTCCACGACCAGCACGGCGAACATCGGGATGAAGACCGCGCCGATCAGATAGAGGAAGCCGGCGAAGCTGTCCATGTCCACCAGGAGCGCGAGACCGGTGGCCAGGGCGCCGCTGATCAGGCACAGGACGCGCCGGTCCGCCCGGGGCAGCAGGTTCTGCGCGGAGACGGCGGTGGAATAGACGTTGGCGAAGGACTGGTCGACCTCGCGCAGCACCAGGACGCCGAAGCAGACCACGCCGACACCGGTGGCCGTGAAGGGGTCGAAGACCTTGTACGGGTCCGTGCTGTCGAACGCGATCATGGCGAGCGCGGCCACACCGAGGACCGAGCCCGCGATGCCCGCGAGGGTCTGGCCGACCACCAGGCCGCCGAACGCCTCCTTCTCGCTGCGGGAGTGCCGCGCGTAGTCGGCGACCAGCGGCAGCCAGGAGATCGACACGGCGATCACGCTGTCGGTGGCGAACCAGAAGTCCTTCCACGAGCCGCCCTCCATGGGGACGCCGCGCCCGGCCAGGTCCCACCCCAGGTAGAGGATGGCCAGGACCACGGCGACGGTCACATAACGGCGGATGACGCGCAGCGCGCCCAGTGGGCGGAGCGTGAGCGCGGTGGTGACCGCGCCCGCCACGAGGACGTACAGCCAGCCGGGCCCCGGCTCGCCGAAGACCTGGCGGGCCAGGATCTTCAGCCCCGTGGAGATGACGACCAGTTCGAAGACGGCCCAGCCCACCATCTGCAGCACGTTGAGGACGGTCGGCAGATACGACGCCTTCGCCCCGAACAGGCCGCGCAGCAGCACCATCGAGGGCGCGCCGGTGCGGGCCCCGGTGACGGCGGCGAGGCCGAGGGCGAAGGTGCCGATCAGGGTGCCGACGACGGACGCGGTGACGGCGGCGGCGAACGACAGGGTCGGCCTGCCGGTGCCCAGGGGGTCGAGGACGACCAGCACACCGCTGAAGCCGAGCAGGCTCACGCCCAGGTTGGCCCAGAAGGTCCCCTGGTCCCAGCCGGACAGGACCCTGGGCGTGGGCTGGTCCAGGGTGAGCGGAGCCTCGTTGGCCGGGGCCGTGCCCGGGGCGGGTCCGGTGCTCGTCGTCACTTCGCGGGCTCCGCGGCCGGGGCGGGCGAGAGGTCGAAGGGCCAGGACTCGACGCGCCAGGCGGCGTCCCAGAACATCCACTCCCAGGCGGACGCGGTGGTGAAGGCGGTGCGCATCCGGGCGCGGGTCGCCGGGTCGGCCTGGCCGGCGAGCCGGTCGACGATGCTCCGGGCCTTCGCGGTAGCGGCCTCGAACTCGTCGTCGGCGTACGTGCCGATCCAGTCGCCGTACGGGTGGGCGGCGAGGTCGCCGGCGTGTTCGAGGAGTGCCCGGCCCACCTCGGCGTAGATCCAGAAGCAGGGCAGGACGGCGGCGGCCAGCTCGGCGTAGCCCTGGGTGTGGGCCACGGAGAGCAGGTAGGAGGTGTACCCGGTGCAGGTGGGGGAGGGCGTCCAGGCGTCCACGTCGACGACGTTGCTCTGGTGCAGGGAGCTCTCGACGACGATGGCGTCGTGCGCGTGCTGCGCGAAGAACGCGATGTCCTCGGGCAGGTCCGCCTTCGCGGCGGCGCCGGCCAGCGCGCGGGCGTAGTCGCGCAGGTAGTGGGCGTCCTGGGCGAGGTAGTAGACGAACTTGTCCCGGTCCAGGGTGCCGTCGCCGAGGCCGGTGACGAAGGGCAGTTCGTCGATGGCCGCGCGTATCTCGGCGACGGCGGCCCAAAGTTCGTCGCAGAAGGGGGTGGGCGTCGTGGGCATGGGGATCAGCTCCAGTACTGGTGGAAGTGGTGGACGGGGCCGTGGCCGTGGCCGACGCGCAGGGTGTCGGCCGCGCGCAGGGCTTTGGTCAGGTACTCCTTCGCGGCGCGGACGGCGGTGTGCCAGTCGTCGTGCTGCGGACGGAGGGCGGCGATCGCGGCGGACAGGGTGCAGCCGGTGCCGTGGGTGTTGCGCGTGGTGACGCGGGGTGCGGAGATCTCGGTGACGCGGTCGCCGGCGGCGAGCACGTCGACGGACTCGGTGTCGTGGGTGTGGTGGCCGCCCTTGAGGAGGACGCGCCGGGCGCCGGCGGCCAGGAGGGCTCGGGCCTGCTCGACGGCTTCGGCACGGTTGTGCGCGGCGGCGGCGCCGAGGAGGTCGCCGGCCTCGGGAAGGTTGGGGGTGATCAGGTCGGCGAGGGGCAGCAGGCGGTCGCGCAGCACCGCCACGGCGTCGGTCTCCAGGAGCCGGTGGCCGCTGGTCGACACCATCACGGGATCGAGGACGACGTACCGGGGCCGGTGGCGCTCCAGGGCGTCCGCGACGGCCGAGGCGACGGCGGCGTCGGCCAGCATCCCGATCTTGACCGAGTCCACCGCGACGTCCGCGAAGAGCGTGTCGAGCTGCTCGGTGACGAACTCCGGGGGAAGGGTGTGGATGCCGGTGACGCCCCGGGTGTTCTGCGCGGTCAGGGCCGTCAGGACCGCTGTTCCGTAGGCGCCGTTGGCGGAGAACGCCTTCAGGTCGGCCTGGATGCCGGCGCCCCCGGAGGGGTCGCTGGCGGCGATGGTGAGGGCGATGGGCGGGGTGGTCACAGGACGAACTCCTGGCTCGGGACAGGGACAGGGACAGGGAAGGGATAAGGGGCCGCGGCCACGGGGTCGCGCTGCCCGCATGGCCGTGCCGCGCTCTGGGAGGGCGGTCGCCGGGGAGCCGTGCCGATTCCGCCGACGGCCACGCAGGGCCGACGGGGGTTCCCGCACCATGCGGGCGGGGCGGCGTCGGGAATGGGAGCGGGGGGAGTCCCCCCGCGCGCGGGCGAGGGCTGTTCAGCGGGCGGAGCTCACGCCACCGCTCACCGCACGGCCCGTCGAAACCCGTGCTCTCAGCCCGGGTTGACGGACCCGGCCGCCCGCACCAGGAGAGCCGCCGACCGCGGCGACGCGATCACGTCCGCCGGGGCGTCGGGGGACACAGCGGGGCCGTATCGGCCAGGTACGGAGACAGGAGCCATCGTCAACACCCTTCCTACGCCGGCATTACCCGGTCCAGGTTCATGCGGTCGGCGAAAAGGGGAGCGATGAACTCCCGTCCGCCCTCTCAGCCCGGCTGCTCCCGAGCTCCCGCGGTGGTCGCTACGCAATGTACCTCCCCCGCGAACGGGAGTTCGCACGCGGGGCACCGGCCCGGCCGCCCCGTTCGCCGTCCGGCCGACGGCGGACGGCGCAGACCGCGCAGACCGCGCAGTCGGCGCGGACCGCAGACCGCGCAGCCGCTGCGGACCGCAGAGCAGGCACGGACCGCAGATCGCACAGCCGCCGCGGACCGCAGAGCAGGCACGGACCGCAGACCGCGCAGCCGCCGCGGACCGCAGAGCCGGCGCAAGGATCAAGAATCCGTGAAGACAGCCGCCCTGACCGGCAAGAACGCGCCAGGAACGCCGGCCGCCGCCCGAGCCGTACCGATGCTGGGCGCACTCGCGTCGAAGGAGCACGTCCATGTCCGCCAGCCCCTTGTCCCCCTGCTCCGTGGAGCATCCGCCCCCGGACCGCGCCGAGAGCTCTCCCGGTGCGCGAGCGGCGGGGAGCGCCCAGGCGGACCCCGGTTCCCGCCACAAGCTGACCGCCGTCACCGGCCTCGCCGCGCTGTCCCTCGACGCGATGGCGTCGGTGGCGTACGGACCCGAGGCGATCGTCCTGGTGCTGGCCGCGGCGGGCGGTCACGGACTCGGGTTCACGCTTCCCGTCACGCTGGGCATCGCCGTGCTGCTCGCCGTGCTGGTCGCTTCGTACCGGCAGGTCATCGCCGCCTTTCCGGACGGCGGCGGCAGTTACGCGGTGGCGAGGGCCCACCTCGGCGCCCGCACGAGCCTGCTGGCCGCCGCGTCCCTCGTCCTGGACTACGTCCTGAACGTGGCCGTCGCCGTGACCGCCGGGGTCGCCGCCCTCACCTCCGCGTTCCCCGCCCTGCACGAGGAGCGGCTGTGGCTGTGCCTGGCCGTGCTCGTCCTGGTCACCGCCGTGAACCTGCGGGGCATCGTCGACTCCGCCCGGGCGTTCATCGTCCCCACGGCGGTCTTCGTCTGCTCGATCCTGACCATGATCGTGGCGGGGCTGACGCGGGACGCCCCGGTCTCCGTCGCGGCGTCGGCGGGCCACGCCTCCGTGCTCGGCGACGACGCCACCGCCGTCGGCGCGCTCCTGCTGCTGAAGGCCTTCGCGTCCGGCTGCTCGGCCCTCACCGGTGTCGAGGCCATCGCCAACGCCGTCCCCTCCTTCCGCGCACCGGCCGCCCGCCGCGCCCAGCGCACCGAGGTCGCCCTCGGGGCGCTGCTCGGCGTGATGCTGATCGGCCTGGCCGTCCTCATCTCCCGGTTCGGCCTCCAGCCCGTGGCGGACGTCACCGTCCTCGCCCAGCTCGCGGACGCCTCCCTCGGCCACAACTGGGCCTTCTACCTGGTCCAGTTCGCGACCGTCGCCCTGCTCGCGCTGTCCGCCAACACCTCCTTCGGCGGGCTCCCCGTACTCCTCGAGCTCCTCGCCCGCGACCACTGCCTCCCGCACGTCTTCGGCCTCAAGGCCGACCGGCAGGTCCGCCGGCACGGCGTGCTCACCCTCGCCGTCGTCTCCGCCGTCCTCCTGGTCCTGTCCGGCGGCGACACCAACACCCTCGTGCCCCTCTTCGCGATCGGCGTGTTCATCGGCTTCACCGTCGCGCAGGGCGGGATGGTCCTGCACTGGCGGAAGGTCCGCGGGCCGCGCTGGGCCGGGAAGGCGGCGCTCAACGGGCTGGGCGCCCTGCTGACCGGCGTCAGCGCGGTCGTCGTCACGGCGACGAAGTTCCACGACGGCGCCTGGCTGATCGTCGTCGCCCTGCCGCTGCTGACGGCGCTCTTCGCACGGGTGCGCCGTGCGTACGAGGAGATCGGCGCGCGCCTGGAGGTCGGCCGCGTTCCCCGCGTCCCCCGCCGCGCCCGGTCCGTGGTGCTCGTTCCGGTCTCCTCGCTGTCCCGGCTCACGGGCGAGGCGCTCGGCGCCGCGGTGTCCCTCGGCGACGAGGTGCACGCGGTCACCGTGTGCCACCCCGACGCCGAGGACCGCGCCCGCACCGAGGCCCTGGAACGCGACTGGGCCCGCTGGAACCCCGGCGTCCCCCTGGTCACGCTGACCTCCGAGCGCCGTACGGTCGGGCGGCCGGTCGCCTCGTACGCGAAGAAGCTCGGCAGCGCGGAGCCCGGGACCCGCCTCACCGTGCTCATCCCCGAGGCCGAACCCGCGCACCTCTGGCAGCGGCTCCTGCACAACCAGCGCGGCGCGGTCGTCGCCCACGCCGTCCGCAGGGACACCGACGCGGCCGTCTGCCGCCTGCGCCTGCGCCTCGACTGACCAGAGGCGCCCGGACGACGGGAACCCGCCCGTCGCGGGGCCCGGCCTGCGGTCTGGCACAATCCTCGGACGCCGGCCGAGCGGGGGGAACAGTGGCGCGACACTTCCGGGGCCTGAGTCCCCGGTCCTGGCTGATCCTCGCGGTCTTCACCGCGACCCTGCTGCTCCTGGTGGGACTGCCGAACTTCGCGGCGCGGGAGGAACGTTCCTCCCGCGATGGTGCGGGTGCCGGGGGCGGGCCCGCGCCCGCCGTCGCGCCGCGTCCCGACCGGAAGCTCGCCGGCGGGGCGACGGCCAGGCTGTCGCGGTGCGGCCTGCGGGGGGACGTGCGTCCCGCCGCGCGCGGTGCCGGGGAGCGGTCGGGGGAGCCCGCGCTGACCGTGCTCTCGTGGACCACGAACGGTCCCGAACCCACGGCCGCCGCCGGCCGGGCCGGCGCGGGCGTGTCGCTGACGGTGTTCGCCGCCCTGCGTGCCGGGGAGCGGCCGCTGCGGACGGCGGCTCCGCTCTTCGCGGGCCGGGGCACGGTGGACGTGGTCGCACCGTTCGGGTCGGGTCTCAGCGCCTCGGCGGACGGCCTGACCGCGACGGTCGTCCAGGAGGGACCGGACGCCGCACCGGCCGAACCCCCGGCCTCCGGGGTGCACCGACTCGCCCCGGGCGAGCGCCTGTTGCTGAAAGTGGACGTGCCCGCCGAGGCCGTGTGCCCCGGCCGCACCCCCCTCGACGTGATCGCCTGCTCGGCCGAGGACGCCGACGTCCCCGCCGAGGCCTGCCCGTCCCTCCTGCTCACCTTCACCGACCCCGGCTTACGCGCCCACCGGGCGAAGGGGTCCGCCCGGCCGCCCCGCACGTTCAGCGACCGCCTGGTCGCCGTCCTGCCGGACCCCTCCGAGGGCCTCGCGCGGACGTAGGCGGGGCCGGTCCGCGTGCGGGACGACGGGCCCCGGGGGAGGGCGGTTCAGCGGATTCCCGCACGCCGCAGGCGTCGTCCCAGATCCGCGGCGGCCTCGGCGAGCAGTTCGCCGACGTGTGCGGCGTCGGCGTCGGTGACCTGGTCGACGGGCATGGAACAGCTCATCGCGTCCGTCGCGGGAATCCGGTACGGGACCACCGCGGCGACGCACCGCACGCCGAGTCCGCCCTCCTCGGTCTCGGCGCCGTAGCCGCGCTCCCGGGTCAGGGCGCACTCGGCGTGGAGCGCTTCGACCGAGGTGATCGTGTTCGGGGTCAGCGCCGTCAGCGGGCCGCGCAGGACGGCCTCGATCTCCTCGTGCGTCAGCTCGGCGAGCAGCGCCTTGCCGAGGGCGGTGGCATGCGCGGGGAGGGTCCGGCCGACGCGGGACACCAGGTGGGTGGACCTGACCGACTCGCGCGTCTCCAGGTACACCACCTCCGCGCCGTCGCGGCGCGCGTAGTGCGCGGTGAACCCGCTCTTCTCGCGGACCAGTTCGAGCGCCTCCGTCGCGTACGGGATCACCGGGTCCCGGTCGAGGTACGCCGTGCCGCAGATCAGCGCCCTGACCCCGAGCCGGTAGCGCCCGGAGTGGGCGTCCGCCTCCAGCCACCCGGCGTCGAGCAGGGTGCGGAGCAGGCCGTGCAGGCTCGACCGGGGGAAGCCGGTGCGCGTCTGCACGTCGGACAGCGACAGCCAGGCGCCGTTGGCCGCGAAGGTCTCCAGCAGCTCGATGGCGCGGCGCGCCGATTTGACCCCCGCCGGCTCGACGGCCGTCTCGCCCGCCGGGGTTCTCGCCTTCTGCGGCACAGGATGCTCCTCCAGCCAGCCGTTGACACGTACGTCACGCCACATTAACGTCCCGGGACAGTATTCGGGTCCATGAATACTGCTCACGATAGCAGACGCAGTTCACATACATGAATCGTGTGAACGCCTCCCGACGAAAGAGCGGCAACGTGATGGCGCAACCACCCCCGGAACTCGACGGCCTGCTCGCCTTTCCCCTCACCCCCTTCACCCGCGACCTGGACCTGGACCTGGACGCCTTCGCCGAAATGGTCGAGGGGCACGTCGCAGGCGGCGCCGGAGCCCTGTTCATCGCCTGCGGGACGGGGGAGTTCAGCGCGCTGACGGCCGACGAGCACGCCGCCCTCCTGCGCAGGGCGCGCGAGGTGGTGGCCGGCCGGGTGCCGGTCTGGGCGGGGGCCGGCGGCGGCGCGGCGACGGCCAGGGCCGGGGTCCTGGCGGCTCAGGAGGGCAACGCCGACGGCGTCCTGCTCCTGCCGCCCTACCTCGTGTCGGGGCCGCCGTCCGGCCTCGTCGACCACGTGCGGTACGCGGTGCGCGACACCGGCGTCCCGGTCGTCGTCTACCACCGCTCCAACGGCGCGTTCACCCCGGCCTCGGCGGTGGAGCTGCTCGACCTCCCGTCCGTGGTCGGCCTCAAGGACGGCGTCGGCGACGTCGAGCTGATGTCCCGGATCGTCACCTCGATCCGCAGCTCGGGCGCGCCGCGGGCCGACGACTTCCTGTTCTTCAACGGACTGCCGACCGCCGAGGTCTCCGCCCGCGCGTACAAGGCGATCGGGGTGCCCCGCTACTCGTCGGCGGTGCACTGCTTCGCGCCGCGGATCGCGGTCCGCTTCCACGGCGCGCTCGCGGCCGGGGACGACACGGTCGTCGAGGCGCTGCTGGCCGGGTTCTACCTGCCGCTGGTGGCGCTGCGGGACGAAACCCCCGGTTTCGCGGTCTCCCTGGTGAAGGCCGCCGCACGACTGCGCGGCGACCGGGTCGGCGGCGTACGGCCACCGCTCGTGGAACCGGGGGAGCGGCAGATCGAGCGGCTCGAGAGGATCGTCCAGGACGGCCACGCGCTGCTCGCCGCCCTCGACGGGGACGGGGCGCGCCGATGAAGATCGTCGACGTGGTCCTGACCCCCGTCGCCTTCCGCGACCCGCCACTGCTCAACGCGATGGGCGTGCACGAGCCGTACGCCCTGCGCAGCGTGGTCGAACTGCGCTGCGAGGACGGCGTGGTCGGGCTCGGCGAGTCCTACGGCGACCTCGCCTTCCTCGACCAGATCAGGAAGGTGGCGCCGGAGCTGACCGGGCGCGACGTGTTCGACCTGCCCGGCCTGCGCCGCACCGTGGCACGGACCCTGGGCGGGGCGGTGTTCGCCGACGAACACGGCCTGACCGGCGGCTTCTCGGTGAGCAAGACCGTCGCCAGCGTGTACGCGCTGTTCGAGGTCGCCGCCCTGGACGCCCAGGGACGCCGCCTGGGCCGGCCGGTGGTCGACCTGCTCGGCGGGCGGGTGCGCGAGGAGGTCGACTTCTCCGCGTACCTCTTCTACAAGTACGGGGCCCACGCGGACGGCACCCAGGACCACTGGGGCGAGGTCCTCACCCCCGAGGCGCTGGTCCGCCAGGCCCGGCAGATGATCGACCGGTACGGCTTCACCTCCATCAAGCTCAAGGGCGGCGTGCTCCACCCCGACCAGGAGCGGGACGGCGTCCTCGCGCTCGCCGACGCCTTCCCCGGCCACCCGCTGCGCATCGACCCGAACGCGGCCTGGACGGTGCCGACCTCGATCCGCGTCGCCCGGGAGCTGGACGGCGTCCTGGAGTACCTGGAGGACCCGACCCCGGGCATCGACGGCATGGCGCAGGTCGCCGCGCGGGCGAGCATGCCGCTGGCCACCAACATGTGCGTGGTGCGCTTCGAGGACCTCGCACCCGCGTTCCGGGCCGGGGCCGTCGGCGTCGTCCTCTCCGACCACCACTTCTGGGGCGGCCTGCGCGACACCCAGGCCCTCTCGAAGACCTGTGAGGCCTTCGGCGTGGGGCTGTCCATGCACTCCAACAGCCACCTCGGCATCAGCCTCGCCGCGATGGTGCACGTCGCCGCGGCCACCGAGCACCTGACGTACGCCTGCGACACGCACTGGCCGTGGCGCGAGGTCGACGTGGTCGCCCCCGGCGCGCTGGAGTTCGAGGGCGGCGCGGTCGCCGTCCCCGACGGGCCCGGCCTGGGCGTCGAGCTGGACCCGGACGCCCTGGCCAGGGCGCACGAGGACTACCTCCGGTGCGGGCAGACCAAGCGGGACGACGTGACGTACATGCGCAACTTCGACCCCTCCTTCCAGCCGCACACGGCACGGTGGTGAAGCGGTGCGCGTAGTCGGTTACGCCTATCCGTGGGACGTGCTCGACGCGCCGGGGTTCGTGGAGCGGGCGCGGGAGACGGGCGTCGACGAGGTCGCCGTCGCCGTGTCCTACCACAGCGCCCGCGCCGCGACCCCCTGGTCGCCCACCGGCTCCTCGGTGCTCGCCCGGCACGCGGCGCTCTACCGCCCGGTGCGGGAGGAGGCCTGGCGCGCGGCGGCGCTGCGCCCGGCCGCGGCGGACTGGGTCGCGGGCCCCGACAGCGCGGGGGACGCCGTCCGCGCGCTGAACGCGGCCGGGATGCCCGCCGCCGCCTGGATCGTCCTCACCCACAACTCCCGGCTGGGCACCGCCTTCCCGCACCTGGCCGTGCGCAACTGCTTCGGCGAGGGCTACCCGTGGGCGCTGTGCCCCGCGCAGCCGGAGGTCCGGGCGTACGCGGCGACGCTGACCGCCGAGTGCGTGGCGGGACTCGACCTCGCCTCGGTCGTCCTCGAAGCCTGCGGCCCGCTCGGCGCGGTGCACCAGCACCAGCACGAGAAGACCGACGGCGTCTGGTCCCCCGCCGTCGCACGGCTGCTCTCGGTGTGCTGCTGCCCGGCCTGCGCCGCCGGCTGGGCCGGGTCCGGCGCGCGCGCCGAGGACGTGCGCGGCGCCCTGCGGACCGAGGTCCGCCGGCTGATGGACGGCGGCGACCTGCTCGCCGCCCGGGACGAACTGCCCGCCGCGGTGCGGGCCACGGTCCTCGCCACCCGGCAGCGGAGCACCGACCGGCTCCGCCGCGGTGTGCTCGCCGCCGTCGGGGCCGGCACCCGGATCGTCCTGCACGGCTCGCTCGACCCGTGGGAGACCGGTGCGCTCCCGGGCCTGACCCCGGCCGCCGCAGCCGGCGTCGACGCGGTGGTGCTCCAGAACTGGACCCCCGGCGCGGCCGGCGCGGACGCCGTCACGCACGCCCGCCGCAGCCTTCCGCCCACCGTGGCCGTCGGCAGCTACGTCACCGCCGTCGCGGCGCAGGCGGTCCCCGACATGGCCTCGTACGTCACGGACCTGGCCGGGGCCGGCGCGGACGAACTGCACCTCTACCACCTCGGGCTGGCCGGCCCCGGCCGCCACCGGGACCTGCGCGCCGCCGCGCGCGCGGCGCGCACCGCGCGCAGGAGGAGCCCGTGACCGGCCACGCCCCCCGTACGAGCTCGTACGGGGTCAGGCCAGGGAAGCCGCGTGGCCGGGGTCGATGGCGTGCTGGAGCGGCAGGCCCCGGACGAAACGGTCCAGTTCGTCGCGGACCAGCAGTCCCAGGCGGTTGCGCTCGGCGCCCATCGCACCGCCGATGTGGGGCGTCAGAACGACGTTGGGCAGGTCGAAGAGGGGTGAGTCGTGGTCCGGAGGCTCCGGGTGGGTGACATCGAGCACGGCGGTGAGGTCGGGCCTGTCGCGCAGCACCCGCACCGCCGCCGCCTCGTCCACCAGGGCGCCCCGCGCGGTGTTGATCAGCGTCGCGCCCGGCCCCAGGGAGCCCAGCAGCCGCTCCCCCACCGTGCCCCGGGTCTCGGGCAGCAGGGGCGCGTGCAGGCTGACGACGTGGCAGGTGGCGAACAGCTCCTCGACGCCGACGAGCCGCACGCCCGCCCGCTGGGCGGACTCCGGGGTGGCGAGGGGGTCCGTGGCGAGGACGTCCACGTCGAAACGGGCCAGGTGGGCCGCGACGAGCCGCCCGATGTGCCCGAGCCCCAGCAGGCCCACCCGCGACCGGTAGGCGCCCGGCACGGCCACGTCGCGCGGGAAGGCGCGGCTGCTCGCGGTGTCCCGCGCCACCCGGTGCACCTGCTTCAGGCCGAGGAGGACGTGGGCGAGGGTGAACTCCGCCACCGGAACGGCGTTGGCCGCCGCCGCGGAGACGATCGGTATGCCGCGCTCCCAGAAGGCGGGCGTGGTCAGGTGCCGGACGGAGCCCGCCGCGACCAGTACGGCCCGCAGCGCCGGGGCGTGCCCCAGCAGGCCGGCGTCCAGCACGGGCGCGCCCCAGCCCGTGAGCAGGATCTCGACCCCGTCCAGTACGGAGGGGTCCGCGGCGAGCTGCTCCCGGGTGCGGGGCGGGCCCTGCCAGTGCACCAGCCGGCCGATCCCGGCCAGGGCCTCGGGCGGATAGACGTCCGCCCGGCGTTCTTCCTCCATGACCAGAAGGGCGGTCGGGACGGTGGCCGGCTCACTCATGTCGTCTCTCTTCTCTGCCTGTTCACGGGCGGCTCGCAGGGACCATACATCGGATCTCTGAAATGTCGTCCGGGTGAAAGTCACCCGTAGATCACAGAAATCTTCGTATTCATCGGAGTATTGACCGCCCTTTCGTACCCCGTTACCTTCCGAGCAAGCGCTTTCTGGGTCAACTGGTCAGCCGCGAAACAGGAGTTGTGATGCACACATCGCGATGGATCGGCGCGGGCTTCCTCGCCTCGTCATTGGTCCTCACCAGCTGTACGTCCGGTCCCGCCGGAGTGAACGCCAAGCAGGACACCAAGGCGACCCTGGAGCTCTGGACCAGGACGACGCCGGGCGGTCCGGGCGAGAAGGGGGCGCTCAAACTCGCCCAGGGCTTCGAGAAGGCCACCGGCCACAAGGTCAAGGTCACGGCCATCTTCGACGACTTCGAGACGAAGCTGCAGCAGCGGGCCGCCCAGAAGAACCTCCCCGACATCGTGATGAACGACGTGACGCAGCTCGGCGCGATGCACAGCCAGGGACTGCTCCGGGAGATCGACCTGGGCAGGATCAAGAACAGCAAGGACGTCATCGAACGCGGCCTGGACTCCGGCAAGAGCGGAGACGGCAAGCAGTACTCCCTCCCGTACTCGGCCCAGGCATCCGCCCTGCTGATCCGCAAGGACTGGCGGGAGAAGCTGAAGCTCGGCGTCCCGCAGAACTGGGCCGACTTCACCGCGATGGCCAAGGCCTTCACCACCCAGGACCCCGACGGCGACGGCAAGGCGAACACCGCAGGGCTCGCCGCCCCGCTCTCCACCAAGCGCGGCTACGCCTCCTGGTACTTCTCCAACTTCCTGTGGGCCGCCGGCGGCGACTTCATCACCGAGTCCGGCAAGGGCACGTACAAGCCGGCCATGACCAGCAAGGCGTCCGTCGAGACCATGCAGTGGTTCCGTGACCTGGGCTGCCGGGACAAGTCCGTCCAGCCCGGCTCCGTGACCATGGACACCCCGCCGACGAACGAGACGTTCGAGGCGGGCAAGGCCGGCATGTACGTCGTCGGCCCGTACCTGCTGCCGCGCTTCGACGAGAGCCTCGGCAAGGACAAGTACGAGGTCGTGCCGATGCCCAAGGGCCCGAAGGACGCCACGGTCCTCGCCGAGGGCGGCTCGGTCTACCTGATGGCGGGCTCGGAGAACATGGCGGGCCAGGACGCCTTCCTCGACTACGCGATCTCCCCCGAGGGCCAGAAGGTCGGGATGGAGGGCAAGACCGGCTTCGTCGTGCAGCTCCCCGTCAACCAGACCGTGGACATCACCCAGGTCCGCCCCGACCCGCGCTGGAAGACCTTCTCCGACGCGTACCGCAACTCCGGCCGCTACGCGCCGTCCATCCCCAACTGGACCCCGGTGCGCCAGGCGACGGCGGACACCGTGAACGCCCTGATGGCCGACTGCGGCCTGGACCTGCGGACCAAGCTGAGCGAGCTCGACAAGCAGCTCGCCGGCATTCTCCAGGAGCAGGGGATCGCCGCGTCATGAGTCTCGACCAGGCCGATCCGGCCGCACCCCCGGCGGCCCGCCCCGCCACCCGCGCCGCGGGCCGCCGGGGCGAGGAGCCCGGCGGCCGGAGGCGCGGGCACAGGTCGGGCCGGTGGTGGACGCCCTGGCTCTTCCTCGCTCCCGCCCTGCTGCTCTTCCTGTACTTCAAGTTCATCCCCATGGCCAGCGCGCTGACCATGTCCTTCCAGGACGTCCAGCCCTACCTGGGCAACACCTGGGTCGGCGCCCAGAACTACACCACCGTGCTCCAGTCCCTCGGCTTCCGCGAGGCCGCGTGGCACACCGTCGTCCTGGCCGCCGGGCAGACGGCCGGCTCGATGGCGCTCGGCCTCGCCCTCGCGCTGCTGATGGAGGGCCAGAGCCGCCGCCTGGGATTCGTGCGCTCCGCGGCCTTCCTGCCGGTGGTGGTGCCCATCGCGGTCGTCGCCGAACTGTGGCGGATCATGTACCACCCGACCCAGGACGGCATGCTCAACTCCCTCCTCGGCCTGGTGGGGTTCGGCCCCTCGGGGTTCATCAACGACCCCGACTCCTCGATGGCCTCCATCATGGTCACCGGCATCTGGCGGGGCGCTCCCTACGACATGATGATCTTCCTCGCCGGTCTGACGGGCGTGGACCGCGGGCTGTACGAGGCCGCCAAGGTCGACGGCGCGTCCCGGTGGCAGCGGGTGCGGTACGTGACGGTGCCCGGACTGCGCTCGGTGTTCTCGATCCTGTTCATCCTCGCCGCGATCCGTGGACTGCGGGTGTTCACCGAGGTGTTCCTGCTGACCAACGGAGGGCCCGACGGCTCCACCGAGGTCGTCATGACCCTCATCTACAAGCTCGGCCTGGAGCAGAACCGGCTCGGCGTCGGCGCGGCGGGAGCCGTCCTGCTGTTCGTCGCGACGCTGATCCTGACCGTCGTCGTCCAACTGCTGCGGCGGAGGGAAAGCAAATGACCGCCCCGATCAAGACCGCCCCGATCAAGACCGCCCCGGCCAAGGCCGCCCCGGCCAAGGCCGCGCCGAACAGGTCCGCGCCCGGCGGGAACGCCCCGACCGAGACCGCGCTGGGGCTCACCGAGAGCCGCAGCGTCGGCGGACGCGCCCTCAAGGCCGTCGTCTACCTGCTGGTCCTGTTCGTCTTCGCCGGACCGCTGCTGGCGCTGCTCGTCAGTGCCTTCGGCAACGTCAAGGACCCGACGCAGCTCAGCGTCGTCCCCTCGGGCGTCACGCTGGACAACTTCGGGATTGCCTTCGACCAGGGCGTGCTCACGTACCTGCTGAACTCGTTCTTCGTCGTCGGCTTCGGGCTGCTGCTCCAGGTGGCCGTGTCCGTCCTGGCCGGATACGCGCTGGCCAGGAAGGTCTTCCGGGGGATGACGCTGGTGCTCGTCGCCGTCCTGGCGACGCTGATGCTGCCCGAGGAGATCCTCGCCCTCCCGCTGTCGCTGATCCTCGCCGACCTGCCGGTCCTGCACTTCAACCTGATCGGCACCCTGGCCGGAATGATCGTTCCGCTGGGCGCGTGGGGCTTCTCCATCCTGGTGATGACCGAGTTCATGCGGGACGTGCCCCGGGAGCTGGAGGAGGCCGCCCGCATCGACGGGGCCGGCGATCTGCGGATCTTCTTCCAGATCATCCTGCCGATGTGCAAGCCCGCTCTCGGCGTCATCGGGGTCTTCGGCTTCACCATGATCTGGGACCAGTACCTGCTGCCCCTCCTGGTCTCCGTCGACGCCTCTTCGTACACGCTCCCGCTGGCCCTGCGGACACTGCGGATCGATCCCGACGTCACCCCGGGCGTGGTGATGGCCGCGGCCCTGCTGGCCCTGCTGCCCTCGGTGATCGTCTTCCTGCTCTTCCAGCGGTCCTTCGTCAGCGGGCTGTCCTCCGGCGCCCTGAAGGGCTGACCCGGCAGCCGCCGCACCCCGCCGGCCCACCGCCGCCCCACCACCACCGGCCCTCCGGTGCACCCCCCTCCGCACCGGACGGCGACGACAAGGAGCACCTCCCCATGCCCGCGCACAGCGACACCCCGCCGCCCCCGCCCGCCGCCCCCGCCCGTGAGGAGGCCCCGGACACCGCCTGGTTCACCGCCGCCCGGTTCGGCATGTTCGTGCACTGGGGCCTCTACTCCCTCGCCGCCCGGCACGAGTGGGTCAAGAGCCGGGAGCGACTGACCGACGAGCAGTACCAGGTCTACTTCGACCACTTCGACCCCGACCGCTACGACCCGGTCCAGTGGGCCAGGGCGGCACGGGCCGCGGGCATGCGGTACGTCGTCCTCACGGCCAAGCACCACGACGGCTTCTGCCTGTGGGACACCGCCCTCACCTCGTACAAGGTCACCAACACCCCGTACGGGCGCGATCTCGTCGGACCGTTCGTCGAGGCGTGCCGCGCCGAGGGGCTCAAGGTCGGCCTCTACTACTCGCTGATCGACTGGCACCACCCCTCCTTCCCCGTGGACGGCACCCACCCGCAGCGCGACGACGAGGAGTTCAAGGCCGCCCACGCGGACCGGGACATCCAGGACTACCAGCGCTATCTGCACGGCCAGGTCCGCGAACTGCTCACCTCGTTCGGCCGGATCGACTACCTCTTCTTCGACTTCTCCTACGCGGGGCGCAGTTGGTGGGGCGGCAAGGGCCCCGACGACTGGGACTCCGCGAACCTGCTGAAGACGGTCCGCGAACTCCAGCCGCACATCCTGGTCAACGACAGGACCGGCCTCCCCGGCGACTTCGTCACCCCCGAGCAGTACCAGCCGTCGGGACCGATGACCGCCCCCGACGGGTCTCCCGTGCTCTGGGAGGCCTGCCAGACCCTCAACGGGAGCTGGGGCTACGACCGCGACAACCTCGACCACAAGAGCGCGGACCTGCTGATCCGCATGCTCGTCGACGGGGTCTCCAAGGGCGGCAACCTGCTGCTCAACGTGGGGCCCACCGGGCGCGGCGAACTCGACCCGCGCGACAGCGCGGCCCTCGCGGAGATCGGCCGGTGGACGCGGACGCACGAGCGGGCGGTACGCGGCTGCGGTCCCTCGCCGTACACCGCGCCCGCCGAATGCCGGTACACCCAGCGCGGCGACCGGCTCTACGTCCACCTCCTCGCCTGGCCGCTGCGCCATCTGCACCTGCCGGGCCTCGCCGGACGGGTGCGCTACGCCCAGCTCCTGCACGACGCGTCCGAGATCGTCCGGGTCCACATCGACCCGGACCGGCCCGCGGTCAACACCGAGATGGGCGGACAGCCCGCCGGCACCCTCACCCTGGAGATCCCGGTCCGGCGACCCGACACCCCCGTGCCGGTCATCGAGCTCTTCCTGGACACCCCGGCCGACCCGGCCGACTTGTCCGGCCCGTCCGACCCGGCGGACGGCTGACCCGCACCCCGGCCCCGACGACCCCCGCACCACCACCTCACGGAGGCATCATGCAGCGTCGTACGTTCCTCTTGGGCACCGCGACCGGGGCGGCCCTGGCCGCCCTGCCCGTCGCGGCAGGGCCGGCCTCCGCCGCGACGGCGGCGGGCCCGGCCACCGTCGGCTCGCTGGACGAACTCCAGGCCGCGATCGACCGGGCACGCCCGGGGCAGCGGATCGTGGTGGCCGACGGCGCCTACACCGTCCCGCCGGACCGGCCCCTCACCATCCGGGGCAAGCGCGGCACCCGGCACGCCCCCGTGACCATCTGCGCCCGCACCCCCGGCGGCGTCGTGCTCGACGGCGCGCAGAGCTTCGTCCTGGAGGGGTCCCGCCACATCACCCTCAGCGGCTTCTCCTTCCGCCAGAGCAGCACCCTGGACATCCCCCCGGACTGCGCGCACATCAGACTCACCCGCAACGACTTCCACCTGGCCGACGTCGCAGGCCTGCACTGGGTGATGGTGCGCGCGGACGACAGCGTCGTCGACCACAACCACTTCCACGGCAAGACCACGCTGGGCGTCTACCTCGGCATCGAGGGCGCGGGCGAGCGGGAGATGGCCCAGCGCGTCCACGTGTACCGCAACCACTTCTCCGACCACAGCTTCCCCGGCGACAACGGCGGCGAGCCGATCCGGCTCGGCGTCAGCCCCCGGGCCCTGTCCGACGCCGGCGCGGTCGTGGAGTACAACCTGTTCGAGCGCTGCGACGGCGACCCCGAGGCGATCTCGGTGAAGTCCTCGGGCAACACCGTCCGCCACAACACCGTCCGCGACAGCCTCGGCGGAATCGTCCTGCGCCACGGCAACCGCAACCGGGTGGACGGCAACTACCTGATCGGCGGCAAGGAAGGCGTCCGGATCTACGGCGACGACCACGTCGTCGTCAACAATTACCTCGCCGGTCTCTCCGGCCGCGCCCTGGTCATCGGGAGCGGTTCCACGCGCGACCACGGACCCGACGAAACGCCCGCGGCGCGACGCGGCAACGACGCCCCCGACCGGCTCCTCGTCGCGTACAACACGCTGGTGAACAACCAGGGCACGCTTTCCGGCGAGAGCCACCGCCCGCACGAGCCGCGGGACGTCACCGTGGCCGACAACCTGTTCGTCGCCGACGCGGGCCAGTTGGTCGAGATGGCGAACACCGTACGTTTCACCTGGTCCGGCAACCTCCTGTGGGGAGCCGCCGCCGACGGCAACATGCCCGCCGGCGGGGGCGTCCGCAAGGACCCGAAGCTGGTGAAGGGGCGCGACGGCGTCCTGCGGCCGGCCGCCGACAGCCCGGCGGTCAACGCCGGCACGCTCCGTCGGCCGCGCGTCACCCACGACATCGACGGCCGGCCGCGCGGCCGGGCCCGGGACGTGGGGGCGCACGAGTACGCGCGGTGGGCGCCCAGGCGCGGCCCGCTGACCCCGGCGGACGTCGGTCCGCAGGCCCGCTGAGAACACCCGCCGCCCCCCGGCGGGGTCGCCTCCCCGCCGGTACCCGCCCGTATGCCCAGGAGAGCCCATGCAACGACGCACGTTCCTCAGAAGCAGCGCGCTGGCAGCCTTCGCCGCCGTGCCCCTCGGCACCGCGCTGTCGGGCAGCGCTTCGGCGGCGGACAAGCCGGTCGCCTCCCTGGCCGAACTCCAGAGCGCGATCAACGGCGCCGTACCCGGTGACCGCATCGTCGTCGCCGACGGCACCTACACCGTCCCGTCGGGAAGCTCGATCAAGATATCCGGCAAGAACGGCACCGGTTCCGCGCCGATCACCATCGTCGCCAGGACCCGCGGCGGCGCCGTGCTGCGCGGCGAGCGCGGCTTCGTCCTCAGCAATTCGAGCAACATCGTCATCAGCGGCTTCGCGCTGCGCCAGAGCACGCAGATGGAGATCCCGGCGAGCTGCTCGTCGATCCGGCTGACCCGCAATGACTTCCAGTTCGCGGGCACCGGCGACCTGGACTGGGTGGCCGTACGGGCGAACGGCACGAAGATCGACCGCAACCACTTCCACGACAAGACCACCGCGGGCATCTTCATCGTCCTCGACGGCCCCGGCGGCTCCACCTCGACGGAGATGACCAAGGACCTGCACGTCTTCAGGAACCACTTCTCCGACCACAGCTACCCGGGGGACAACGGCGGCGAGGCGATCCGGCTCGGCTACAGCGGCCGGGCGCTGTCCGACGCGGCGGCGAAGGTGGAGTACAACCTGTTCGAACGCTGCGACGGCGACCCCGAGGCGATCTCGGTGAAGTCCTCGGGCAACACCGTCCGGTACAACACCGTCCGCGACAGCCTCGGCGGAATCGTCCTGCGCCACGGCAACCGCAACCGCGTGGAGGGCAACTACCTGATCGGCGGCAAGGAGGGCATCCGCCTCTACGGAAACGACCACCTGATCGTCAACAACCACCTCAGCGGACTGTCCGGCCGTGCCCTGGTGATCGGCAGCGGCTCCACGCGCGACCACCACAAGGACGAGACGAAGGACGAGCGGAGGGGCAACGACGCCGTCGACCGCGCGGTGATCGTGCACAACTCCCTGCTGAACAACGCCGAAACGCTCGTCGGCGAGAACCGAACCCACCGTCCGCAGGACGTGGTCGTCGCCGACAACCTGCTGGTCGCCGACGCGGCCAGCCTCGTCGCGATGGGCGAGACCACGCGTTTCACCTGGCAGTCCAACATGCTCTGGGGCAGCGCCGCCAACGGCAACATTCCCGTCGGCGGCTTCACCCGGGCCGACCCCCTGCTCGTCGCGGGACCGGACGGCGTCCTGCGCCTGTCGGCGGGCAGCCCGGCCATCGGCGCCGCCACGCTGACCGGCACGACCGTCGCCGACGACATCGACGGCGACCCGCGCGGCAGTGCGCGCGACATCGGCGCCGACGAGTACGCGACCACCCCCGCCCTCCGGCGTCCTCTCACCCCCGCGGACGTGGGCCCGAACGCCCCCTGACCGCCCCCGGAGCGGGACACGGGCGGATTCGGTCCGCCCGTGCCCCGCTCCTCGGGGACGCCTCCCGCGAGAGGTCGCGCCGGGCGTGGAACAACCAGAGGCAGTCACGTGACCGAGAAGTGGAAGAGGCGCGGCATGACCGAGAAGAAGAGGTGCGGCATGACCGACGACGACACCCCGGCCCGCCCGCCGGCCGGACCCGGTTCGGGCGCGACCACGCTCGGCCTGTGCTCGGTCACCTTCCGCCGGCTGCCCGCCGCCGAGGTCGCGGGGTGCGCCGCGCGGGCGGGCCTGGAGGCGGTCGAGTGGGGAGCCGATGTGCACGCGCCGCCGGGGGAGCCCGCCACCGTCCGCGCGGTCCGCGAGGCGACCGACCGGCACGGGCTGGTCTGCTGCTCGTACGGTTCCTACTTCCGCGCCTCGCCCGGCGAGGCGGCCGGCTTCCCGGCCGTCGCCCGCGCGGCGGTGCTCCTCGGCGCGCCACGGATACGGGTCTGGGCGGGCGGCACCGGGTCGGCCGCCACCGCGCCGGACGCACGGCGTACGACCGCGGCCGGCCTGCGGGAGGCGGCGCGGATCGCGGCGGACCACGGGCTGGAGCTCGCGACGGAGTTCCACATGGGAACGCTGACCGACACCGTCGCCTCCACCGTCCGGCTGCTGGACGAGGTGGGAGCGGACAATGTCCGCACCTACTGGCAGCCCCCGCTGGACACCCCCGACGAGGAGGCGCTGGCAGGACTGGCCGAGCTGGGAGACCGGGTCACGGCCGTGCACGTCTTCTCGTGGTGGCCGGGCAACAGCCGCCTGCCGCTGGCCGCTCGCGAGGACCTGTGGTCCGCGGCCCTGCGCCGGGTGAACGGCCGGGGGATCGAGGCCCTGCTGGAATTCGTACCCGGCGACGATCCGGCCGTACTGGCCCGCGAGGCCGCGACGCTGCGGCGGGCCGCGGGCCGACCGGCGGCGCCTCGGCCATAGGTGACGGACGCGCGAGCGCAGGGCCCGCCTCCGCGCAGCACGCAGCACGCAGTACGCCGGATGCCGGATGCCGGACGGCAGACACGCACAGCGAGGAACACATGCACGACGAGGAACAGACGCACGGCGAGAATCTTGTGCACCGCGAGCAACAGACCCACGGGGAGGGGCACACGCGCCTCACGCAACCCACGCACGGAGAGGGACACACGCGCCTCACGCAACCCACGCACGGGGAGGGACACATGCGCCTCACACAACCCACGCACCTCACCGAGAACGACACGCTCCTGTTCATCGGCGACTCCATCACCGACGCGGGCCGCGACCGGACGGACCCCGCATCCCTCGGCGACGGATACGTCCACGAGATCGCGCGGACCCTGCGCGAGCGGGCGGACGCCGGGGCCGGGCGGCCCCCGCGGGTCGTCAACAGGGGGCTCAACGGCAATCGCGTGTACGACCTCGAACCCCGCTGGGCCGCCGACGTCACCGACCTCGGCCCCACCGTGGTCACCGTCAAGATCGGGATCAACGACACCTGGCGGCGCTACGACCGCGATCTCCCCAGCCCCGTCCAGGAGTTCGAGGCGTGCCTCGGCCGCCTTCTGGCGGCCACCACGCGGACCCTCGCGGCGCGGCTGGTCGTCATCACCCCCTTCCTGCTTCCCGTCACCCCGGACCAGGAGCGCTGGTTCGACGACCTCCTGCCCCGCACCGACGCCGTTCTGCGGGCGGCCCGGGCCCACGGGGCCCAGGTGGTCCGCGCCGACCTCGCCCTGCTGCACGCGGCACGGGACCACGAGGCGGCCGAACTCGCCCCGGACGGCGTCCATCCGAGCCCCCTCGGTCACCGGCTGATCGCCGACGCGTGGCTCGCCGCCGCCCTCCCGCTCACCGCGGACGCCACCTGACGCGGTACCCCGGCCGCCCCGGCACGGACCCCGCCGGCGCGGCCCTTGTCCGCCCTTACTCCGTCGGGGATGCTCGACGCATGCCGCTTCCACCCGGGCACGAGAAGGCCGAACCGAACGAGGACGCCCGCGCCATGGGCCCGGCCGTCGGACCGGCGACCGCCGAGAGGGCGATGAGCGATGCGAAAAAGCTGTCGGGCCTCCCGCGCATCGTCGTGATCTGCGGCTCCACCCGTTTCATGGCCGCGATGAACGAGGCCGACCTGCGGGAGACCGCAGCCGGAAGGATCGTCGTCAAGCCGGGCTGCGACATGAAGTCACCGCACCCGCTCTGGTCCGCTCCCGCCGACGCCGAGGCGTTGAAGGCACGGCTCGACGATCTGCACCGGGCGAAGATCCGGCTCGCCGACGAGGTGCTCGTGGTCGGCGACTGCGTCGGGGACAGCACCCGGGCCGAAATCGCCTACGCCCGGTCGCTGGGCAGGCCGGTGCGGTTCACGCACCCCGAGGTCGACCCCGGCACCGAGGACTGACCGTGCGGGCGGTCAGCCGTGCGCTGATCCGTGCCGCAGGGCGTCCGGTCCGGTCGCGTCCGGCCGATCGATCCGGTAGAGGTAGTGGGCGCGTCCGTCCGCGGGGTTGTCCGGTTCCAACTCGCCCTCGGCGACCCTGAGCAGCCCGGCCTTCTCCAGCGCCCGCCAGGACGCCCGGTTGGCCGCCGACACCGGCACCAGGACGCAGGGGGCGTCGGGGTGGTCGTTCCAGGTCGCCCGGACGACCGACCGGATCATCCGGGGGCCGAGCCCCCGGCCCACCTGGCGGGGGTCGCCGATCAGGTAGTCGATGGTCACGGCCCCGGGCGGCACCTCGATGAGGGAAGCGAGCTCGGCCAGGTAGTCGGGGTAGTCGGACAGACGGCACCGCTGAATCAGGCCGACGGGGTGGTCGCCGAGGTGGACGAGAAGGTCCTCCGAGGGCTCCTCGCCCCGGGCGGCGGGCCCGAAGTCCCGGGACACGGCGTCGGGCGAGGTCTCGTGGTTCCACCACCGGGCCACGTGCGGCTGCTCCAGCCAGGACGTCAGCAGCGGAAAGTCGTGCTCGGCAAGCCGACGCCAGGTCAACATCCGGGGGGCCTCCACGGTGGGACACGGAACAGGGGCCGAAAGCCTCGCACCCGTCAGGCCGGGCGGCAAGGCGCGGACTGCGTGCTGCTGCGGGCGCGGAGTGGTGACGTCACCGCCACCTCGCCGTGAACGGGGGCCGCTCCGGCGGCGAACCGGCACGGGCTCCGTCGTCGTCGCCACCGCGGAGACGCCACCAGGTCTCCGAAATGTCCGACGCCGACGCCGCCGCTGCGCTGCGGATGTGCCGTGTCCCGGCCGTGGCTGCCGCGCCGGTGCCGGCGATGGTCTCCGCGCAGCGGGCGTGGGCGTCGCCGCAGCCCCCGCCGAGGCGGAAGCCGACGACGCACTGGCGGCCGGGGCGGAGCAGGTCGCAGCGGCCGGGTGCTCACCGGGGCGAGCGCCCGGCGGTGCGGTTCGCCGCATGGGTAGCCTGCATCACCATGATGCGCGCTTGGATCCTGCCGGTGCTCCTCGTCCTCAGTGGCTCCGCCGTCGCGGCCGGGCAGATCGCCACGGGGAGCCCCGGTACGGGCGCAGCCCTCCTGCTGGCCTTCCTAGCGCTCGCGGGCGTGGACTCGCCCCTGGTCTTCCCGAGGTCGATCGGTGCGCGCGAGGCCGAACGCCGCAGCGCGGTCGACGGCCGACCGGTGGTCCTCTGGCGGCCGGGCTGCAAGTACTGCATACGGCTGCGCGTCCGGCTGGGCGGCAGCGCCCGGCAGTTGCACTGGGTCGACATCTGGCGCGACCCGGAAGGAGCCGCACAGGTGAGAGCGGCCAACGACGGCAACGAGACCGTGCCGACCGTCGTCGTGGCGGGCCGACCGCACACCAACCCTGATGTCGGCTGGGTGCGCGACCGGCTTTCCTCCTCCGCGTGATCCTCCGCGCGTGATTTCGGAGAACTGCCGGGTCCCGGCTGCTGGTTCGGCGTACCCGCCCGCCCTGAACGCGTCCGCGCGGCCCGTCGGTCAGCCGAGGCCCTCGACCATGCGGAAGTCGCGCTCGGCGCAGTCGGCGAGGACCACCAGCGCCTTCTGGTAGGCCTCGCTCTCGTACGCCGCGACGGCCCGGTCGAGGCTGTCGAACTCGATCAGCACGACGCGGTGCATGTTTCCGGCCTCGCGGGCGGCGACACGGCCGCCACTGGCCAGGACCCGCCCGCCCCCGGCCTCGACGGCCGGACCGGCCAGCCTGTCGTAGGCGGCCAGCCGCTCGGGGTCGGAAACGGTGCGGTAGACACTGACCCAGTAGCCCTTGGGCATGGACACCTCCTGTGTCCGGCCGGAGCCGTCCGGCCGTGAAGTGGTACGCGGACACGTCCCGGTCCCGGCGGGACGGAAGTCGGCGAAGCGGGGCGCGCCCGGTTCGAGCGGTACGCGCGCGGCGCGTGCGGCGAAGCTGACGGCGTGGTACCACCCGCACAGCAGCAGCAGATCCAGTAGCTGGAGCTCGTCGAAGACGGACGCGAGCCGGGTCCACAGCGCGTCATCGATGTCGGAGCGCTCGTGCAGCGCGTCGACGGCGAGGACGAGCAGCCGTTCCCGCTCGGACGTCCAGCAGGCGTCGGCGGGGCCGCCGTGCACCAGGGAGGCCGCCTGTGCACGGGTGAGACCGACCCGTTCGGCGAACGTCATCATGTGCACGCCCCATTCGTACTCGCAGCCGCACAGCGCACAGGTCCGGTCGATGGCGATCTCGCGTTCCCGCATGCTCAGGGTGAGCTGCCGGCCCAGCTCGTAGCGCCCCCATCCGTGCATGGCACCGGCCATCGGGAGGTTCCGGGCGAACAACCGGAACAGCCCGATCGGCGGTGCCTCCCCGGGCATCATGCGCGCGAGCAGCGCGCCGGCCCGGTCGTCGAACGGCGGTTCCAGCAGGGCCAGTCGCGACATCGGCACTCCCGTCGGCGGTGCTTCGATTTTCGCATCACTATGCTGCTTCGAGAAGCGAAGCGCAAGGGAGGAGAGGGGAACATGGGAGCCGGAACACCGCGGCCCGGCGTACCGGTGCGGGGGTCCTCGTCGGGACGTCCGGTCATGGCCGCACTCGATCTGCTGGGACGGCGCTGGACGCTGCTCATCCTGTGGGAGCTGAGCCAGGCCCCGGGCGGCTTCCGCGAGTTGCAGCGCCGGTGCGGGCGCATGTCCTCCAGCGTCCTCAGCACCCGGCTCGGCGAGCTGGCCGATGTCCGCCTGGTCGCGCTGCGCGAGGACGGCTATCACCTCACCCGGCTCGGCGAGGACCTCGTCGAGTCCCTCCAGCCGCTGTTCGTGTGGAGCCGGCGGTGGGCGGCGGAGTCGGACGCCGGTCCGGCACCGGGGGCCCCGCGCCGCGACGCGTAGGTGCGGACCGCGCCCGCAACGACCGTGACGACCGTCACTGCCGTTACGGGCGTCCGCACGTTTCGACCGGTTCGTCGGGGACACCCGACCTCACAACGGACCAGTACACAGTCGTCCACCACACCACCGGGAGCTGATCATGGCAGCAGACGAGAAGTCCAAGGCCAAGTCCGAGCAGGCCAAGGGCAAGGTCAAGAAGACCGTCGGCCAGGTGGTCGGCAACGAGCGCCTGGAGAACGAGGGCCGCGCCGAGGAGACCAAGGGCGACGCCCGCCAGGCCAAGGAAAAGGGCAAGGACGCGCTGAAGGGCTGAGCTCCGGCTCCCCGGCGCCGGCGACCCCCGTCGCCCCGCCCTCCGGCCCCCTCCCGCTGCGGGAGGGGGCCGGACGCACGCGCGGGCCGGGTCGTCGGTCAGGCCGGTGCGGGTGAGGGAGCGGATAGCGGATATAGGCAGGGCCCGATGGTGCGCCGGGCGCGCGCGACGTAGTCCTCCTTCTCGCCGACCGGGGCGACGTGGTGCAGCGCGCTCTCGGCGGCGGCCTCGCCCACGGGGCGGGAGACGATCCACCCGCACCGTGCCCACGCCGCACGGCCCGCTGGGCCGGGTCGTACCGGCCGCCGTCCGCGCCCGCCTGATCGGGATCGCCCGGCGGTACGGTCCGCTCCTCGCCGAGGACGCCCCCTGCGCCTGCCCGGCCGAGGACCCGCCCCCGCCGCCGGCCGCGACCGCCCCGGACATCACCGTCCACGTCTCGGGGCCGCCCGAGAGCTTCGCCACCGGCCCGCGGGTCGGCTTCGTCCTCGGCCCGGCAGGGTTCGGCGCCCTCCGTTCGACGCCGCGCACCGTGCGCCGGCTCGTCGAGGAGGACCCCCGCGCCCGACCGGACCAGGCCGGAAGGGGCTCCGCCGGGCGTGCTTGGATGGGTCCGTGGCCCAGACAACCGAAACCCCGTTCGTCGGCCGGACGGACGAACTCGCCCGGCTCACCGGCGTGCTGGAGCGGGCCGTGGCCGGCGACCCGCGTGCCGTCCTCGTCGCCGGGGACGCCGGCGTCGGCAAGACCCGCACCCTGACCGTGGCCGCCGCGCGCGCCGCCGCCACCGGCATGACCGTCCTGACCGGGCACTGTGTGGACCTCGGGGACGTCGGCCTGCCCTATCTCCCCTTCACGGAGATCCTCGGCGCGGCCGCCGCCGACGAACGGCTCGCCCCGGCCTTCGCCGCGTACCCCGCGGTGCGGCGGCTGATCGGCACGGCCACGGGGACCGGCCCCGCACCCGACGCGGGCGGCCGCCTCCAGCTCTTCGAGGGCATCGCCGGCCTCCTCGCCGACCTGACGGCCCTCGCCCCGCTCCTGCTGGTCGTCGAGGACCTCCACTGGGCCGACCAGTCCTCCCGGGACCTGCTGCGCTTCCTGCTGAGCCGGGGCGTCCTGCAACGGCCCACGCCCGGCGCCCCGCCCCACCGGCTCGCGCTCTTCGCCTCGTACCGCACGGACGACCTGCACCGCCGCCACCCGCTGCGGCCCCTGCTCGCCGAGCTGGTCCGGCTGCCCGCCGTCGACCGGCTGGAACTGCGCCCGCTGGCCGACGCCGACGTGGCCCGGCTCGTGCACGCCCACCGCACGGGCCCCGTCTCCGACACCGCGGTACGGCGCATCGTGGAGCGCGCCGAGGGCAACGCCTTCTACGCCGAGGAACTGCTCGCCGCGCTGCCCGGGGGCGGCGGAGCGGCGGACCCGGCCGCCATGCCCAGCGGACTGGCCGACGTCCTGCTCATCCGGGTCGAGCAACTGTCGGAGACCGCCCAGCAGGTCCTGCGCACGGCGGCCGTGGCCGGGCGCCGGGTCGGGCACGACCTGCTGCGCGACGCCGTGCGACTGCCGCAGGAGGAGCTGGAAGCGGCACTGCGCGAGGCGGTCGGCCACCAACTGCTGGTCACCGACGACGCCATGACGTACTCCTTCCGGCACGCCCTCACCCGCGAGGCCGTCTACGCGGATCTGCTGCCCGGCGAACGGGTCCGACTGCACGGGGTGTTCGCCGCGCTCCTCGCCGGGCCGGGCCGTTCACCCGCGAGCGCGGCCGAGCGGGCCCACCACTCCCGCGCCGGCCACGACCTGCCCGACGCGCTGGCCGCCTCCCTCGAAGCCGCCGACCACGCCCAGCACCTGCGCGCACCCGCCGAAGAGCTGCGCCACCTGGAGGCCGCGCTCGAACTTCTGGCCGTGGTGGACGCGTCCGCGCGCCCCGGGCACAGCGACCCGGTCACGCTCACCCTGCGCGCCTCGGCCGCCGCCGCGCACGCCGGGGACCCCCATCGCGCGGTGCAGCTCACCCGCTCCGCGCTCGCGCGGGGCGGCTCGGAAGTCGACTCCGAACTCGCCGCCCGGGTGCGCTACACCCTCGCGGACAACCTGATCAGGATCGACCAGTTGGAGGCCGCGTTCGCCTACAGCAGCGAGGCACTCGCCCTGATCCCGGCCGAGCCGCCCTCCCGCACCTGGGTGTGGGCGGCCGCGACCCACGTGATCGCCGCCCGGTCCGTGGGCCGCGACGCGGACGCCGGGCGGGTCGCCCGACAGGCCCTGGACGTCGCCGAACGGCTCGGGCTCGCGGACGCCCGGGCCGACCTGATGATCTCACTGGTCGCCCTCGAACCGCCCGGCCGGCGCAGCGAGCGGGGCCGCGAACGACTCGACGAGGCCCGCGAGCTGGCCCGTGCCGCGGGAAACCTCCAGGTGGAGATGCGGGCGCTGTACCACCTGGCCCTCGGCTGCTACGAGTGCGGCGTCATGGACGCGTGCCTGTCCCGGGTCGGCGAAGGACTCGACCGCGCCCGCCGCGCGGGCCTCCTCTCCTCGCAGTACGCCATGGAGCTGCACTACCTGCGGTCCCTGCTGCTCTACACCCTGGGCCGCTGGGACGCGTGCGTACGAGCGGCCGCCGACGTCACCGAGCTCACCGCCTCCGGTTTCGCGGCCGCTCCCGCGCTGTACGTCGCCCTGGCGCGCGGCGAGACGGACGCGGCGGTCGCGGGCGCCCGCGCGCTGCTGGACGGCCCCCCGGACTGGATGGTCTCGCTCGTCACGAGCGTCGTGCTCGTCGACGCGGCCGCGCAGCGCGGCGACGCCGAGGAGTGCGTACGGCAGTTGGGCGCCGCGGTCGACACCCTCGCGGCGGGCGTGCCCACCGACAAGCCCGACGTGCTGGTCCGGCTGGCCGCGCTCGCCCTGTCGGCCGTCGCGGACGCCGCGGAGGAGGCCCGCCGCGCCGGTGACGCGGAGGGCGCCGGCCGCTGGACGCGGACCGCGGCAGAGCTGGAGGAGCTGGCCCGGACCACCGCCGCCCACGGGGACGGCACCGAGCTGGGCCCGGAGGGCCTGGCCTGGCTGGCCCGCGCCCGGGCCGAGGCGGTGCGCGCCGCCGCCGGCCCGGACGTCGCCGCCTGGGAGCGGGCGGTGACCGCCTTCGGCTACGGCGAGCCCTACGAACTCGCCCGCTGCCGCAGGCGGCTCGCCGAGGCACTGCTCGCCGCCGGCCGCCGCGACGAGGCCGCCGAGCAGGCGTACGCGGCCCGGGACACGGCGGTGCGGCTCGGCGCCGTACCGCTGCGGGACGCCCTCGACGCCCTGGTACGACGCGGACGGCTGGCGGACGCACCGGCCGCCGGGGAGCGGATCGCCGATCTGACCGCCCGGGAGAGCGAGGTGCTGCGGCTGCTGGGCCGGGGCCGCACCAACCGCCAGATCGGCGAAGAGCTGTACATCAGCGGCAAGACGGCGAGCGTCCACGTCTCCCACATCCTCGCCAAGCTGCGTGCCGCGAGCCGCACCGAGGCCGTCGGCATCGCCTACCGCGAGGGCCTGATCGAACCGGAGTCCGGCGCTTCGGCCTGAGCGCCGACGGGGCCGCCGGCCCGTCCCCCTGCACAGCCGCCGTCGCAGGGGGACGGGCGCGGTGGGGCGGGGTCAGTGCGGGACGGGGCACACCCCCGAGGCGACCGTGTTGTAGCTGGGCGCGGCCAGCAGGGCCGTGCCCTTGCCGAGCTGGTTGAGGATCTCGTCGGACAGCAGGTCCTGCTGGCCCTTGAGCGCGTCGGCGACCTTGGTGTCCTTGGGGAAGACCATCTCGGCGGCGACGTTGTCCTGCACGATCCGCGCGAGGTTGTCGAGCGCGGTGAAGACCGGGTCCGCGGGCGTCTCCAGGCCCGGCAGGTCGATCAGGTGGGTGGCGACCTTGGCCGCGTTCATGCAGTCCTTGAGGATGATGGTGTTCTGGTTGAGGACGCTCGTGGTCCACTGCGACAGCACCACGCAGTACAGGTCGGCCCACGCCGCCTCGCCGACCTTGGTGCGCCAGGTCTTCATGATGTCCTGCACGCCCTTGATCTGGGCCTGCGAGGCGTGCTCCATGTTGACGCGGATGTCCGGGTAGACGCTGCCGGAGAACGCCTCGAACGACGCCATGTCGAACGTCTTGGCCGCGACGGAGGTGCTGATGAACTTCAGGCCGGCGGTCAGGATGTTGCCGCAGGACGTCGCCAGCGCCGGGGGCAGGCCGGCGGAGGCGAGCTGGCGGCGGGCGGTGGCGAGCCTGGTGGCGTACGCCTGGAGCGGCGGGATCCACGCGGTCGACTTGTCGTCGTTGAACGCGACCATGACGAGGTCGTGCGGGTCGATGCGGTTCGCGTTGGGCAGGTTCGGGATCTTGTCCGCCAGGTAGGAGGCGATCACGGAGAAGATGCCGAGCGGGACGTGAGCGATGGACTTCGCCAGCTCGAACGTCTCGGACACCGGGTTGGCGGACTCCTGGCCGTCCTTGGTCACGAGGGTGAACCGGCCGCCCTTGGCGTCGTTCTGCACGACGACCACGGGGGAGAGGTGCTTGATCAGCTCCGCCTTCAGGGTGGCGTAGTTGGAACGCATTCCGGCGTTGACGGCGAGCATCGAGGAGCGCGCCGTCTGCTGGCTCACCGCCTCGGCGGCCCCGCCGGCCTCGGGCGGCGGAACGTCCGCGAAGCTCGGCGACGCGGCGCTGCCGAGCAAGGCGGTCGCGCCGATACCGGTGGCACTGCCGATGAATCCTCTGCGGGTAGCCATCTTCGTTTTCTCCATAAGGTCTTGCCGGGACGTTGTCGGTGGTTCTGCACGGGGGGAACTGGCGCGTTGGGGGGAAGCGAAAACATGGGGGGACCTTCGCAGTGGGGGTGTGTGGGGCGTGTGGGGGCGGGGGCGCTGCCGCGGCCGTGGGGGGGGGGGGGGGGGGCCGGCGCCCCCCCCCCCCCCCCCCCCCCCGGGCGGGCGCCCCGCGGGGGGGGGGGGGCGGGGGCCGGGCCCCCCCCCCCCCCCCCCCCCCCGGCCGGGGCCCCCCCCCCCCCCCCCGCCCC